>CAJJRZ010000001.1:0-172966 GCA_905194345.1 Coriobacteriaceae bacterium
GACGCTGCAAACGCCCCTAAGCGGCAATCTGACGTTCAATCGTCGGTCGCGTACCAAAGTACGCTTCCCTCCTCTTTCACGTCACCTTGCTCGCTCAGGGGCGTTTTCGCTGACTTATGCTCAACCTGCGACGCTTTCGTGGCCCTAAGTAGTCATCGGGGACGTTCTTGTTTGACTAGTCGTTTAAGAACGTTCCCAATGACTATTCGGATTGCTAATTTGTGCGGGCTGTGGTTTTGTGACCTGCTGAAATTAAAGATACTGTACAACTGTACACTAACTCATCTTCGTAGTATATTGCTACCCGCAAAACTCAGCACCATTGTGCCGCGAGGCACTAAAGCGCCTACGTACAATGGTTGTCGATAGTACGATTCGATTCAACGACAGGATGGATGGTCCAAGCGTGAGTCTCGGCAGCAAACTATCCAACGCAAAGGTCTCCTTTGCGATATTCAAGCGCGACATTAAGCGACTGCTTGTGAACCCCGTCGCCTTGGTGGTTACCCTGGGCGTGTGCGTTATCCCCTCGCTGTATGCCTGGTACAACATCGTGGCAAACTGGGATCCGTACGGAAACACCCAAGGTATCAAGATTGCCATCGCCAACAACGATCAGGGCACTCAGAATGACTTGGTGGGCGAGCTCAACGCGGGCGACCAGGTCGTCGATCAGCTCAAGGAGAACGATCAGCTGGGCTGGACCTTCGTCGATTCGGCCGCCGATGCCAAAGAGGGCGTCGAGAGTGGTGAGTACTATGCGGCCATCGTAATCCCCAAGAACTTCTCCGACAATCTTGTTTCGATGCTCGATGGCAATTACCATCAGCCGAAGCTCACCTATTACGTCAACGAGAAGAAGAGCGCTATTGCGCCCAAGGTCACCGACACTGGTGCCAATACCATCGAGGAGCAGATCAACTCGGAGTTTGTCTCCACGGTGGGCGAGACCGTCGCGGGCATTGCCAAAGATGCTGGCATCGACCTTAAAGACAAGGCGAACCAGACCCGGGATTCGCTGGCGGGCTCGGTGTCCGAGGCGTCTGATACCCTGGGCGAAGTACGCGATTCCATCGGCGACATGAACACCGCCATCGACAAGACGAGCAGCTCGATTGCTTCGGCCGATGCTGCGCTGGCGGGCCTGCAGGGGCAGGCGCCCTCTCTAACGCAGGCGATCTCCCAGGGCAACGACCTGCTGGGCGAGGCTCGCGCCACGGCGGGCAACTCTATCACCTCGCTCTCCAAGGCACTCTCGGAAGGTAGCCTTGCACTCACCAAGACGTCAGCCTCCGCGAACGCTGCGATTGGCAAGCTAACGGGTACGGTCACATCTACGACCACCCGCATCGACAACTCGCTCGAGTCTCTCCAGGCGACGATCGATCACAATAAGGCCGTTATCGGGCACTTGGAGATTCTCGTTAATGACACGTCGACAGGTTCCGAGGAAATTGACGCGCGCATTGTATCGACCATCGATTCGCTTCGCGAGCAAAACCAGAAGCTGCAGAGCATCAAGGATGGCCTTTCTGCACAGTCGAGCGCCATGGCAAACGACGCTACGGCAATCTCGAACGCGAGCAACGCACTCAACGCGGCAATTCAGACCGGTACGGCTAACCTCGGTCAGGCTCAGACCGATCTGGGTCAGAACGCACTTCCGAAGGCTTCGAGCGCGCTTGACTCCTTTGCCGCCGTTTCGGGCGATTTGACCGGCATTGTGTCGGGTATGACCCCCACGATAGCGAGCGCGCGCGGCACGCTAGCGCAGCTCGACGCCACGCTCAAGCAGGCAAAGACCACGCTATCCCAAACCGACGCCTCCCTTGCCAAGGTTCAGGACAAGCTCGCGACCGCCGCCAATGACATTGCGGCGCTGCAGACCTCTGAGTCTATGGGCGAGTTAGCCGACCTCATGGACGTCGACGTCAATGACGTGGCAGATTTCATGGCATCTCCGGTTGAGCTGACGTCCAAGTCAATCTATCCGGTCAAGAGCTTTGGCTCGGGCATCGCGCCCTTCTACACCAATCTGGCGCTGTGGGTGGGCGGCTATGTGCTCATCGCTATCTATAAACTCGAGGTCGACCGCGAGGGCATCGGTAGCTTTACGGCGCGTCAGGGCTACTTTGGCCGCTGGCTGCTGCTGGTGATCCTGGGCGCGTTCCAGGCCATTATCGTTACGGTGGGAGATTTGGTCATTGGCGTACAGTGCGTTAACCCGCTGCTGTTCGTGCTGGGCGGCATCGCGATTTCATTCACCTACGTCAATATCATCTATGCGCTGTCCACCACGTTTAAGCATATCGGTAAAGCCATTGGCGTCATCCTCGTCATTGTGCAGATCCCCGGCTCGTCGGGCATGTATCCCATCGAGATGATGCCCGGCTTCTTCCAATGGCTGCATCCGCTGCTGCCCTTCACTTATGGCATCAACCTGCTGCGCGAGACCGTCGGTGGCATGTATTCGTTCAACTACCTGTTCAACCTGTGCGTCCTGGGCGTGTTCCTTGCCATCGCGCTCTTTATCGGTCTGCAGCTGCGCCCGTTGCTGCTCAACCTCAATCTGCTCTTTGATAAGCAGCTTTCCACGACGGGCCTAATGATCTGCGAGTCCAACGACCTACCGCGCCAGCGCTATTCGCTGCGCACGGCCATGCGCGTCATGCTCGATTCGGATTCGTACCGTCGCGAGCTGCTCGATCATGCCGTGGCGTTTGAGCATCGCTACCCGTACTACATCAAGGGCGGTTTTGCCGCCGTGGTAGGCGTGCAGGTTCTGCTCTTTGTGCTTTCGACGGTGCTCGATATCGACAATAACGGCAAGATCATCCTGCTCGTTATCTGGATCATTTCGGTTATCGCCATCTGCGGCTGGCTCATCAACATCGAATACATCCGTGCGAGCCTCAATACCCAGATGCGTATCTCGGCGCTTTCGGACGAGGACCTTCGCCGCGAGATGCGCGAGCACACGGCGGCGATCCCTGCCGCCCGTCGCATGTTTGGTCTCAACGCCAGCGAGCGTGGCGCCAAGGGAGGCGAACAGCCTACGAGCCGTCTGCCGCATATCGGTGCGCATCGTAAGGCTCAAGATGCCGACGGCGCTGACAACGTAAACGGAAACGACGGGGACACCACCCCGCTTGGCAAGCACTCTAAAGGAGGTGAGGCATAAATGAAAAACATCCTGCACCTGTTTAAGCGCGATGTCCAAAACGTGTCTCGCTCCGTGATCGGCATGGTCGTCGTGATGGGCCTGATCATCGTGCCATGTCTCTATGCATGGTTTAACATCGCCGGAAGCTGGGATCCCTACGGCAATACCGGCAACCTTAAGATTGCAGTGGTCAACACCGATGAGGGTTACGAGAGCGATCTGATTCCCGTCGAGGTCAACGTGGGCGAAAACGTAACCGCCACCCTGCGCGGCAACGAGAACTTCGACTGGGTCGTCCTCAACGACCGCGATAAGGCGATTGAGGGCGTTAAGTCGGGCGCGTACTACGCTGCCGTCGTTATCCCTAAAACGTTTAGCGCCGACATGATGACGCTTTTCTCGACCGAGGTGAAGCACGCCGATATCGAGTTCTATGAGAACCAGAAGGCCAACGCCATCGCACAGATCGTGACTGAAAAGGGTTCGAGCGCCGTCCAGAGTCAGGTCAACGAGACCTTTACCAAGACCATCACGACCATCGGTCTTAAAACCGTGTCCAGCCTGCTCGACTACATGAGCACCGACCAAGTGAGCAACTTTATCGCCAACCTGTCCTCGACGCTGGGCGATTCGGTCCAGGACCTGCAGGACGTTCAGGCCAGCGCGACGTCGCTGGCGGGCATTTTGAGTTCCACGTCCGATTCGCTGACGTCGGCGGGCGGTATGCTCAAGCAGACGGGCACGGTCGATGAGTCGACTAAGCAGCTGATGGAGCATGCCAAGAGCGGTATGAGCGATTCCAAGGAAGCGCTGAAGGACGCCAACGACGCCATCAACGCCGCGATTGACGGAAGCGCGGGCTCGTTTGACAATGTGTCCGCCGAGCTTGCGAAGGCATTCGATGCCGCGAATCAACATGTGGACCTTACGGTGTCCCAGCTCAACGATGCCGCGGCGGCGCTCAACACGCGTGCCGACGATATCGACGCCACTGCTGACCAGCTCCGCAGCTTTGCCGATCAGTTGACTGACGAAAAGCTCCAGGACAGCCTCAAGTCTGTGGCAACATCGCTGAGCAGAATCGCAGTGGAGTATCGCAATAACGCCAAGGACCTGACGGCAACCGCAAAGTCCCTTTCTGACGGCATGGCAGAAGTTAACAAGTCGCGTGCCGAGGTCGATCAGGCAATCGCGGATGCCAAGGCTGGTATCTCGGGCGCCAAGTCCGACTACGATTCCACGTTCTCGGTTAAGGCCAAGGAGCTCAAGAAGACCATTTCGGGCGTTTTGGATTCGCTGAACAGCATCTCGGGCGACCTGGATAGCGCCGTAGACGGCTTGACCGACGCATCTGGTTCGCTGGCAAAGGGTCTCTCTAAGGCCGCAAGGCTGGTCAACAAGGCTTCCGATCAGCTGGGCGAGGCGTCGGACAAGATCAGCGCCTTTAAGGACGACCTCGACGGTGCCCTTATGTCGGACGATCTGGCCACGATCAAGACAATGATCGGCAACGATCCCGAGGGTCTGGCCGTGTCGCTTTCCGGTCCCGTCGCGCTCGACCGCAAACCGGTCTATCCGATCCGCAACTACGGTTCGGCCATGGCACCGTTCTACACGATTCTGTCGCTTTGGGTCGGCTCGATTGTACTGGCGGCCATGATGAAGGTGTCGGTTGACGATGAGCTCATCAACGAGCTTATCCCCGTGCGCCTGCACGAGATCTACCTGGGCCGTTACCTGTTCTTTGGCGGTCTGGCGCTGCTGCAGGCAACGCTCGTGTGCGCGGGCGACATCCTGTTCTTTGGCATCCAGTGCGACAACCCGCTGCAATTTGTGCTGGCGGGCTGGATCGCGAGTCTCGTGTTCTCCAATATCGTCTACACGCTTACGGTGTCGTTTGGCGATATCGGTAAGGCACTCGCCGTCGTGTTGCTGGTCATGCAGGTCGGCGGTTCGGGCGGCACGTTCCCCATCGAGATGACCGGCCCCGTGTTCCAGGCGATCTACCCGTTCCTGCCGTTTACCCACGGCATCAACGCCATGCATGCCGCCATGGCCGGCGCCTACCATATGGAGTACTGGATTGAGTTGGGTATCTTGGCGAGTTACCTGATTCCGTCGCTGGCCCTTGGCGTCGTCTTCCGCCGCCCGGTCATCAAAGCCAACGACTGGATCATCGAAAAGCTTGAAAGCACGAAGCTTATTTAGTTACGCGGTTTTACCAAACCGCGTAACGGCTCGACGCTGCAAACGTCCCTAAGCGGCAATCTGACGTTCAATTTCAAGGGCGCGACCAGAAGGTCAGCGCCCTTCCATTTCACGTCACCTTGCTCGCTTAGGGGCGTTTTCGCTGACGTTGCCGGAACATCGAGGTTTTCTGTACCGACGCTTTAGCGTAGTGAATTGCGTGGGTTACTTGGTTGTTGCTACAGTAGCGGGGCGTACCGGGGGTCCGGTGCGCCCCGTTTTTATTTGACCATGAGGCGGCATGCGGTCACGCGCGTGCGGACACCACGCCCAGATTGAGCGCGAGGATGTTCCATGGCCCAATACGCTGCCAACGAAATCGAAAACATGCCCGATAGCCCTGTAGCCCGTGAGGATTTGGGCGCGGGTGGTATTCCCCGGGGTGCCGGCGCACGCTCGCCGTTGTTCTGGAAAGTTCTACTGCTTTCGGTGGCGATTATCTGGGGCTACTCCTTTACCACTATGAAGGACGCACTCGACACCATTCCGGTGTTCGAGCTGGTCTACGTTCGCTTTCTCCCGGCTTCGCTGGTTATGTTCGCCATCTTCCGCAAACGCATCATCGCACACTTTAATGTTCGCAACCTTATCGTCGGGCTTGGTATGGGCGCACTTATGTGGGGCGCGTACGGTTTGCAGACGATTGGCCTGGCACAGACCACGGCGGGCAAGAGCGCGTTTTTGACGGGTACCTATTGCATCCTCGTGCCGTTTGCGAGCTATGTCCTGAGCGGAGAAAGGCTTACCCGTTACAACTTGGGCGCTGCATTGCTGTGCCTGGCGGGCATTGGCCTGGTGGCACTCGATAGCGTCGAGTTCAATGCTGGAGATGCCATCACGCTGGGCGGCGCGGTCTTCTTTGCTATCCAGATGGCGGTGACCGCCAAGTATGGCCGCAAGATGGATATCAACGTCATCACGTTTTGGATGTTTGTGGGCAATGGCGTTTTGAGCTTAATCACGTCGCTACTATTCGAGACTCAGGCGCCTCTGTCCGTGTGGACGCCGAGTTTTATCGGCGTGATGGTCTTCCTCTCGGTGGGCTGCACGTGCGTGGCACTGCTCGTCCAAAACGTCGGTCTGGCGCACGTCCCGGCCTCGACGGGCTCGCTGCTTCTTTCGATGGAGTCGCCCTCGGGTGTGCTGTTCTCGGTGTTGTTGATGGGGGAGGCGCTCACCTCGCGCCTGCTTTCCGGCTTTGCGCTCATCTTTTTGTCGATTATCTTGAGCGAGACGCATTTCGATTTCTTGCGCCGAAAATCACACCCGCATTTGTAAACAACTTGTTGCGCCGCCCTCCCGGGGCGGCATTTTTTATGTCATGCCCTTACAGTTGTACCTTGCACTTTACGCTGTCAAAGTGCGTGCTGCAAAAACGTTACTGGAGGGCATCTATGGCATCAGCTCTGTCCGATCTTCAACCGCAACCAGCGCCTCAGGCTACCGCAGCGGCGCAGACCGCTATCGGCGATGGTCTGGTCAAAGAAGCCCAGGCATTTGCCGGTGAGCTTGCCGCATGGCGCCACGATCTCCATCAGACGCCCGAGCTCGGTAACAATCTTCCGCAGACGTCTGCCTATATCCAGGCACGTCTGGACGAGATGGACATTCCCCATACCACGCTTGTCGACGGCTCCTGTGTTGTTGGCCTGATCGGTGCCGGTGCGGCCGCGGCTGCTCAGGGCAATGGTACGTGCGCGGACGAGCAAACCGGTACGGTTATCATGCTTCGCGGCGACATGGATGCCCTGCCCGTTGTCGAGGAATCGGGCGAGCCTTTCGCTTCCACCAACGGGTGCATGCACGCTTGTGGCCACGATATGCATGCGACGGCGCTGCTCGGCGCGGCCCGTTTGCTCAAGGCCCGCGAGGCCGAGCTTGTCGACGCCAATGCCACCGTCAAACTGCTGTTCCAGCCGGGTGAGGAGACCTTTGAGGGAGCCCGCGCTGCCATCGCCGATGGCTTGCTGCAGAACCCGCGCCCCCAGGCTGCCTTTGCCATGCACGTCAACAGCCAATCGCCGCTCGGCCTGGTGCTCTATGGGAGCCCGGCGCTTTCGGGCGTGTACGGTTTCCGCATCACGCTGCAGGGCAAGGGCGGCCATGGCTCGAGCCCCGAGATCTGCATCGACCCCATCACGGCCGGCGTCCATGTGCACCTGGCGCTCCAGGAGCTTATCTCCCGCGAGGTGCCAGCGGCCAAGGAAGTCGCACTTACCGTTGGTAAGTTCGCTGGCGGCTTGGCGGCCAACGTCATCCCCGACACCTGTGTGCTCGAGGGAACGCTGCGCGGCTTCGATGTCGAGCTCATGACTCATCTCAAGGAGCGTATCGCGGAGGTCGTCAACGGCGTTGCCGCAACATATCGTACGCCGGCAGCCATCGAGACGCTTTCGGACGTTCCGCCGCTCGTGCTCGACAGCGATATGACCCAGGCGTCGCTTGGCTACGTGGGCGCGGTGCTGCCCAAGGCTGCCTTCCTGCCGCTGTTCCACGCCATGGCGAGCGAGGACTTCGCGTTGATCTCGAGCGAGATCCCGAGTGCGTACTTTACCGTGGGCGCTGCCGTGACTGATACGGACGAGCACTTTGCTCAGCATCATCCCAAGGCACGCTTTAGCGATACCGAGCTTCCCCTTGGCGCCGCGGCTTATGCCGCCGTCGCTCTCGGATACATTGCGGACCACAAGGAGTAATCCATGTCCCAGCAACGTAAGTTCTTCCCCGGCTGGCTCGTGGTGGCCTCCAGCTTTGTGATCATGGCCACGTGCTACACGATTTTCGTTAACTGCATGACTATTCCTTCCGCACCAAGCCTTCCGAGATCGGCCTGAAGCCGCTCGGCGAGAACCCGGGCGATCCGTCCGTCTCGACGGCTGGCGACAAGGACGAGCACACGGCGCCCGAGGTTAGCGTCGGCTGGTCTCGTATCAAGAAGAGCCCGGCATTTTGGCTGCTTGTCGTCGCCTTCCTCTTTATGGGCTTGGTCAATGGCGCCATCCTGCCCAACCAGGTTACCAACATGACGAGTGTTACCGTCAACGGTGCCAAGATTGTCACGGGCGGCCACGATCCCATGTGGGCGGGTACCGTACTTTCGGCCTACATGGTCACCGTCGTTATTGCCAAGATTTCGCTCGGTGCGATCTATGACCGCTTTGGCCTGCGCTTTGGCAATATCCTTGGCTCCGTTGCGTGCATTATCGCCTGCGTGGCGCTGTGTTTCCCGACGACGGACCTCGGTCCTATTGTCGCCGCTGTGAGCTTTGGTGTTGGAACGTGCATGGGCACCATCACGCCTACCATCGCCGCGTCCAAGCAGTTTGGCATGGCCGACCTGGGTAAGGTCACGGGCACCATTACCTCGCTCGAGATGGTCGGCGGCACCGTGGGCGCCATTGTCTCGGGCGTGCTGTTCGATGCCACGGGCTCCTTTGCGAGCACCTGGATTGTGTGCCTGGCGTGCTCCGTGGTCATGCTCGTGTTCCTGCTGGCATCCGAGCCCATCGCCGCCAAGCTGCGCGCAAGCGTGGCGGGGGAGTAGCGGGTCGCCGCCTATTCCTGTTTGCCTGTTCTGCCCGTGGCTGCCCTGGAAGCCGAATGGATGCCCGTACTGTCATTCGGTTTCCAGGGCAGCCACGGGTCTACGAAATGAGCTCTTTTCCTCCGTCCCCAAGGGATCACGTAATCCGAAGGGGACGGAGGAAAAGGGATCACAAACCGCGGCGGCGTGTCTGGCCGAACGAGTCCCCATACCCTCGTTCGGTCAGACACGCCGCCGCGTTGCTGCTTTGTGCCGTATAATGTCCACTACCTATGACGCGATACAAAAGAAAGGTGTTTGCCCATGCAGGCACAGAAGGCGGAGGGAACCCGCGACCTTATCGGCGCCGAGATGCGCGCTTGGCAAAAGATGCAGCAGATCGCTGCCGGCGTGTTCGAGCCGTTTGGTTTTAAACCCATCGAGACGCCCGCGATCGAGCAGGTGGACGTCTTTGTCCACGGCATCGGCCAGTCGACCGACGTCGTGCGCAAGGAGATGTTCCGCGTCTTTAGCGGCGCCAACCTGGAGCGCGTCTTTACCGAGGGCACCGACACAAAACTCAAGCCCAAGCAGCGCCTGGCGCTTCGTCCCGAGGGCACGGCCGGTGTGGTGCGCGCAGTCGTGGAGAACAACCTGGTGCCCCAGGGCTCCACGCCGTTTAAGGCGTACTACGCCGAGGCCATGTTCCGCGGCGAGCGTCCCCAGAAGGGCCGCCTGCGTCAGTTCCATCAGGTGGGTATCGAGTGGCTCGGCGCTCCCGATCCGGCGGCAGACGCCGAGTGCATCATCATGCTCATGGAGTTCTACAAGCGCCTGGGCTTCGATCTTTCCAAGCTCCGTCTGCTCATTAACTCGATGGGCGACGCTCAGTGCCGTCCGGCTTACCGCGAGCAGGTCAAGCAGTTTATCCTCGATCACGCTGACGAGATGTGTGACGAGTGCCGCGAGCGCGCCGAGCTCAACCCGCTGCGTGCCTTCGACTGCAAGAACGACCACTGCCGCGAGATCATGGCCGACGCGCCGCTGATGGGCGACAACCTGTGCGACGAGTGCCGCGAGCACTACGAGCAGGTCAAGCGCTATCTGGATGCCGCCGGTATCGAGTATGTCGAGGATCCCACCCTGGTGCGTGGTCTGGACTACTACACCCGCACCGTCTTTGAGGTCGAGGCTCCCGGTGCCGGCGTCGGCTCCATCGGTGGCGGCGGCCGCTACGACGGCTTGGTCGAGCTCGAGGGCGGCAAGCCCACGGCCGGCGTCGGCTTCGCCGTCGGTTTTGAGCGCGCCCTGCTGGCCCTGCAGGCCTTTGGCAGCGACCTGGGTGCCGATGAGGCCCCGTGCGTCTACGTCGCCAATGTCGGCAAGGAGTTGCGCCAGAACGTCTTTGTCATTACGCAGGAGCTTCGCGCCGCGGGCATCGTGACCGAGGCAGACTATCAGGGCCGTTCGCTCAAGGCTCAGTTTAAGCAGGCCGACAAGGTGGGCGCTAAGCTCATCCTGGTCCTGGGTGGCGACGAGCTTGCCGCCGGCAAGGTCAAGGTACGCGACATGCAGAGCCATGACGAGGTTCTCGTCGATCTGGCCAACGTGGTCGAGGCGGTTCGCGAGCGCCTGTAGCGCATCTTTTTGAGCTGCGGACCCGCTTGAGTGTCCCGTCCATTGCGAGCGATTGTTACGGGGGTGTTTCGCATTTATGCGGAATGCCCCCGTTTGTGTATGCCGTCCACCGAGAAATACGACCATTTAGAGCAAAAACCCTTGCAATGCAGAAAATACTTTTGTGTGGTAAAGCGCAATCAGTATCGAAAGTATTTCGCAAGCGCCTATAATGAATACCGCATGTTACGTGCATAGAAGGAGGAATGGGAGGAAACGTGGCTGAGAACCTAAGCAACCAGTCTGTACCCGAAGCCGCGGCGCGCGTCGCTGCCGTGGTCAACCGCCTCGTTAACCGAATCGGCTCGAATGCCGAGTCCAGGGAGCGTCTCGCCGGGATCGAGATCCCCGAGGAGCTGCGCGACAATCTGGCGCTGTTCCTGCGCCTGGAGCGTCGTGTGCTTAGCGAGTATGATCCTGAGATCGCGGACCTGTTCGACAAGATCCTGTCGGCCGAGATTGTGGCCAATGCCGGCAACCCCGGTACCCGCGCTGCCGACGAGGCCGTCGACGAGCAGGGCGTGCCCACCGCCGACGAGCCCACCGCCGTGGCATTCCGTGAGGTCGTCGATTTGATCGACAGCCTGCCGCTCGATAAGCAGCAGGTCATCGTTCGCGCCTTTACGAGCTTCTTCCACCTGGCAAACCTGTCGGAGGAGAACTACCGTGTGGCGCAGCTGCGCGAGCGCGAGGCCGGCGCATCGACCGATACCGAGGTCGATCCCGCCAACGAGCTCACCGTCGCCTATCACCAGTTGGTAAACGAGATGGGTGTCGAGGGCGCCAACGAGCTGCTCGGCAAGCTCGAGTTCCACCCTGTCTTTACCGCGCATCCCACCGAGGCCCGTCGCAAGGCCGTCGAGGGCAAGATTCGCCGTATCTCCAATCTGCTGGAGGAGCGTCCGCGTCTGGGCGGCTCCGACCTGGTGGAGAACGAGCGCCATATGCTGCAGGAGATCGACGCCCTGGTGCGTACGAGCCCCATCGCGCTCAAGAAGCCCACGCCGGTCGAGGAAGCCGATACCATCATCGACATCTTCGATAACACGCTGTTCGACGTCATCCCCGTCATCTATCGTCGCTTTGACGACTGGGTACTGGGCGACAAGGCCGGTACCGTGCCGCCGCTGTGCCCGGCGTTCTTCCATCCCGGCAGCTGGATCGGTTCCGACCGCGACGGTAACCCCAACGTCACCGCCAAGGTGAGCCGTGAGGTCGCCGCCAAGTACTTCACCCATATGGTGCTCAAGCTCGAGGACAAGTGCCGCCGCATCGGCCGGAACCTCACGCTCGAGGCCACCTACAGCAAGCCTTCTGCTGAACTCATCAACCTGTGGAACCATCAGGTCGAGATGAGCCCTCGGTACACGGCCCGCGCCGAGCTGATCTCCGAGCACGAGCCGCATCGCGCCGTCATGCTCGTCATGGCAGACCGACTCAACGCCACCGTGCGCCGTATCACCGACACCATGTATCACAGCGCCGATGAGTTCCTGGATGACCTGCGCGTCGTCCAGCGCTCGCTGGCTGCCTGCGGTGCCGTCCGTGCCGCCTACGGCCCGGTCCAGACCATCATCTGGCAGGTCGAGTCCTTCGGCTTCCATATGGTCGAGATGGAGTTCCGTCAGCACTCCGTGGTGCATGCCCGCGCCCTCAAGGATATCCACGAGAACGGTATCCATGGCGACCTGCAGCCCATGACGCGCGAGGTCATCGACACCTTCCGCGCTATCGGCTCCATCCAAAAGCGTTACGGCAAGAAGATGGCGCACCGCTACATCATTTCGTTCACCAAGAGTGCCCAGCATGTGGCCGACGTCTTTGAGCTTGCCCACCTGTCCTTCGCACACGAGGAGGATGTCCCCGAGCTCGACGTGATCCCGCTGTTCGAGCAGCTCGAGGACCTCGAGGGCTGCGTCGACGTGCTCGACCAGATGCTTACGCTGCCCGTGGTGCAGAAGCGCCTTGCCCAGACCAACCGCCGCATGGAGGTCATGCTGGGCTATTCCGACTCCTCCAAGGATGCCGGTCCTACCACGGCCATGCTCGCGCTGCACTCCGCGCAGGAGCGCATTGCCAAGTGGGCCGAGAAGAACGATATCGACCTGGTGCTCATGCACGGTCGCGGCGGTGCCGTGGGCCGTGGCGGCGGTCCGGCCAACAAGGCCGTGCTGGCGCAGCCCAAGGGTTCGGTCAACTGCTTCTTTAAGCTCACCGAGCAGGGCGAGGTCATCTTTGCCCGTTACGGCAACCGCACGCTGGCTCAGCGCCATGTTGAGTCCGTTGCCGCCGCAACGCTTTTGCAGTCGGCCCCGAGCGTCGAGAAGACCAACACCGAGACCACGCAGAAGTTCTGGGATATGGCCGAGAAGCTCAACGCCGTAAGCCACGAGCGCTATCTGGACCTGCTGAACACCGAGGACTTTACACCGTGGTTCTCGACCGTGACGCCGCTGACCGAGGTCGGTCTGCTGCCGATCGGCTCGCGTCCCGCCAAGCGCGGTTTGGGTGCCAAGTCGCTCGACGACCTGCGTACCATTCCGTGGATCTTCAGCTGGAGCCAGGCGCGCATCAATCTGGCCGCCTGGTACGGCCTGGGTACCGCCTGCGAGCAGTTTGGCGATCTGGACCAGCTTAAGGCTGCCTACCAGGAGTGGCCGTTCTTCCGCACCTTTATCGACAACATCGAGATGTCGATCGCCAAGACCGACCAGCGCATCGCCAAGATGTATCTGCACCTGGGCGATCGCCAGGATCTGTCCGAGAAGGTCTTTACCGAGATGCAGCTCACCCGTAAGTGGGTCCTTGCTATCGTCGGTGACGAGTGGCCGCTGCAGCGTCGTCGCGTGCTCGGCTGCGCCGTCCGCGTGCGTAACCCCTATGTCGACGCCCTATCCATCGCCCAGGTCCGCGCCCTTCGCGAGGTGCGTATGAACCAGGACGAGATGGCCGAGGAGAAGAAGGCCGAGTACATGAGCCTGATTCTTTCGACTGTGACCGGCGTTTCGGCAGGATTGCAAAACACGGGGTAATCGATAGCCCTGTAGTCGCTGTCCGGGGCTGCCGTATGTTTACTTTCCGGCGCGTCCTCGGACATGCAAGAAGCCCTCGCTGCGCACTTCGTGCGGCGAGGGCTTCTTGCGTCCTGCGGAGTGCGCCGGAAAGTAAACATACGGCAGCCCCTGCGATGTCCTGTCTTCGGCGGAATACTGGCTGAGGGAATATAGTGCGCTTCGCGCGTTTGGAAGGGGCTTCGTGCTGCGGAATGCATTCAGAGGGAAACCCGTCGGGCCTCTTTGTCCTCGGTCTTCTGGGATTGGGGCTGAAGAGATTAAAGTGCGCTTTGCGCCTCGCGTCTTATCGATCGGGTTTGAGATGCATGTGGCGCTTCTTGACTTACGACTGTAGCGGCCGCGGTCCTTTTTGGGATCGCGGCCGTTTTGTTGTGGGTCAAATATGAACGTTGTGTTAATGAGTCGGTAGACGGTGGTGTTTTTCGGTGAGCGGCGTATCCTTCCAACGGTTTATCTAGTGTGTCAGTTGAAAGGAAGAGGGCGCTCGTCATTGTTTGAATGTGAACTGCCGTTTGACCACAAGACGTTGCATCTGGAACTCGAGGATAAGAACTTCGCGGGTGTGATGGAAGGTCATCAAAACGAGTTTAAGACCACGAAATCGCAGGAAGAGCTGGTGGAGGAGTCGCTTGCCAACCCTTACGGCTCACCTTCGCTCGAGGAGCTTTGTGCTGGCAAGAAGGATATTGTCATCATTAGCTCCGATCATACGCGTCCCGTTCCCTCGCGTGTGACGATGCCTATTCTGCTGCATCACATCCATTCCGCTGCGCCTGAGGCGCGCGTTCGCATTCTGGTTGCTACGGGTATGCATCGTCCGTCGACGCACGAGGAGCTCGTCAACAAGTACGGCGAGGAGATCGTTGCCAACGAAGAAATCGTTATGCACGTCGCGACTGACGACAGCATGATGAAAAAGATCGGCACCCTGCCTTCTGGTGGCGAGTGCATCATCAACAAGATTGCGGCCGATTGCGATCTGCTGCTTGCCGAGGGCTTTATTGAGCCGCACTTCTTTGCCGGTTTCTCTGGTAGCCGCAAGTCCGTCCTGCCTGGCATCGCCAGCTACAAGACCATCATGTACAACCACAACGGTCAGTTTGTGAACGATTCCCACTCGCGTGCCGGCAACCTGTGCCACAACCACGTGAGCGAGGACATGTTTGCCGCCGCCGAGATGGCTCACCTTGCCTTTGTGCTCAACGTGGTGCTCAACGGCAAGCACGAGGTCATTGGCTCCTTTGCCGGCGACATCCACAAGGCGCACGAGGCTGGCTGCGAGTTCGTGAAGAGCCTTGCCGGCGTTGAGCCCGTCGAGTGCGAGATCGCCATTACCACTAACGGCGGCTACCCCCTCGATCAGAACATCTATCAGGCTGTGAAGGGCATGTGCGCTGCCGAGGCCACGCTTCCCGAGGGCGGCGTGATCATCGACGTCGCCGGTTGTGCCGACGGTCACGGCGGCGAGGGCTTCTATCACAACATCGCCGACAACGATCCGGCAGAGTTTGAGCGCGCCTGCATCGATCGTCCTAAGGACGAGACCCTGCCCGATCAGTGGACGAGCCAGATCTTTGCCCGCATCCTGGCGCATCACCCTGTGATCATGGTCACCGACCTGTGCGATCACCAGATGCTCAAGGATATGCACATGACGCCGGTCAACACTATCGAGGAAGCGCTCAAGCTCGCCTTTGAGATGAAGGGTGCCGATGCCAAGGTCGCCGTCATCCCCGATGGCCTGGGTGTTGTTGTCGCACAGCACTAGTGCGCGGCTTAAACGAATCGTTTATAACCGACAAGAAAGATAAGGTTTTATGCTTACCAAACTCCTCTGCGAATTCGGCGCAACGGCCCTCATGATCGTCTTTGGCGTGGGTGTTCACTGCGATACCGTGCTCAAGGGCACCAAGTATCAGGGCTCCGGCCATATGTTTGCCATCACCACCTGGTCCTTTGGCATCTCGGTCTGCCTGTTTGTCTTTGGTGGCGCTGTGTGCATGAACCCCGCCATGGTGCTTGCCCAGTGCATCGTCGGCCTGGTGCCGTGGGGCAACTGCATCCCCTTCATGCTTGCCGATATGCTCGGCGGCTTTGTGGGTGCCGTGATCGCTTGGTTTATGTATGCCGATGAGTTCAAGGCTTCCGAGGACGTCGTCGACCCCATTGCCCAGCGCAACATCTTCTCGACCAACCCCACCACCGAGGGCACGAACTATGCTCGTAACTTCTTCTGCGAGGCTATCTGCACCTTCGTGTTCATCAGCGCCATCCTTGCTGCCGCTAGCCGCGCCGGCGAGAACGTTCTGATGCTCGCAATCTGCGTCGGCCTGATCGTTTGGGCCGTTGGCATGGGCATGGGCGGCATCACCGGCTTCGCCATGAACCAGGCTCGTGACCTTGGTCCTCGCATGGCCTATCAGGTGCTGCCGATCAAGAACAAGGCCGACAACAACTGGAAGTACGGCCTGCTTGTTCCTGGCATCGCTCCGTTTGTCGGCGCCGCTCTGGCCGCGCTGTTTGTGCATGGTTTCTTGGGCATGTTCTAGTCCGAGCAATTGATATAACGTCCGGTCACGGCACAAGTTAACTTTCCGCCGCGTCCTCGGACATGCAAGAAGCCCCCGCTGCGCACTTCGTGCGGCGGGGGCTTTTGCGTCCTGCGGAATGCGGCGGAAAGTTAACTTGTGCCGTGACCTGCGGGAATCCGGGTGCGTTCGTGCAAGCAACCCAACATATATATCTGAATTTTGATGGGAGGGGCTTGTTGCTGTTGGGGGCGTTGAGGCGCGAGTGACACTTTGGGATGCGTGGCGTCTAGAGTCGGAGCGGAACTTTTGAATGGGGTCCGCACTTTGGGATGGGGCTCCCACTTTGGGAAGGGATAGTTACTTAGTTGAAGAGGGGCTTTATGGCTGATAGGTAGTCTTTGGCTACGTCCTCTTTTGGGGCTTGGAAGTTGTGCCAGGCCCACCATTGGACCATTCCTACGAAGCTTGAGGCTATGTGGTGTAGTAGGAAGCTTCGGTCCATGGTGGCGGCGGGGCCGTTTGGGTCGGTGGGGACGGTTTCGGCTGCTCGTGACATGATGGTCTTGCGTAAGCAGTCGGCGAAGACGCGTGAGCCGGCGCCGGCTACGAGGGCGCGTACACCCTGACGGCGCTCCCAGAGGTTGTTGAGGATATGTTCGACCTGTACGAGCGGGTCATCGAGGGGCGTACCGTCATCATCGAGGGCGTGGGTGCAGATGTCGCTCACGAGTTCGGACAGTAGGTCATCTTTGCTCTTGAAGAGGCCGTAGAATGTCGCGCGGCCTACGTGAGCGCGCGCGATGATGTCGCCGACGGTGATCTTGCCGTAGTCCTCCTCGCGCAGGAGCTCGGAAAACGCCGTGACAATAGCGGCGCGGCTTTTTGCCTTGCGGGCATCCATGGCTATGCATCCACGTGAACGAGCAGGCAGCGGAGCGTGCCGGAGCAGCCCTCGTAAGGGCGCTTGCCGGCGCCGTAGCCGACGGCCTCGATGCGGTAACGGACCGGAAGGTGCTCGGACGTGCGTAGCGCGGCGACGATGGCGGCACCCGTGGGCGTCACGAGCTCGCCGGCGACCGGTGCCGGCGTGAGAGCGATATTGCCTGCCTGGCACAGGTTGACGACGGCGGGGACGGGAATGGGCATGAGACCGTGGGCACAGCGGATGGTACCGTGACCCTCAGAGAGCGACTCGACCACGATGTCCTCAATACCCAGGTCATCGAGGCAGATGGCGACAGAGCAGACGTCGACGATGGAGTCGACGGCGCCCACCTCGTGGAACATGACGGTCTCGGGCGTTTTGCCGTGGGCCTTGGCCTCGGCGGCGGCGAGCGCGGTAAAGATGGCGAGCGCGCGACGCTTGGCGCCATCGCTTAGCTGCGAGCCATCGATGATGGCGGTGACGTCCGCCAAAGAACGGTGGTGATGGTGGTGGGCGTGATGGTGACCCTCGTGGCCATGACCGTGGGCCTCATGGTCATGCTCGTGGCAGTGCTCGTGTTCATGCTCGCCATGATCATGATGGTGGTGCTCATGCTCGTGCGTGTGCTCGGCAGGCGCTTCGTTGCCGTAGAGCCAGGCCATGTCGTGGTCGTGGTTCTCGAGCTCCTCTGCCAGCTGAACGTCAAAGTCGCAGGCGTCGATGCCATGCTTGTTTGCGCGTGTAACGGCAATCTCAAAGCCGTCGACCGGCAGCGTGGCGAGCTGCTCGCGCAGATGCTTCTCGCTGGCGCCCAGGTCGAGCAGGGCCGCGACGGTCATATCGCCGCTGATGCCCGAGGTGCCGTCGATGATAAGCGTGTGGTGATGGTTGGACATGAAATGCTCCTTAGCGGGCGCAGGACGTGCCGGCGCTCAGATGATTGATAAGACTTGCCTGGTAGGCGGCACCAAAGCCGTTATCGATATTGACGACCGAAACGCCGCTGGCGCAGGAGTTGAGCATGGCGAGCAGCGCGGCAACGCCGCCAAAGTTCGCGCCATAGCCCACGCTGGTGGGGACGGCGATGACCGGACAGCTCACAAGGCCTCCGATGACGCTCGCCAGGGCGCCTTCCATGCCGGCGATGGCGATGACCACCTGCGCCTGGGCAAGTTCCTCAGCATGAGCGAGCAGGCGGTGCAGGCCGGCGACACCCACGTCGTAGAGGCGATCGACCTCGTTGCCGTAGAACTCGGCCGTCAACGCGGCTTCCTCGGCGACAGGTAGGTCGCTCGTACCGGCGCAGGCGACAACGATGCGTCCGTTGCCGGTGGGGGAGGGCTTGCCGCCCACGAGGGCGAGCTGTGCGTCCGGGACATATCCCAGGTCGATGTCGTTGTCGAGAAGCTCAGCGGTGCGCGCGGCTTTTTCGGCATCCAAGCGCGTGACCAGGATACGCTCCTGGCCGGCATCGAGTAATGCTTTGATAATGGTGGCAATCTGCTCGGCGGTTTTGCCGGCACCGTAGACAACCTCGCCGGCTCCCTGGCGCACCCCGCGCGAAAGATCGAGCTGCGCAAAGCCCAAATCGGCGGTCGGAGCCGTCTGGATGCGCGTGAGGGCGTCGGCAGGGGTGACTGCTCCGCCGGCAACATCGCTCAGCAATTGCTCAAGATCTCGCTTATCCATATATGTTCCCTTCGACGGCGCAAAGTCTAGCACTCAAAGGGTATGTTTCCGAACACTAGGACAAAATTGTTCGGAAACTATAGGACAGACTGAATCAATTGTTAGACGGATTGGCTAGTCGCGCAGGATGATGTCCATGGCGAGCATCAGATTGCGCTCGTCGATGGCAAACGGGGCGGCCTCGCGCGTCTTGGGCTTGGCACAAAACGCGATGCCCGTGCCCGCGGCCTGAATCATGGGGATGTCGTTGGCACCGTCGCCAATCGCGACGGTGTGGGCCATATCGACGCCGCACTCAACTGCCCAGTCCAGCAGCTGGATGAGCTTGGACTCCTTGGTCACAATGTCGGCAGCCAACTTACCGGTGAGCTTGCCGTCCACGACCTCCAGACGATTGGCCAGGCAGAAGTCGATACCCGCGGCAGCCACGATCTTGTCAGCGACCTCGTGGAAACCGCCGCTCACCACGCCGACCTTCCAGCCCTTGCTGTGCGCCGAGCGCACAAGCTCCAACGCGCCGGGGGTAAATGTCACGCGCTCAAAGGTGCGCTCGAACACGCTCTCGTCCAGGCCGGCGAGCAGCCCCACGCGCTCCTCGAGCGCCTGCTTAAAGTCGAGCTCGCCGCGCATGGCGCGTTCGGTGATCTGTGCCACCTGCTCGCCCACGCCGGCCTCTTCGCCCAACAGGTCGATGACCTCCTGGTTGATGAGCGTGGAGTCGATATCCATAACGATGAGGCGTGCAGTCATGGCGGGCCTTTCCGAGTGCTGTTTTATTGGGGCATATTGTCGCACGTGACGAGCGCGGGCGGGTGCCGCGGCGCGTCAATTGTTTCGTCTCCGTCAAGTCTTTGGGCAGGAGCCACTTTTTCGCGGCACATCGACGCGAGTGCGATAAGATAGAACGCCATGTCTGGCTGCGCGGTTTACGCAGGCTGGGCAAATCTGTACGACGCCGCCCGGAACGACACGGGGCGGCACAGATCCATAAAGGAGGATCACTGGTATGAGCCAGACCCGTCCCATCGATGAGCATTCCATGCACACCCGTACCTGCGGCGAGCTTCGCTTCGAGAACGTGGGCGAAGAGGTCACCCTCACCGGTTGGGTGAGCCGTCGCCGCGACCACGGCGGCCTTATCTTCTGCGACCTTCGCGACCGCGAGGGCATCACGCAGCTCACCTTCGACCCCGAGCACTCCGACGGCGATGCCTTTAAGATCGCCGAGACCATGCGTCCCGAGTGGCCCATCAAGATTCACGGCGTCGTGCGCGCCCGTGGCGAGGAGACCACCAACACCAAGCTCGCGACCGGCGAGATCGAGGTCCTGACCGACCACGCCGAGGTGCTCAACACGTCCGTCACCCCGCCGTTCCAAATCGAGGACGGCATCGAGACCAGCGAGGACACCCGCCTGCGCTATCGCTATCTGGACCTTCGTCGTCCCGAGATGATGGCCAACCTCAAGCTGCGCTCCGACTTTACCTTTGCCATTCGCGAGGCGTTGCACAACCGTGAGTTCATGGAGGTCGAGACGCCCTCCCTGTTCAAGTCTACGCCCGAGGGCGCCCGCGACTTCATCGTCCCCAGCCGCATCCAGCCGGGCAACTTCTACGCCCTGCCGCAGTCCCCGCAGCTCCTGAAGCAGCTGCTTATGGTCGGTGGCGTCGAGCGCTACTACCAGGTTGCCAAGTGCTTCCGCGACGAGGACTTGCGTGCCGACCGTCAGCCCGAGTTCACCCAGGTCGATATTGAGATGTCCTTCGTGGACCAGAATGACGTCATGAGCGCGCTCGAAGAGGTCCTGGCCGACGCCTTTGGCCGCATGGGTGTCGAGATGCCCACGCCGCTGCGTCGCATGAACTACTGGGAGGCCATGGACACCTATGGCTCCGACAAGCCCGATACCCGCTATGGCATGCACTTGGTCGACCTGACCGACATCTTCGCCAACTCCAAGTTCAAGGTCTTTGCGACTGCCGCAAACGAGGAGGGCTCTGTCGTCAAGGCTATCAACGCCAAGGGCGCCGGTGCCTGGGCACGTGCCAAGATCGATAAGCTCGCCGGCGTGGCCTCCACGTTTGGTGCCAAGGGCCTGGCCTGGATCGCCTTCCGCGAGGACGGCTCCATCAACAGCCCCATCGTCAAGTTCTTCTCGGACGAGGAGATGGCCGCTCTGCGCGAGCGCATGGACGTCGAGCCCGGCGACCTTGTGATGTTCGCCGCCGGCCCGCGCCTGCTCTCCGACGAGATCCTGGGCGGCATGCGTTCCCACATGGCCAACGCGCTCGAGATCAAGCGCGAGGGCCACGACTTCCTGTGGGTCGTCAACTTCCCGCTGTTCCACTGGGATGAGGACCGCAAGGCCTACGCTGCCGAGCACCAGCCCTTCACCCTGCCGACCGAGACCGACATCGCCAAGATCGAGGCCGACCCGCTGGCAGCCGGTTCGTGCACCTACGACTTTGTCATGGACGGCTTTGAGGCCGGCGGCGGCGGTATGCGTATCCACAACGCCGAGATGCAGATGTCCATGCTCAAGCTCCTGGGCTTTACCGAGGAGCGTGCCGAGTCTCAGTTCGGCTTCCTCATGGAGGCCCTCAAGTTTGGTGCGCCCCCGATGGGCGGTTTCGCTCTGGGCCTGGACCGCGTGTGCATGCTGCTCACCGGTTCCGACTCCATCCGCGACGTCATGGCGTTCCCCAAGACGGCCAGCGGCTCCGACCTCATGTCGGGCGCTCCGAGTGCCGTTAGCGGCGCCCAGCTCAAGGACGTCAGCCTGCGCTTGATGTAGGCGAGCGGCCACAAATTGCTTGCAACGAGGGAAGGACGCGTGCCTTCCCTCGTTTTTTATACGCCGAGATTGTGAGAGCATGGGATGACCGGGCGTTGCGGAAAGTGCGTCCCGGAATCTGCGTCCAGAACGGGTCGCGCTTTCCCAAAGGGGGTCCTCTGGGAAAGCGCGACCCAGAATTCGGCAAAATAATGGGACATAGTTTCCGCTTGAGCGGTCTAACGGAAACTGTGTTCCAGAATGAGCGCTCAAAACGGGACGGGCTTTCCGCAACAACTGTCTGGCGAAAAGTCCGGCCCAGTTTCCTACAGCGAGTCTCTCTGAACGAGCTGCATGTGCATCACGGAGGTGGTGGGCTCGGCACCCTTGATCATGTCGAGCGCAATGTTGGCGGCCATGTGGCCTTCTTCGCGCAGGGGCTGGCGGACGGTCGTGAGTGCGGGGACGCAGCGCGCCGCAATCTCGTGATCGTCGAAGCCGACGACAGAAACGTCCGCCGGAACGGATAGGCCTGCCTCGTTGAGTGCGGTGATGACGCCAGCCGCGATACGGTCCGATCCGCAGAGCACGCCATCGAAAGCAATCTCGCGCGCGAGGATCTGGTGCATGGCCTGATAGCCGTCTCCGCTGTTCCAGCCGGTATAGATAACGTTTGCGCCTGGGAGGTCTTCGCCCAGGACGGTGCGGTAGCCGCGCAGGCGGTCGACAACAGCGGGGTTGTCTTGCGGTCCCAACACGGCGACGATATCTTTGCGCCCGCGCTCTTTCATAGCGAGTGCCGCAAAGCGTCCACCCTCTTCGTCGTCAGAGTAGACTGTCGAGAACACATCGCGATAGGGGTGGCCCTCGAGCTGGCCGCACAACACGGTGGGTACGCCCAGCTCGCGCAGCACCTCGAGCAGCTCGCTGCCCTTGTAAGGGGAGACGTCGATCACGGCGTCGAACGAGCGGCGCTCAAAGTGCTCGCGTGCGCGGTTGCGCTCATGCGTAGAAGACGCCTGCAAGATAACGGGCAGATAGGACGACTCCGACAGTTCCTCGGTAATGCCGCTCAAAAATTCGCTATAGGTGGGGTCGCTGAAGAGCTCACTCAGGGGCTCGGTCACGAGCACGGCGATGATTTCCGTGCGCCCGACAGCGAGCGCTCGGCCGCGAGCGTTGGGGACAAAATTGACTTTCTTGGCCGCCGCACGGACGCGCTTTTTTGTTTCCTCGCTAATGCGGGGCGAATCGTTGAGGGCGCGTGAGGCCGTGGAGCGCGACACGCCGGCAGCTGCGGCAACCTCGGCAAGCGTAGGTGCGGTGCGAACTGGCTGGGTCATGGCGTCTCCTGGAAAATGCGGTCGATGTTGTCACTGATACGGGCTGGTTCGGATACAGCTTACTATAGTGCACCTGAACAGCGTTCATGATATCCGGTGACAGGTGTCGTTTTGCAACCAAGCCGCAATCGAATACGTCTCGTGTGGGTGAGATATCAGCGGGCGTGGCGGTTGCCTACGAGCTTAAGAACGATGTTTTGCGTTGAGTTTCGATATTCAGGGTGACATAAGTGTCGCGGTTGTACAACCGGTTGCACCGTTAATCCGGCCAAATCGACCGTTCAGCGGACAACCGGTTGCACAGTTTTTTGCATCGCCCGTAAGATAAGGACAACCGGTTGCACAAGAATCACTACGATGACGAAGGAGCATCACCATGGACGCCATTAACGATTGGGAAAACCAAGCGCTCACCCACAGGAACCGCCTGGCACCCCATGCGTACTTTATGGGTTATGAGACCGCCGATCTCGCCGCTACGTACAGCCGCGAGCTGTCGCGCGGGTTTGTCCAGCTGTCTGGCTCGTGGCAGTTCCGCCTCTTTGAGGGGCCTGCTGCCGTCTCCAACGAGGAGCTCTCCACGTACAAGTCCGAGTGGGATCACGTGGAGGTTCCGCACCTGTGGCAGGTAGACGGCTATGGCAACCTTGCCTATACCGACGAGGGTTTCCCGTTTCCGGTGGATCAGCCGTTCGTTCCCTCCGACGACCCCACGGGCGTCTACCAGCGCATCGTCAACCTTCCCGCCGTTCCTGCCGGCGCCCGCGAGATCATTCGCTTCGACGGCATCGAGAGCTATGGCGAGCTGTACGTCAACGGCCAGTTTATCGGCATGACCAAGGGCTCGCGTCTGTCCGCCGAGTTCGACGTGACCGACGCGCTCGTCGAGGGCGACAACCTGTTTGCGGTCAAGGTCCTGCAGTACAGCGATGGCAGCTATATCGAGGATCAGGACATGTGGTGGGCTTCGGGCATCTTCCGCGATGTGTACCTTATGCAGCGTCCCGCCGCGCACCTGGTCGACTTTAGGTTCCGCACGCACCGCGAGGGCGATGCCGCTCTGATCACGCTCGATACGGTGGCCGAGGGCGCTACCCGCGTCGTGTTTACGC
This sequence comes from Coriobacteriaceae bacterium, assembly GCA_905194345.1. Taxonomy (GTDB): domain Bacteria; phylum Actinomycetota; class Coriobacteriia; order Coriobacteriales; family Coriobacteriaceae; genus Collinsella. The sequence continues at coordinate 24,058 of CAJJRZ010000001.1, forward strand.
TCAGCGATGGCGAGAACGTGGTCGCTACGGGCGAGTGCGTCGACGGCCATGCCGAGTGCAGCGTTGCCGATGCCCACTTCTGGAACCCCGAGGACCCCTTCCTCTATGACCTTACGTTTGAGGTCTACGACGGTGACGAGGTCAGCGAGTACGTTCCGCATCGCCAGGGCCTTGCCGAGGTGACGGTCGAGGGCAATCATATCTACCTCAACGGCACCTACTTTAAGATGCATGGCGTCAACCGCCACGATCACGACGATCACAAGGGCCGCGCCGTGGGCCTCGATCGCATGCGCCGTGACCTGGAGCTCATGAAGCGACACAACATCAACGCGGTGCGCACCTCTCACTATGCCAATGACCCGCGCTTCTACGAGCTGTGCGATGAGTATGGCATCATGCTGGTCGCCGAGACCGATATGGAGAGTCACGGCTTCGAGAATATCGGCAATATCGCCCTGGTCACCGACGACCCGGCATGGGAGCCGGCCTACGTCGACCGCATTGAGCGCCTGGTGATGCAGGAGCGCAACCACGCCTGCATCATTATGTGGTCGATGGGCAACGAGAGCGGCTATGGCTGCAACATCCGCGCGATGTACGCCAAGGCTCACGAGCTCGACGGTCGTCCGGTCCACTACGAGGAGGACCGCAACGCCGATACCGTCGATGTCATTTCCACGATGTACTCCCGTGTGTCGCAGATGAACGACTTTGGTGAGCATCCCTTCCCCAAGCCGCGCATCAACTGCGAGTACGGCCACTCCATGGGCAATGGCCCCGGAGGCCTGTCCGAGTACCAGGAGGTCTTCGATCGCTGGGATTGCATCCAAGGCCAGTTTATCTGGGAATGGTGCGACCACGGTTTGGCTGCTGTGACCGAGGACGGCGTTGCCTACGACATGTATGGCGGCGACAATGGCGATTACCCCAACAACAGCAATTTCTGCATCGACGGTATGGTGTTCCCTTGGCAGCAGCCGAGCCCGGGCCTTACCGAGTACGGCCAGGTCATCTGCCCGGTTCGCATGGCTTATGACACCGAGGCGGGCGAGCTGACCGTCACGAACAAGCGCTGGTTTACTACCCTCGAGGATGTCTGCCTGTCGGCGGAGACCCTGGTAGACGGCGATGTAGTGTGCCGCAAGACGCTTATGCCCGGCGCGGTGGCTCCCGGCGAATCCGTCCAGCTGCCACTGGTGATTCGCGAGGCCGCGGTAGGCGAGACCCTGCTGACCGTGCGCGCCTACACCATGGCGGCTCACGCCTGGTGCGAGCCGATGTTCCAGCTGGGCGCAAGCCAGTTTGCCATCGCAAACCATCCGGCGCCGGCCATCGCCGCCCCCGCTCGTCCTGAGCTTACGGTCGAGGAGACCGAGCAAGAGATCCGCATTCACTCCCTCAACGGCGAGCTGACCTTCAGCAAAGTCAACGGTACCGTGAGCGAGTGGAAGGCATCCGGCCGCGACGTAATGGCCTCTGGTCCCCAGGTTGGTTTTTGGCATCCGCTCGTCGACAACCACGCTCAGGAGTATGACTCCCTGTGGAAGGACAACTTCATCGATGTGATGCAGACGTCTACCCGCAAGGTTTCTTGGAAGCAGGACGGCAATGCGGTCGTCGTTACCGTGAGCCAGCGTATCGCTCCTCCCGTCCGCGCGTTCGGCATGCGCGTCGAGCTCGTCTACACCGTGCTTCCGAGCGGTCGCGTCGACCTCAAGGTTTCCGGCGAGCCCTACGGCGATTACTCGGATATCATCCCGCGCATCGGCATCTCCTTCGAGGTCCCCGGTTGCAATCGTGCCGTCGAGTGGTATGGCCACGGCCCGGGCGAGAACTATCCGGACTCGCTGCGCGCCAACCCGGTCGGTCATTACCGCACTACGGTCGACGACATGTTCACGCCCTACGTTATGCCTCAGGACTGCGCCAACCGTGAGGGTACCCGCTGGGTTGCTCTGCGCTCCAGTCACGGTGACGGTCTGGTCGTGACGCGTCCGAGCGACGCCGCCTCCAACCCGTTCTCGTTCTCGGCATGGCCCTATAGCTGCGAGGCCATCGATAACGCCAAGCACGTCTACGACCTTGTCAAGGGCGACACGGTCACGGTCAACATCAACGACCAGCTGCTCGGCCTTGGTTCGAACTCTTGGGGTTCCGAGGTGCTCGATTCCTATCGCACCCGTTTTGAGAGCTTCAGCTTTGAGGTGTCCCTGCGACCGCTGACGTCTGCCGATCTGGCTCAGGCGCTGGCACCCATTAAGGAGGCATAAGTCATGCATGTCTTTAACTCGCGCGCCGATTTCGACGCTCAGATGAAGTCCGTCAAGAAGTGGATGCGCACCGGTCAGGCGCTCGATGGCGTTGCCGACCTGCAGCACGACGTGGCTTACTCCATCGGCGACTCGTTGGTGTACTGGTGGGTCTATGCCCGCGAGGCCGCTACCGCCGATCTGGTCGGTCACCGTCGCTACCATGCCGTGCTCGCTCCGCTCGACGGCGACCTGACCGTCGAGGTGGCTTCCAAGGCGGATCTTACCTGCACGCGCACTTACAGCGATATCGACGATCGCGAGCGCTTTGAGGGTATGGGGGAGACCGTGACGATTCCCGCCGGCGGCGTTGCCGTCGTCGAAATTGACGAGGCCTACCGTGTCGTGGCCGATGTCGCGGATTCCCGCGTCGTGGTACTGCACGTGACGGTTGAAGGTCATTCCTTCCCCAACAAGTAGTATTCGTCCGTTTGGGCGTTTGCTTAGCGCCGTTAAGGGGGATGGCTTTGTTGACTCCCTTTTCCCCATTCCCCTTAGCAGGTGCGCCGTCCACGATTGCGCTTGCAGTCCGGACGGTTTTAGATGAGATATAACGGATGATTGGGAGGGCTTATGAGCTCTGAAAAACGAGGAACGATTGGTTCGTTCGCTCTGCTGGGCATGACGGTCGCCGCCGTGTTCGGTATCAAGAACATCATCAACAACAACGCGGCCATCGGCTTGGCAGCTGCGCCGTCGTTCTTCTTCGCCACGCTTTTGTACTTTGTCCCCTATACCCTGGTTACCGCCGAGTTCGTCGGCCTTAACAAGGACTCCGAGTCGGGCGTGTACGCCTGGGTCAAGACCTCGATGGGCGGCCGCTGGGCATTCCTGACGGCGTTTAGCTACTGGTTCGTTAACCTGTTCTACTTTGCGTCCGTCCTGCCTAACGTCATCATTTACGCGAGCTACGTGTTCTTTGGTGCCAATGCCGAGCTCTCGCAGCTGTGGATCACCATTATCGAGATCGTCGTCTTTGCTATCGCCACGTGGGTTTCGACCAAGGGCGCTAAGTGGATCGGCTCCATTTCCTCCTTCGGCTCGACCGCGGCTCTCGGCCTGACTGCCGTGTTCATCTTGCTGTCCCTGGCTGCTGCCTTTGGCGGCGTCGAGTTCGCTACGGCTCCTACCCCCGCTAACATGGCTCCCGACACGACCAACTTCGCAACTATGTGGGGCTTCTTCGGTACGCTTGCCTGGATCATCCAGGGCGTTGGCGGCGCTGAGTCTGTCGGCGTGTTCCTTAACGACCTTAAGGGTGGCGTCAAGGCCTTCGTGCGCACCGTCGTTATCGCCGGCCTGACCATCGGCCTTCTGTATGCAGGCGCTTCGCTGCTGGTCAACCTGTTCATTCCCGAGGGCGGCGTTGCCATCTCCACCGGTATCTTCGACGTATTCGGCGCTGTCTTTGCCCACTTTGGCATTCCCATGGAAGTGTCCACGCGCGTCATTGGCCTGATCCTTCTCGCTGCCACGCTGGGCTCCCTCATGATGTGGACCTCTGCTCCCATCAAGGTCTTCTTCACCGAGATCCCCAAGGGCGTCTTTGGTAGCAAGATCGTCGAGCTCAACGAGCACGGCATTCCTGCCCGCGCTGCCTGGCTGCAGTTTGCCATCGTCGTCCCCATCCTGATCATCCCGGCCCTGGGCTCCGGCAACCTAGACGACCTGCTCATGATCGTCACCAACATGACGGCTGCCACCGCTCTGCTCCCGCCGCTGCTGATCCTGCTTGCCTACTTTATGCTGCGCAAGAACTTCGACGCTGCTCCCCGTGGCTTCCGCATGGGTTCGCGTACCTTTGGCCTGGCCATTGCTGCATTCCTGCTTGTGGTCTTCTGCTTCGTGCTTATCTGCGGCACCATCCCGCTCGATCAGCCTCTGTGGCTGACACTGGTCTACAACGTTGGCGGTGTAGTTATCTTCCTGGGCCTTGCCGTGATGTGGTACAACCGCTACATCAACCGCCTGCGCGAGACCGATCCCGAGGCTGCCGAGAGCGAGCTTCGCCCCTCCGTCCTCGACATGATGGAGTAGCGGCTAGGATTAATCTGCGGCTGTGGAATAAATCGATTCCCTTTCCTAAGGAGGGGCCTTACGAGGCCCCTCCTTTTGTGTTTTGGGACATGGTTTTGGACCCCGTGGTCAAAAAATGCCAAATATGAGTACTGTTGCAAAAGAGGTGTCATATTTTTCGGCCCGTTCTGAGCGAAAATGGGCTCAAAATCAATTTATCTAACCCCCTTTAAAGGGCGTTTGACGGCTTTCAACCTCTTCGAATCGCTCAAAGTAGGCACTTTGCTCTCGATTTTGCTGCTACTAAATTGGTGACAGTACTCATATTTGCCACTTTTTGCCCACGAGGTGTTCAGAGGAGCTCTCGACAAGCATCTAACGCTACAATAACTACCACGTGGCTGGGTTTGCCGGCCGAATGTGCGATGCCGCGGGAGGGGACATGGTCGAGTTTACAAAGACGATTAAAGATCCGTTGGGACTGCATGCCCGCCCGGTTGCGCTGCTTTACGACATCATTGCCAAGCATCGTAGCAACGTATCGGTCAGTATCGGCGATCGCCATACCGACGGCCGCGATGTAATGGGGCTCATGGCTCTCTACGGCGAGTGCGGCGAGGACATCATCTTCCGCGTTTCGGGCGTAGACGAGGCTTCCTGCGTCACGTCGATCAGAAACCTCTCGCTCTAAGCATGACAGGGCGCGGCAAAGGACAGCTCTTTGCCGCGCCTTTTTGTTTCGTATAGGAAACTTTTCGGAATCTAAATGGGGACCCTTTCCAAAAAGTTAACCACGTGCTAGTTTACTAAAGCGAACATAGATGTGGTTAACTTTTACCGCGTCGATGTTGAGGACGAACTGACGTTAGGAGCCACTCATGTCTTGCGGACCGCAGATGCCGGCAATGCCGCTTTCGATGGTAAAAGCGGGCGAAACCGTGCGCGTGTCTCGTGTAAAGGGCAATGAGGATATGAAGCACCACCTCAAGGACCTCGGCTTTGTCGAGGGCAGCGAAATTCACGTGGTGAGCTCGAGTGGCGCCAATATCATCGTCACGGTGCTGGGCGCACGCTTTGGTATCGATTCCAAGGTTGCCATGCACATCATGACCGTCAGTTAGTCCGCAGCATTTAAAAAACCGAAAGGGGGACAAGTAAATGAAGACGTTGGGTGACGTTAAGGTGGGCGAGAGCTCCACCATCGTCAAGCTTCACGGTGAGGGTGCGCTTCGCCGCCACCTTATGGACCTGGGGCTCATCAAGGGCACTTCGTTCAAGGTCGTAAAGGTTGCACCGCTCGGAGATCCGGTCGAGATCAACGTGCGTGGCTACGAGCTCTCCATCCGCAAGGAGGAGGCTGCCGTCGTCGAGGTCCAGTAAGGGCCGGCGGCACATATTTCTGCAGATAAAGTTAGGTTTTTCTAACTTAATGCAGCATCTTTGAAGCACATTATCCAGCCTGCGCGGAGAAAGCAGCGCGGGCACACAAGGAAGAAGGATTGAATGGCGGATTCTCAGATCCATGTCGCGCTGGCGGGTAACCCCAACTGCGGCAAGACCACGCTTTTCAACCTGATCACCGGCGCCAACGGCTACGTTGGCAACTGGCCCGGCGTCACGGTTGAGAAAAAGGAAGCCAAGCTCCTGAGTGACAAGAACGTCACGATTACGGACCTCCCCGGCATCTACTCGCTTTCCCCCTACAGCCCCGAGGAGCAGTGCTCGCGCGATTACCTCATGAGCGGCGAGCCCGATGTCGTCGTCCAGGTGGTCGATGCCACCAACCTCGAGCGCAACCTGTACCTGGCGCTTCAGGTTATCGAGACCGGCCTGCCCGTGGTCGTCGCCCTCAACATGGCCGACTTGGTCGAGAAGAACGGCGACAAGATCGACACCGACAAGCTGTCCAAGAAGCTCGGCTGCCCGGTCATGATGATCTCGGCCCTTAAGAACAAGGGCATCAAGGAGCTTTTCGAGCAGGTTAAGAAGTCCGCTGTTTCCAAGGGCCAGGTGCCGGAGCACAAGTTCGATTCCTCTATCGAGGACGTTCTGGACCACATCGAGAACAACCTGCCGGCGAGCGTTCCCGCCAACAAGCGTCGCTACTACGCTGTCAAGCTGTTTGAGCGCGACGCGGACGCCTGCAAGCTCATCAACCTCACCAAGGAGAAGGCCGCTCGCGTTGAGCAGCTGGTCGCCCAGTGCGAGCAGGATTGCGACGACGACGCCGAGTCCATCATCACCGGCGAGCGCTATGGCGTGATTGCCCACATTATCGACGAGTGCATGACCAAGGCTCCTGCCAAGATGAGCACCTCCGAGAAGATCGACCGCGTGGTTACCAACCGTATCCTGGGCCTGCCGATCTTTGTGGTCATCATGTTTTGCGTGTACTACATCGCCGTTTCTACCCTGGGCGGCACGGTGACCGACTTCACCAACGACCAGCTCTTCGGCACCGACGGTTGGTACGTGCTCGGTCAGGGTCGCGATGCGTATGATGCGGCTGTCGAGGCTGTGGGTGAGGACGCTGCCGATTCGATTGACCCGGCGGAGTACGGCCCCTATGTCCCGGGTATCACCACCATGGTGCACGACGCCCTTGTGGCGGGCGGCACCGAGGACGGCGGCCTGGTCGATTCGCTGGTCTGCGACGGCATCGTCGGCGGCCTGGGCGCCATCTTCGGCTTCGTCCCGCAGATGTTCCTGCTCTTTGTGATGCTGTCCTTCCTGGAGGACTGCGGCTACATGGCCCGCGTCGCCTTTATCATGGACCGCGTGTTCCGCCGCTTTGGCCTGTCCGGTAAGTCCTTTATCCCCATGCTCGTGTCCTCGGGCTGCGGCGTCCCCGGCGTCATGGCCACCAAGACCATCGAGAACGAGAAGGACCGCCGCATGACGGTCATGACCACCACGTTTATTCCCTGCGGTGCCAAGCTGCCGATCATCGCCCTGCTCATGGGTTCCATCATCGGCGATTCTTCGACCACCGCCGCGTGGATCAGCCCGCTCTTCTACTTCCTGGGCGTCTTTGCCGTCATTGCTTCGGGCCTCATGCTCAAGAAGACCAAGCTCTTCGCCGGTCGCCCGACGCCGTTTGTTATGGAGCTTCCTGCCTACCACTTCCCGGCGATCCGTTCTTGGGCGCTGCACGTGTGGGAGCGCTGCTGGGCCTTTATCAAGAAGGCCGGTACGGTCATCTTCGCGTCCACCGTCGTCGTTTGGTTCCTCTCCAACTTTGGCAGCTACAACGGTTCCTTTGGCTTCCTGCCTGCGATGGACGGCATCCCCGAGGAGTTCATGGATTACTCCGTGCTCGCCATGCTCGGCAACCTGGTCGCTTGGATCTTCGCCCCGCTCGGCTTTAGCACCTGGCAGGCCACTGCGCTGACCGTCTCCGGCCTCGTGGCTAAGGAGAATGTCGTCGCTACCGCCGGCTCGCTGCTCTCCGTCGCCGATGCTGGCGAGACCGACCCGAGCCTGTGGACCGCGTTTGCGGGCATGTTCCCCACCATGGGTGCTTGCGTGGCCTTTGGTGCCTTCAACCTGCTGTGCGCTCCGTGCTTCGCAGCCATGGGCACCATCCGCAACCAGATGGATTCCGGCAAGTGGACCGCTATCGCCATCGGCTACGAGTGCGCCTTTGCTTGGGTCATCGGCCTGTTCATCAACCAGTTCTACAACCTGTTTGTGTTGGGCCAGTTTGGTATTTGGACGATTGTAGCCATCGTGCTGCTGGTTGCGATGCTCTTCCAGATCTTCCGTCCCATGCCCAAGCATGCATGGACCGACGAGGACGAGACCAACACTGCTTCCGCCGCAGTTTCCGCTTAAGTCCGAATAAGGATTAGCCCCTTTCCACGAGCCCGGGTGTCCCAGCGACACTCGGGCTTTTTGGTGAGGGAGATGTGGCGTTTCCGCAGATAAAACCGACCAAAATATACCTGTCCCTTTTTGGCAGGTGGAGAATGGGGTAAAGTAAGTGGTGGTTAACTAGAGGAGGCTTGCTATGGCACCTATCGATATTGTTGTACTGGCTGTTATCGGTATTGCGTTTGTCGCCGTGTGCGTGCGCATTTATCGCAAGGGCACCTGCGCCGACTGCGCTCAAGGTGGCGTTTGCACGGGACATTGCTCCAACAAAAAGACCTGCGCCGCACTTAAGGGCGTAGACAAAATCACCGAAGACTTGGGCCGCGGTATTCATTAGCCGACTGGCGTTTGAGCGTATATGACTGCGGATACGGCAGTTGCTGATACGATAGGGTCGTTAGCAACTGCCGCCGAGCGGCTCAAACGAAAGGAAGCCTGTATGGAGTCCTCCGCCTATCCGATGCTCTTTAGCCCGATCAAGGTCGGTACGACCGAGGTCAAGAACCGCGTCTTTATGCCGCCGGTATCCACCAACCTGGCCGATCATGGCTATGTGACTGACGACTTGGTCGATCATTACCGTGCCCGCGCCAAGGGCGGCGTGGGCCTCATCATTACCGAGGTCGTGACGGTCGAGCCCACCTATACCTATCTGCCGGGCGACATGTGCTGCTACGACGACACGTTTATCCCCGGCTGGGAAAAGCTCGCCGCGGCCGTCCACGAGTATGGCTGCAAGATCATGCCGCAGCTCTTCCACCCCGCCTACATGGCCTTTAACGTTCCGGGCACGCCGCGCCTGATCGCTCCGTCCTTTGTGGGCCCGTCTTACGCCCGCGAGGCACCGCGCCCCATCACGGTTGACGAGATCCATACGCTCACGCACCAGTTTGGCGACGCCGCTGTGCGTATGCAAAAGGCTGGCGTCGATGGCGTCGAGGTCCATGCGGCGCACGCCCACGGCATGCTCGGCGGCTTTTTGACCCCGCTCTACAATAAGCGTACCGATGAGTACGGTGGCTCGCTCGACGCTCGCATGCGCTTTTTGCTCGAGGTCATCGCCGAGATTCGCGAGCGCTGCGGCAAGGACTTCATCATCGACGTCCGTATCTCGGGCGACGAGTACACCGATGGCGGCCTGACCCTCAACGACATGATCTACGTCTCGCGTCGCCTGGAGAAGGCCGGCGTCGACATGATTCACGTGTCGGGCGGCACTACCATCAAGCGCGGCTCCGCCATTCCCGCCGCCGGTACGCAGCAGGCCTCGCACGCCGCCTGCTCGCGCGAGATCAAAAAGCATGTGAATATTCCCGTTGCCACGGTCGGCCGCATCAACGAGGCATGGATTGCCGAGGAGCTGATCGAGGACGGTGCTGCCGACATCTGCATGATGGGCCGTGCCAATCTGTGCGATGCCGAGTTCTGCAACAAAGCGGCTGCCGGCAACGCCGACGAGATCCGTCCCTGCATCGGCTGCCTGCGCTGCCTGAACGGCATTATGTTCGGCAAGCGCATCTCCTGCACCGTCAACCCGGACGTGGAGCGCGACGAGGCCGGCTACGAGCCTGCCGCAGAGGCCAAGAACGTTCTGGTCGTGGGTGCTGGTCCTGCGGGTATGGAGGCAGCCTACATTGCCGCCAAGCGTGGCCACAACGTAGTGCTCGTGGATAAGCAGGACGAGCCGGGCGGCGAGATGCGCATCGCGGCCGTTCCGCCGGCAAAGCAGGAACTCACCCGTGTGATCAAGTATCAGTACCGTCGCCTGGCCGAGGCCGGCGTCACATGCGTCTTTGGCACCGAGCTCTCGGCCGAGGACATTCAGCGTGACTACGCGGGCTACGAGGTCGTCCTGGCCTATGGCGCCGAACCCATCGCCCCGGCCTTTATGCAGGGCTTTAAGCAGGTCATGACGGCTGATGACCTGCTGGGCGGCAAGGCTTTCCCGGGCAAGAAGATTGTCATCGTGGGCGGCGGCACCGTCGGCTGCGAGACGGCCGATTACCTGGCCCCGTTGGTCAACGATCTGTCGCCGGCAAACCGCGACGTCACCGTTATCGAGATGACCAAGACGCTCGCCGCCAACGAGGGTGGTGCCGGTCGCGCGGTCCTCATCACGCGCATGCTCTCCAAGGGCGTTCACGTGCTGACCGAGGCCAAGGTGACCGAGATTACCGAGGACACCATCAGCTACGAGAAGGACGGCGAGATCCGCACCATCGCCGGTGCCGATACGCTGGTGCTTGCCATGGGCTATCGTCCCAATACCAAGCTGGCCGATGACCTGGCTGCAGCCGGTGTTGCCACCCACGTGCTGGGCGATGCCAACAAGTGCGGCAACATCCGCGACGCCATCGGCGATGGCTACAAGGTCGCCTGCGAGCTCTAATCAATCCCTTGGCGCATGAGGAGGGGCGTCTCTGCGCCATCCGATAGCAAAACAGCGGTGGTGTCCCGGGTTTCGGGATGCCGCCGCTTGCTCTTGTGATCTTGGCGACGCGAGCGCGCCCTATTTCACCGCAACTGAGGGAATGGGGGATGCGATAGTATTACGTGGTATTCGACAAACCGTGAGCTTCATCCGAGGGCTTTAGCTTTATGGAACAACACCAGCATTATCAGAGCCTGCAAGATCAGGCATACAGCGCATTGCGCTCCAAGATCATCTATGCCGAGCTCAAGCCCGGCACGCGCCTTTCGGCGATTGGTCTGGAAAAGGAGACGGGAATCGGGCGCACGCCCATTCGCGAGTCCTTTGTGCGCCTGCGCGAGCAGGAGCTGGTGGAAACGCGTCCCAAAAGCGGCACCTATGTCTCAAAAATCAGCATGGAGCGCGCCGAGAACGCCTGTTTCTTGCGCGAGAAACTCGAGCGAAGCGTGCTCATCAAATGCTGTTCGGCCGCCACGCCCGAGCAAAAGCATCGGCTCGGTCAGATTCTTGCCGAGTCCGAGTCGCTCGACCATAGCGAAACGCGTCGCTTTTTCGATCTGGACAACCTGTTCCATGAGACGTGTTTTGCGATTGTCGGCCGTCACATGTTGTGGGATTGGATGAAGAGCATCAACACGCATTTTGAGCGATATAACTGGTTGCGTATGGTGTCGCAGGATCTGGATTGGGAGCCGATTCGTCGGCAGCATCGCCGGATTCTCGAGGCCATTAAGAAGGGCGATACCGATACGGCGAGCTACCTGGCAGAGACACACCTGCATCTGATGCCCGAGGAGCAGGGCCCGGTTATCGCCTTGCATCCCGACTATTTCGAGCTGTCCAAAGACTCGGCTATCTAACTCGCCCCCTTTATTTGCTGCGGTGAAATTAAGATCGTCCTGCGGCTCTGGTGGCGTAGGCAGTCCGTATAAATGCCTAAAATGGCTCAGGTTGCCGACAATGGGGAAACGGGGTGCGCTATGGCGCAGATGAGAATCAAGGACATTGCCGCCGAGGCGGGCGTGAGCCCGGCCACGGTTTCGCGCTACCTCAATAACCGCCCCGGGCAGATGACCGAGGAGACCCGCGCCCGCATCGCGGCGGTTATCGAGCGCACTGGCTATCGCCCGCGTGCCGCCGCACGTAATTTGCGCAGCTCGCGCACCAATCTCATCGGCGTGATCCTGGCCGACATTAGCAACCCGTTCTCCAGCGCCATGCTTGAGGACCTTTCCGCCAGCGCCGCTGCGCGCGGCTGCTCGCTCATGACGGCCATTAACGGCAACGACCCCGCCAAGGAGACAGAGTCGCTCGCCAGACTTATCGATGCCGGCGTGGACGGCCTGATCGTCAACACCTGCGGCGGCAACGACGAGGCGATTGCCGCGGCCGCGGGGCGCCTGCCCGTCGTGCTGCTCGACCGCGATGTTGCCAATGGCGGCATCGATCTGGTGACCTCCAACAACCGTGAGCTGGTCGCCGGCCTGGTAGACGCCTTGGCCTCTGCAGGCAGCGAGCGTCTGTGCCTGCTCACCGAGGCGAGCGACGACAGCCCCGTGCGTCGTGAGCGCGCCGAGGCCTTTGTCGACGAGCTTTCGCGACGCGGCCTGGCCGGCGAGGTCGTCACCCTGGCCGACGGTGGCGCCACGGGCGTTGGCCGCTTGGACGAGACCATCCGCGGCTATGCGGGTAAAAAGCTCGGCCTCATTGCCGTCAACGGCCTGGTCTTTCTGCGCCTGACCGAGGCGCTGGCACAGTTGGGACCTTCGTTGCCGGCTGGCCTCAAGATTGCGACGTTTGACGATTACCCCTGGAACCACGTGCTCTTTGGCGGTGTGACCACGGCCGCGCAGGACACCGTCGCCATCGCCGAGCGCGTAGTCGAGCGTCTGTCCGAGCGCATTAACGTCGTCACCACCACGGTGGGCGAGGCCGCAAGGCTGGCTCCCAAGCGCATCGAGATCCCCGGCCACATCGAACACCGCGCTTCGACCTCGCGCTAGTCTGTGTGATAATATATAGACAATGTCATACAGGAGGTATCCATGGCTGCGTCTGTGCTGAGTGTGCGAGTGGACTCGTCAATTAAAGATTCATTTGCCGAGCTGTGCGAAGAACTTGGCATGACTTCGTCTGTTGCAGTCAATATGTTTATGAGACAGATGCTGCGCGAGCGTTCGCTGCCGTTTGTCCCTTCACTCGGTAAAAGCTCTGCGAGCGGAAGCGTCGCGGCGGGCATTTTGGATACCGCTCAGATTGAGTCCGCTGTCCGTGAGGCGGCCAGCCCGATTCCCGCCATCAAAAGCGTGATTCTTTTTGGCTCGTATGCTCGTGGCGACGCGCGTGCCGATAGTGACATTGACTTGCGTCTCGAAGTCGATCGCGATCAGGGCTTTGGCCTTTTCGCGTTGTCGGCATTCGGCGAGGCGGTGCGCAAAGAAACTGGGAGGCAGGTTGATCTTGTCTCGAGCGACCATCTTGATGCCGATCTTGCCGCGGTAATCGAGCGCGAAGGAGTGATCCTTTATGATCGCGCGTAAGTCAGACGGCCTCCGCGCCCACGTTTTTTGAGCGCCTGATACGCTTTAACCCTGCGGAAACATTTTTCTGCGATAGTATCTGCGATATAGACCAGTCGAAACCCGCCCGAAAGAAAGGGGAGCGACATGAACCAGCAGAACATCGATTACGTACTCCGCTCCGTAGAGCAGCGTGACATCCGCTTTGTGCGTCTGTGGTTTGTCGACATTCTCGGCCGCCTCAAGAACTTTGCCATTAGCCCCGAGGACCTCGAAGTCGCTTTTGAGGAGGGTATTGGCTTTGACGGCTCCGCTATCGAGGGCTTTGCCACGCCCGAGGAAGCCGACATGCTCGCATTCCCCGATGCTTCAACCTTCCAGATCCTGCCGTGGCGCCCGAGCCACAACGGCGTCGCCCGCGTGTTCTGCGACGTGTGCACTCCCGATTGCAAGCCGTTTGCCGGCGACCCGCGCGACGCTCTGCGCCGCATGTTCCGCAAGGCCGAGAAGGCTGGCTATCTGCTCAACGTGGGCGCCGAGCTGGAGTATTACTACTTTCCCGACGAGCACACGCCCGAGCCGCTCGACAACGTGGGCTACTTCGATCTTTCGGTGAGCGATGCCGCTCGCGACCTGCGCCGCAACACGGTCCTCACGCTCGAGAAGATGTCCGTGCCCGTGGAGTACACCTTCCACGCCGCCGGCCGCTCGCAGCACGGCATGAGCTTGCGTCACGCCGAGGCCCTGAGCATGTCCGACGCCGTCACCACGGCCAAGCTCATCATTAAGCAGCAGGCCTACGAGAGCGGTTGCCACGCTTCCTTTATGCCCAAGCCGTTGGCGGGCGAGGACGGCAGCGCCATGTTTTTGCATCAGTCGCTGTTCGACCACGACGGCAACAACGTCTTTTGGGGCGAGGACGACGAGAAGTACCACCTCTCCGAAATCGCCAAGCACTACATGGCCGGCATCTTGGCGCACGCGCGCGAGATCAGCGCCATCACCAACCCCACGGTCAACTCGTACAAGCGCATCACCACGGGCGGCGACTCCGTGCCGCAGTACGCCACGTGGGGCCTGCGCAACCGCGCGAGTATGGTCCGCATCCCGGTCTACAAGCCCGGCAAGCAGCTGTCCACGCGTATCGAGTTGCGCAGCCCCGACCCCATGGCCAACCCGTACCTGGTCAACGCCGTCACGCTGGCGGCTGGTCTCGACGGTATCGAGCGCAAGCTGGAGCTCCCGCCCGAGGCCACGGCCGAGACGCTCAAGCTTACCGACCGTCAGATGGTCGAGGCCGGCTACACGCCGCTGCCGCGCTCGCTCAAAGAGGCGCTCGACGTGTTTGAGGACTCGCAGTTTATGAAGGATGCCCTCGGCGAGCACATCCATAGCTTCTTCCTCAAAAAGAAGCGCGACGAGTGGCATAAGTTTGAGTCCACGATCACCGAATGGGAGATCAAGCACTACCTGGCGAACTCCTAATCGCGCTGGCTTGTTTCAGTACGATTGAGCTCATTTCTTTGGAGGCCGATATGTCCGAAAAGAGTGCCCTGTTCATGGCGCGCACGACGCGCTTCCATGAGTTTGCCCGCAGCTTGACGACCACCCTGGGTGTCGAGGTGAGCCTGGCAACTCCCGATTCACCGACTGCGGCGCACGACTTTGACCTGCTAATCCTCGACTCCGACGGCATCCGCAGCGACCGCATCGATCAGATAGCCAAGTGGCTTGACGATCGCGGCGGCGTTCCCATGCTGGTGATCGTCGACGACGAGGCGCTCGGCACCCTGCGCCTGCCCAATCACGCGCATGCCGACTTTGTATGCCCCACGGCGACGCCCAACGAGCTCAAGGCTCGTGCGCAGCGCCTGATGGGCGAGGAGGAGACCGTCACCGCCGACGATGTGCTCAACATCGATAACCTCGAGATCAACCTGGCTACCTACCAGGTAACGCTCGATAACGAGCCCATCGACCTGACGCTGATGGAGTACTCGCTGCTGAGCTTTTTGGCGACGCATCCCAACCGTGCCTACAGCCGCGAGGTGCTGCTGCACCGCGTGTGGGGCTTTGAGTACTGCGGCGGCACGCGCACCGTCGACGTGCACATTCGACGCATCCGCTCCAAGGTGGGCCCGCAGATCGCGGCACACATCACCACCGTCCGCGGCGTGGGCTATCTGTTTAAGGACTAGGGATAACCAGAAGACGATACAGGGCACCGGAGTTTTTCGGTGCCCTTTTCTCGCTTGTGGCAAGAATCATACCTTTTACCGACTGAAAGTGCGTTAGTAAAAACAATATCAAGCGTATAGCACTATCTGGCGAATAACATTTAGTTACTTGCCATGGATTTGTATAAATGGGATTACGTTGTTGATGCGAGCAAAACGATTTCGGGAATGATAACGCCAACGCAGGCGAAAGTTATCAAAGAGGCGAAAACCTACGCATGCGCGTTTCGGCAATGTTTTCTCCGGGGGGCTCCGGTCAAATGGCAGCGGGCACGCAATGGCAGTTGTGGGCTATGTGGCAATGTATAACACATACTCAAATGCCAAGAAGTACCTGCTTGTGGTTTGGAATGGATAGACAAACCGGCTGCAGTTTCTTCCATATGACGTATCAATTTACACGGCTCACGACGGAACATATTGCAAGGGGTGATTGTGCTCGTGAACGGCGACAAGTTCATTCGAAGGGCAATACCCCTATTGGTTCTTTTCCTTGCCTTGGTCGCTGCAGTGAGTTTGTCCCTGCTAGGGGCGACTAATGGGGGAGAAAACGACACGGTTGTTGCGATCGAAGTTCGCACTCTATCGGATGTTCATAACGGGCAATTTGAGGCGTTGATGCCAAGTGGTTGCCATAAAAAGATCGATATGCGCCGCAAGTCAAGTTCCGGATATGTTGCAGGGTTGAAGGCAGGTGAAAAATGGATTCTAGTTTTTGTGGAAGATAAGGAACTTGACGGGACTGTTCTATATCCCCATTCAGCCGAGAAAGCCAAATCAAGCAGACCAGGGGAATGAAGAATGATTGATGGAAAACAGTTCTTAGGCCTGATGGCAGGAGCTCCCATTTTGATGCGAGCTGGGATGGCGGAAGCCTTGGAGCTGCCGGACGCTCGGAAGCGATTGGCGCTCGTGGTTGGCGCGGTGGTCAGAGATGAAAATGGCAATGAAAAAAACGCGAACAAGAAGCAGAGAGACTATTTTCACGCCAGAGAGCGAAGCCGTGGGTTTTGCTATCGACTGTTATATCGAATAGACATGACGGCATAAAACGAATTGGCCTATAAGCATGTCATTACTTAAGCAAAGCTGAAATCTTGGCATCTAGTGCTCGGGACTGCCCAGCTTGGGGTACAACTCAACGTGAACAATGATGGCCCGCCACATGTTTGGCGGGCCTTTGGTTATTTGACGAAAGGATCGCAGCTATGAGCGAGAACGATTCCCAGCGTCCCCAGGATGCGGGCAACGCCGGCGAGACCCAACAGCAGCCGCGTGTGCAGGTAGAGTCGACGCCTGCCGACAGCAACATTCCCTACGTGCAGGCCTACGACACGCAGACCGGAAAGCCGCTGGGCAGCCAGCAGGTTGTAAACAAGCACACAGTGGTCAAGACTAAGACCAAAAAGCTGCCGATCTTTATTACGGCACTCGCCGGCTGTGCCTGCGGCGCCCTGCTGGTCATTGCGCTCATTATGAGCGGCACGCTCAACATTGGCGGCGGAAAGAATGCCGTGACGGCGGGCGCTTCGGGTTCATCGACGCAAAAGATTACGATTGATTCCGAGGACACCACGCTGGCCGAGGCCGTTTCTGCCAAGGCGTTGCCCTCCGTGGTTTCCATTACCGCCACTTCGAGCGGCAGCCAGAATGGCTCGCTTTCGCAGTCTGCTGACGAGTCGGACGGCTCGGGCAGCGTCGGTTCGGGCGTGGTGCTCGATACCGAGGGCCACATCCTCACCAACAACCACGTGGTCGATGGCTATGACCAGTACGTGGTGACCATGGATGACGGCACCACCTACGAGGCCGAGTTCGTGGGCAACGACGCTTCGAGCGACCTGGCCGTCATCAAGCTCAAGGACGCCGACGCCTCCAAGCTCACGCCGATTGAGATCGGTGATTCCTCCAAGCTCAACGTGGGCGAGTGGGTCATGGCGATCGGCTCGCCCTTCGGTAACGAACAGTCTGTCTCCACCGGTATCGTCTCGGCGCTGTATCGCTCCACGGCCATGAGCTCTACCGGCGGCAACACCATCTATGCCAACATGATCCAGACCGATGCCGCCATCAATCCGGGCAACTCCGGCGGCGCGCTCGTCAACGACAATGGCGAGCTTGTGGGTATCAACTCGCTTATCGAGAGCTACTCGGGCTCCAGCTCGGGCGTGGGTTTTGCCATTCCGGTTAACTACGCCAAGAACATTGCCGACCAGATCATCGACGGTAAGACGCCGGTGCATCCGTACATGGGCGCTACGCTTTCGAGCGTCAATGCGCTTAACGCCCGCACCAACAAGTTGAGCACCGATAGCGGCGCGTATGTGGCGAGCGTCGTTGAGGATGGTCCTGCCGCCAAGGCCGGCATTCAGGAGGGCGACGTCATCACCAAGCTGGGCGACGATGAGATTTCGAGCGCCGACGGCCTGATCATCGCGCTGCGCAGCCACGAGGTGGGCGAGAAGGTCGAGATCACGCTCATGCGCGGCAAGGAAGAGAAGAAGGTCACGGTTGAGCTGGGCTCCGACGAGGAGCTGCAGAACCAGCAGCAGAACGACAGCGCGACCGATACCGGCAACGGCGGTATTACCGACGAGCAGCTGCGCCAGTATCTGGAGGAGCTGCTTGGCCAGCAGGGTCAGGGTCAGGGCAACGGTCAGGGTTTCTAACGAACCGTATTGCACATATCGAAGCCAGAGGGGACTGTCCCGCCAACGCGGGACAGTCCCCTCTTTTCTTATTGATCCGTTGGGGACGGGGAAACGGATCATTTAGAAATGGCAAGGGCATGAGTTGATCGCGCGATCCACTCCGGTCTGGCGGCTGCCGATTCGATGCGGTTTGAAAGGGCGATTCGACCCCATTGTGACCGGTGGTACTCTAGTATCCGTTTGAAATCGAGCGAAGGAGTGCCGCAATGGAGCAATCGAGCCTGTTTGGTGACGGTGTAGATATCGATACCAAAACGCCCGCGAGCGAGGATACCGCTGCACCGGCCGATGCCCGTGCCCAGGCGGCGGCGCGTGCGGCCGAGCTGCGCCACGAGCTCGATTACCACGCCTACCGCTACTACATGCTCGATGCGCCCGAGATCACGGATGCCGCCTTCGACAAAATGCTCGTTGAGCTCCAGCAGATCGAGGCCACCTACCCCGACCTGGTGACGCCCGACAGCTATACCCAGCGCGTGGGCGGCTACGTGAGCGAGCAGTTTACGCCGGTCACGCACATGGCACGCATGTATTCCATGGACGATGCCATGGATCTGGACGAGCTCGACGCGTGGCTCCAGCGCACCGAGGATGCGCTCGGAGCCGGTAGCGTCACCTATACCTGCGAGCTTAAGATTGACGGTCTGGGCGTGGCGCTTGCCTACCAAAACGGCACCTTTGTGCGCGCGGCCACACGCGGCGACGGCACCACGGGCGAGGACGTGTCGCTCAACGTGCGTACCATCAAGGATGTGCCCATGCACCTGTCCGAGCCGGCGCTCGCCCACATGGGCGCCGACCGCGAGCGTGCCATCGAAGTACGTGGCGAGGTCTATATGCCCAAGGGCAGCTTTGTGCGTCTGAATGAAGAGGCCGATGCCGAGGGTCGCGACCCCTTCGCCAACCCGCGCAACGCCGCTGCCGGATCGTTGCGCCAGAAGGATCCCAAGGTCACGGCACGCCGCGACCTGGCCACCTTTATCTACGCCATTGCCGATACCGATCCGCTGCACGTCCACAGCCAGCGCGAATTTCTCGACTGGCTGCGCAGCGCCGGCTTCAGCGTCAACCCCAACGTGGCCCGCTGCGCCACGCCGGCTGAGGTTCACGAGTTCTGTGCCCAGGCACTTGAGCACCGCGGTGACCTGGACTACGACATCGACGGCGTAGTCGTAAAGGTCGACAGCTTCCAGCAGCAGCTCGACCTGGGCTTTACCGCTCGCGCACCGCGCTGGGCTATTGCCTTTAAGTTCCCGCCCGAGGAAAAGCAGACCGTCCTGCGCGAGATTCGCATCCAAGTGGGCCGCACCGGTGTGCTCACGCCGGTCGCCGAGTTCGACCCGGTCACGGTTGCCGGCTCTACCATCGCGCGCGCAACGCTGCACAACATCGACGAGATCCGTCGCAAAAACGTGCGCGAGGGCGATACCATCATCGTGCACAAGGCGGGCGACGTGATCCCCGAGGTCGTGGGTCCCGTGCTCGACAAGCGCCCTGCCGATTCGGCCGACTGGCACATGCCCGAGGTCTGTCCCGTGTGCGGCAGCCCCGTGGTCCACGAGGACGGCGAGGTCGCCTACCGCTGCGTCTCCATCGACTGCCCTGCGCAGCTCAAGGAGCGCCTGCTCCATTGGGTGAGCCGCGGCTGCATGGACGTCGACGGCCTGGGCGACGAGATTGTCGACAAGATGATCGCCGCCGGGCTGATCCACGATGTCGCAGACTTCTACCAGCTCACGGTCGACGACATCGCCGGCCTGGACACGGGCCGCGTGTACGCCAGCTCCAACAGCAAAAAGGGCGTCAAGAAGGGCGATCCCATTCCGGTGGGCCTCAAGACGGCCGAGAAAATCATCGCCGAGCTCAACAAGTCCAAGAGCCAGCCGCTCGGTCGCGTGCTGTTTGCCCTGGGCATCCGCCATGTGGGCAAGAGCGTGGGCGAGGTCATCGCCGAGCGATTCCTGTCGATCGACAAGCTCATCTTGGCGAGCGAAGAGGACATCGCCGAGTGTGAGGGCATCGGTCCCAAGATTGCGGCGAGCGTCAAGCAGTTCCTGGCCGTGCCCGAGAACCTCGCCGTGCTAGAGCGCCTGCGTCAGGCGGGCCTGTCGCTCGAGGTCGACTTGGGCGCCGCGCACGCGCAAGCCGCGGCCGACGCTGGCGTGGCGGGCGAGCTTGCCGACGCTCAACCACTCGCGGGTCTGACCTTCGTGCTCACCGGCACGCTCGTCAACCGTACGCGCGACGAGGCAGGCGCGGCGCTCAAGGTGCTCGGCGCCAAGGTTTCGGGTAGTGTTTCAAAGAAGACGAGCTATCTGGTCGCCGGCCCCAAAGCGGGCTCCAAGCTCACCAAGGCCGAGCAGTTGGGCGTGCCTGTATTGGATGAGGACGCACTCGAGCAGATCTTGGCTACTGGTCAGGTGCCAGAGGTGTAAGGCATCGATAGCCAAATTGAAGAACCGCCCGGAAGCACGATGCCTTCGGGGCGGTTCTTACTTTGCTGGGGAAACGGGCACCGTGATCTGCGTCACGTAGGTCTCTGGATCGTCGCTGATGATGTCATCGATAAGGGCGATCTCGCGTGAGGGACCGGCGGGTGTCAGGCCGTGCTCGCACATATAGCCGAGCAGCTGCTCGTAGCGTGGGGCTGCTTGCCCATGTGTACCGCGGAAGCTTATGGTCAGACAGCGCGCGGCGGGCCGCACCTCGACGTCGCCCACGTAATCATCGGTGTCATCGAGCAGCAGGAAGACCTCGTCGTAGCCATCAAAGTCGCCGGCGGCGAGGCGCTCGGCGCCAATCCCGACGCCCAAGTTGCCCAGAAAGACAAAGGTCTCGTGCTGGCCCTTCTGCAGTTGACGAATCTGCCACTCCAGCGCATAGGCGTCGGTAGGGTTGACGCGTTCGCGCAACACGGCGCAGCGAAGCTCGGGCGCATCGATTTCGCGGATGGTATCGAGCTCGGTGCTCAAGGCATCGTGTAGCAGAGCAAGCCGGTTGTCGATCTTGCGCGATACGCGCTCCAGCTCGCGGCGCTTGCGCTCGATGAGTTCCTGCTGCTGAGCTAGCTGCCGCTGCATGAGGTCCACATCGCGCGTGGTCACAAACTCGCGGATCTGTGCCAGCGGCAGGTCCAGAACACGCAGGTGGCTGATGGTGTTGAGGGTGGAGAGCTGCCGCGATCCGTAGTAGCGGTACCCACTCGCCGGATCGATGTGCGCCGGGTCCAGTAGGCCCATCTGCTCGTAATGGCGCAACGTGCCCACGCTCAGGTTAAACAGGCGCGTCACCTCGCCAATGCGGAGCAGGCCCTCGGTATGTTCAGTTGGCGAGTCGGCCATAGGAACGCTCCTTTCAATAGAGCCGGGGAGGGGCGCCGGGCTCGCGTTGCCCCGCTACGCCATCAGCTTGTCAAAAGCCCCGCGCCGGTTGAGCACGGTAAATGCAATCACGCAGATGGCCGCCGACAGAATCGACCCGCACGGCGAGGCGATACCCATGGGGAACAGCGTGTCGGAATAGGCGTTCGACAGCAGCCATGCGCCGGGTACGCGAATGAGCGCCACGGCCAGCACGTTGTGCGCAAAGCCGATGTAGCTCTTGCCGTATGCAGCGAAAAAGCCGCTAAAGCAAATGTGGATGCCGGCAAAAATCGCGTCGAAAATATAGCTGCGCATATAGCCGGTGCCGGCGGCGACCACCGCGGGGTCCTTGGCAAAAAAGCCGATAAACGCCGGCGCCACCAGCCACATCAGCACCGTGATCAGGCAGCCGTACACCACCGAGATGGTCATGGCATCCTTGAGCACCTGGCGCGCGCGGTCGCCCTTGCCTGCGCCGGCGTTTTGCGCCGTGAGCGCGCTGACGGTAGCGCCCATGGAACTCGGCACGATAAACAAAAAGCTGATCATCTTTTCGACCAAGCCTACGGCGGCGGCATCAACCAGGCCGCGGTGGTTGGCGATGACGGTGATGAACATAAACGCCACCTGGATGCAGCCGTCCTGCACGGCTACGGGCACGCCGATCTTAAGGATGCTGCCGAGCACCTCGGGCTGGGGGCGTAGGTCGCTGCGCTTGAGGTGAATGTGCGTACGGCGGCTCTTGAGCCACACGAGCGCGAGAGCCACGCTCGCCGTCTGCGCGATGACTGTGCCGAGTGCCGCGCCTACGGGGCCGAGCCCCATGTGGCCGATAAACAGAAAGTCGAGCGCGATGTTGATGATGCATGCCACGCCAATCACGTACATGGGCGAGCGCGAATCGCCTAGGCCGCGAAAGATGGCCGAGAGGATGTTGTACGCGGCGATAAAGGGAATGCCCATAAAGCAGATACGCAGGTAGGCGGCGGTTCCTTCGACCGCCTCGGCCGGCGTGCCAATGAGTGCCACAATCTGCGGACACAGTGCGAGCAGGACAGCGGCCAGCACCACCGAGACACCCATAAAGAGCGTGATGGTGTTGCCGATGGCGGTCTCGGCGCGGTCAAACCGACGCGAACCCACGGCGTGGCCGACGATAACCGTCGTTCCCATGGCCAGGCCCACGAGCGTCACGGTAATGATATAGAGCGTCTGCGCGCCGTTGCCCACGGCGGTGATGCCGGCGGCGCCGCTAAACTGCCCCATCATGTACAGGTCGGCCATGCCGTAGAGCATCTGCAAAAAGTACGAGAGCATATAAGGCAGGGCAAAGACCGCGATGGTCTTGGGGACATTGCCGCGTGTGAGGTCGTGTTCCATGGGCGGGGCTTTCTGGCTTGGTCTGTTTACGTACCAGTGTAGTGAAAACCCTACAACGATTATAGAGTCAAGGTTTATGTTGGCAGTGGGGCGAAAAAGTCACGCTCGCGTTCATTTCTAATTGAATACAGGGGCGCGTCCTGCGAGCTTGGTGCCTGCACTAGCCTTGCAGAAATCGATTTCGGAACACTTGACACCGCCGCACGGCGCGCCATAATACGTGGGTTTGCGAACAACGTTTGATGGGGGATGAACCTGCGTGCGCAATCTCAAGATTCTGTTTTCCTATCTGGGGTCATACCGCCGCGATGCCATGCTCGGCGTGCTCTTTGTGACGGCCGAGACGGCGCTCGAGCTGTTTATCCCGGTCATCATGGCAAATATCATCGATGTAGGCGTGCCCGCGGGCGACATCGACTACATGCTGTTGCAGGGCACGTATATGTTGGTATGCGCCGCATGTTCGCTGGTACTTGGCTTGGGCTATGCGCGCACGTCTGCTCGCGTCGCCTCGGGGCTGGGCGCTAACCTGCGCGAGGCCGAGTATCGCAAGATTCAGACGCTCGCTTTTGGCAATCTGGACAACTACGACGCCAGCTCGCTGGTCACTCGCATGACCACCGACATCACTGTTATTCAGAACGCTATCGGCAACGGCTTTCGCCCCATGGTGCGCGGCCCCGTGACGCTCATCGTCGGCTTGGTCTATGCGCTGGTGCTGTCGCGTCCGCTCGCTACGGTATTCGCGATCATCCTGCCGGTGCTGGCGATCGTACTGGGCGTTATCACCTATCGCGTCAGTCCGCTCTACCGCCAGCTACAGACCTCGATGGACCATCTCAACGGTGTGGTGCAGGAGGACCTCACCGCCGTGCGCGCCGTCAAGGCGTACGTGCGTGCCGAGCACGAGGAGGCCAAGTTCGACGCCGTCAATACCGAGCTTGCGCATACGGCGACGAAGACCTTTGGCAACGCTGTGCTCAACTTGCCGGTGTTTCAGCTGTCGATGTACGTGGCGGCGCTTTCCATTCTGTGGATCGGCGGTCGCATGATTCTTGCCGGCGAGCTCGGCGTGGGCTCGCTCACGGGCTTTATGAGCTACGTGCTGCTCATCATGAACTCGCTCATGATGATTTCCAACGTGTTTTTGCTGCTCACGCGCGCACTTGCCAGCGTGGAGCGCATCTCGCGGGTGCTCGACGAGCGTTCGCTTATCCAGGCGCCCGACGTTGCCACTGCCGTGCACGGGGTGGCCGACGGAAGCATCGAGTTTCGCGACGTGTCGTTTAAGTACCGCGCGGATGCTGCCGAGGACGTGCTCGAGCATATCGACCTTTGCATCGAGGGCGGCTCGACGGTGGGCGTGCTCGGCGGCACGGGCTCGGGCAAGAGTTCGCTTGTGCAGCTGATCGCGCGCCTGTACGACGCCACCGAAGGCGCCGTGCTCGTGGGCGGGCGCGATGTGCGCGACTACGACCTCGCGACCCTACGCGACGCCGTGGGTATCGTGCTGCAAAAGAACGTGCTGTTTACGGGTACCGTGCGCGAGAACCTGCAGTGGGGAGCGCCCGATGCCACCGACGAGGAGCTCCTGCGTGCCTGCCGGGCGGCATGCGTGGACGAGTTCCTGGATCGCATCGGCGGCCTTGACGGCTATCTGGGCCCGGGCGGTGCCGGTGTCTCGGGCGGGCAGAAGCAGCGCCTGTGCATCGCGCGTACATTGCTCAAGCATCCGCGCGTGCTCATTTTTGATGACTCAACCAGCGCGGTCGATATGGCGACCGACGCCAAGATCCGCGAGCATATCGCTCAGATTCCCAACACGACGGTGATTGTCATTGCACAGCGCATTGCGAGCGTCATGGATGCCGACCGCATTATTGTGCTGGACGACGGCCGTGTCCACGGTGTGGGCACGCACGAGGAGCTGCTGGCGGGCGACGCCATTTATCAGGAGATCTATGCCTCGCAGATGGAGTTTGCGGGGGATGCGGGCGTCGCGGACGGCGCAAATGCCCTGTCTTCCTCTGGCCCCAGTGGATCACCTCAAGCCACGGAAGGGGGTGAGCGCCATGCCTAAGACATCCGCTCAGGCCCGTCCCACCAATCTGACGCAGACGCTTCGCCGCTTGCTCTCCTACATGGGTCACGCCAAGTTCTCGTTGCTCGCGGTGGGCGTGCTCGCCTCCGTCGCCGCCATCGCGAGCCTCGCCGGCACCTACATGGTGCGCCCTATCGTTAACGGTTTGGCAACGGGCGGCGAGGAATTGCTCACCAGGCAGGTTATCTTTACCGCTGCCATCTACGCCGCGGGCGTGCTCTCGGCTCTGGGCTACTCACAGATTATGGTGCGCGCGGCCCAGCGCGTGGTCTCCGATATCCGCCGCGACCTGTTTGCGCACATCCAGATGCTGCCGCTCAGTTATTTTGACAGCACGCGCTCGGGTGACATCATGAGCTTCTTTACCAACGACGTCGACACCGTCTCCGAGGCGCTCAACAACAGTTTTGCCAACGTGATTCAGGCCGCCATTCAGGTTGTGGGCACTACGGCTATGCTCATCATCCTTAACTGGCAGCTCACGATTATCACGCTCGTGTGCGATGTGGCCATTGTGCTGTACGCTCGCTACTCGGGCATGCGTTCCAAGCGCTTTTTTGCCGCCCAACAGGCGTCGCTTGGCGACCTGGACGGATATATCGAAGAGATGGTCTCGGGCCAAAAGGTCATCAAGGTCTTTAATCACGAGCAGGCCAACGTGGCTGGTTTTGACGCGCGCAACCAAGAGCTGCGCCGCACCGGTGGTGCCGCGCAGGCCTACGCCAACTCGATGGTGCCCATGACCGTGGTGATCGGCTATGCCAACTACGCCATCGTCGCCGTGGCGGGCGGCATACTCTGCATCAAGGGGCTCGCCGACGTAGGTGCGCTCGCGAGCTATCTGGTCTTTGTACGCCAGGCGGCCATGCCCATCAACCAGTTTACGCAGCTCGGCAACTTCTTGCTTAACGCACTGGCCGGCGCCGAGCGCTTGTTTGCCGCCATGGATTTTAAGCCCGAGGTGGACGAGGGCTGCGTGGAGCTGGTGCAGACGGGCGATGCCGCGTGGGCGTGGAAGATTCCCAAGGGCCAGGGCGTGGGCGCGTACGGGCACTTGCATGACGTGGCTGCCGTTGACGAGTCGGGCCGCGTGGTGGCTGCCGACGGTACCGAGCTCACGTGCGGCTTGGTCCCGCTTGCCGGCGACGTGCGCTTCCATGACGTGGACTTTTCCTACGTGCCGGGCACCCGTGTGCTCACGGACCTCAACCTGTTTGCCAAGCCGGGCCAAAAGATCGCCTTTGTGGGCTCCACAGGTGCCGGAAAGACGACCATCACCAACCTCATCAACCGCTTCTACGAGGTCGATGACGGCGAGATCACGTACGACGGCATCGACGTCAAGCACATTGCCAAGGCCAGCCTGCGCGGGTCGCTCGGCATTGTGCTGCAGGACACGCACCTGTTTAGCGGCACCATTGCGCAGAACATCCGCTTTGGCAAGCTCGACGCGACCGACGAGGAGGTGCGCGCCGCCGCCGAGGCTGCCTGCGCGGATTCGTTTATCCGCCGCCTGCCTAGAGGGTACGATACGCCGGTCACGGCCGACGGCGCCAACCTGTCGCAGGGCCAGCGCCAACTGCTCGCCATCGCGCGCGTGGCCGTTGCCGACCCGCCGGTGCTCATCTTGGACGAGGCCACTTCGAGCATCGACACGCGTACCGAAAAGCTCATCGAGCGCGGTATGGACCGCATCATGCGCGGACGCACCACGTTTATGATCGCGCACCGCCTGTCCACCGTCCGCGACGCCGACGCCATCATGGTCCTCGAGCACGGCCGCATCATCGAGCGCGGCACGCACGAAGAGCTGCTCGCCCAGCACGGCGATTACTGGCAACTGGCGCATGGCTTAAAAGAGTTGGATTAACCTGTTCGAGCACGATGCTTTGACCCCTCCGTGCCCCTCGCCTTGTCTCAAACCATCACAACATTCGACGTTTTTTGCCAAAATCGGGAAAAGCATCGAATGTTGTGATGGTTTTTCTACCACTCGATCGAGTGGAATCGCTTTCTTGCGCGCGAAGGTGTGCGGACCCGTGGGCAGGGGAATAAGGTTGGTTATCCGACTCCATTGGAGGGCTCATGGACCTGCCGATTGTCCTGTCCCATAAGACTGCCTGGCTGTACCACGACGTGGCGCGCCCGTCCGAGCCGCTCTCGCGAGCAAGCAGCCTATACGATGAGGACTCGCTTGCTAACGAGGCGGAGCCGACCGCGAGCCTGCCCAAATTGGGACTCGATGCCAAGGGGCTGAGGGCTTCAACGGCCGTCGGAATCGTTACCGACTATCTGGTTTCGCTTGGTATTCCACGAGAAGAGCTCGATCATATCGATACGCTCGTCAACTTCGATTTTGAGCGCTCGACGCCGGCTGGATTTAGGTGCCACGTGTTTGGAGCGCCGGTACCTCCAGGCCATCTTATCGAGGTGGCAGAGGGCCTTCTGGTGGTTGATGAGGTCATGTGCTTTGTCCAAGCGGGTTCGTGGATGAGCGAGCCCGAGCAGCTGGAATATGGCTACGAAATCTGTGCCCGATACCATTTGAATCATCTGTCGACAGGCGATTATATCGAGATGGGGCAGAGGTATGCCGTTGCCGATTTGATTGCCTATTGCAATGAGAACCGATCTCGTCAGGGGGCTATACGCGCGGTCGCTGTGCTCAAGCGCGTGCACGATGGCGCGCGATCGCCCATGGAGACGGCCACCGCAATCATGGTCGTAGCAAAACGTTCCCAGGGAGGGCTGGGATACGTCAAGGTTGAGCTCAACCATCGGGTCGATGTTCCCAACGAGTTCAAGTATCTCGCTAAGGCTGGGTATTTCGAGATCGACGTATATGCGCCTGCGAGCGGTACGGGGATTGAATACAACGGCTCGGACCATCTTGATAAACAGCGCAGCGCGTCGGATGCGGAGCGCATGACCGTGCTGAGCGCGCTGGGCTTTAGGATGATCGTCCTCACCGGGACTCAGTTTGCCCATCAGCTGCAATTGCACCGGGCTATGAACGCCATCGCACTCGCAATAGGCCTTAAGTGCGACCGAAGCGATGCTTTCCAAAAGCGGCAGAACGACCTGCGAGAATTCGTGATTCGACACTGGGAGGGCGGCCTTTAGGGGCGTTCCGGCCCTTCTACAGGGTGCCGTGGGAAGTCAAACCATCACAACATTCGACGTTTTTTGCCAAAAACGGGAAAAGCATCGAATGTTGTGATGGTCTGTGCTGAGGATGGGCTTGGAAAGTCCGTTTTGCTCGAAGCGACCTGTCCTGTCGTACGGGTGTCGGCATGATTCTCCCGTGGGGTATTATGTTTTCCGAAGAATAAAACGCCGCGTGAGGGGAGGGCTGCGTGGACGGGCACGTGCAACATGACGGCTTTGGCCGCGATATCAACTACCTGCGCATTGCCGTTACCGACAAGTGCAATTTCCGCTGCATTTACTGCATGCCGGCCGATGGCGTGGCGCCCCGCGCGCACGATGAGCTACTCAGTGCCGAGGAAATCGCCCGCTTTGTGCGCTTGGTGGCGGGGGAGGGCATTCGCCGCGTACGCCTGACGGGCGGCGAGCCGCTGGTCAGCCGCCGTATCATCCCGCTCATTCGTGACATCCGCGCGATTCCGCAGATCGAGGACATCTCGCTCACCACCAACGGAGCCCTGCTGCCCAAGCTGGCACCGCAGCTCAAAGACGCGGGGCTTAACCGCGTCAACATCTCGCTCGACACGCTCGACCCTACGCTGTTTGGAAAGATCACGCGCCTGGGTCGACTCGAGCAGACCATGGCTGGCATCGACGCGGCGCTGGCTTGGGATTTTGAGCCCGTTAAGGTCAACTGCGTTGTTGTGCGCCGGCTCAACCAGGATGTGGCGGCCCTCGCACGACTGACCGTCGACCGTCCCATCCACCTGCGCTTTATCGAATACATGCCCATCGGCGACGAGCGCACGAGCTCGCATTGCGCTGTGGACCCGCATGCGCCCGCGCTCAATCCCGAGCTGTGGGATGCGAGCGACACCGTGCCGAGTGATGAGCTGCGGGCGCGCATCAATGCCGGGGCCGCCGCGGTGGGTCTGGGCGAGCTCGAGCCGCTTGACATCAACGACGCTCCTGCCGGCGCGGGCCCCGCACGTTATTGGCACTTTTCGGGTGCGGCGGGAACGGTTGGCTTCATCAGCGCCATGTCCAATCATTTTTGTGCGAATTGCAACCGTCTGCGCCTGACGGCCGATGGCAACGTGCGTCCGTGCCTGTTCAGCGATGCCGAGTATTCGGTGCGTGAGGCGCTGCGCCGTGGTGATGATATGCAGGTACTTTCGATTTGGCGCGATGCCGTGGCCCACAAACCGCAGGAACACGCGATAATTGAGGGCACGCAACGATTTATGTCCCAAATCGGAGGATGATCATATGGCCAAGAGCAGGTACGCCGATGCCACCAAGGCCGCTCGCAGGGCCGCGATGTCTGCCCACAAAGTCACGGCTGCGGCGAATGCTGGCAACGCCGACGCGTCCGCACGGCCGTCTGCCAGTGCTGCCATCGAGCCCGCCCGCGACGCCCGTCGCGACGAGCTGACGCATGTGGACGCCAAGGGCGAGGTTCGCATGGTCGACGTGTCCGACAAGGCCGAGACCCATCGCATCGCCATCGCCGAGGGCACCATCCTCATGCATCCCGAGACGCAGGCCATGGTGCTGCAGGACCGCGCCAAAAAGGGCGACGTGCTTGCCTGCGCGCGCGTGGCGGGCATCATGGCCATCAAGCGAACGAGCGATATCATTCCCATGTGCCATCCGCTGCTCATTACCAAGAGCAAGTGCGACATTGCGCCCATCGCTCCGGCGGGGACGCCGGCCGAGAACGTGCCCGAGGGCTGGGCGCCGGCGCGCACGGACGGACAGGTTGGCTTTCACGTACTGGTTACGGCCGGCGTGACAGGCAAGACGGGTATCGAGATGGAGGCCCTGACCGGCGCGAGTGCCGCGTGTCTGACCATCTACGACATGTGCAAGGCCGTCGATCGCGGCATGGAGATCGTCGACGTGCGCCTGTTGCACAAGGAGGGCGGTCGCTCGGGCGTATGGGACCGCGCCGAGCGTCAGGCCGCTGCTGTTGAGGCCGTGGGAGCCGCGGGCAATGCACCCGCGGGCACACCCGTCGCCGTTGCGCCCGCAGCTCCGGCACCGGCCGTTCCCGCGATCGCGTTTATCGGCTACCAAAACTCGGGCAAGACCACGCTCGTCGAGAAGGTTATCGCCGAGCTCACTCGCCGCGGGCTGCGCGTGGGTTCGCTCAAGCATCACGGGCACCACGGCTTTGATATCGATGTGCCCGCTAAGGATACCTGGCGCCATCACCAGGCCGGATCCAAGCACGTGGGCCTCATCTGTGCCACGCGCTGGGCGGAGTACGCCGACACGCGCGAGGAGGACGAGATGCCCGCGCGCGAGCTGCTGTCGCGCTACAACGATGTCGACGTGGTGATCATCGAGGGCTACAAGACCGAGGGCTTCGACAACATCGTCGTCGCGCGCTCCGGTGTCGACCGTCTGCGCGGCAAGAGCTCGCTCGACCTGGTCGACGGTCACACGCTGGCCCTTGCCTGCAACGAGGCCCTGGCACGCCAGGCATTCGACGCCGGCTTTGCGACCCGAGCCATCAACATCAACGACGCCCGAGCCATCTGCGATCTGATCCAAGACCATCTGGCCTAAAACCTGCCAAATAGGGACAGGTTTATTTTGGTAGGTTTTATCTGGGCAAACGCCATTTCCACCACAAAGGGGCCAGGTACCTTTGTGGTGGTTTTTGCCAAAGAGGCTTTGACTTAAACCTACCTCAAGGTGCAATAATCGCTGACAAACGATTGCGATTACGGAGGTCTCATGCCAAAACTGTACTTTATGCGTCACGGTCAAACGCTCTTTAACCTGCTTCGCCGCAAGCAGGGTTGGTGCGACTCGCCGCTTACCGAGCTGGGGATCGAGCAGGCTAAAACTGTCGGCGCGACCCTGCGAGAGCGTGGCCTTGCGTTCGACCATGCGTACAGTTCCACGTCCGAGCGTGCGTGCGACACGCTTGAGCTTGCGTTTCCTGATCAGCCTTACGAGCGCGTCAAGGGCCTTAAGGAGTGGAACTTTGGCAAGTTTGAGGGCGCGAGCGAGGATTTGAATCCGCGCCTGCCGTACGGCGATTTTTACAAGCAGTATGACGGCGAGGGCGAAGACGAGTTTCGCGAGCGCATCATGGCGACCATCACCGAGCTCATGCAGCGCCCTGGGCATGAGAGCGTGTTATGCGTGAGCCATGGTGCCGCAGCGGCTCAGGTCATGCGCGGCGTGGGCGTGGAGCCGCTCAAGATGAAGAACCGCATCGGCAACTGCTGCGTGCTCGAACTCGACTTTAATCCCGCCACCAGCACATTCACTCTCGCAGATTTGTACAACCCCTACGGCACCCCGCGCGAGTAGCATCGGGGCATCTGCCAAAACCACCGCAAAGGGGCCAGGCACCTTTGCGGTGGTTTTGCCGTTTACGGGCGATTTCCTACCGTTCGGCGGACTTTCGCGCCAATGGGGCTTACACCGCATGCAAGTTTCATCCTACAATCGCCCACGTGCTCACAAGTTTGTTACTCCTCGGGAGGCATCACTTGCGCATAATAGAAGACGAGGAATAGCACCCCCGTCGTCTAGCGCCGATGTCCGAGGAGTTTTTTCATGCTCATTTTAAAGAAGATCAACAATAACGTTGCTCTTGCCGCCAGCGATGACGGCCGAGAGGTTGTTGTCTTTGGCAAGGGCATCGGTTTTCACGAGATGCCCTACGAGCTTGCCGATGAGTCCCTTATCCAGCGCAAATTCTATAACGTTCCCGAGAGCCTGCAGGATATGGTGGGCACCCTTCCCGACGACGTCCTGCTCGCCGCGAGCGACATTGCCTGCTTCGCGTCGCAGCAGCTTGGCTGCAAGCTATCCGGTGGCCTGCCCTTTATCCTGGCTGATCACCTGCAGTTTGCCGTCCAGCGCGACGACGACCAGCTCAGCGCTCCCAACCCGCTCGAGCACGAGGTAGCCTTCATCTACCCGCGCGAGCTCGAGATCGGCCAGGCCGCGCTCGCCATCGTGCAAAAGCACACCGGCGCCAAGCTGGGTCAGAACGAGGCCACGAGCATCGCGCTCCACATCGTTAACGCCGAGGTCGATGGCATGGGCCGCGCCAAGGACATGGACTTCATCATGAAGAGCACCCGCGTGCTCGACGAGGTGACCCATTCCGTGGAAAAGCAGCTTGGCTGCTCGCTCGACACGGCGTCGTACTGCTACATTCGCTTTCTTGCGCACCTGCGCTTTTTGGTTCGCCGCCTCTGCAAGGGCAAGTGCACGCAGACCGAGAACTCCTCGCTGTTTATGCAGGCCGCCCGCGATTTTCCCGAGGCCTACCAGTGTGCATATGCCATCAACCGCGTGTTCGAGAAAGAGTTCAAGCAGAGCTGCTCGGACGAGGAACTCTTGTATCTGATGATGCATATCAACCGTCTGCGATCGGCTTCGCAGACCGAGTGAGTAAAGCCACCAGTCCGGCGGCAATCGCAACAATACTTTTTGGTTTCTAACTGCGGGCAAGGTACCGGCTCGCGGTAGGGGATATTTTTGCCGAAATTTGGAAAAGAGAGGACAGATCATGGCAGGTAAATACGACGATCTTGCTGCCCAGATCGTAGAGCTAGTTGGCGGCAAGTCCAACGTCAAATGCGTCGCACACTGCATTACCCGTGTTCGTTTTAAGCTCAAGGACGAGTCTCTGGCCAACGATGAGAAGATCTCCGAGCTTCCCAACGTCATCAAGGTCATGCGCGCCAACGGCCAGTACCAGGTTGTTGTGGGCAACATCGTCGAGGACGTCTACGATGCCGTCCTCAAGGCCGGCGGTTTTAGCGACGGCGGCGCCGTCGACGCCGATGACGACGAGGCCGCTCCCAAGAGCGCTACCGATGTGATCATCGACCTTATCTCGGGCATCTTCGCCCCCATGCTTGGCACCTTCTCGGCCGCCGGTATCATGAAGGGCCTGCTGGCGCTCGCTACCTTCTTGGTTCCGAGCTTCGCCAATGACGGCGCCTACACGCTGCTCTACACCGTCGCCGACGGCATGTTCTACTTCCTTCCCGTGGTGCTTGGCTACACCGCCGCCAAGAAGTTCAAGATGAGCGAGTTCAACGGCATGGCCATTGCCTTTGCGCTTGTGTACCCCACCATGGTTGCCCTGACCTCGGGTGAAGTCGTCGGCTCCGTCGAGCTCGGCTTTGCCGGTACCTTCTCTTGGTACACCACGTTCCTGGGCCTGCCGCTTATTATGCCTGCCTCGGGTTACACCAGCTCCGTTATCCCCATCCTGCTCATGGTTTGGTTCGGCTCTAACCTCGAGCACTGGGTTAAGAAGTGGATGCCCGCTTCTATGAAGATGTTCTTCGTGCCGCTGATTACCGTCACCGTCACCGTTACCCTTGGCTACCTGGTCATTGGCCCCATCGCCACGCTCATCACCAACCTGCTCGGCGAGCTCTTCGCGCTGCTGTTTGGCCTGCCCATGATCGGTTCCGTCCTGGGCTGCACCCTCGTCGGCGCCTTCTGGATGTGCCTGGTCATCTTCGGTTTCCACTGGTCACTCGTGCCTATCGCGCTGGTCAACCTTTCTACCTTGGGCTACGACTACGTCCTGGGTTCCGTTATCGCTCACTCCTTCTCGCTGGGCACCGTGCTCTTTGCCATGTACCTCAAGAACAAGGACGAGAAGTTCCGCGGCATCGCCCTGCCTGCCATGATCTCCGCCTTCTTCTTTGGTGTTACCGAGCCCGCTATCTACGGTATTGCCCTGCCCGATAAGAAGGCCTTCATCAACGCCTGCATCGGTTCTGCCGTGGGTGGCCTTATCATCGGCATCTCCGGCTCCGTGATCTATATGACCGGTGGCCTGGGTGTCTTCAACTGGCTGTCCTTCATCGATCCTTCCGGTGTCAACGGCATCAACCACATGATCTGGGCTATTGTTGCCTCGCTCGTGGGTGCCGCCGTGGGCTTCGCGATCGAGTTCGTCACCTACAAGCCCGAGGCTGCCAAGTAGCCCAAACGACAAAGACTCGGTACCAGGCCGGCGGGGGAGCGCCCCGCCGGCTTTTTTCAAATGGACGAGGGGTCCCGCACAGGCGTCGATAGAGGCCTCGCCACGAAACTGGCCTATCTACTACCTTTTAACGGTAGGGGCCAACCATACGGCGGTTTACCAAAAATCGCCAAGCCGTCTACCTGCGGTTTTATTTTTGGCAATTGCGGTGTGGTCAGGGGTTTGCGGTAAAAAGTAGTAGATAGGCCGGTTTCGTGGCGGCGGTTCCTGCGCGGGCCTCGCTCCGGACGCAAATTTCCCTGCGGACGCCGCTTCGACGTCCGCGCAACCACCCCCAACACGTACGAAAGGAGCCAACATGGCTTTTCCCGATGGATTTCTGTGGGGCGGCGCCACTGCCGCCAATCAGTGCGAAGGTGGATACAACGAGGACGGCAAGGGCCTCGGTGTTCCCGACATCATGACCGGCGGTACGGTCTCCGAGCCGCGCCACATTACCGACGGCATTCTGCCCCAGTACCACTATCCCAGCCACGAGGCCGTGGATATGTACCATCACTACCTCGACGACATCAAGCTCTTTGGCGAGATGGGCTTTAAGTGCTACCGCATGTCCATCAACTGGAGCCGCATCTTCCCCAACGGCGACGAGGCCGAGCCCAACCAGGCCGGCATCGAGTTCTACCGCCGCGTGTTCCAGGCCTGTCAGGAGCAGGGCATCGAGCCCATGGTTACCCTCAGCCACTACGAGCTGCCCTATGGCCTGTCCAAAAACTACGGCGGCTGGAAGAATCCCAAGCTCATCGATTTCTACCTCAACTACGTCCGCACCGTCATGACCGAATACAAGGGCCTGGTGCGCTACTGGCTCACCTTTAACGAGATCAATTGCCTGCTCATGGGCGGCTTTGGCGGCGTGATGGGCGGCGGCATGGTGCCCAAGGCAACTGACACGCCCATGGCCTTTGGCAACTGCGACTGGGACGATCCACAGGCGCGCTTCGATGCCCTGCACCACCAGTTCCTGGCGAGCGCCAAGTGCGTCACCATGGGCCATCAGATCGATCCCCAGAACAAGATCGGCTGCATGATCGCCGGCAACGCCTGCTACCCGCACACGTGCAATCCGGCAGACGTTCTGGCCGCACAAAAGCAGCAGCGCGAGATGAACTTCTACTGCGGCGACGTGCAGGTGCGCGGTGCGTATCCCTCGTGGGCGCCCAGCGTGTGGCTCCGCGAAGGCGTGCACGTGGAGGTTTCGCCCGAGGACGCCGCCACGCTGGCCGTCGGCAAGGTCGACTTCTACAGCTTTAGCTACTACATGAGCGCCACCGCCACGGCCGATCCGGTGCTGCTGGAGCAAGGCAACATTTTTGGTGGCGCCGGCAACGAGTATCTCAAGAAGAGCGATTGGGGTTGGGCGATCGACCCCGAGGGCCTGCGCTACTACCTGGAGGAGGTCTACGACCGCTACCAGGTGCCGCTGATGATTGTCGAGAACGGCCTGGGCGCGGTGGACGAGGTCGAGGCGGACGGTTCGATTCACGACAGCTACCGCATCGATTACCTGCGCGAGCATATCAAGCAGATGGAGATTGCCATCGAGGACGGTGTGGACCTGATGGGCTACACCATGTGGGGCTGCATCGATTTGGTGAGCGCCTCGACCGGCGAGATGAAGAAGCGCTACGGCTTTATCTACGTCGACAAGGACAACGACGGCAACGGCACGCTCGCCCGCAGCCGCAAGGACAGCTTCTTCTGGTACAAGAAGGTCATCGAGTCCAACGGCGCCGACCTGGCCTAGCCAAGTCTCAACCAGCGTAAACGTCGCAACCACCACAAAGGGGTCAGGCACCTTTGTGGTGGTTTTTTCTTTGGTAGATGCGTGGGACATGCCTTACAATCTACCAAGTAGTTCATGACGGGCGAAAAACGGAGAAAAGGGGCTTGATGTGTCCTTAACGTTTCATGCGGATAGATTGATTTGACAGACGGTGGTGAATGCCCGCCGTCCGCATTCGTATGAAACAAGGAGTCTCCATGCTCGCATCTCTTTTCTCAAAGCCTCAATCATCGCTGTCCGTGCAGGCCAAGCGGCTGGTGGCGATGCGCTTTCTCATCTACACCGGGTTTCAGACCAGTTATTTTATCGGCGTCATCGGAACGCTCACCTATGCGGACGATGCCTCAGTCGTGGCGACATCGCTGGCCGTTCTGTTTATGAACGTTTTCGTGATCCTGGGATCCTTTGCGGGTGGCGCTGCGCTCGACGCATGGGGTCCGCGCCGCCATTTCTTGCTGAGCATCATCGGCGCTCTCGCAACTGGCACGGCAATCATCGCCTTTGGCAGCGCGACCGGCGTCGTCCTACTCGGCGCGGTGTTTCTGGGCTTTGTGATGGGATTCGCCCAGCCCATCGCCACATCCTATCCGGCTTACCTCACCGACGATCCTGTCGAGCTCAAAGACATCAACTCCGCCATCGCCATGTTTTCAAACGTGAGTATCATCGTTGGCCCCACGCTGGGCGGCTTTGTCGCGGCGGCTGCGTCGTCGCGCGCGGTGTTTGTGCTCATGATGCTCTTTACCGTGCTGGCGCTCGTCGCCGGTTGGGGCTTTAGGCCGCAGACCAGCCATGTCGCCGGGCATGCGGATGCCGATTCGGCAGAGGAAGGGGAGCGTGCGGGACAAAGCTCCAACCCCAGCGCATCCTCCCGCGCTACCTTCGCAGCCAGCATCAAGACAGTCTTTACCAACAGCGTTCTCGCCCTGCTGTTTTGCATCATCTTCCTCTCGAACTTTGGCTACGGTGCCTTCGATCCGCTCGAGTCGTTTTTCTATCGCGATGTTCTGCACGTTGGCGTTGAGTGGATGGGCTGGCTCTCGTCTGCCTGCGGTGTCGGCGCGGTGCTGGGTGCCGTGCTCGCGCTCCGCTTGCCGCCGCACCTGGTCAACCTTAAAACGCTGCTCGTGGCGCTTATGTCCGTGGGCCTGGGAAGCCTGCTCTATGTGGGGACGCCGTACGTGGGCGTGGCCCTTGTCGGCCAGATTGCACTGGGCATAGCTTGGGGCATCGTCAACCCGCTCCACAACACCATCGTG
This sequence comes from Coriobacteriaceae bacterium, assembly GCA_905194345.1. Taxonomy (GTDB): domain Bacteria; phylum Actinomycetota; class Coriobacteriia; order Coriobacteriales; family Coriobacteriaceae; genus Collinsella. The sequence continues at coordinate 61,235 of CAJJRZ010000001.1, forward strand.
CAAACGACGGCACCGCTCGAGCAGCTCGGTCGCGTGAACTCGGTCATGGGCTTTGGCAATATGTTCGCCGGCGTGGCGCCGCTGGCGATTGCCCCGTGGCTGGCGGCGACATTTGGCGTGCAGCAGACGCTCGTTGGTGCGGGCATGGTCGTGACGGCGGTTCCCGCGGCACTGCTGCTGTTTGGACGCCGACATTTTGATCGTGCCGCAAGGCAGTAAAAACCATCACAACATTCGATGAAAATTGCGATTTTGCCGAAAAACATCGAATGTTGTGATGCTTTGCACCTCGGGCCAGGCCACCCTTCTGGTCCGGCCACCACAAAGGGGCCAGGCACCTTTGTGGTGGTTTTTGCTTTGACGGGCCGCGGCTGCGCCTTGGTATACCATGTACGCCGTTCACGACCACACCCCACACCGCCGCACAACCCAGAAAGGCCCCCATGGACACCACCTTCAGCCACATCAAAGCCGTGTTCTGCGATATCGACGGCACGCTGCTCACGAGCCAGCACACGGTGTCCCCGCGCACCGTGGCGGCGATCCGCGCCCTGCGCGAGCGCGGCGTGCTCTTTGGCCTGTGCACCGGGCGCGACGCCCATGCGACCGAGGCCATGTACGAGCTCTGGGGCATCGAAGGCCTGGTGGACGTGCTCGTGGGCTGCGGTGGCGCCGAGGTCATCGACCGCGCGCACGACATCAACGAGCTGAGCTATCCACTGCTGGGCGAGACTATCGCGCGCATCTGCAAGCACATGGCGGACCTTCCGGCAACGCCCGTCTGCCCCCGAGACGGCGTGTTCTACGTGCCCGAGAGCAACGCGTGCGTCGAGCACCTGTCGCGCGTCGACGGCGTGCCCTACCAGGTGGTCGATTTTGCCGAGTTTTTGCGCGAGCCGCAGCCCAAGGTGATGTTTACCATGGCGCCCGAGGTAATGCCGCGGGTGATTGAGCGGGCGTCGACGTTTGCCGATAACACTGTTAAGGCGGCGGCTCTGCAAACCACGCAGCGGCTCTACGAGTTCATGGATCCGCGCGTGTCCAAGACGCGCGGCCTTGTGCGCGTGGCGGAGCTCAACGACATGGAGCTCCAGGACATCTGCGTGTTTGGCGATGCCGATAACGACACCTGCATGGTGGCTGACGCCGGCGTGGGGGTGGCCATGGCAAATGGCAGCGACGCCACCTGCTCCGCCGCCGATTTTGTAACCGCCAGCAACGACAAAGACGGCATCGCGATCTTTATCGAGGAACATCTGCTGTAGCGCTGGGGGAGAACCACCGCAGAAGGGGGCAGGCTCTTTTTGCGGTGGCCTCAGGCGATTTGGGCGAATTGATACCTAAAATCTGTGCGAAAATTCAAATATTGTTGTCTGAACATCACGCTTCTAACTACCGATGGGTTAAAGATATTCTCATCAATTTGGTAGGATATTCATCCCGGTTAATGACCTACCGCTCACGGTCGATTTTCGACCGTTCACAGGATGTTTGCTCTTGAGCAAAATGTTGTGCAAATAAATCTAATGCCATTAAAAAATAATAGGCAACTAAATTACCAGCAGAAACAAATAATAGATAGCGAATAAACGAAGGTAAATCTGAGCAAATGTCAAGAGAATTGAGAACTCGCTACAAAAATGTCGGTTTTGTTGCTCAGATATTTAAACAATCGTTATAATTGCATTACTAAACGAGCGCAATTACAGATTGCGCAGATACGTTTGATGGTGAAAGAGCAAGATCGCGGTCTCTTGGGGAGGAGACATCGATGAAAGCGAATTCAGACAAATCTAAGCAGAGTAAAAAAGTGACGCGCCGTGTACTGGCAGGCGTTTTGTGCGGAGCCTCCGTTTTGAGCCTGGTACTGTCGCTCGTCATGCCCCCGATCTCGCAGGCCATTGCCAACGATGCCCAGGCAGTTTCTGCCGAGGAAACTGTGATGGGGGGGGTTCCTCAGGTGAGTCTACTGGCGTAGACAACACTGCCAACGGGGATGCCGAAAACCAGAATAGCGATGATGCTGAGACCGGCGACGACGATACCCAGTCGGAGGAGCAGTCCAAGGACAAGTCCCAGGCAGAAGATAATGAAGCGATGGACGCTAACGCTGTCTTGTCAGCCGAGGAGGCTGTGGAGAGCGAAGAGGCAACTACAGATATTAATAATGCCGAAGATTTGCGAGCAAAGCTTCTAAGCGTTGGGGAAAATCAAGCAGCCAGTTTTAAGCTTACAGCTGATATTGACTATGCTGGCGAAATCACACTTAACAGCGGCATTAAAATAACGCTGAACTTAAACGGCTGTAAAATCACGCATTCGGGTGACAATTCAACCAAGCCGCTCTTCAACATCGCCAATAGCGCGACGCTTACCCTTAAAGATTCTAGCCAAGGGCAGGATCAAAAGTCGGTTCAGAATGGCGATAATAATGGGCGAGTCGCCTCGATGGAGTACGACACCAGCTCTGGCATTCCGACCAAGCTCACGTATTACGTGACCGAATCGACGCCGAACGGTACGGGGACAACCGAGACTCTCTATAGGCACGAGGTCAGCATCAACGGTGCCATCGTGGGTACCGCTGCCGGCTCCACGATGAGGCTCATCAACGTTTATGCGGGCGGTACGTTTAATCTCGACAGTGGCGTACTTACCCAAAAGGATAATTGCAACGTCGGCAACCTCATCTATGCCGAGAACGGCTCTGCCGTCAACATGAGCGGCGGCTACGTGTGTGGCGCTTCTAGCTCGGGTGCGGGCGCGGGCATTATGGTGTCCAACGAGAAAGGTGATGCCTCGACCCTTAATTTGACCGGTGGCGTAATTGCTGGCAACAGTGCTCCTAGTGGCGGCGGTGTGTATGCTAAAGACTCCACGGTCACCATGACTAATGGCGTAATCTCCGGCAACAGCACGCTTCCTTCTGGTGCTGGTTTCGGCGGCGGCATCATGGCTTCGGGCGGCAGCGTTACTGTTTCCGGCGGCTACATCACTAACAATAAATATGCCAAGTTCTGTGGCAAGGATGGTTATGGCGATCATGGCGGTGCTGGACTTGCCGCTAAAAACGGTACTCATGTCACCATTTCGGGCGGCCAGATTACGGGTAACTATTCTCAGGAAGCTGGCGGTGGCGTTTACATTACCGATGTCGATCGACACGGGGCGAGTTCTCGCGAGACAATGGCATGGCTCAACATTACGGGGGGAACTATTGCCGCAAACGTGAGCAACCGTTCCGAGGGTGCTGGCATTCGCGTGGGCCAGATGGTTGACGCGATGATAGAAGGTGCGTCAAAATCTACTCCAGTCTATATCACTAATAACTCCTGCATGTCTCGCTTTGACTGGGGCGGAGGCGGTATCTTTGTCCAGGGCGATTCGGATACCGCATCTAATGCGGGCAGGCTATTTGTCTATAACTCCTATATAAGCAGCAATGAGGCCGGTGGCTACGGTGGCGGCGTTGCGGTTTGCCCGACGGGTAAGACCTTGGTGACGAATACCGACGGCACGGCAATTTTTGGCAATACGTCTGCTCTAAACCAGCAGGGTGCAAATGACTATGATCCTGAAAACAATAGAGGCAACGATGGCACCCCTCACCTATCCGCTGGTGGCTACGAAGGCCTTGTCCAAAAAAAGAACCAGGATACTGACGCCTACAATAGTTCTTTCTTTCGCGAAAACGGCCACGCGGACTTCTTCCTTGCGGCGGAGGGTCATAAGACCCCGATCGCGGCGGTGATTGGCAAAATGCTTGGCGGCGGTGACGCCGAATACTCGGGAAGTAAAGAGCTTACGCAAGCCATTACTATCCCCGCTAACGGTGGCGTGCAGGTATATAACAGCATCGGCCTGAGCTCGGGTGTTACAGCTCAAGACGAAGCCGCGATCAATGCGCAAAAAGTTGCGACAACGTTCATCACGGGCAATTATTCCTGGAACCATGGCGGCGGCATCATGTCGAACGGCGACCTGTACTTGGGCGTGCCTGCGGATACGTATGTCTATCCGAGCCTTAAGCTGAAGGCAACCAAGGCGCTGAAAATGAAAAATAAGCAGACCGAGGAAAGCATAGCGCTCGCCAAAGACCAGTTCTCCTTCTCGGTCTACCGTAAGGATTCGGATGGCGCGACGGAGCCCTCTTGGAATGACAAGACATTCAACAGTGGCGGCTGCACCTTGGTCGGAACCGCCAAGAATGATGCGGACGGTAACATCACCTTTGACCTTGGCGAACAGTTCATTGATAAGACTGTTGAGGCTAACAAGATTACATACTACTTGGTCGAAAATGCTGGCAATGATCTCGACATCACGTACGACCCAGCCGTGTACAAGATTGTGGTGACGGTTCAGGACAACCAAACGCTACTCATGAAGGTGCCGAGCAGGGAAAATCCAAACTCGGACGTTCCTCTTTACGTTCACAACTACACGATCACAAGCGTGAGTCCGGGAGATTCAACTAACTCGCTGGAAAAGGACGACCAAGGCTATTATTCGATTAACGGCCCCGGCGGGGAAAAGACCTTCACCAACAAGTACACTCCGTACACCTCTACCGGCACCTGGACTCCTAAGGTGACCAAGGTCGTAAAGGGCGGCGAGATGAAGGAGTTTAAGCTCGAGTTTGCGGATAACGCGGACTTCAAAAATGCCAAGACGGTTGTGACCAACCTCAAGGGCGAGATTATCACCACTGCCGACGGCGGCAAGTCCCAGACCCTGAGCTTCGACAAGATCGAGTACAAACTCGATCAACTCAACAAACTTCCGACTGACTCCACTGGCCGCGGTGCAAGCAAGACCTTTACTTATTACGTTCGCGAGCAGCAGCCGACCACGCCGTTTACGAACTACAAGTACGACCAGTCGATTTATCAGATTACGGTCAATGCAGTTGATAACACTGACCACAAGATCAACGTCACTGCGACCTACAAGCAGATTCAGGATCGTGACGGCAATGAAGTGACCACCGACACGGACCACAACCTCACCGACTCCACCCCCACCTTCACCAACACCTACTCCACCTCTTTGCCCCTTTCTGGTATGTCGGGCGTCACTCTGACGTACCTTGCCGGCGCGGCGGTGCTTTGCGCTGCTGCGGCCTGGATGCACATTCGTCGCAAGGCGAATGCGAAGGGAGGCGAGCGTCGTGAATAAGAAAGTTTGCTCCTTCCCAATCTTGTTTGCGCTGCTTGCCCTCCTGATCGGCACCTGCGCGGTTGTGTTCCCCGCTTCCGCGCAGGCCGCGCCGACCTCGACCGGTTCCATCACGGTGAGCGGCACCGTGGCGCGCAGCTACGACGCCTACCAGATCTTTAGCGCCAACGTCGTCGACGGCGACAGCGACGCCAAGATCGCCACCGACCTCGCCTGGGCAAGCGACGCCGCGCGCGACGCCGTCCTGCCAGTGCTGCGCAGCGCGGGCATGCCCAATTCCCAGACCACCGCGCAGGAAGCTGCCGAGTGGCTCAACACCGATTCCCACCTTACGAGCGCGCTGAGCGCACAGCTCGCTCGTTCCCTCCAGAGCTCTGGTGCCGTGTCTGTGGCCCTTAACGCGGGTACGGCGGCCGAGCTGCCCTGCGGCTACTGGCTCATCGTCGCCGACGACGACGCCATCGCCCAGGGCGAGGCCGGCACCGCGCCGATCATGGCCCTGGTCGGCGGCAGCGCCGTCACCGTCAAGCCCAAGGCGGCGACCCCCAAGGTGGCCAAGCACGTGCTGGAGGACGGCACCGCCGCCTGGCAGAAGGCCGCCGACGCCACGGTCGCCGACGACCTGTACTGGCGCCTCTCGGCCACGGTTCCCGCGGGCCTTTCCGCCTACGATACCTACGCGGTGCAGTTCGTCGACACCATGAGCGCGGGGCTCGACCCCTCCAAAGTCGCTGCGAGCATGCATGTATACGTGGCGGCGGGCGCGGACGGCGGCTTCGACGCCGTCTCGACCGGCAAGGACGGGCGCGCCGGCACCGAGCCCGCGCGGGGCTGGACCGATATCACGGCCCAGTGCGCCACCAAGGTGGCGGCGGACGGGACCTTCACCGCGCGCACCGGCGACCTCATCGCCGCGCTCGGCGGGGCCGACGCCTTCACCGCGGGCGCCCGCGTGGTCGCCGTGTACAACGCGCCGCTCAGCAGCGCATGCAACCACGGCATCGCGAAGGGCAACCCCAACGAGGTCTACCTGCGCTACCCGCGCTCTCCCTTTGCCGACCAGTCCGGCGACGCCGGCTTCACCCGCACGCCGAGCGATGACGCGTGCGCCTACACCTGGGATCTCGCGCTCACCAAGCGCGGCAGCGACGGCGACAAGCCGCTTGCCGGGGCGGTCCTGAGCATCGCCGACGACCGCGGTCGCACACTGGCGGCCGACGGCACGTGGGATACAGAGGGCAAGGCCACCGTCACCACGGGCGAGGACGGCCGCGTGACCGCCTCGGGCGTGGACTCGGGCAAGCTGGAAGTCCGCGAGCTCAAGGCGCCCAAGGGCTACACCGCCTTTGAGGGCACACGCTCTGTGACAGTCAAGGCCGAGGGCCTGGACGTCGACCAGGTGGCCGCCGCCAAGCCCAAGCTCACCATCACGGCCGAGTCGCCCCTGCGCGCCGACAGCGCGGACGGGTCGACGGGCAGCCTGGAGGCGTCGCTCATCAACACGCCCACCGGCACACCCCCTAGCATTACCACCGGAGGCTTTATGCCCTCGACTGGCGATATGGCAATGTACGCCGCGGCCGCCGCAGCGGTCGCCGGAGCCGCGCTCATCGTGGTCGCGCTCCTGGTCAAGCGGGGAGGTGGCAGCCATAAAGAGTAGCTGGCAGCCCCACAGAGAGCGGGGCGAGACGTAGCGAAGCAGATGCTAAGACACAGACAGACAGATTTAGATCAAATGAACTTCAAGCAGAAAGCAGAGGAAAAGAAGATGAGCATGAGCAAGAACATCGCACGCCTGGCAGTAACCGCCGGCCTCACAGCAGCGTTGAGCTTTGGTGGCGTCATGGCCCCGGTGACCATGGCGTTTGCGGCGGGTACGCCGACGGTGGCCATGGACGGCAATGTAAAGATTGACGAGAAGACCTATAAGGACACAACCTTTAAGGGTATCCAGATTTTCAAGGCAAAGGTTACGCAGAATTATGATGGAAGTGCCTGGTCTGGCGATAAGACCCTTTCCGATATTGATTGGGCGTCGCCTGAAGTTACGAGTGTTGTGACTGATGCATTTGCTGGCGTCGCGGAAGCTCCTGCTGCGAATGCAGGCGCTCAGGCTTGGGCCAAGTACATTAAAGATAATGCCGGTAAAAAAGTTGATCAGACTGCCAAGGTTGACGCTGGCTCCACGTTGGATAAGATTGCTGCCGCACTTGAGGGCTCGACTCTGACTTGGACAAACCCAAGCGATTCCAGCAAGGGAGACTTTAAGGCTTTAAACCCTGGCTATTGGCTCTTTGTGACTGCAAGTGTTGGTTCGACCACATCTAGCGATTCGGCCAACGGCAATACCGATGCCTATACCTCGCCAATCTTTGCCGTCGTTGGTGGCGAAGACGTGAATGTTGATTCCAAAAAGGATGTCCCCAACGTGACCAAGGCCGTTAAGGACGACAAGAATGGCAGCTTTGTTGATTCGAACAAAGCTGTTCCCGAGGGTTCTTCTCAAGATGTCTTTACGGCGCCCAATAGGGTTGCGGACTCTGCATCCGATCAGCTGGTTGAGTATCAGCTTGCGGGTACCGTGGCCAGCAATATCAATACTTATAAAGAGTACAGCTATACCTTCACCGATGAACTGCCTTCTACGATGGTGCCCGAGCTTAACGGCAATGATCCCGTTGTCGAGGTCAAGATTGGCGATAAGGTTGTTCATCCGGGTAGCTACAGCAAAGAGTATGCAAATGGCAAACTCGTGGTTTCGTTCTCAAATCTGAAAAATGCCTGTGCGAAAAAAGACGATGGCACCAAGGGCGAAATCATTAACGTTGACGGCAGCTCAAAGGTCTATGTGAACTATAAGGCAAAGCTTGACCCCACGAAGGTTAACGCCAATATGCTCGGTATAGGCCAGATGAACACCGTTACTCTGACCTATTCCAATAACCCTCACTCTGAAAAAGACAAAGGCACTACAGTCGTGCATCCCGCCTACGACTACACCTACGGTATCGATGTTAAAAAGGTTGGTTCCGATGAGACGAACCCGCCTCTCGCAAACGTTGAATTTACTCTGCAAGAGGTCGGTACTGGAAAGTTCATCAAGAAGGACGGCACAACTGCGAGCAGCGAAACTGAGGACGGCGCAATTCTCAAGACGAATTCGACCGGAATGATAGAGGTCCTTGGCCTTGATGAAGGCACGTATATTCTGAAGGAGAAAACTCCTGCGCCCGGTTACGACAATTCTCACGGCAGCAAGGGCATCACGTTCACCATTACGCGTGGCAATCTTTCTGAGAGCAGCACTGAAGTGGTCAACCCTGAGGTTGAGGTAACTGACGGAGATAATAAGGGGCTCGTTAAGGCCGACAGCGCCACTAACGGCATGGTGCATCTCACCGTCACCGATAAGAAGGGCTCCAACCTCCCGCTGACCGGTCTTAACGGTGTGACCTTCACTTGGATCGCTGGTGGCGCGGTGCTGTGCATCGGCGTGGCGCACCTCATCCGCAGCCGTAAGCAGGCTGAGGAGTCCGAGCAGGAGTAACGCTCACTCATCCATCCCTTTGGCAGGTGGGATGTGATGGCCATGAGACTTGCGGACACTTTTCTCGTCCATCGACGTTCTTGCTTTGCCATTCTCTTTTCGGGGCAGACTCCGCACTGGAGTTTGCCCCGTTCTTTTTGGGTAACACAGCCAGGCTCCATTGCCCGATGGATCAAGCATATGAATATCGAACAGATGTTTGCAATTATTGCGTTTACCAGCTGTGGGTGCATACACTCGCAGTAAAATGGCCTTGCGACGCATCCCGTGCGCGGGCGGCCGACGACTCGATCGGAGGTCCCCAAATGCTGAAATTCCTTAACGCGCTTGCCGCCCTCGCGGCGGTGGGCACGTTCGTCATCGCGTTTCTTGACTCGTATGAGGTTCGGTTTAAGGTCCGTAGGCGCACGCGCGGTGCGGACGGTAGAAGGCATTTGCGCCGCAACAAGCGCACATAAGAATGCCCGGGGTTCGGAGCCCGGGCATTTAACAACGTCGGAAACTGGTCGCCCGCGCTCCTAAGTACTTACGCGGGATGCGTCGTTCCCTATTGACATTGTATCCCGAATCGCCCCGCCGATCCGGGACATTTTGAAAACTCAAATGCGGGCCCATACTCGCGTTGCGCAATGCTGACAGGTTGCGTTGTCCGGCGAGGAAGCTCGCTAATCGGCTATTATTTGTTTAGACAACTTGAGTTGTAGAGGAGTGACCGGCGATGGTGCAGGACGCCAAACACATGAAGAGCAATAACACCGCGGCTAACGGCGGCTCAAGCCCCCAGCCCAAACCTCAACCAAAACCTAAGCGTCGTCGCAAGCGACTGCCGCGCTGGGCCGACCGGCTCATCACCATCGTCATCATCCTTATCGGCGTGGGCCTTATGACCTGGCCGTGGATTTTGGACCGGCTCGATGCCTCGGGCGTGTTCAACCAGATCAGCACCGTGTCCAGCACCGTGGACGCGCTGTCGGAAGAGGAGCGCGAGCGCATCCTGCTCCAGGCGCGCTCCTATAACGAGCAACTTGCCGGCGAGGCCACCGAGCTCCCCGCCGACCAGATCGAGCCCTACGACCAGCAGCTCATCTTCGACCGCGACCCCATGATGAGCTGGGTCGAGATCCCCTCCATCGACGTGAGCATGCCCATCTACCACGGCACGAGCGAGGAAGTCCTTATGGCGGGCGTCGGCCACCTGGAGGGCACGAGCCTGCCGGTGGGTGGCACCTCGACGCATTGCGTGCTCACCGCGCACTCGGGCATGCGCAACCTGAGCATGTTCGACGACATCCATTCGCTGGAGCCCGGCGACCTGGTGCTGCTGCACACCATGAACAAGACGCTCGCCTATAAGATGGTGGACTCCGAGGTGGTGCTGCCCGAGGAGATGGAGTCGCTGACCATCGAGCCCGGCGCCGACAAGGTGACGCTCGTCACCTGTACGCCCTACGGCGTGAATGACCATCGTCTGCTGGTGCATTGCGTGCGCACCAAGTACAACAAGAAGGACGTCGACAAGCAAAAGTCGCTGGCCGGCCGCCACTGGGGCAAGCGCGAGTTTGCCGTGCTCATCGTGGTCGTAGCCATTGTGCTGTTGCTGCTGGACATCGTGATCCACGCGGTCCGCAAGCGCCGCAAGGCAAAGGCCTCGGCATAAGACATTCTCCAGAACCACCGCAATGAGACAGGCACCTTTGTGGTGGTCGGGACTTCCAAACCATTACAACATTCGATGAAAATCGCGATTTTGGCGAAAAGCGTCGAATGTTGTGATGCTTTTCGTTGCGGGTGGGACGGTTTTCGCTACGGACGGTACGGTTTCGCTGCGGAACCGCCAGCCCGCCGCCTGCCAACCGCCACCCTCGTTACGTTTTCGCTGCATTTGGGTAAAGCGCCTGCTCCAAGCCGGCGCTGCCCTGTATACTAGAGCGGTTTAACTGTTATGCGGAAGGGAGCGCCTATGGCACTCAGCGAGAAAGACGTGCGCGGCATCGCCGAGTACGCAAAGATCGCACTGACCGATGACGAGCTCACCCAGATGACGTCCTACATGAACGACGCCGTCCAGATGCTCGAGCCCGTCCTGCAATATGACTTGCCCGACGTGGAGCCCACGTTCCATCCTATCGGAAGCCTGTCCAACGTGATGGGCGATGACCTGCGCGAGCCCGAGCGCGACCTAGCGCTCGACGTCGCGCTGGAAAACGCCGGTAGCGCGCGCGACCGCTACTTCCGCGTGCCGTCCATTTTGGGAGAGGGGGAGAGCGAGTAATGGCGCTAAGCTTCGATTCCCTTACCGCCGCCCAGATCGCCGCGGGTGTTGCCGCCGGCGACTTTACCGCTACCGAGGTGGCCAAGGCCTCCCTTGCCGCCATCGAGGCGCGCGAGGGCGGGGTCCAGGCATTCCTGCAGGTGGCGCCTGAGCTTGCGCTCGAGGCCGCCGCGCGCGTGGATGCCGACCGTGCCGCAGGCAAGCCGCTGCCCCCGCTCGCGGGCGTGCCGCTGGCCATTAAGGACAACATGAACCTTGTGGGCACGCGCACCACCTGCGCTTCCCGCATGCTCGAGGGCTACCAGAGCGTCTACACCGCCACCTGCGTCCAACGCATGCTCGATGCCGGCTGCCTGCCCATGGGCAAGGCAAATATGGACGAGTTTGCCTTTGGCAGCTCCACCGAGAGCTCGGCCTTCCACCGCACCAACAACCCCTGGGATACCGAGCGCGTGCCCGGCGGCTCTTCGGGCGGCTCCGCTGCAGCCGTCGCCGCGGGCGAGGTCGCGCTCTCGCTGGGCTCGGACACCGGCGGCTCCATTCGCCAACCGGCATCGCTGTGCGGCGTGGTGGGCTTTAAGCCCACGTATGGCGCCGTGAGCCGTTACGGCGTGGTTGCCTTTGGCTCGTCGCTCGACCAGGTGGGACCCTTTGGCCGCACGGTCGAGGATGTCGCGCTGGCCATGAATGCGCTTACCGGCGCGGGCCACGATCCGTACGACTGCACCAGCCAGGATTGCGCCGTCGACTTTACCGAGCATCTCAACGACAGCATCGAGGGTAAGCGCGTGGGCATTATCCCTGCGTTTATGGAGGCCGAGGGCCTGACGCCCGAGGTCAAGGCCGCTGTTCAGCGCGCCGCCCAGGAGCTGCAGAACCAGGGCGCCGAGCTGGTCGAGGTCGACCTGCCGCACCTGGACGCCGCCATCGCCGCCTACTATGTCATCGGCCCGGCCGAGGCGTTCTCCAACCTGGCCCGCTTCGACGGCATTCGCTATGGCTATCAGGAGGAGGGCTGCGCCAACCTGTCCGACCAGAGCTCGCTTTCGCGCGCCCACGGCTTTGGCGCCGAGGCCAAGCGCCGCCAGATGCTCGGCGCCTACCTGCTGAGTTCGGGCGTGTACGACAAGTATTACTACGCCGCGCAAAAGGCCCGCACGCTCATCACGCAGGACTACGACGCCGCGTATGCCAAGGTGGACACCATCCTCATGCCCGCCTCGCCGCGCACGGCTTTTAAGTTTGGCGAGATTAGCGACCCCACGCAGATGTACCTCTCCGACCTGTACACCATCTCGCTCAACATTTGCGGCAACGGTGGTATCTCGGTGCCGCTGGGCCTGGGCGAGGATACTCAGCTGCCCGTTTCTGCCCAGCTGGTGGGTCCGGCCTTTAAGGACCGTCAGCTGCTCACGTTTGCCCGCGCCCTGGAGCGCGGCTTTGCCGATGCCGCCACGGGTGCGCCCGCGCTTTCCGTCGCGCCCGATTTTGCCGGGAAGGGAGGTGAGCTGTAATGAAGGAGCTTTCCGAGGTCCTGCAGGATTGGGAGGCCGTGATCGGCCTGGAGATCCATACCGAGCTCACCGCACTCGATACCAAGATGTTCTGCAACTGCAAGCTCAGCCACGATGACGAGCCCAACGCCAACGTGTGCCCGGTGTGCCTGGGCCTGCCCGGCGCCCTGCCGGTGCCCAACAAGCGCGCCATCGAGAGCATCGTCAAGGCGGGTCTGGCCACCAACTGCGAGATCCAGCGCCACTCGATGTTCTACCGCAAGCACTACTTCTATCCCGATATGGCCAAGAACTTCCAGACCACGCAGGGTCCGGTCGCCTTTGCCATGTACGGTCACCTGGACCTGGACGTGGCCGGTCGCGGTGCCGCCGAACGCCCCGACTGCGCGTTTGGCGAGGCCGAGGCCCAGAGCCTGGCGAGCGCCTCGGCCAACGCCGAGGGCCTGTCTACGTCCATGACGTCGACCATGCGCGAAGGCAATCAGCGCGCCGGTCACCTGGCCAGCTACGACGCGTCCAGCCTGCAGATGCCCGAGCGTCGCGAGGACGGTTCCTACACGGTGCCCATCCGCATCCTGCGCATCCATATGGAAGAGGACGCCGCCAAGATGGTCCACGTGGGCGGCGCCGAGGGCCGCATTACCGCCGCGGCCGAGTCGCTCGTCGACTACAACCGCTGCGGCACGCCGCTGATTGAGCTCGTTACCGAGCCCGACCTGCGCACGCCCGAGGAGGCTCGCCTGTTTATGGAGAAGCTCCGTCGCATCTTTGTGACGCTGGGCATTTCGGACTGCTCCATGGAGAAGGGTTCCATGCGCTGCGACGGCAACGTGTCGCTGCGCCGCCGCGGCGAGACCAAGCTGGGCACCAAGACCGAGCTCAAGAACCTCAACTCGTTTAAGAGTCTGCACGACGGCCTTGCCTACGAGATTTGCCGCCAGGCCGAGGTGCTCGAGGAGGGCGGCATCATCTATCAGGAGACCCGCCACTGGGAGCCCAGCCGCAAGCGCACCGTGGTCATGCGTGTGAAGGAAACGGCAGACGACTATCGTCTGTTCCCCGATCCCGACCTGGCGCCGTTCGATCTGGACGACGAGTTCATCGACCGCTGCCGTGGCGAGATTCCCGAGCTGCCCGATGCCAAGCGCGTCCGTTTTGAGGCCGACTTTGGCATTAAGACGGCTGACGCCGAGCAGATTGCTGGCGACCCTGAGTTTGCCGACTTCTTTGAGGCCGCCGCTGCCGGTATGGCCGGCAAGGAGGCCCAGACGGTCGCAAACCTGCTGGTCAACGAGATGATCGCCTACCTTAAGGGCGCAGGCGTGTCGCTCGCCGAGTCCGGCATCGCGCCGGCTCAGGTGGCGGCACTCGCCAAGCTGCTGGCGACCGATGCCATCAGCTCCAACCAGGCGCACGAGGTCTTTGAGGCGATGGCCCAGACCGGCGACGACCCCAACAAGATCGTCGACGAGCGCGGCATGCGTCAGGTGAGCGATGCCGGCGCACTGCAGCCGATCGTGGACGAGGTGCTGGCAAACTGTGCCGATCAGGCGCAGCAGTATCGTGACGGCAACCAGAAGGTCATCGGCTTTTTGGTAGGCCAGTGCATGAAGGCGAGCCGCGGCAAGGGCAACCCGAAGCTCTTCAACGAGTTGCTGAGAACGTCGCTCTCGTAGCTGCGAGGCCGGGGAAGCCCCGAGTCGCCGGGGTATTTCCTCCAAATTTCAAACAGTCCTATGCAAGACGAAGGCCACATTTAGTGGCCTTCTTTGCATGCGGAACTCATTTGGAGCAAACACCCCGGCGACTCGGGGCTTCCACGATCAGACGACTCGGCCGTTCGGGTCAGGTGGGCTGGATTGAATTTGGTGAATGAGGGCGCCGTTGGCGCCTTCATTCTTTATATATGTTGGGAGCGCCAGGCGGTGGGGGTGGTGCCGGTGTGTTGCTTGAAGGCTTGGGCGAAGGCGGCCTGCTGAGGGTAGCCTAGACGCTCTGCCACCTGCGCTATCGTGAGCGCGCTATCGGCCAAAAGGTCCTGTGCTCGCTCTATACGGCGTCTGCGAATGTAGGCGCCCAGGGACTCGCCAGTTTGGGCCTTAAAGGTGGCGCATAGTTTGGAGCGGCTTGTGTAGAGCCTCTCGGCCACCTCGTTGATACCCACACGTCTGCCTTTGTCGAGCGCGCGCTCAATCATTGCCGTTGCTTCTTCGGCAATGGTTATGCTGACGCGTGTGTCTGCCGCCTGCTGCGCCTGCTTGTGGGCCGCGCGCGAACAGGCGAGCTCCGCGACCATGGTCTCCACGATGCCTTGCATATAGACGTGTCCGCCTACGGTACGGGCGCGTTCCTCGTTAATCCGACGCAGCGTGTGGCAGATGGCAGACGTCGCCTCCTCGTGCCATGGCTCGGCAAACGCCTCGAAGATTCCCGCGAACTCGGTGGGATAGCGGTGCTCCAGTTCGTCAAAAAATCCAGGCAAAAAGAGCACCGAGCGCGAGTGATAAAGCTGCCCTGCAAACAGCGGACTTAGCTCCTCGCCGCAGCTATCTTGGATAAAGCTGCACACCGCGCTGTTCGGCCACGGCCCGCGCAGTGGCTTAAGGTTCGCAGGCGTTATGCCAGCCTTGGGCATGCATATGAGCGTGGGCGCGCTGACCTCGCTCACGCAGGCGTACGGCTCGGGTGTGTATTCCGCCAGGTACATATCGTGCGTCGGGGTAATGAAATGCTCTATGACGATGCAGGTGGGGGAGAGGGGCATGATCCATGCGCGTCCGTGCGCCCGATCGTTTGCCACCTCGCCGGTAAAGACGGCGCCCTTGCCGGAAAGCTCCAGGCCAAACTGCTCAAACTGCGGTGCGTAGAGCTCGGTTATGTTGGTCGCGGCCCGATGCATTTTCGAAAGCGTCCCCTTCCTTTGCAGAAACATCCACGTCTGGCTCGATTGTGTGCCTTGGCTAACATATCAATGATAAGTTGATTACGGTTAACTCTCAAGCCGTTAGAAAGGAATCTCATGGCAAAGGGATCAAAAAGGGAAGGCGGCGGTATCGGCGAGCTACTTGCATATGCCGGCGACCGTAAATTCCTAACGTATTTGGGCATGGCGCTCTCGGCGCTCTCGCAACTGCTGAGCTTTGGCCCGTATGTGTGCATCTGGTTTGTCGCGCGAGACCTTATCGCTGTGGCGCCTAACTGGAGCGAAGCCACCGATATCGCGATGTATGGCTGGTGGGCCGTGGGTTTTGCCCTGGCAAGCATCGTAGTGTATTTCGTGGGGCTCATGTGCACGCACCTGTCTGCGTTTCGCTGCGCGTCCAATATCCGCAAGACTGCGAGCGAACACCTGCTTAAGCTGCCGCTTGGCTACTTTGACATGCACGCCACCGGTGAGCTGCGCCGTATTGTAGACGGATGTGCCGCCTCCACCGAGACCCTGCTTGCGCACATGCTGCCCGATATCGCCGGCGCCACCGCCATGGTCGCCGGCCTGCTCGTGCTGCTTTTCGCACTCGATTGGCGTTTGGGCGCGGCATGTCTCATCTCGGTGGCCATTTCGTTTGGCGCCATGGCCGCCATGATGGGCGGCAAGGGCGCCGAGTTTATGAAGGCCTACATGGGAGCGCTGGTCAAGATGAACAAGACCGGCACCGAATACGTACGCGGCATCCCCGTGGTCAAGGTGTTTCAGCAGACGGTCTACTCCTTTAAGGCCTTCCACGATGCGATCGCCGAATACGCCGACATGGCACAAAACTATTCGGGCACGTTCTGCCGAGGCCCGCAGGTGCTCAACCTTACCGCGCTCAATGGTCTTGTGGCATTCCTGCTGCCCGTGGCGTTGCTGTTGGCACCGGGCGAGACGGACTTCGCGCATTTTATGGCAAACTTCACATTTTACGCGATATTTTCGGCCGTGGTGCCGACGGCCATGACCAAGCTCATGTTTGTGGGCGAGGCCTCTCAGATGAGTGCCGATTCGCTGGCTCGCATCCGAAGCGTCATGGATTCCAAGCAGCTCTCCGTGCCCGCTCAACCCAAGTACCCTGCCAGCAGCGACGTGCGATTTGAGGATGTGAGTTTTACCTACGAGGGCGCCGAGGCGCCTGCCGTCAACCATGCGAGTTTTAGCGTTTCCGCGGGTAGTACCCTCGCGCTTGTGGGTCCTTCGGGAGGCGGCAAGTCAACCTGTGCAAGCCTGATCCCGCGTTTTTGGGATGTTTCCTCGGGTCGAGTGCTCGTAGGCGGTGTGGACGTTCGCGATATGGATCCGAACGAGCTTATGGACCAGGTCGCCTTCGTGTTCCAGACCAACCAGCTGTTCCGGCAAACACTTGCCGATAACGTGCGTGCCTCCAAGCCTACGGCCACTGACGACGAAGTGCGTGCGGCCCTCTCCGCAGCTCAGTGCGACGACATTGTGGCCAAGCTCCCACAGGGCATCAACACCATGCTCGGCGCCGGCGGAGCATATCTTTCGGGCGGCGAGGTCCAGCGCGTGGCACTCGCCCGCGCGATCCTTAAAGACGCTCCTATCGTGGTGCTCGATGAGGCCACGGCGTTTGCCGACCCCGAGAACGAGGCGCTCATCCAGCGCGCCTTTAGCAAGCTGGCGGCGGGTCGCACGGTCATTATGATCGCGCACCGGCTTTCTACCGTGGTGGGGGCCGACAAGATCGTGGTGCTCAACCAAGGTAGCGTGCAGGAGGCCGGCACCCATGCCGAGCTGCTGTCCCAAAAGGGTCTATACGCCAAGATGTGGGCCGAATACGAACAGGCCGCGAGCTGGAAAATCACTGCTACGACCGCGGATGCCGCCGTCGCGAAAGGAGGCGAGGCCTAAATGTTCGCCTCATTCCAAAAGAAGTATTTCCTATCCGATAAAGGCATCGCCGGCGTAAAACGCGGTGTCTTCTGGACCGCGCTCACCAATCTTATTACCATGGCCGGCATGGGCTTTTTATTCCTGGTTATGGCTGGCTTTGTCGAGCATCTCGCCAGCGGGGCTGACCTGCCGGATGCCCTGCCGATCGTGGGCGGCCTCCTGGTCTTTTTCGTGTTGCTCTTTGCCTCTAACTGGCAACAGTATTACTACACCTACTGCATCTTTTACGAGGAGTGCGGCAAGCAGCGTATGGAGATCGCCGAGCGCTTGCGCAAACTGCCGCTGTCGTTTTTTGGTCGTCGTGATCTGGCCGATTTAACCGAGACCATCATGGGTGACGTTCAGACTATGGAGCATGCCTACAGCCATGTGCTGGGAGAACTCTGGGGCGCCATCATCGCAAGTGCCATCGTGTTCGTGTCGTCGCTGTTCTTTTGCTGGCAGCTGGCGATCGCGGCGTTTTGGAGCATTCCCGTGGCCTTTGCCGTGCTGTATCTAACACGCGGCCCCATGACCCCGGTGTTCGACCGCGTGCGCGCCGAGAAGGTCAAGGTCACCGAGGCGATCCAGGAGACGCTCGACTGCGTGCGCGAAATCCGCGCCACCAACCAGGAGGCCCATTATCTTGAGGGGCTCAACGCCGTGATCGATGTCGAGGAGCGCGAGACCACCAAGGGCGAGCTCGTCAACGGGCTTCTGGTCAACTCCGCCTTCTCCATTCTGCGTCTGGGCATTGCCACCACGCTGGTCACGGGCGCCACGATGGTCGCCTCCGGGCAGGTCGACTTTTTGGTGATGTTTGCCTTCCTGCTTATGGTGAGCCGTATCTACGCGCCGTTTGATCAGGCCCTTATGCTCGTGTCGGAGCTGTTTGTCGCCGAGTCGTCTGCCAAGCGCATGCGTTCCATCATGGAAGAGCCTGTGGCGCGGGGCAGCGAGAAATTTGAGCCCGTGGGCCACGATGTGGTGTTCGATCACGTGGCATTTGGCTATGGTGCGGGCGAGGACGGCCGCGCCGGCGAGAAAGTTCTTACCGATGTGAGCTTTACCGCCAAGGAAGGCGAAGTTACGGCGCTGGTCGGTCCTTCGGGTTCCGGTAAGTCTACGGTGAGCCGCCTGGCCGCGCGCTTTTGGGACGCCACCGAAGGCACGGTCACCGTGGGTGGCGTGGATGTTGCGAGCGTGGACCCCGAGGTGCTGCTGCGCGACTACGCCATTGTGTTCCAAGACGTGCTGCTCTTTGACGACACGGTGATGGGAAACATCCGTCTTGGTCGTCGCGATGCCACCGATGAGGAAGTGCTTGCTGCCGCGCGTGCCGCCAACTGCGACGAGTTTGTGAGCCGCATGCCGCAGGGCTATGACACCATGATCGGCGAGAACGGCTCCAAGCTGTCCGGCGGCGAGCGCCAGCGCATCTCCATCGCCCGCGCGCTGCTCAAAGATGCGCCGATTGTGTTGCTGGACGAGGCGACGGCGAGTTTGGATGTGGAGAACGAGACCGTGGTGCAGCAGGCGCTCTCCCGCCTGCTCGCAGGAAAGACAGTTATCGTGATCGCCCACCGTATGCGCACGGTAGAAAATGCCGATAAGATCGTTGTACTCAAGGATGGTGTGGTTGCCGAGCAGGGCACTCCGGCGCAGCTCAAGGCGGCAGGTGGAGAATTCGCCCGCATGGTTGCGCTGCAAAAGGAAGCGGCTGCCTGGCAGCTGTAAGAAGGGGCAAAGGAACAGTCCCTTTGTCACATTGACAATCGGTTACTCCGCATCGTTAATTTTCAAAAGGTTAGCCATGGCTGACCTAGATAGTTAGATAGAATTAAGGTATTTCAAAAGCGTGCTCGAGCTAACTGATGAACTCGGGTGCTAAGGCACCATGCCGCGCCCCATGCGGCAAAAGGGAGAAGCAACATGAAGAAGTCGACGTTTAACACCCTGCTTGTTGGTGGCGGTTTTCTGCTTGGCACGGCCGGCATCAAGCTGCTTACCAGCGCTCCGGTCAAGAATGCCTGCGTGCAGGGTATTGCGTGCGGTATGCGCATCAAGAACGGCTACCAGGACATGGTCGAGCAGGCCAAGGCTAATGTCGACGACATGGTTGCCGAGGCTGCTTACATCACCCAGAGCGAGGCCGCCGCGGACAACGCAGCTGAGTAGCGCTTCCAGGCACAAACTATGAGATTCTCGATTATCAGCGAGATCCCCGGCAGGACCCGCCTCCAGTTGGCGGGTCCTGTGCCAGAGAGCGATCTCGATGCGCTTCTTAAGCTTGGTGGCGACATCGACGGCGTGCGCAAGGTGCGCGTGTATGGCCGCATTGGCCAGATGGCGCTGGAGTACGACGAGCCGCGACGCGATGCCGTGCTGGCCGCCGTCGGTGCGCTCGACGCTCAGGCCATTGCCGACGCAAAGACGGGCTACGTGATACAACTCGAGCCGCGCAAGCACAAGCTCGTCATGGATCTTGCCACACTTGTCGGCGCCCACTACGCACGTCGCTGGTTTTTGCCCACGCCCCTGCGTGCGGTGTTTGTCGTGGCCGGTTACATGACCTTTTTGCGCGCCGCCCTCCGTGAGCTCGCGCAGCCGCGCCTGACCGTTCCCGTGCTCGACGCTTCGGCCATCGGCATTTCGTTCGTCAAGCGTGATGTCGACACCGCGGGCCAGACGATGTTCCTGCTCAACGTGGGCGAGCTACTCGAGGACTACACCCGCGCCATGAGTGAAAACGAGCTCATCAACTCGCTGCTCGATGTGCCCGACAAGGCGCAAAAGGTTGTCGGCGACACCGAGGTAAGCGTTGCCGCGACCGAGCTTGAGCCCGGCGATCTGGTCGCCGTGCGCACCGGCATGTCCATCTGCATCGACGGTGTTGTCGAGCAGGGGAGCGCTATGGTCAACCAGGCGACCCTGACCGGCGAGCCGCTGGCCGTCGAGCGCAGCGTGGGCGACGACGTGTTCGCCGGTACCGTCGTGGAAGACGGCGGCATCTTGGTGCGCGTGCGCGCCAATACGGCGCAAACCAAACTGCGCTCAATCGTCTCGCTCGTGCAGACGGCCGACTCGCTCAAGTCCGAGGGCCAGTCGCATATGGAGGACCTTGCCAACAAGATCGTCCCGTGGAACTTCCTGCTCGCGGGCCTAGTTGCGCTTACTACCCGCAGCCTCATCAAGACCTCGGCGGCACTGATGGTCGACTACTCGTGCGCACTCAAGCTCACGGGTTCCGTTGCCGTCATGACCGCTATGAGCGATGCTGCCAAGATGGGCGTCATGGTCAAGGGCGCGAAGTACTTTGAGTCGTTTGCCAAGGCCGACACCATTGTCTTTGATAAGACCGGCACGCTCACCGAGGCGCAGCCGCGTCTTGCCTGCGTACTCACCACCGATGGCTGGAGCGAGGATGAGGTCCTGCGCCTTTCCGCTTGCCTGGAGGAGCATTTCCCGCATCCGGTGGCGCGCGCCGTGGTCAATGCGGCATGCGAGCGCGAGCTCGAGCACCGCGAGCGCCATGCCGCTGTCGAGTACATCGTGGCGCACGGCATCGCTTCGTCCATTGAAGGACGTCGCGCCATCATCGGTTCCGCGCACTTTGTATTTGAGGACGAGGGCGCACAGCTCGAATCCGACATCAAGGAGCGCATTGAGTCCCAGATGCAGGGCCTGTCGCCGCTGTATCTGGCGGTCGATGGAAAGGTCGTCGGCGTGCTCGGCATCGAAGATCCGCTCAAGCCTGGGGTCCGTGAGGCCATCGCCGACCTGCATGCGCTGGGCGTCAAGCATGTCGTTATGCTCACGGGCGATTCCGAGCGCACGGCCGAGCGCATTGCGCGCGAGGCGGGTGTCGACGAGTTTAAGGCCGAACTGCTGCCCGAGGACAAGTACGCCTATGTGGAACGCATTAAGAGCGAGGGGCGCCATGTTGCCATGGTGGGCGACGGCGTCAACGATTCGCCGGCGCTCGGTTTGGCCGACGTGGGCCTGGCCATGGGTGGCGGAAGCGACATCGCCAAGGAAGTCGCCGATATCATCCTGACCGATACGGATCTGGCCGCGATCGTGCGCCTGCGCCGCATGAGTCAGGGTCTCATCGACCGTCTGACGAGTTCGTATTCCAAGGTGATGCTCACCAACTCGGCGCTGTTGGCATTGGGTATTACCGGCATGATCACTCCGCAGACGTCGTCACTGCTGCACAACGGCTCAACGATCGCCTACAGCCTGGGCAACGCAAAGGCGTACCTGCGTTAGCAGACGTGTTCGCCCACGTTATCTGGCCTGCGCCCAGACGGCATCGGTGTCGTCCGGGCGCAGGCCTTTTGCGTTTGGATGCCAACGTATGGGTTGATTCGTTTTGCGTCGACCATGCTGAGTCGCTTGCCGCGCGTGCGTTTATTGGGCAGGCGGCGGAGGTGGGGCATTGCTGTTCTTTCCGGTGCATATCGCCAAGGACGTGCTGTACGTTGTCCAACACGAGCTGAAGCGTAGCGTTCTTGCCAGTGGGGAAGCGCTCGACGAGGCATCTGCCCGTGCAATTGGCGATGCGGCGTTGGCGTTTGTTCGGAACATGACCGAAAACGCCACGGCCGTGGGTGCAGATGCGTCGGACCTTTGGCTGGCCGACAAATACTTAGCGCTCTATCGCGATTACGAGGACAACTTGGTGCTCGCCGCGTGCAAGCGCGCACAGGTCGATTACTTGGTGACCAACGATCGCAAGCTGCTCGAACATGCCGATCTTGCAGCAAAGACCCCGCGCCAAATGATGCCGATTCTGGCTTTGGCCGAACGCGGCGGCGCGGCTATCGGTTGACGCGAACTGTTTGTGGGCCTCTTGGACGACGATGCGCCAAGGGACCCGCGCCTTCTATTTACAAAAGCTCGGCCTTAATGGCGGGACTTTCTGCGAGCTGCTCGGCTGCCTTTTCGTCGGAGCTGTCGAGTGCTGCCAGACTGCGGTAGACCCACTCGTTGACCTGGGTGTTCTTGACGCCTGCGGTCTGCATAAGGGCGCCTACCTCGCGGATTGCTGCGAGCAGATCGGCTTTGGGACCCGCGAGTTCGACCTCGATGCCGTGGTAGGCGGCCACGCCGCGGTTCTCACTCACGTGGTCGATAAAGCCCTCGACGGTCTCAAGCTGCTGGGCGAGAGCCACATCATCGTTAGCGTCCAGCGCGACGAGTGCGTTCGAAACCGTGAGGGCGGGATGTCCGCAGGGGACAAAGCCTTCGATGACATCCATAGCTTCGGTAATGGTTGAGCCCAGGCCTGCGAGGGCATTGACGAGTTGCTGCTTGGTATCCATAACGGTCCTTTCGACGGGTCAATTTTGCTTGGCGAAAATATACGTTACGCGATCGGTGGCAAAAGTGCGAAGTGCGGCGCACATTGGGGTCTTCACAGCTCGTGCATAGAACAGCTGTCCGCTTTCAGAACGTGGTAAGATAACACTCCACAAGCGGGGCTCGCCCTGCATGCTCCTTGAAAAGTCGACGGGTGTTGGGTGCTTGCGTGCCCAATGCCATCCAGACTTTCCCGACATTCGGGGGCGACTGGTTTCGACACGATAGCTCTGAGAGAGGAAGCAAGCCGAGGTCTCCTCGCCTCGTTAAACAGGGGTACCGTCAAATTGAATTGACAACAACTCTTCTTTTGAGCCTATGGCTCTCGCTGCTTAGTTTATGGCGGCGCGTCAACCCGGTGATTTCCCCGACACCGGCGCGACGTCATTTTAGGGGAATGCTCCTGCGCACGTAATCGGTATGGCGCAGGCTAAGACCGAACCGGTTAGGACGCCGCGAGCGTGTCGCTGCGCGCAAAGCGTCCGAGACAAAACCAGCGACTGAGCTTGGAGATGCCAATCAGGGGGCTTTCGTGGACCGGAGTTCGATTCTCCGCGCCTCCACCATAAGAGAATTAGTCGAACACCTTTGGTAGCAAGGGTGTTCGGCTTTTTTCTTTGTCGGGTTAAAGTCATCCGGCAGGTCATCGAACATGAAGTAAACGGATATGTCCTTGCCGTCGATGTCCACGAATCGAACCCACTCGTTGAGGATTTCCAAGGGCGTCGTGTCATTTGCGAGGCTGTCGAGCCACAGCAACACGTCATCGACGCTCACCTCGCACGATTCCG
Organism: Coriobacteriaceae bacterium; assembly: GCA_905194345.1. Lineage (GTDB taxonomy): Bacteria > Actinomycetota > Coriobacteriia > Coriobacteriales > Coriobacteriaceae > Collinsella. The sequence continues at coordinate 84,768 of CAJJRZ010000001.1, forward strand.
ATTTCTCGATGGCGCACAGCCGGGCTTCAAGCTCTGATTTCTGGCGGTTTAGCTCTTCAATGCGCTCCTTGCCGCCGGGAGGCGCGATACCGTCCTCTATCGCATGCCAGATGCGCTCAAACGTCGTGTCGATGCGCCGTATCTCCTTCTTGATGAAGTAGCTCTCAGGCTTTTCGTCGCTCCCCTGCTCCGCTTCGTACCCTGCGAGCGTTTCGGCGATGCGAGCGCGCACGTCATTGCGCTTCACGGCCTCGTAAGTCATATCAGCGACGGCGCCCTCTATGAGGTCGCGCCGGACGGTTCTGCGGCACTCGCGGCATTTGTAGTAGTGATAGGCGGAACCGTTCTTCGAGGTCCCGCTTGTCCCGAACATCGGCGCGCCGCAGGTCGAGCAGTAGAGCTTTCCGGTAAGCGGGAACTCACGCGCGCTGTCGATCTTGCGGCGCGGCCTGTGACGGTCATCGAGAATGCTGTTTATCATGTACTGCTCACACTGCGGCCATAGAGCGGGCATGCCGTCTTCCACCTCGTTTCCGGCGTACTTGTAAACGCCCGCGTTCTGGACGCGCCTGAGCAGCTTCGAAACGGTGTCATTGGTGAACTTCGCGCCGCGCTTGCTGCGCTCGGCGCTTACGGCCCGCACGATGTCTGCCACAGAGCTTCCGCTAAACAGCATGTTCTTCATGCGGCGCATGACCGCCGCCTCGCGCTCGTTCACCACATAGCGGCCATCAACGATGTCCCACCCGTAGAGGGTGCGGCCGTTCGCCATGCAGCGCTGAGCGTTCTTCTGGATGCCGTCGCGGATGCGCTCGCTGTCTATGGCGCTTTCCCATTCCGCGAGGACTTCGAGCATGCCCAATTGCAGCACGCCGCTCGAACCGCTCGCGATCTCTTCCCCGGCGTAAAGTATTTCGACGCCCGACTTGCGCAGCATGATTCGGGCAAGCGCCATTTCGTCGCGGTTGCGCATAATGCGCGTCACCTTGTAAATCACCACATAATCAAATAGACCTAGCTTTGCATCGCGCATCATGCGTTGGAACTCGGCGCGATCGACGTTGCGACCGGTCTGCGCGTAGTCGCAGTATTCGCGCACGACCTGCAAGCCTTCCTGCTCGCAGTACCGGCGCGAGTTCTCGACTTGTATCTCGATGCTTTCCGAACGCTGGTTGTGCGAGCTGAAGCGCGCATATATGGCGGCTCGGTTCTTCACCATGCTAAAATCACCTCTCAGGACGGGCGCGGTTAAGCGCTCTGTTCTTCACCTTTGCCCCGTGCGCCAACCGCCAAGAAGCCGCACGGGGTTTCTTTTTTTATTTGAGCAGCTTCCTATGTCTCTCCAAGTAAGCTCTCCACCTCGTCGTTAGCTGGTACGTGTCCGAATCCCTTACCTCATCAATCGGGAACGGGAATGAGAACACTCCATTTTCAGCCCTCTCGAACGCTAACAGCGCATCAAACTTATCTCCTATGACTACAGATCCATGCGAATCGAGCGATTCCAAAGCTGCTTGCTTTATTTCTGGTGAGAATCCCTTGGCGATCGTACGCTTCGGAGCCCAACCAGATAGCTTCTTGCTGATGAAGAAACCCAACATAAAACCAGCGAATAGCGCAATCGCCGTCCACAAGATGAATGGCAGACCGTCGCCGTCTGCGAACTGCTCTGCAACCCATTCTGGGTTCAGCCATTGAAGCAGCGTGTTCAAGAACTCAACCATGCCTATACCGCCGCCCGCTCTTTGGCGGCAGATACACCACGTTCGGCAATCTCTTTAGATTCGCCCGCTGCTGCGCGGGCTGTCATGGATATGTTCTGCCGCCATTGCGGGGTGCTCTCGCGGTAACATCCGACGATTTCGCTCTCTTCCGAAGTCAATCCGCATGATTCAGGCTCACGTGGATGGCTGTCGTACCAACCGCAAAGGTCGTTTGGGGTGCATTTGAGGGCAACGGAGAGAATACATGCGTCTTCAAGAGTCAGCGCAACTTCGCCACGTTCCCAGGTGGCGTATTTTCTCTCTTTCATTCCAAGAAAATCTGCGATTGCTTTCTGGGTTTTAAAACCAGCCGCCTTGCGAATCTCTTTTAAGCGAAGCTTATACATACAGCCCTCCTTATTTCAATGATAAGTCTACGTGAATCACGTAGATAAATCAATTAATTACGTAAATGACGCTTGCATGGAACGTGATACACGTTTATAGTCTGTTCTCGGCGACGTGATTCACGTTGATTACCAATTATCTTTCCCCATGGGGAAAGATACGACTTTCCTTGACATGGTCAAAGGAAAGTCGGCGCGAGCGATTGAAGGGAGGTGAGACGGAATGAGTGAGTTGAAAGAGACGATCGCCCGTGCCCTGCGCGTCAAGCGCGCCGAGGCAAACATGTCCCAAGAAGAGCTTGCTAAGAGATCCGGCGTGTCTGTCGACGCCATCCGCTCCTATGAGAGGCAGATGAGCCTGCCCCTGCTTGAGACGGCGTACAAGCTCGCCGAGGCGCTTGGGTGCACGGTCAACGACCTGTGCGGAATTCCGAAGGAGGTTTAGCAATGCTCGCTCTGGCAATCGCACTCATCGTCATTGCGCTGTTCAGCCCCATGAGCGCGCCGACGTTCGTTATCTGGCTCATCGGCATCGGGGCACTCGGCTTCTGGATGGGCAAGAGCGCAGCCGAACCGGTTAGGAAAGCGGGGGTTTCAGACGATGAAAACCGAGATTGAAACCGTTGGTTTTGGGGGTGGTTTTACGGATGCCCGAAGCAACGCGGCTGCGCGCCGCGCAGTTCCGTTGGTGCAGGTACGCGCTCGGCAAGGTTCGTATCTGGGACATGAGAAGAAAGATGCCCGCCCGAAGCGGCAACTTCGAACGGGCGCGTCAGATTGCAGGCAGCAATTGACAGAGGACATTTTAACGCAGATGCCGCGCTGGAAGCGTTGGGGCATCTATGCGATTGCGGTTGGATCTGTCACGGGAATCATCCCGCTCGCAGCAGCAGAGCTTGTCGCGGACGCGTTCACCGGAGTTCTCATAGCGCTCGAATCCCTTATAGGTTCGGGCACGATGGCGGCTCTTGGAATCGGCTTGTGCATCGCCGCCATCATCGCATGCATGGCATACCTGTTCAGGCTGGTGGAGCGATGAGCAATCCGTACCCAATCGTATGCCTCCATCGCGACCCAGATGGTTATTGGGTCGCTCGCATCGAGCAGGGCACGCGGACGCCTGAAACGAGCTGCATAGGGTCCGTCTTCAAGCGCGTGCGCCTGAACATCCCGCCGACAGCCACCAGAGCCGAGGCAGAGCACGTGCTAGGGCACTACATTCGGGCATGCAGGGAGCGCGGCAATGGACGTTGATGATTGCACGCGCTCGCTCGAATCAGTCATGCGCGATGAAAGCAAGCCTAGGTCATTGCCGCTCAGGATTCAGGATCATCGCGAGCTGTTCGATGAATGGTGCGCACTCAACCCGCAAGCACTCAGGGAAATCGAGCTGACGGCGCTCGCCATCTCGGCGCACGGAAAGCGCGTATCAACCAAATACCTCATAGAAAAGCAAAGGTATGAGGGGCGCTCGAAGCTCAACCCGGTCACCTTCTACGACCTGAGCGGCCATGAGCACACCTATGGGATCAACAACACCATTACGCCGATGCTCGCGCGTTACCTGCTCAACCAGCACCCGGACATGGACATCGTAATCAAGCACTCAATCTTCGATGAAAAGGAGAACAACCATGAAGCGTAAAGAGATCATCGACCTGATTGATGAGGTCGGGGCAAAGACCTTCGTCACCTGCGGGAGCATGAAGCTTCTCAACAAGAAATCCGGCGCTGAGGTCGAAGTCGATATGCCCGCCGTCTTCTCTGTCGTGCGCGGAACCCTCGCCTGGGTCTGCACTCTTCTCGATGGCAGGGCTGACGCTGAGAAGAACACCGCAAAGCACCTGCAAGACCTACTTGAATACATCGGCTCTTCAATCGCGCTCTCCATCTCCGACGACGATGACTAGCGGGCAAGGACAGTTGGCGCTTGATTTCGGCGAACCGCCGATGCCGACGCCCGGCGCTTGCGAGTTCGAACAGAAGACGTTCAACACCAAATCATGCTGCCTGTTCAGGGGTCGGGAGATCTGGACCAACTGCCGCGAATGGGAGCACTGCATTTGGGACGGATGGCACCAGCACGGGCAACCATGCGCCGAATGCGACGAGGAAGATTGTTAGGAGGTGTGACATGGCGAGCAGGGAGGAATTGGCCGCAGCTCGCGAGCCAATGGCCTTCTTTAGGCACGATTCCAACGCATCGCACGATGACAAGTGCCAGAGGTTGATTCTTCGCCGTGGATACGACGGATACGGGCGATGGTGGATTCTCTGCGAATACCTCGCATCGTCCACTGGGCACCATGTGTCTTTCCAGACGGACGAGGACGCGAAGATTCTCGCGCGGGTACTCGGGTTCGGAACCGGCGGCGCTTTCGATGACCTCATGGCCATGGAGGACTGCAAAGCATTCGTGTCCGACCTAATCGATCTGAAGCTCTTGGAATGCGATGAAAACGGCTACTTGCAGAGCGTTCGAATGCAGAAAAACGCGCTCTATTTCGGTCAGCAGCGCGCGAACGGTCGCAAGGGCGGCAGACCTCGAAAGAACAAGACTTCTGAAGATTCCGCAGCTAGGGAGGTGTAAAAGCATGTTCCTAAAACCAAGTGCAAAACCGTTGGTTTTTGGTTCGGTTAACCCGTCCGCAAAAGGTGGCAAAAGCCTAAAACAAAACAAAACAAAACAAGAAGGAGTGGGTTTGGTTCTTAAAACCAAACCAAACCCACTCACTTGCTTGTCAGTCAACCTAACAAGCAAGGTTATTTCTCTTGCTTCTTCTCTTTGCAAGCACTTCCGAAACGCTCGAATCTGCGATTTCAGACCTCTGTTTTCAACAGGTTTTCCACAGAGTTATCCACATCGCGTGTTTGGAGGTGATCGTAGATGCCTTGGGGAACTTATCACGGGCGCGTAGAGATACGACGATGCCCAATCTGCGGCAAGGAGCGACCGATTGATTGGTTCGTCCGAAATCATCAAGAGCACGAATCATGCTGGCTCTGCCGTGAGACGGGCAGGGACGGCAGCAAGCCAAGAAGGGAGAAGGTCGATGGGCTTATCGGATGACAAGATCGATTACTGCAAACAGTGCATCGCCGAAATCAGGAGTGAGGCCGCGTCGGTGCTCGAAGCCCTATCGAAGCCGGACATTGACATTCGGAATGTGCTCGACCTGAGCAGTGACGTTAACGATTCGGCGTTGAGAATGCACACGATGCTTTCAGCAGCGTTCATTTCAGACTTGTTCGAGGCGATTCATTCAGATGCCAAATTCTACCGTTTCAGAAATCATCACTGAAGGAGTTTGAAGATGATCGAGGTTAAACAGGCAAAGACGCTTCAGGAGCTTGCAGGGTGTCTCGCTGGCGATCCCGTTGAACATCCCGACCATTACGCCGGAGACGGCAAGATCGAATGCATGGATGCCATGCGCTCGATGATGAGCGGCGATACCTACGCCCTCCCGGCGATCGCCGCGCACTGGTGGGCCGCAGCGTTCAAGTACATCTGGCGTTGGCGTCGCAAGGGCGGAGTTCAGGATCTGCGCAAGTGCCGCCAGTGCATCGACTACCTCATTGCCGAGATCGAGGGCGAGCAGTGAGACGCCACCGCATCGCAATCGCCATCGTCACCACCATCCTGACCGCATCGGCGGCGTTCTTCGCATATTGGTGGGTTTACCGGCAGCTCTGCGCGGTCGCTTTACTTCTCATCTTCCTGGCACTGGCCGCAATGTCTTAAGGGGGCAACCAATGGATAACAAAGACCTGATCGACGGATTGGCCGTCATGATCCTTGCGAGCATCGTCATATTGGCCGTGACGGTAAGCCTTGCTGTCGGCTTTTTCTTCGGAATCGGCTACGGCTTTTTGGTGCTGTCGGCGTTCGTGTTTTCGGCAATCGTCGGGATGCTCTCCATGTTCAAGAGGGCGAGCAAGTAGCATGAGCGTCACGGTCAAAAGGGGCAGGGACGGCGTTTTCGAATGCCGCCTGTATCTCGGTCGCGGCGTTGACGGCAAGGCGATCCGCCCCTATAAGCGATTCCCCAACGCCGCAACGGAGTCCGAGGCTCTGGAACTCGCGGAGACGTGGGCGGCAAACCTCACAGCGAACGGAGAGGTTAAGAGCGCCCGCCTGATCGACCTTCTTGCTGATTACGTCCAGCTCAGGGAGCGGAACGGCGCAAGTCCCAACAGCATCAAGAGCTATCGACTGTTCACGCACTACGTTGCGAGGTTTCTGAGGACTGCCAACGCTCGTGATCTCAGCGTCATGGACTTCAACCGGTTCGAGCAGGCGTTGCTCATGCCCAAATCTGACGGAGGTCAGGGTCTTTGCAGGAACAGCGTCATCAACGTTCACAACTTCCTGAGAGGCGCTTACAACCACTTTGTCGATGCCGGAATATGCGACGCCAACCCGATTGTCTACGTGTCGAAGCCGTCACCCGAGCGGCATGAGGCATGCGCCCTGACCGAATGGGACTTCGAGGACTTCAACGCGCGGCTCGAATCGGCGATGGGCGTCGAGGGAACCAGCATGAGCGAATACCGCCGTGCGGTCTATGCGTTCGCCGCATGGCTCGCGCTCGTGACCGGGATGCGCGTCGGTGAGGTGTGCGCGGAGCAGAGGGCCGATGTGAAGCGCTATCAGATGTTCCTGCACGTCGGCGGCAATGTCATCGAGAGCGCCAGGGCGAAGCCGTACCGGCGCGATGTCACGAAGGGCAGGAAATGCCGAAACATCGCCGTCACCGCAGAGGACTTGGGCGTTATCGATTCCTTTGTAAGGCTGCAGAATGCCGTTCTCGGGCGTCTTGATGTCGATTCCCCTCTGGTGACGCTCGATGGCTCCTATATGCGCCCAACGACGATTTCACGCGCTTTCAGCCGTATCCGCGATTCGTGCGGTCTTCCGAAGGAGATCACGTTCCACAGCCTGCGGCACACGCATGCTTCGTGGCTCATCGCGAACGGGTGCGACCTCAAGACGCTCTCAGAGCGGATGGGCCACGCTGACGAGGCAACGACGCTCCGGATCTACGGGCACCTGATGCCCGGTCGCGATGCCGTTGCGGCGCAGCTCTTCAGCGAAGCGAAGCGTCGGGCGCTTGGGTAAGGAGGTGTGCCAAAAGTGAACCAAAGCGCTTTTTCTGCCATCAATCAAGCAGAGGAAGAAACGCAAGGTAAACCACGGCTTTTGGCTTTGGTTTTGATAGTGGGTGACAGATAAGAAGTAATTATCAGGCAATCACGAAAAGGGGGTGCCATGAACCACGACGAAGCTCGGGAACTGGTCTCGAATCTCGATGTGAGCGACAAGCTTAAGGCGTCAATGATGCTGACTTTCGACGCGTTGCAGGATCGATGGGACAAAGACCGCGATGCGGCAGCGACCGCGTACCAGATTGACATTCCCGCGCAATCGATTCGGATCTGCGGAGAGCTTCAGGCGAGGCACGCTCTGGACATGCTGAAGAGCCTGAAGCTCACCGGAACTTATCGAGTTATGAAAGGTGGAGCAAGTGAAGGAAATCGAGGTTAACGATGACGAGTGGATGCGGATCAAGCACAAGCTTATGACCTCCACCGTCGAGGATGCGCTGAGCGACTACACGGCACCGGTTCGCATCGTGCACGGATGCGAGTACGTGACTTTCGAAAGGGGCAATGATGATTCCGAATCTGACCACTGAGCAACGCCGCGAGTATCTTGAGAAGGCTTCGAAAGTTCGCAGGGAGCGGGCGATTGTTCGTAATGACCTGAAGTCTGGTCTGATGACCTTTGGTCAGGTGCTAAAGCTCGCCGACGCCGACTGCCAAGCAGTGTCCAACATGCGCGTAAAGCAGGTCATTAACTCCATGCCTGGGTACGGCCATGCAAAGACTCAGCAGCTTATGAGGGCTTTGCAAATTGCAGATGGTCGGCGCATCAAGGGTCTTGGCGTTCGCCAGCGTGCCGCCCTGTTGGAGGTCCTCGGATGCTGACCGCCATTTTCTACCTGTGCGGCGGCTTGCTGTCGCTGCTCGCTCTTTTCGGCTCCGATGCTGAAAAAGACATGATGCTGCTTGTCTTGGCGCAATTGATATTCATTTCTGCGAACGTCATCGAGATCAAAGGGATTTTAAGGGAGCGGATTTATGAGCATTAACCACGTCATTCTGTCCGGCAATCTCGGAGCCAATTCCGAACTGAGGTACACCAAGAGCGGTACGCCCATCCTGACTTTCTCTCTTGCCGTCAATGACCGCGTGCCTAACGGCGATGGGACTTGGGGCGATTACACGAATTGGCCCGATTGCTCGATGTTCGGCAAGCGTGCCGAAGCGCTTGCGCCGTACCTCACCAAGGGCGTGAAGGTGACCGTTTCCGGAAGGGTGAGGACGCACACCTACCAGAAGGACGGGCAGAACTTGAAGCGTTGGGAGATTCGCGTTGAGAACGTCGAGCTGATGCAGGTGAAGCGCGAGCAGCAGAACGCATATGCCCAACCGGCGAAACAGGCGCAGCCGATTGCGACGTCACCGGCGCCAGACGTGTACGACGAAGACATTCCGTTTTAAGGAGCAAGGATGTTGTTGGAACTTTTCAAGCGAAGCAAAGAGGTGGAAGAGCTGCGCGAGCTGCTTGCCCAAGCCGATGATGTGACCCGCTCAAACCCGCGAGACGAACAGGGGCGGACGCTCGCCCTCGATGACGTTGTTCTCTACAACGGCGCTCGCTACCGCGTCGTTGCCATGAGCCATCGCGGAAAGGTGTCAATCCGCCACGTCTCGATGCATGGTGGCTGCGGGGCGCGTTGGGTTCCCGCGGACCGCGTTTCGTTTCTCACAAGTCAGGAGGTCTTCTAATGTTCGGACGAAAGCTCAACGTTAAGGTTGCCGAAGGCATGGAGGTGCCTCGTTACGCCCACGAAGGTGATGCCGGTCTCGATCTTCGCATCACGGAAACCGTGACGCTCGAACCGATGCAGCGCTGTATCGTCGGCTGCGGCCTGTCAATCGAGATCCCCAGCGGTTGTGTCGGACTGCTTTTCCCGCGCTCCGGCCTTGCATCCAAGCAGGGCATCACGCTCGCCCACAGCGTCGGCGTCATCGACAGCGGCTATCGCGGCGAGGTGTGCGCTCCGCTCATCAACCTCAGCTATGAGACCGTGACCATCGAGGCGGGCACGCGCGTGTGCCAGCTTGTCGTGATGCCTTATGTTCCGTGCGAGCTTGTCCCGGTCGAAGAGCTGGGCGGCACCGAGCGCGGCACCGACGGTTTCGGCAGCACCGGCATCGAGTAGGTGAAACGCATGAAGGCAAAGGAGTATTTCGAGGGAATCCGCGCTGAGGTGGTGAAGACCGAACAGGCGCGGGAAATGCTGGAGTGCATGAGGGCTAAGGAGGGCGCGAAGGCGCAGAGCTACCAGCCTTCGGGCGGCGGTGGATTCTGCACAGACGCTTCACTCGCCATCATCCAACGCATCGACTTTGAGAAGCGGTTGGAACAACGCATCACCGACGCTCGGAAGCAGATAGACGAAGCTTGCGAGGTGTTATACGGTATCGACGGGCGCGGCGGTCTGGCGAAGCTCAAAGGTGCAAGATACGCTGATGCCATCTGCATGGGCTATCTCCAAGCGCAGTCGTGGACTGAGATTGCAGAGATCATGCAAAGCTCTGTGCGGTGGTGCCATTCTCTTTGTGATACCGGGTTTGCTTACATTGATCAGGTCGGATTCGCATTTGTTAAAAACGCCTGATAGGTTCTTTTCAGATTATTCATTCTGTCTTCCCCTATCATTCTTGTTCACACGGCATCATTCGTTGTGCTAAGATTCGATATGGTGAATTGTCATGAAAGGCCGTGCGGGGGAACCTGCGCGGCCTTCCTCATATCTGGACATATCAGAACTTCGATATAGGAGTCATAAATTCAGATATAGAGTCTGACATTCCGATATACGCGGAGAGTTGGCAGAGCGGCTTAATGCATCCGGTTGCTAACCGGACGATGCCAAGCATCCGCAGGTTCGAATCCTGTGCTCTCCGCCATTTGACACAAGGGAGGCGCGATGGCTAAGGACTTCAGTCGCGCCTTCTACCACAGTGTGGAATGGGAGCGGGCGCGTGACGTTGCGCTCACCAGAGACGCGCACCTATGCCAACACTGCCTGAAGCGCGGTGACATCACCCCGGCGGTCATGGTGCATCACATCGTGGAGCTAAGCCCTGCGAACGTGAACGACCCTGACATTGCAACTAACCCTGATAACCTCGTGAGCCTGTGCGACCGATGCCACAAGCAAGTGCATGGGTGGATCAGGCAGGGCGCGACACGTCAGGGCTTCGGCTTTGACAGTAACGGCAATCTGGTGCCGCTCGATTAACGGCACACAAACACAGCACAACGCAGACCAAGCGCAAAAGCGGGACACAAAACCGCAGCTAGACACGGCGGAATATCCCCCCATCCCAAAAACACAGGGTAGGTGGCAGGGGACCAACGCCGGGAGATAGTTTTAAGCGCGCGGAAGGTTTTCGAAAGGGGGTGGTCTTGCGGTGTCAGGGAAAGTTGGCAATACTTCGAAGGTTTCGGCAAAAGTAGCGGCGAATAGCCCGCCGAAGGGAGCGCGTTCCAAGCAGTCGCGCCTAGAGAGCGAGCTTCGTAAGCTTCGCGAACTCACCAAGGACGCTATTCCCGATGAGAAGCGCAAGGCGATCATGCCCCTGCTCGCAAACATCGCCTTTCTCAAGGTGAAGCTCGATGACGCCCGCGCCGACCTGCTCTATGAGGACATCTTCACGGAGTACGACAACGGCGGCGGGCAGACGGGGCTGCGGGAGCACCCAGGCTTCAGCGCATACAACAAGCTCTTCACCACGTTCAGCCGCGCGGTCAAGCAGCTGACGGACATGATGCCCAACGGAACCGCCGCCGCCGACGCGCTCATAGACTTCATCAATGAGACGAGGTGTTAGGCGCTACAAGGGTGCCGTCGGGTCGTGCGAACGCGCGATCAGGGAGTATTTCGGCGGAATACTCGGCGGTGATATAACCGCCTGCGCCAAGATGCGCAAGGTTGCCGCGCGCATCCTGCGCGACATGGACAACGCAGACCCGCTTTACCCTTACCACTTCCGGGAGGAATACGCGCAGAAGCACGTGCAGTTCATCGAGCGGTTCTGCCGCCTGCCGTCTGGACGCTTGGGTCACGATTTCGAGCTTGAGCTGTTCCAGCGGGCAATCCTGTCGGTTGTCTTCGGGTTCGTCGATGCCGACGGCACGCGCCAGTACCGCGAGGTGCTTTGGATCATGGGGCGCAAGAACGGCAAGACCGCTTTGGCATCGGCCATCGAGCTTGACCTTCTCATCAACGACGATGAGGGCGCACCGGAGGTATACAACGTCGCCACCGCGCACGACCAGGCGGCGAAGGGCTTCAACAACGCTTGGCGCATGGTCATGACGAGTCCAGCGCTCTCGCGCCATGTGCGAAAGCGCGTGTCCGACCTTTACTGCGACCTCAACATGGGAAGTATCAAGGCGCTCAGTGCGAACACGAACCACCTGGACGGCCTCGACATCTCGGGCGCGATTGTGGACGAGCTTGCGGCCATGAAGAACCGCGACCTCTACGACCTGACGATTCAGGGCACGTCGGCACGCCGACAGCCTCTGGTTTTGGAGATCACCACAAACGGTTTCGTCCGAAACGGCATCTTCGACGCTCAGTACGAGTACGCCTGCAAGTGGCTCGACGGCCAAGCGACGGGTGACAAGGCCGAGCGGTTCATCGCCTTCATCTTCGAGCTTGACGAGCGCGAGGAATGGCAAGACGAGAGCTGTTGGATTAAGGCGAATCCGGGCTTGGGAACCATCAAGTCGCTCGCCGCCCTGCGTCAGAACGTCTCGAAGGCCAAAGATGACCCGACGTTCCTGCCGACCCTGCTTGTAAAGGACTTCAACCTCATCGAGAACCAGAGCCAAGCTTGGCTCACGTGGGACGAGATACACAACGATGCGACCTTCGACCCGAGTGACGGCACATTCACTTACGCCGTGCTGGGCGTCGATGCCGCTGACACGACCGACCTGACGGCGGCGTGCTTGCTCATGCAGCGACCCGGTGACCCGAACATCTACGCGATGCACATGGCGTGGATTCCCCAGCGAGCCTTGGAGCAGGCCGAGCGAGAGGGTCGGCGCGGCGGGCGCGATGGAGTCCCATACGATGCGTGGATCGCGCGAGGACTCATGAGGACGTGCGACACTCCGATCATGGACAAGCGCGACGTGCTCGACTGGGTTGCCGAGGTCCAGAGCGAATACGGCATTTACGCCGTGGCGTGCGGCTACGACCCGTGGCACATGCGCGACGTGCCGACGCAGGAAGCCTATGAGGATTACTTCGGCGCGGACAACATGCAGAAGATCATCCAGGGCGCTCAGACTCTGAGCATGCCGATGAAGGAGCTTCGCGCCCTCTATAAGGAGGGGCGGATTGTCGACAACGGAAACCCCATCGCTGAGTGGTGCCGCTCGAACGTCGCGATCCGCACCGACGTGAACGGCAACATCCAGCCGGACAAGAAGAACCAAGACCCGCGCAACCGAATAGACGCTTGGGCGGCTGAGTGCGACGCGTTCATTGCGATGAAGAACATCGCCGATGACTACGCGGCGATGATTGGAGGTTAAATGGCAAGTACACGACCGGTGATGCGCTCGCTGTTCGATGCCGTCTTTCATCGACCGCAGATGCAGGCGGTCAACGGGTATTTCCAGACGTTCACCGCTTATGCGCCGAGCTTTAGCACGTGGCAGGGCGGCTTGTATGAGGCCGAGCTTACGCGCAGCATCATCGAGAGCGGTGCCGACCATGCGAGCAAGCTCAAGCCGGAGATCTCCGGGAGCGCACAGCCGAATGCGGGGCGCGCGCTTCGCCACGCGCCAAACCCCTGGATGACAACGCCTCAGTTCATAAAGCGCGTCTGGACGATGCTTCAGGTCAACGACACGGCGCTCATCGTGCCGCTCGGCGATGGCGATGAGGTCACAGGTTACTACCCGGTACTTCCATCGCAATGCGAGGCATACGATGTCGGTGGCGAGCTTTGGCTTAACCTACGTTTCCCCACGGGCGACACGGTGCTTGTCGAATGGTCGCGCGTCGGCGTCATGACGAGGCACCAGTACCAGTCCGACCTGTTCGGCGATGGGACGAACGTGCTTCAGCCGACGCTTGAGCTGATGCACGCACAGGCAGAGGCGGAGCAGACGGCCATCAGGCAGGGTGCCGCAGTGCGCTTCATCGGCAAGCTCAGCCAGAACCGCAATGAGATTGACGCTGCAGCGGCGCGAAAGAGATTCAACTCCCAGCTCTCAGTTGACAACGCTGGCGGCATCGCGGTCTATGACAAGCTCTTCAGCGACGTGCAGCAGATCACGCCGACGAGCTACACGGTCGATGCCGCGCAGATGGAGCGCATCGAGAAGAGCGCCTATCGCTTCTTCGGGAGCAATGAGGACATCGTGATGAACCGGGCCGACGAGGACACGTTCAACTCGTATTACGAGGGGCGTATAGAGCCTTTCGCGGTCCAACTCGGATTCGTCATGACCGCGATGACGTTCACGCCGAACGAGATTGCCCACGGCAACGAGATCATGTTCAGCGCGAATCGTCTTGAGTTCGCGAGCAACACGACCAAACTGAACGTCTCCGTCGCGCTCTTCGACCGTGGCATCTGGTGCGGCAACCAGGTCGCTGACGTCTTCCAATCAGCCCATTACGAGGGCGGAGAGCGCCACGTGATCCGTGGCGAGTACATCGACCTGGCCCTCATCAGCGAGCATACGGCCGAGCAGGCCGCTGACGCGGCTGCTAAGAACGCGAACATCGCCGCCATTAAATCAAGTGAATCCGCGTCGGCATACAAGGAGGATGATGATGCCAGCGAAGCCTAATGAGCGACAATACCGCTCGCTGTCCGTGCCGCTGATCGCCCGCGTCGCGCAGGACGGCGGCGGCAAGGAGAAGCGCATCGACAGCGATTACTACGTCGAGGGGTATGCTTCGACGTTTGATGACCCCTATGTGCTGTTCGAGGACCATAACGGGGTCAAATACACGGAGGTCATCAGCCCAGAAGCGTTCCGCGATGCCGACATGTCAGATGTCATCATGCAGTTCGACCACTCGGGCAAGGTGTTCGCGCGAATCAGCAACGGAACGCTCATCGTTGAGCCGGATGAGCATGGGCTTTTCGTCGCGGCCGACCTTTCGCGGTCTCAAGCGGCTCGCGACCTCTATGAAGAGATTCAATCCGGACTCATCACGCGCATGTCGTGGGCTTTCACCGTCGCTGCCGACGAGTACGACCGCGACACCCATACCACGACGATCACGCGCGTTAAGAAGGTTTTCGACGTGTCGGCAGTCAGCCTACCGGCAGACCCGAACACGGAGATCTCAGCAAGGAATCTGCTCGACGGAGAGATTGAGCAGTCGCGCAAGGAGCTTGCGCGTCGTAATCGCGCCCTCGCCATCGCGCGGGCAACATTGGCAATCGCCAAGAGCAGAAAGGTTTAGAAAATGGACGAGATGTTGAAAGAGCTTCAGGCGCTTATCGACAAGTACAAGGACGGCACGCCCGAGGGCGTGAGCGACGAGCAGGCCGAGAAGGACGCCGAGCGCATGTCCCAGCTCACCGCCGAGATCGAGAAGCGCACCGCAGCCGACGCCGCCGCACGCGAGTCCCGCGCCGCCCGCATCGCCGCCGCGCGTTCCGCCATCGACAACGGCACGGCGCATCAGGTCGGCTCCCTCCCGCTTTCGGGCGGTGTCAACGCGCGCTCCGCCGTGTACGACGTGACGGATTATTCCGCCGCTGAGACCCGTGGTTTCCTGAAGAACCTCGCCACCAGCGCCGGTGTGCGCCTCGTTGAGGGAAACGACCTCAACGACGTCGAGCGAGCCGCGCTCACCGCAATGGAGCAGCGCACAGCGTTCACCGTTACCACCGGCAACACCAGCTCTGTTGTCCCCGTCGAGCTTCAGAGCGAGATCATTTCCCTCATCGACAATTCCACGGCGCTCTTCAGCGACGTGACCCGCGACACCATTCCCGGTCAGTATGAGCTTGTGCGCCACAAGTCCATCACCAAGGGAGATGCCGCCAAGACCGCCGAGGGCGCAGCGCCCACCGACGAAGAGCAGAACGTTTTTGATCGCATCACCCTCACGGGCGACGAGATCAAGAAGACCGTCAAGCTCTCCCGCAAGATGATGATTCAGAGCCTCGACAGCTTCCGCACCTACATCAACCGCGAGGTCAGTGCACGTTGCGGCGTCGCTGGTGACAAGATCGTTCTTGCCAAGCTCGTTGACGGCACGCTCGGCATGGCTGCTGGAAACAAGATCAACGTGGCTAAGGCCGGAACGCTCACCAAGGCCGACGTGATGAAGGCTCTCAGCCTGCTCAAGACTTACGGCAACCCCGCCGCGAAGGGCGTTCGCATCTACGCGAACCAGAGCACCATCTGGAATCAGATCGCGGCAATTGAGGATGCGACGAAGCGCTCTTACTTCATTGACGAGCGCGACGATGACCCGACCGTGAAGGGCCGCATCTTCGGCAGCATCGTGAAGCTTGAGGACAATCTTGAGGATGGCGTCATCATGCTCGGTTATCCCGATCTCTTCCGCTCCAACCTGTTTGACGGCCCTGTTGTCGAGGCCGTCACGCTCACCGACGGCAGCTGGAACACCGCGATCAACGGTTACATGCTCTATGACGGCGGTCTCGCCGTGCCCGAGAGCTTCGTACAGCTCACCGTCGGCACTGCCTAGGATGTGATCGGTTATGGCGGAGAAAGAGCAGATGCTTGACGCATGCCGTGACGCGCTGAGGATCCCCGCCGATGTCGCCGACTACGACGATGAGATTGCAGACCTCATCGACGCCGCCCGCGCCGCGATGTGTGCGGGCGGCGTGTCCGTCGACAAGTCTCAGGACGATTCAGACGGCACCGTGCGTCTCGCCATCAAGGTCTTCTGCAAGGCGAATTTCGGCATGGACAACCCCGACGCCGATAAGTACATGCACACCTTTGACGAGCTTGTGACCCTTATGCACGGAACGTCGGCATACGGGGGTGCCTGATGAGCATGTGGGCGGCAAGCTGCATCTTGATCTCGCAGCGCATCGAGCGCGATGAGTTCGGCGTCGAGACGGCTAGAAAGACATCGCGCAAGGTCGCGTGCAACGTGTTCAGCGTGAGCGACGCCGCGTATTACGCCGCCGCAACGGTCGGCATCCATCCAGAGGCCGTCTTGCAGCTTCGCAAGGCGGCCTATCAGGGTGAGCGGCTTGTCGAATTTGAGGGTCGCAGACTCAGCGTTGAACGCGTTGACCGCTCAAGCGCCGATTTCGTGCGGCTCACGCTCTCGGAGGCGGTCGGTGACCGTGGCTGATATGGACATCGAACGATTCATCGCGAGCTGCTTCAGAGAGTGCGTCGAGGACAACGCAGCCGCCGTTGAGAAGAACGCGGCTCAGGCTGGCAAGCGCGCCGTTAAGCTGCTCAAGCAGAAGAGCAGGCAGCGCACGGGAGCCTACAAGAAAGGCTGGAAAGCAACCATCGAGACTGATGAGACCGGAACGGCATGCACGGTGCACAACAGGGTCTATCAGCTCACGCACCTGCTTGAGAACGGCCACAAGGTCAAGAACCAGACGGGCAAGGTGTACGGCGACGTGCCCGGTGACGGAGTTATCCGCGAGGTCGCCGATCAGGTTGCAATGGAGTTCGCGCAGATGGGCGGTGACGGAGATTGATTAAGCTGAGGGATCTGTGCGCGGTGCTCGATTCCATCGGCATCCCGTGGTCCAACCAGTCATTCACGGGCAATGACGAACCTGCGCCGCCCTATATCGTCCTGGTTGCGGGCTACGGCGAGTCGGTCTATGCGGACAACCGTGTCTATGCGTCGTGGACGTCATACGACATCGCGCTATACACGCGCCGACGCGACTACGCACTGGAACGGAAGATAAAGGATGCGCTCGATGCCGCCGACTGCTCTTACACGCTCGCGGTGACGAGCATCGAGTCTGAGAAATTGGTCGAAACCGCGTTCAGCGTGGACGTGGAGGAGTAGAAAGGAAACGCCATGCCTAAAAATGGCTACTTCGGTGTCAAGAACTCGCATTTCGCGATCTGCACCGACGAGGAAAAGCTCACCTATAACAAGCCGGTGCATGTCCCCGGCACGGTCAGCATCAGCATGGAGCCGTCCGTTGAGAGCGTCACCAGCTATGCCGACAACGAGACTTGGCTTGACAAGACTCAGGACAATGGCGGCAGCGGCACCATGTCGTTCTTCGATGTCGAGAGCACCACGGATCTTCGCCGACTGCTCGCCGACTTGACCGGATATATGGTCACCAAAGATGGCCGCATGAGCCTGACCGCGAACAAGAAGCCTAAGAAGTTCGCCTTCATGTGCGAGCAGCCAGGTCACGTCATGGGAAAGCGCCGCTGCCTGCTCATGTGCGAGATGAGCAAGCCGAAGAACGAGGCGAACACCAATCAGGACTCCCCCGAGATCACTGCCCTTGAGTTCCCGTTCAAATGGCGCCCGGTCAGCCTCCCCACCGGAGACGAGGACACCAAGCGCACGAGCGGATACGACTCGTATTCCGGCCTGTCCGATTACGCCACGTTCTTCGATGCGGTCAAGATCGATGGTCTTTCCGAGGTCGAAGTCGTTGAGGAGCCTTAATGGACATTCGTATCGGAGAAGAGACATACAAGGCCGAGTTCAACGGGTTCACGCCAATCGCATACTCCCAGGCGTTTTACGAATTGAGCGAGAGCGGGCGAAAGCAGCCGTCTGACATTGCCGACGCTGTGTCTCAGATCGCAACCTCGCTCACGACCTATGAGGTTCCCGCCATCGTCCCCCTGCTCAAGATCCTCTATGCGTGCATCAAGACGGCAGACCCGAAGTTCCCAAAATCGTTCAACGATTTCGCATCTTCCCTTCCGGTGGGCGCTTACGACCTTCGCTGCGAGGAAGGTTGGGCAACCGACGTGATGCGCATAGTAGAGGAAAACTTTTTTCCTGAGACCGGAGATGGCGTGGACTCCGCACCAGCCGAAGAGGCGGATGCCGAGCCTTCCAAGTAACCTCGCATCAGCTTGCGATGCGAGATACATATACAACTGCCAGCAATGCGGGCTGAGCATTTCAGACCTGCAAGTGCTGAGCTACACGCAAGTCCAAGACGTTCTCGAACTCAACGCGTTCTATGCCGATGCGGCTGAGAACTACGAAGACGATGAGAAGGCGCGTGCCGCCGAATCCCAGTTCTGGTCTTGACGATACGCGAGCGTTTGACGGCAGCGCACCCGAGAGGGCGCGTTGCTTCAAGCGTTCATGGTCTTTGACAATCGAAGAAGGTGATGTGACGTGGCGGTTTCCTACAAGGGTCTCGTCATCAGGTTCGGCGGTGACACGACGGAGCTTCAGGGCGCGCTGAAGCAGGTGCAAAAGGCGTCGAAGAACACTCAGAGCGACCTGCGGGACATAAACAAGGCGCTTAAGTTCGACCCCGGCAACACGGAGCTGCTTGAGCAGAAGGTGAGGGCGCTGAGCGCGGCCTACTCGGACATTGAAAGGAAGCTCGATGCATACAAGCAGGCGCTCGCGCAACTCGAAAGCAAGAAGCAGAGCGGCGCAAAGCTGACCGCCGAGGAAGAGCGGCAGTACGACAGCCTCAAACGCGCGATCATGCAATGCGAGCGGCAGCTTGAGAGCTACGGCGATGACCTGAAGGCAACCGCACGCGAGGCGGAAGGCTCTAAGACGGCGCTCGGCAAGGTGGGTCAGGCGATCGAGGACAACGCGGACAAGATTTCTAGCGCCGGTTCAAAGATGTCCAGTGCAGGAACGGCGTTATCTGGCGGAATCGTCGGCGCGGCAGGCGCCCTATCCGGACTCGCGGCGAGCCAAGAGGAAGCCATACAGCAGAGTGGCCAGCTCGAAACGGCCTGGGAGAGCGCCGGTGGGACAGCCGAGCAGGCTTCCGGGACATACGCGACGTTCTACCGCATCTTGGGCGAGTCCGACACGGCCACCGAGGCATCCCAGAACCTCGCGCGTCTCACGACGAACGAACGTGAGTTGAAGCAATGGACGGACATCGCCGCCGGTGCCTACGCGACATTTGGCGATGCCCTCCCCCTCGAAAACCTCGCCGAGGCGGCGCAGGAGACGGCGCACACGGGGACCGTAACGGGCGGTCTCGCAGATGCGCTCAACTGGTCGACGGCGAGCGCCGAGCAGTGGAGTGCGGCACTCGCTAGGCACTCCGCCGCGCAAGACGCGTTCAACACGGCCGTCGCTGACGGGCAGACCAAGGAAGACGCGTTCAACGCGGCCCTCGCCGCATGCGGAAGCGAGCAGGAGCGCTCGCAGCTCATCACCGAGACCCTTACCGGCCTTTATGGCGAGGCGGGAAAGCAGTATCAGGAAACCAACGCCGACCTCCTTGCATCGCGTGACGCCCAGAACGAGATGAACAAGAGCATGCAGGAGCTTGGCGAGGCCGCCACGCCAGTCAAGACAGCCGTGACCGAGATCGGGACGAGCCTCCTGAACACGCTCGCACCTGCCCTTGAAAAGGTGACGGGCTGGTACAAGTCCCTGTCACCCAAGCAGCAGGAGCTTGTGAACAACCTAGCTCTCGGTGCCGTGGCTTTCGGCGGCGTCACGACCGCCGTCGGCAAGACGATGGAGGCGGCCGATGGCGTCGGCAGGGCTTTCAAGATGGCGGGCGAGCTTTGGGGCGGTGCCAAGTCAGTAATGGGAGACACCGGGTTTCTGGGCACCATCAAGAGCGGGTTCGGCAGCATCGTCACGAAGGGCGGAGAGCTTGGCGGTATGCTTGCAGGCAAGCTCGCGACTGGATGGACCGGCTTCACCGGTCTGATCGCCGCGCACCCAATCGGCTTGGGCGTCGCTGCCGTGAGCGCCGCCGTCGCAGGTCTGGCGTGGTTCTTCACGCAGACTGAGACGGGCAAGCAGATGTGGTCTGATTTCACCGGCTTGATCTCCGAAAAATGGCAGGGAGTGCAAAACTACCTTTCGGGCGCGGGCGAGTTCTTCGGCGGCGTCTGGGAGGACGTCAAGAGCGGTGCCAGCGATTTCGTGAGCGGAGTCGGCGAGAAGTGGGAGAACCTCAAGGCGAACACGAGCAACGCGTTCTCCGGCATAAAGCAGACCATCCAAGGGGACATGGAGACCGGCAAGCGCGTCGGCTCTGCGGCATCCAATGCTCTCAAGGCCGCAATGAACGGAGACTGGCAGGGCGCGAGCACTCAGGCCGCAAGCGCCTTCAACCTCATCAAGAGCAACATCCAAAGCAAGATGGACGCGGCGCGGAGCCAGGCTGTGAGCATCGCCGACCGAATCGGCGATAAACTCGGCTTCCCCGGTCTCGGCTCTAAAGTGAGCAGCGTTTTTAACTCGGTTAAGGGATTCATTCAGAACCCGATCCAGAGCGCTTGGAACGCTATTTCCGGAATCCCCGGAAAAATCATGGGAGCGTTCAACGGCATCCGCATCAGCATCCCCAAGCCCAAGATGCCGCACTTCAACGTGCGCTGGAACGATTTCGGACCGATCAGTCTGCCGAGCGTGAGTGTCAGCTGGTACAAGAGGGGCGGATACTTCGACGGCCCGTCGATCATCGGCGTCGGCGAGGCGGGCGGCGAGTTCGTCGCGCCTGAGCGTCAGCTTAAGGGCTTTATCGAGACTTCGGTAAACAAGGCGTTCTCTAAGTGCAATTCTTCGCCGAACCAGTCTGTGAGCGTTGCCGTAACCGTCAACGCGACCGTTGCCGACGGCGTTGATGCATACGAGACGGGTCAGCAGATCGGCATCGGAATCGCAAGCAAGCTGAAGCAAAGGGGTGTTCCAGTTGCGACGTAACCAGCATGACAGAATCATCTTCAACGGCAACGACTTGTCTAAGCTCGTTTACTGCAAGGTTCGCAGGCCGATCATGGCGGACGTGGCAACGACGTTCGAGGCCGTCCCCGGTCGGCACGGGGAGGTATTCAAGGGTGCGTTCCGCTCCGGTTACGACCTTCCAGTTGAGATCTGGCTTAGATCTGAAGACCGCCGCGATGTTGCCGACATTCGCCATAAGCTCGCGGCGGCGCTGTGGTCCGACGAGCCAGCTCCGCTCTACCTGCCCGATGACCCGACACGGTATCTGATGGCAATTGCCACAGGGAACACGGACTTGGATGAGATCACCGACGATTGCCCGACAACGACCGTGACGTTCCACGTCGGAGACCCAGATTTCTACGGCCAGAAACGGCGCGTTGATGCGTCTGCCGGTAATGTCTTCATCAGGGCGGGCGGGAACAGACCGACTCACATGAAGGTCACGGCGAAGCCCGCTGCTGGCAGCAAGTGGCAGATCACCAACGTGGACACCGGCGAGTTCGTCGCGGTCAACACGACGCTCACGCAGTCGAGCACGATTGAGGTTGACATGGCCATGGAGCGCGTGACCGTAAACGGGCACGACGCTCCCGTTTCCATCGATTCCGATTTCTTCGAGATAGACGGGCGGTGCCGTCTCAACATAACGAGCGGCACCGCCGTTCTGGAATGGCGGGAAAGATGGCTCTAGTAAGGCGCATAGGCTTCACCCGCTTCAGCAGGTGGGGCGAAAACCTAGGCAGGCTCCATGTCAGCGCGGCGACGCACGCCGATGCGCTCGACGGGACGGATGAGCTTAAAATCACGTGCG
Source organism: Coriobacteriaceae bacterium (assembly GCA_905194345.1). Taxonomy (GTDB): domain Bacteria; phylum Actinomycetota; class Coriobacteriia; order Coriobacteriales; family Coriobacteriaceae; genus Collinsella. Next base: position 106,705 of record CAJJRZ010000001.1, read on the forward strand.
ACGAAGATTTGCAGAAGGGCGATAGGATCGTCTGGATCGACCAGCAGGGCGAGTGCCACGAGCACATGGTTGACGAGTTCGACCGCATCCACGATGACAGCGGAGCGCCGAAGACCAAGGCAACGTGCATCAACTCGATCGCCGAGACGTGGGACGATTGGGTTGACGATAAGAGGCCGAGCGGCGGCGTTTCGGTTGCGCTCGCGTCGATCCTGTCCGGCACGCGCTGGGATGTTGGCACATGCGATCAGGGCGGCAGCGCATCCCATACCTTCTACCACCAGAGCGTGCGCGAGTCCATCGCTGGCATCTGCAAGACGTGGGGCGGCGAGCTTGAGACCGCGATAGTCCACGACGGCGCGGGCATCGTGTCGCGCCGCGTCGGCATCCGCGCGAAACGCGGGCGCAGGGACAGCGCGAAGCGGTTCACATGGACTAAAGACCTGCTCTCTGTGAAGCGCACCGTCGCGAGCGACAACCCGAAGACGCGCGTCTACGGCTACGGGAAGGGCGTGGAGACTGACGGCGGAGGGTTTGGACGCAGGTTGACGTTCGGATCCATAAACGGCGGAAAGGATTACATCGAGGATGCCGAAGCCGCCAAGGTTTGGGGTCACCCGGACGGCAAGGGCGGAGTCCTCCCGTCTGTGTGCTCCTATGTCAACGAGCAGTGCGAGGACGCGTCGCAGCTCTTGCGGGAGACGAGAGACTATCTAGAGAAGGTCAAGGAGCCTAAAGTCACCTATACGGCATCGGTCATAGACCTATACGCCTTCGGTCGTTCATGGGAGGGCGTGGGCGTTGGCGATGACGTTGCAATCATCGACAAGGGTTTTTCGGATGACGGTATCAGACTGCATGGCCGCGTATCGAAAATCGAGCGCGATCTGCTCACAGGCGATGCGACTGTCACGTTCGGCAACCTGTCCGACGCGATGGCTGACATGTGGCAGGGCGTGAGCAACGCGATCAGCGGCAACAGCCAACAGAACGCTCTATATGATGCCGCAGCAGGAACGTCGGTGGCATGGCTGATACAGCTTCAAGCCGCGCTGAACGCCCAATTCAACGCCGTGGGCACATACAAGGTCGAGACGTTCGAACTCGGTACGATTTGGAGCAACGTGCCAATTGGCGCCGAGACGGGCCTGCCGCTCAAATCGACCTCCGGAATGTGGGCCGTCAACATAAACGGCGCGGGAATCCGTCTCGCGGCCAACCTGGCGCCTAACGGCCAATGGGATTGGCGCACGTTCATCACCGGCGCACAGGTCAGCGCTGACGCAATCAACGCAGGAACCATGCGCGCCGAGCGCATCAGAGCCGGTCTGCTGACCGATGAGCTTGGAGACAACTTCTGGAATCTCAGCTCGGGAGATTTCTCGCTTTCCGCCAATGCGGTCCTTGGCGGAAAGACCGTCGATGCACTCATGGGTGAGATCGACGGCCTTGACAACGCTATTGACGGACTCGACAAGACGATCGATGGCATTGCGACTGACGGAATAATCACCGAGGCGGAGCGCGCAGCGGTGTCGAAGATCCTGCAATCCCTTGAGAAGGAATACAGGGACATCAAAACCGACTATGACTCTCTCATGGGCAACACGAGTCTCAACGCCTCGTTCAAATCGGTCCTGAGCGCGCAATATGACTCGGTTTTCGGCGAACGCGGGACATATCCGCGTCTCCTTCTGATGATTGAGAACGTCGTTGCCGTCACCACGGCAAGCGACCTCACTCAGGCAATGCAGCTTTACGAGGCCGCGTACAGCAACTATTCATCGACCCTAAGTTCGTATAAATCTGCCGTGCGTCAAGCGCGCAACATTATCGAGCAGACTCAGGCGCAGCAGAAGGTTGACATCCTCGATGACTCACTCGACCAGATGGACGTCTTCAACCGGCTCACGCAGAACGGCAGGACTCAGGGCGTCTACATGAAAGGCGGGCTACTTTATGTAAACGCGACTTATATGGCAACCGGAACGCTTAGTGATGTATATGGTCGCAATACGTGGAATCTGAACACGGGCAAGCTCACGACAAACTACATGACAGCAAACAACATCAGCGCAAACGGCACGTTCGAATGCGGTTCGGCATATAACCTCCTGCGCGTCACCGGCGGTGCCGTGTATGGATACGAGAACGGGGAAAAGATCGGCCACATCGACTTCTCGGCGCACTCGTACAACATCGACAACCCGTCAATCAAATATCGCGGAATCCAGATGACTGCGGATGGAACCGTTCGCATCAGCACGCCGCAAATCTCAACGGCAGTCTCTAGCGACCAGAGCGTAACGGCAACGATATGCCATACGGGAAACCACACCATGCGCTACATCAAGGACATAACGGACAAGGGGAATGGCGTCATAGGCTGGTCATGGAGAGAGCGGTCGGTGAACTTCAAAAACGGCCTGTGCACGTGGTGCAACCTTGGAGACGAATAGGAGTCCAAATGGCAAGGATCACTCATTTTATTGCTCACGACCCCATTACAAACAGCGAGGGGGTAGTTACGGAATACGACCAAGAGCTGTTGTCTAGGGCGTCAGACTCGGGAATCGTTTTTATCTCAGTTGACGAACAGGGAAATAGGCAGATTGTACCCGTCGATGAGGTCAAGGAGCCGGATCAGGTCGGCGGAGATTACCAGATTGTCCAACCGCTATATGTCGATCAGCGAATGCAGGCGGTCGTTGATGTGTTCGACGCCCTGTCGGCGAGCGTTCCAGCAGTTGCCGCGAACGCCGACGTGCAGTCAGCACCCGGCGAGTCGCGTTCTTCCGTGAGTTTCAATGAAGCGCTGGAAAATCTTCGTTCACTCGCGTATGGAACCGGAGAGAAAGGCGGCGAGTGATGGGCAACACGCGGACTCTTGAACTCGACATCTCGAAAGAGGGAACGGGAGATTGCATAAAGGTCGGTCAGGGTGACGCTGGTGGAACAACAATCAATGCGCTCATCTACGATAACGGCGCTGAGTTCGCACTTTCGGGCGCTACAGTATGGCTCGTCGTGATGCTCCCGAACAGGCGCAACTACTATCGCGGTCAGTGCTCGGTGAGCGGCAACACCGCCACGATCACGGTTGACGAAGCCAAGCTTTGCGGCGTTCCCGGATACACTGACGAGGCATATTTCACGATCACCACGGGCGGCAAGACCTATTCGACGGAGCGCTTCGCAATCGAAATCCTGCGCAGCGCTCTCGACGGTCAGAAGCCAGCGCAAAGCTGGGATGACGCCGTGCAAGATCTCATCAATCGCGGCGAGAGCGCGGTTTCCTCTGCCAACTCTGCGGCAAGTTCGGCGAACAAGGCCGCAAGCTCGGCAAACGCGGCTGCGGGAACGGCAAGTGCGGCTGCTGGAAGCGCGAATGCAGCTGCCAGCAAGGCGAGCACGGCGGCGTCAAACGCCGATGCCGCGACAGGAAAGGCGAACACGGCAGCAAGCTCCGCGAACTCAGCAGCTTCCGCAGCGAGCGCCGCAAAGCAAAATGCGGACAAGGCGACTGACGCGGCAAACAAAGCGGCTGGTATCGCCAATTCTGCGGCGTCAAGCGCAAACGCATCCGCATCGCGCGCAAACGGTGCCGCTGATGACGCGACGGCGGCTGCCACCAACGCGCTCAACATCGCGAACAGCATTGCGTCAATTAAGCCTCCCAGCGACACGGAGGTCGAGGAACTGAGGAAGGCCAACGAAATCCTCGCCTCTGCGGTGTCGGAGCTTCAGGACAAGTACGTCCTGATCGGTGAGACGGCATACGTCCCGCCGACCCGCGTGACCTCTTACAGCGGTGAGACGCTTGCGCTCGCGCAGTCGGGCATTTCCGACGAAACCGCGACCCTAAATTAAGGAGAACCAACATGGCAGATGTCTCAGTCCTCACATTCAACGGCGCGCCGCGCAACGTCAAGGACGTCACCGCGCGGAACACGGCAAACGCCGCGACCACCGCTCAGGAATACGACCGGCAGCAATTGACCGGAACCTATAAGGGGCGCTCCATCGCGTCGGTCTTCGCCGCCGAGATCGGCAGCGCAAACGTCTGGACGTGGCTCCAAAAGCGGGTGAAGGCAGCCAACTTCACGGGGCTTCGCATCGGCGATTACATCGACGTGCAGCTGAAGGCCGGTGCCAACGTCCCCTCCCAGACCGTCAGGTACCGCATCGCGGCCATCGACCCGTATTACCAGTGCGGGGACACGCCGAAGGGCCACCATATAGCGATGGTCCCGTCCGCCCCGGTGTCCGTCACCGGCGACAAGGCCGTGAACGGATCTTATATCAAGTGGCGCGACACGAACGACAACAACGGCACCGCAGATGAGAAGCACCCGTATCTGTGCTCGAAGCTGCATGAGTGGGAGATCGGCGATTTCCTGCCGTCCCTCCCGACCGAGTGTCAAGCAGCCATCATGCCGCAACGCGTCTTGCTCAATGAGCGCTACGCGTCGAGCGGGAAGCTCACCGATGACAGCGGTTGGTCTTGGGTCGATCTGGGGAAGGTATGGTCTCTTTCCGAAATCGAGGTCTACGGGTTCCAAGCATGGAGCAAGACTGGTTACAGCATCGGATTCGATTGCCATTTCCCGATTTTCGAAGACACGGCATCTCGAATCTTGGGAACTCGCGTCCATTGGTGGCTCCGCTCCGTCATGGGCGGGTCGTCCTCCTACGTGTGCTATGTCAACAACAACGGCTATGCCAACTACCACGCCGCGACGAATGACTGGGTTCGCCCGTTCCCGTGCTTCCTCGTAGGCTGATTTATCAGCCGTACGCAACACTGAACCGGCGCATGCCTTGCGCATGCGCCATCAGGTCGAGACGGCTTAGCAAGGAGATGGTCGTTTGAGTGGTGTATATGCCCGAAACAGGCATCTGAGTGCCCATAAGTATTTCACGCTCGCATTGGAGATAAGAACCGAGATCACCAAGAAGGTGACAACGAAGCAGCTGCCGAAGTCGTACAGGTTCGTCTTCGCCGTCCCTATGGCCGAGACAGCCAGAAGCTTGGTCATGAATCTCGTAAAGGCGGATGCGTTCTACCCGAACACCGCGCGGAACGTCGATGAGCGCAAGAGATTCATGACGCTCGCTATCGCCGACTGCAACCAACTGCTCCAAGACCTGCAATGCCTGAAGTCTCTCAACTCGAACATAAGCCTGTCGTGGTTCGAGACGCTTATTCAGGACGTCGATGATGACATAAAGCTCATCAAGGGCGCTCGGTCTGGCGTGAAACTGATAGGAAAGGGGTAAAATGAATAAGTGTTGCCCCTTGGAAATCTTCGCGTCAATTGGTGGCTCCGCTCCGTCATGGGCGGTTCGTCCTCCAACGTGTGCAATGTCAACAACAACGGCAATGCCAACAACAACGCCGCGACGAATGACTGGGTTCGCCCGTTCCCGTGATTCCCAAGACCTGCCAGACCGCGCAGACCGCAGCTCTGAGCGCCGTGCATTTGAGGAAGGAAGGGGCAACCATCGGGCGCACGCCCGTAAATTTGCACCCCGAGACGGTTGCCGTTCGCTTCTTGCATGGCGCGGGATTTGGCACCTGCCCGCGTTTCATGGTCATCCGTCAAGCGGCTTTCGGGTGCCGCATGAAGCCGTTCGGGGTGCCTCCAATGAACTCCGATGAGCGCCGAGCGGCGCGCCGAGCACGGCGCGATAACAAAAGGGCCGCAAATCGCTCGGAGCGGATAGAGGGGTGCACGCTCGAATCCATCGCAGATCTCGACAACCTATACCAGTCGGCGGTCGACGCCTCACGTGGCGTTAGTTGGAAATCGAGCGTCCAGAGGTACATGCTGAGGGTCATGCCGAACATCATGCGCGCACGAAAAGACCTCCTATCCGGTAAGGACTTCAAGCGCGGATTCATCGAGTTCGACATATTCGAGCGCGGAAAGCTCAGGCACATATGCTCTGTCCATTTCTCAGAGCGAGTCATACAGAAATCTATCAGCAGGCACGCGTTAGCACCGGCGATATGGCCTACGCTGACCGAAGGGTGCGCCGCGAACATAAAGGGGCGCGGCACTGAATATGCCGTCAGGCGATTAAAGCGCCAACTCGTAAACCATCACAAGAGGCACGGTGAGCGCGGGTACATCCTTCAGGTCGACTTCGCGAACTACTTCGGCAACATCGACCACGGAGCTTGCAAGCGCCTTATCGACCGGGCACTTGACGACGATCGGGTTAAATCGGTCGTATTCGACCAGATTGACGCGCACGGGACTCGCGGCCTCGGTCTCGGCAGCGAGCCAAACCAAGTGCTCGCCGTAGCACTGCCGTCACCAATCGACCACCTCATGCTGTCCACGCCCGGAATCCTCGCAAGTGGCCGCTATATGGATGACAGCTATTGCATCGCGCTTGAGAAAAACGTTCTGCATGACGCGCTCGAAAGAATCGAATCGCTATGCGACGAACTCGGGATTGTCATCAACCGGAAGAAGACGAGGATCGTTAAACTGTCTCGCGGATTCGTCTTCCTCAAGAAGAGGTTTTATTTCGGCGACGGCGGCAAGGTAGTCGTGAGGCCATGCCGAAGCTCCATCACGCGTCAACGCAGGAAGCTGAAGAAGCAGGCGGCGCTCGTCGGTCGCGGCATGATGACCAAGGAACAGGTAAACCAATCCTATCAATCGTGGCGCGGCGGCATGAAGCGGCTCGATGCGCACGACACAATACTGCACATGGACGCGCTATATAAGGAGCTTTTCGGATGACGGAGAGCGCATAGACAGGCACCAAGCTCCCAGCGATGAACCCGCCGGGGGCTTTTGTTTTCTAGGGAAAGGAGAAAGTATGGCACTGACCGCACAAGAGGAGGCTAAGGTTCGCGCGATCATCGCGATTTATGATGGCATGGCCCCATCACTGTCAGATGACGTTGCGAGCAATTGCCCGGCGCTGTTTCCGGAATGGAACGGCAATGGCCATGCATACGCACGCGGGGAACGAGTTACGAAAGATTCCGTGCTATATGTCTGCCTCCAAAATCATGTGTCACAGGGCGATTGGGCACCGAAGTCATCCAATAGCCTATGGGCAAAGGTTCTTGAAGCCGGTAACGCAGACACCCCCAGCTCAGAGGTGCCAGCATGGCAGCAGCCGGAATCGACCAACCCGTATCCGCTCGGCGCTCGCGTAAAGCACAAGGACAAGGTCTGGGAGTCTATTGTCGCCAACAATGTTTGGGAGCCGGGAGCAGTCGGCACCGAGACCGTTTGGCGCGAGGTCGCGGAGGGATAAGAGATGGGCGAAAGCATCGTCACGCACGCTGCGGCATTCGGTCCGGAATGGTTTCTCTCAACAGTCGTTATAGTCGGTCTTGGAATCTTCGCAAAGCTCCTGTTAGACGAGTTCAGGCGCAACAACGAGCGCAAGGCAGAGCTTGAGGCCAAGCGAGACGAGAGGCAGGCAGACTTGGAGTCGCAGCGCGAGGCGCGCAAGCGCGAAGAGCTGAACGAACGCGCCAAACGCGATAGAGAGCGCTCCGTTATGGAGGGAAGGATCGCCGCTCAGATGGAGCGCAGCAACAACATTTCAGAGAGCCTTCAGGCATCCGTCGAATCTCTTAGGGCATCGAACGACGCCCTTCATAGCGAGATAAAGGAGTCTCGCGCCCATTCGCACGACATGGCGAGCAAGGTCGATCACATCTACGACCGCGTTGACCTGATTTATGACAAGGAGAACTGCAATGATTAACATTACGACTCGAATCAAGAACAAGACGTTTTGGCTGACGCTCATCCCGGCTGTGCTCCTGCTTATTCAGGTGTGCGCGGCTCCGTTCGGATACCAGTGGGATTTCGGCATTCTTAACGAACAGCTCGCAGCCATCGTCAACGCGCTGTTCGCCGTGCTCGCGATTCTGGGTGTAGTCGTTGACCCAACCACCGCAGGAGTCGGGGACTCCAAGCGCGCCATGGCTTACGAAAAGCCCCATACAGATGATTAGGCTGGTCAATCTGGCAGCATTCCTCGTTGGCGCAATCTCCGGCATGTCCATCTGCGCGGCAATGATTTTCACGGCACCTCAGAAACCGGCAGAAGAGCCGATACAAATCGTTCAGAATGCCGTAATGGAGGACTCGCCCGCCCCAAGCGTTCCGATCTACTTGCAGACCGATGAGCGATGGGGCGGGCTGCCTTATGCCGATGAGACGCTTTCCGTATCGGGATGCGGGCTGACGTGCGCCGCGATGGCGTGGAGTTATTTCAGCGGCGATGATTGGACGCCAGTCGAGATGCTGAACGCTGTCGGCAATGATTTCGTTCAAGAGGGTCAGAACTACATGCCTGGGTTCTGCTCATGGATGCATGAGCAGGATGCCGACATCGCAAGCTCGGTCATTTACGAGGATATGGAACGCGCCCTTGATGATCTTGAAGGTGGATCACTTATCTTCGCTGAGATGCAGGGGCGGCTTGAAGATGGCGGGCGAAGTTATGGCGGGCACATCGTCTTGCTGACGGGATTTGACGAAGAGAACGTAATTGTCCACGACCCTTGCAACCCATACGCCGTCACGCTCAGCTTGGAGCAGATGACGTGCGTTGATTGGGGTTATTTCATTTCTGTTTGGAGGTCTTAACATGGCGTTAAACGGCATCGACATTTCAGATTACCAGCGCGGTCTTGATCTTACAAAAGTTCCTTGTGACTTCGTTATATGCAAGGCCACGGAAGGAACGAGCATCGTGCATGACACGTGCGACGGATTCATCCAGACCGCAAAGAAGCTGGGGAAGAAATGGGGTTTCTACCATTTCTTGAACGCGTCTGACCCGGTTGCTCAGGCAAACTATTTCGTAGCCAACTGCAAAAACTATTTCACTGAGGGATTCCCCGCGCTCGACTATGAGATGTACGGTCGAATCGGAACGGACAAGGCGAAGCTGTTTATCGACCGAGTTTTCGAGCTTACGGGTGTGCGCTGCGCCGTATATATGTCTCGATCGGTCTGCACCGAGGAAGATTGGAGCGCGATCGCCCCCAATCACGCCCTCTGGGTTGCGCAATATGCGAACACCGAGCGAACCGGATACCAAGATTCGCCTTGGTTGCCATCAGGCGGCTTCGGCGCGTGGAGCACGTGCGCATTGCATCAATACACGTCTAACGGCCGTCCGGGCGGCTATGACGGCCCGCTCGATCTCGACATCGCGCATATGACGCGCGCTGCATGGGACAAATTCTGCAACCCGTCCAAGGCAGTCAAGCCGGAGGTCGATACGCCCGGCACCACTGTCCAGACGATCGAGGGGACCGCTCTCGAAATCGCTGCCCGAGTCATGCGCGGTGAGTTCGGTGCGGATGATGAGCGCAAGGCCAAACTCGGCACCCGCTACGATGAGGTGCAGGACCTCATCAACTACGTCGACCGAACAAGCTGCGAGCAGCTTGCCGACGATGTTGAGCGAGGCATGTTCGGCGTCAACCCGATTCGCGCCGAAGTTCTCGGCGGCAAGGCGAAGAGTGTCCAGGCGATCGTCAACAAACGCGCCGGAATCTGCGCGGAGTCTGTCTACATCGTCAAGAGCGGTGACACGTTGAGCGGCATCGGCGCAAAGGTCGGCGTCAAGTGGCAGACCATTGCGAGCAAGAATGGCATCGCCTCTCCTTACACGATTTATCCCGGTCAAAAGCTATTCTATTAACCTCAAAGCGGGGCACCCTGGTAAGGGGTGCCCCGCTTTCTTCCGTTAAATGACACTCTGGCAAGCCGTCTATCTGATGTTTTGCATATCTGCCGAAATGAGCTTCTTGATATAGTCCGTTGTGTTGTCTTGCGACTTCAGCCACTCATACATCTCTTCATCGCTATCACTGTTCGGATAAAACCGAATGGTAAGCTGCTTGACCTTCTTGCGGTAATTGCTGCTTGCTCGGCGTTGCGCTTCCGTCTGCATTACTCTCCCTTGCGATTACTGCGCCAAATCCTGAACGCGATGAATGACACGATGAACGATATAACCAGTGTTTCCATTGCGCACCTCCTGCGATAAAATCGTGAGCGGCGGGGCACCGCCTAAGCGATGCCCCTTGTGCTAAGACCTCTTTGCGTGCTTTCCGGGCTTGCGAGGGGTCTTTTTCTTTAGACGCTCAACTGTTTCATCGGTAACCTTTGCGAGCACCACGCCGAGGACCACAAGAAACACGTCCCAAACTCTGTCTTCCAACTGAATCACCTCCCTTCTGACATTTATTATTATAGGGTAGACCTTATATATACGCAAGTTCTATTTTGAGAAATGTTGGTTATTGCTTTCCAGCAATCCGACGATCACGAACCAACTGTTAGTTGCCTGAACAATGCAGGTGTCGAGCTGTATTGCATGATTGTCTCGTTCAGAGAACTCACGGGAGTTCGCCGTTTCTCTCATCAGCTCCACCATACGTAACAGGCAGGTAGAGAAGTGTCTCTACCTGCCTTTTTATTACATATGGATACCGCGGAGAATCGAACTCTATGCAGGGCGCGGGCGTAAAGAAAACGCGTAAGCGTTTTTAGCCCGCGGGCGAGGACGCCGGCAGGCGGCCGAAGCCGGTGCGGATTTGCGAAGCAAATACGCGGATTCTCCGCGCAATGCCCCAGCCAGATATCGATGCGATGTCGATTAGCTCCGGCGACCCATGCCCCGCCTCAACGCAAGCCCCATACCGCGGAGAATCGAACTCTATGCAGGGCGCGGGCGTAAAGAAAACGCCGCAGCAACGCAGAGTGGGACGCGCTTTCCCAATGGCGGCCCAGGCGGAAAATCCATCCCGGAATTCGCGCCCAGAACGGGACATGCTTTCCGGATGCCTGCTCAAGCGGAAAGTTCATCCCGGAATCCCGCCTCAAACTGGGACGCGCTTTCCGCTCCATCTCCTCAACTCCAAAACCCATGCGCCCTCCATTCCAAAACTGGGTAGAAGAAAGCCAAAACGCAATCGCAGGAGGTCAACATGACTGCAGAAGATAAGGCAAAGAACGCCGGCAAGGTCGCGCTCGTTTTGGAGGGCGGCAGCTTCCGCGGGCAATTTACCGCAGGCGTACTCGACGTTCTCATGGAGGCCGGCGTCGAGATTCCGGCGGTATATGGCGTATCGGCCGGCGCCCTCAACGGCGTGAACTACAAGTCGCACCAGATCGGCCGTGCCAACCGCATCAACCTGGCTTTCTGCAACGACAACCGCTTCATGGGCGCCGCATCGTTTGCGTCCACGGGCTCCATCGTGGGTTACGACTTTATCTTCAACGATGTCCAGGACCGCCTGGACCCCTTTGACAACGAGACGTTCGACGCGAGCCCCATCGAGATGTACGCCGTCGCGACGGACATGCTCTTTGGAACCGCCGCGTACCTCCCGGTCAAAAGCGCCGTGCTCGATCTCGACGCCGTGCGCGCCTCGACCTCGTTGCCGCTGGTGACGCCGCCGGTCGAGATCGATGGGCACAAATACGTCGACGGCGGCGTAGCCGATTCGGTCCCCGTCGAGCACGTGCTGGAGGAGGCGGGCTTCGATCGCGCGGTTGTCATTGTCACGCAGGACCGCTCGTACGAGAAAAAGCCCTACGAGTTTATGCCCGCCGCACGAGCTCGCTATGCCGACTACCCCTACCTGCTCGAGGCTATCGAGACGCGCCACGACCGCTATAACATCCAGCGCATGCATCTATGGAAGTATGAGCGTGAGGGCCGCGCGCTGGTCGTTGCGCCGCAAAAGCCGGTCGAGGTCGGTCACGTTGAGCATGATCCGGCAAAGCTCCTCGACCTGTATATTCAGGGCCGCCAGGAGGCAAAGCGCCTACTGAGTGATATCGAGGCATTTGTCGAGCGCTAGTGTCGCGACGTCATGACCCATGGATGACATGTGCAGAAACTCTGGTCGGAGCCAAAATACCTGTTGACTCGAGCGGCGAGCGGGGTAATATGGACGGGTTACTTGCAGAGCCCCGTGAATCTCTGTAACAACACGTACTGTACATGGAGGAGTCTAAGTGATTTCGAAATCGACTCACTACGCCAAGCAGGGCGAGGTCCAGCGCAACTGGGTTCTCGTCGACGCCGATGGTGCTGTCCTGGGCCGTCTTGCCACCCAGATCGCAATGATCCTGCGCGGTAAGAACAAGCCCCAGTTCACGCCCAACAGCGACTGCGGCGACTTCGTTGTCGTCATCAATGCCGATAAGGTCCAGCTTACCGGTAACAAGGCCGACACGAAGACCTATTATCGCCACAGCGGCTACAACGGCGGCCTCAAGGCTGAGAGCTTCCGCCAGGCTATGGAGAAGCACCCGGAGAAGGTCATCGAGCGCGCCGTTCGCGGCATGCTGCCCAAGACCACCCTCGGCCGTGCCCAGATGACCAAGCTTAAGGTCTACGCTGGTGCCGAGCATCCGCACGCTGCCCAGAACCCCACGAAGATTGAGCTGGAGGCTTAAAGATGGCTGAGAACACCGTTGTCTACCAGGGTACCGGCCGTCGTAAGAACGCCGTCGCCCGCGTCCGTCTCGTCCCCGGCACCGGCAAGGTGACCATCAACAAGCGTGACGCCGAGCAGTATTTCGGCCGTCATCAGCTCGTTGAGAACGCCCTTGCTCCCTTCAAGGTGACCGACACCGCCGGTCAGTTCGACGTTATCGCTCTGTGCGATGGCGGCGGCATCTCCGGTCAGTCCGGCGCTCTGCGCCTGGGCATCGCTCGCGCTCTTCTGAACGCTGGCGATTACCGTGCTGACCTCAAGAAGGCCGGTTTCCTTACGCGCGATGCTCGCGTGGTCGAGCGCAAGAAGTACGGCCTCAAGAAGGCCCGCCGCGCTCCCCAGTTCTCCAAGCGCTAAGGTTTTATCTCCTTACGAGATACAATGTACAAGCGGGGCCTACCGACTGCTCGGTGGGTCCCGCTTTTCTTTTCGACTAGGGTGGGCGGCTTCGTTTTGCCCACTTGGGAAGGAGCGATCCTATGCCCCAGAACATCTTCGGTACCGATGGCGTCCGTGGCGTCGCCAACGCCGACCTCTCGTGCGATCTCGCGTTTCGCCTAGGTCGCGCGGCGACCAAGTTCCTTGGCCCGGACATCTGCATCGGTCGCGATACGCGTCTTTCGGGCACCATGCTCGAGAGTGCTCTGACCGCCGGTATTATGGCCGAGGGCGGCCGTCCGCACTGCTGCGGCGTTATCCCTACGCCGGCCGTGGCACTGCTCACCGTTCAAAATGAGCTCGACGGCGGCATCGTCATCTCCGCTTCGCATAATCCGCCGGAGTTCAACGGCATCAAGTTCTTTAGCCGCAAGGGCATGAAGCTTCCCGATGCTGTCGAGGAAGAGATCAGCGCCTGGGTCATGTCCGAGGAGGCCATGGCTGCCGACACGCTGCCGACTGGCGCCGGTGTGGGCCACATCATCAAGATGAAAGATGCCCGCAAGGCCTATGTCGATCATGCCATCAGCACGCTCGACGGCCTTAAGCTCGATGGCCTGGTTGTTGCCGTCGACTGCGGCCACGGTGCTTCCTGCCAGACCACGCCCGCCGCGCTGCAGCGCCTGGGCGCCACGGTCCATGCCATCAACACCGATTACTGCGGCACCGACATTAACGTTGAGTGCGGCTCTACGCACCTTGAGCCCCTGCGCGAGCTCGTGCTGCGAACCCACGCCGACATCGGCCTGGCCCACGACGGCGACGCCGATCGCGTGCTGTTCGTGGACAGCGAGGGCAACGAGATCGATGGCGACTACATTCTTGCCATCTGCGGCTCCGACCTGGCCGCTCGCGGCAAGCTCGCCAATTCCGAAATCGTCTCGACCGTTATGTGCAACCTGGGCTTCTCCATCGCCATGAAGGAGCAGGGCTTCGAGATGGTCCAGACCGCCGTGGGCGACCGCTATGTTCTTGAGCGCATGCTCGCGGATGGCGCCGTCATCGGTGGCGAGCAGTCCGGCCACATCATCTTCCTGGAGCACAACACCACCGGTGACGGGCTGGTGACGGCCCTGCAGCTGCTGGCCGTGCTCAAGCGCACCGGCCGCACCCTCACCGACCTTGCCGGCATCATGAAGAAGTACCCGCAGGTACTCGTCAACGTGCATTCGGACAACAAGGCCGGCCTGGACGATTGCCAGCCCATTTGGGACGCCGTCGCTGCCGCCGAGAAGGAGCTCAACGGCCGCGGCCGCATCTTGGTGCGCCCGAGCGGTACCGAGCCGCTGGTTCGCGTTATGGCCGAGGCGGAGACGCACGAGCTCACCCAGCGCGTTGTCGACGACATCGTCGAGGTTGTCAAGCGTGAACTTCCCTAATGGTCAAAAACGGGTGCCAAGTGGTAAACTGTTAAAGCAATTTTGATTGATTGGTATGTCCGAGGGGGAGCATGTTCACTAAAGTCCTAAGGTCTTTTGGTATGCGTGGTCGAGTCCTTACGCTGGATGCTCCCATCTCGGGCGACGTCATTCCGCTCTCCGAGGTAAACGATCAGACGTTTGCCACCGGCCTTTTGGGCCAGGGCGTTGCCATTCAGCCTACGGGTACGCGTGTGATTGCGCCGGCAGACGCCAAGGTCGAGGCCATTTTTCCCACGGGTCACGCCGTTGCGCTCAACACGGTCGATGGCTTGGACGTGCTCATCCACGTTGGTTTGGACACTGTTCAGCTTGAGGGCAAGCACTTTACTGTACATGCGCAAGTGGGTGACATCGTCCATAAGGGCGACGTGCTCATCGAGTTCGATCGCAAGGCAATTGCTGCCGAGGGCTACGATGTGACGGTTCCCATCTTGGTGTGCAACTCCGTTGAGTTCTCGAGCATCAAAGGCTCCGTTGGCGAGCATGTCGAGGAGATGGACCAGCTCATCGTCGCGCGTGAGCGCTAGTCGCTCCGCTTTGCCTTTAGCCTACAATTCAAACACGTTTACGGAGGGCGCCCTTGAAACAGGGCGCCCTCCGTGGCAAGATGGGATTTGTCCGAAGCTAAACAGCTTTGGGTCACCGTGGACGGGCAGGGGCCTCGACGCGGGTAGACACGAGACACATACATTACGCGACCTCGCCCTGGTGGCCGCACACGTTGGTTGCGGCCGACGCGGGCCGCGGGCAAGTGCTTGTAAGGGGAGCCTTGCCTCTCTTGTACGAGAAAGGACGCGTAATGAAGATCATTAAAGCTAAAGACTACGAGGATATGAGCCGCAAGGCCGCCAATATCATCTCGGCCCAGGTTATTCTCAAGCCCGATTGCGTGCTGGGTCTTGCCACCGGCTCCACTCCGATTGGCGCCTACAAGCAGCTCGCCGCTTGGTACAAGAAGGGTGACGTCGACTTTGCCGAGGTCAGCACCTACAACCTCGACGAGTATCGTGGCCTTTCGCACGACGATCCCCAGAGCTACCACTACTTTATGCGTGAGAACTTCTTCGATCACATTAACATCGACCTGAACAACACGCATGTGCCCGATGGCTCCAATCCCGACGCTGCCGCTGCCTGCTCTGAGTATGACAAGATCGTCGCTGCTGCCGGTTACCCTGATCTGCAGCTGCTCGGCATCGGTAACAACGGTCACATTGGCTTCAACGAGCCCGATGATCACTTCTCCAAGGGTACGCACTGTGTCGACCTTACCGAGAGCACTATTCAGGCCAACAGCCGCCTGTTTGACAGCATCGACGACGTGCCTCGTCAGGCCTACACCATGGGCACTCAGACCATCATGTATGCCCGCATGATCCTGGTTGTCGCCAATGGCGAGGCCAAGGCCCAAGCCGTGCATGACATGTGCTTTGGTCCGGTTACCCCCGAGTGCCCTGCCTCGATCCTGCAGCTGCACACCAACTGCGTTGTCGTTGCCGACGAGGCCGCCCTTTCGCTCTGCGAGTAGCGAAAGCCTATCACCTCGACATAGCTTTGCCGAAGGCCTCCGCTTTGCGGGGGCCTTTTTTCTGAGTGCACGCCGTGTGCTTGACGAAAACCTTGCCGCGAACTTGACGGGTGCGTCTGGTGCAGCATGATTCATTCCATAACAGATACTATGCATAAATGCTATGAAAAGGTCGCAGACGGTAGCTGGCGCTAGGTGAGTTGCGCAACACAATTGAACAGCGCTCATTTAAGGTAAACTGCCAAAGGATGGGACAAGCTGGCAAGCGCATTGACCTGCGCAAAGACTGATTGGTTGGGGGATAAGTTTCAATCGGACCACGCTGAACAAAAACTTGCCATTTGCGTACCAGCAAACATCCTAAACCGTAGCATCGCTCTATTCATCTAGCGATACATATGGTCTAGCGTTACGGTGTCCATGTGGTCGAGTTGAGGAGCGGGCATGGTTAACGATTTGGGCAATACGGACGACCTCGAGCTTATGCCGCTGGGCAGTAGCTATATGGTGCGGCGCGATCGCTTGATGAACGAACTTATCGCCAAGGGCCGAAAGGCCGGCATCGTAGTCCTCTACGCGCCTGATGGCTTTGGGAAAACCTCGGTGCTGCTGCAGTATGCCCAAGAGGTTAAAAGCGATCCGACGCGAGGTCCTGTGCGGATCATCGAGGCAGACCGCGCCATTGGGCGCGAGGTGTTTATGCAGCTCGAGGTCGTTACCGAAGAGCTTAAGGACAAGCCGCACTCCCTGATTGCAATCGATAACGTGCCTAACCTCAGCCAGAGCGAGACCGAGGAGCTGATCGACCGAATCCGAACCCTGCGTGCTATGGGGGTTGGGGTCTTTATGAGCTGCCGTCCTTCGAATCGCCAGCTGATTCACGGACTGGGCGATTCGATTAAAGTCAACGCGCAGATGCTCAAGGTGCATGCCTATGAGTATTCGGCGTGGGCATCGGCGTTTTCGATCAGCACGTCGCTCGACTTCTATCAGCTTACGCAGGGCGTGCCCGAGCTCGTCTCGGCTATGCAGTCGGGACTATACGGGCAGGGAGACGTTGCCCAGATGCTCGAAAACGAGATCGTCAATATCTACGGTGCGGCACTTGTTGATCTGGCGTCGCTCGAGAACAACGCCCTGTTTAGTGTGGCATGCTTGATGGTCTTAATGGGTGAGGGCAATATTTCGGAGCTCGAGGCTTGCGGTGTTAGGCTTTCGGCGATTGACCAGTCCTATCTTGTCCGCGATTATCCCATTTTTGGCGTTGATCCGGCAGACCGGCGCTTTACCTGCTTGGGTACCGAGGACAACGCACGCCTGCGATTGCGCAAGCTGGTCGCCGAAATTCGCCCCGAACTCGTTGTGCGGGCGGCGCGTATATTGATTAAAGCGGGGCGCTGCGATACCGCGATGGACCTCGCCGACGCATTTTTGGACCGCAGTGCGGTGTTGGAGCTTGCCGGGCAGTATGGGGTCGATCTGGCCCTGACGGGGCATGGAGGGGATGTCTGCCGCGCGGCGCTGGGAAAGACCGAGGCAGATGACCGGGCCTCGGAGCCGACGCCTGACGAGGCGCTCGGCATCTATCTGGCGGCGGTGAGCGTCTCCAATACAAAGCTTGCGCGGTATATGGCCTCAATTATCGAGCGTGCGGGCGAACAAGCGATTTCCGAGCTCAATCCCGTGTCGTGGAAGGTGGCGCACGCGTTTACGGCCGCCTGTTATGGAGATAGTGGTCTGGGGCTTCCGGCAAGCCATACGGCGTTGGAAAGCGAGGCGTCTTGTGCCGCACTCGACATGCTGTCCGCACATGTCGAGATAAAGCATGGACTGACCGAGCGGGCGAAGGGTGGCGAGATCCTCGCGGGGCTCAAAACGGATAAAGCCTACGATTGTGAGCTCGATATCGCGGGGACGTTTGTGCGCGCGGACCGTATGTTGACGGAGCTATTTGATGGGTCGTATGCGGGGACTGACGAGCGTGATGACGAGATGGCTCTGACGCTCGAGGCACTTGAAGCGCGTGGAATCCGAGCGCTCGCCATCTGGGTGCGCATGGTGTTATCGGCGCGGCGCCTGTTTGCCGGCATGCCGGTGACCGACGAGCAGGCATTCAATGAGCTCGACCGTTTTGCCGTGCGTGTGCGTGACAATCAAGTCCAGTTGTTTGGCTTGATACTAGAAGGCTGGCAGTCGTTGGCTGAGGGGCGTCCGGTCAATGCCAAATTCCGTGCGGTGCAGGTGCTTAGGCTTGCCGAGGAATCGATTGGATACATACGCGACAACGCGCTGCTGCTAGAGCGCGCGGCGTACTTACGCAATACATCGATGGTGTCGGTGCGCGAAGAGGCAGAGCTGCTCGATTTGAGTCGGACGCAGGTCGGTGGTGCCGAGGCTTGGATGGTGGCGCTGCATTTGGCCTCCGCGGGCCGCGATAGCGACCTTGCAGCCTGGATGTCCATGAACCGCCCGGGGATTTTGGATCCGTCGTATCGGCTGTTTGCGCGTCTTGCGATGCATTGTCTGGGTGAGCCGGCTGCTAGAATTCGAAAGAAGCTCCCGGTGCGCGAGCTGTCGCGGTATTCGCTGCGTGACGACTTTGAGGGCGAAGGCGAGCGTCTGTTCCAGGCCGGCGATGCCGAGGGTGTCGATGTGATTGGCCATATCGAGATCCGCATGTTTGGGGCGTTTCGCGCCGAGCGCGACGGGTTTCCCATCACGGATAAGATGTGGCGCCGCAAGAAAGCGGCGACGCTTGCCGAGCGACTTGCGCTGGGCATGGATACACTGGTCGACCGCGAGACGCTGGCTATGGAGCTGTGGCCCCATGCCGAGTTCAATAGCGCTCGTAACAATCTGTACTCGACGATATCGCGCCTGCGTTCGGCCTTGGGGCCGACACCGGACGGCAAGTCGTGTGTGCTGATCCAAAACGAGTGCATTGGGCTTAACGGCGATTACGTCAAGACTGACGTGCGGTTGTTTGATCAGATAAGCCGCGAAGTTTTGGGAAATCGCACGGGTGCGCGCGGGCCCCATCTGGTCGAGCTGTGCCTTAAGATCGAGCAGCTCTACGCCGGCCCGTTGTATGTTCCCAATGGCTGTAATCCCACTTACTTTTTGCGTATGCGGCGCATTATGGAATCGAAGTATATCGACTGCATGATTCGGGGCGCGAATGCCGCCCTAGAAGAAAACGACCTACAGTCGGCGGTATGGCTGGTGGAGTCGGGGCTGCGGCAAGAGACAACGCGCGAGGACATGGTGCGTTGCGCTATGCGCGTCTACGGTGCGGCGGGGCGACGACGCGATATCGTCGAGCTGTACAGTGGACATATGCATCACCTGAGGGAGCAGGTCAATGGCGTGCCCGAGCCCGAGACGCGGCGTCTGTACGAGCGCTTGGTAGAGGGCAGGCTTAACCGCGTGCTCGTCGAGCGATAAAAAATGAGCGCCCGAATTGCTCGGACGCTCGCAAGCTTGATGTATGTTGGCTCGCCGGATCGTCGGCTCTTAGACGAGCTTAATCTTCTCGATGTCCTTGCGCGAGGACTCGCGATACAGCGAGAACTTGCGGCCGATGACCTGGACGACCTCGGCGTGGCAGCGATCGGCGAGATCTTCGGCGGCCTCGCGGGCAGAAAGGCTGGAACCATCGAGTACGGAGCACTTAACGAGCTCGTGCTTCTCCAGGTAGGCGACCGTCTGCTCGACGGTGCCCTCGTTGATGTCGGACTTGCCGATGATGATGGCGGGGTTGAGGTGATGGGCCATGCTGCGAAGCTGCTTGACCTGGGCTCCTGTCAGTGCCATGGGTTCTCGCTTTCTATGTTATGGGGCGCCCCGCGATGGGGCCTTAATCTACGTGAGCTGTCCCACGATAGCGCAGGAACGGCGCGGTGTGGGGCGTGTTTGCCCAGTTCAAAAAGAATGCGGATGCCGAGCGGGAGAACGGCGCGGGTTACAGGCGGACGTGTACGACGGCCGAAAGCGGTCTATGGACGGCTCGAAGAGACCGGCTCCCATGCAATAAACGTCCAACGGACCTTGCGGACGTGGTCGAGCATGTAGCGCCCCTGCGGCACGCCCTTGGACCCTGGCTCGCCGGCATGGGGATTCTCAATCATATGCTGAGCGACGTAGTCGCGTAGGCGGTCGATCTTATCCTCGTTACCGTGCTCGAGCATGCGGGAGAAGTCCTCCACGCCCGCCTCAAGGCTATCGAAGGTATCGCGACGAGGCGATTCAAAGTACGTAACCTGCGGCAGGGCACCCATCTGAATGAGGATATTAAAGGCATACACAAAGCCATTACTGCAGGTAACCGAGGCACCGATGGCGTTCATCAGGTGCAGGTCATAGCGCGGGCTGGAGTTGGCGACCATCGTGACGGCACAACGCCGACGAGCCGTTCGATCAAGCTTGGCAAGTGCACCTTTAAGATTGGTCGTCGTAACCGATCGACTGGCAAAGGCAACATCTACCGCTTTCGCGACCGGTCCAACCAAATCCCAGTCATCATCCCAAGCAAGCTCAAGCGGTGTAATGCGATCCTCGAGCCCATAGTACTCAATGCCAGCATCAAGCGTGCCCAACATAGCAGGGGAAAAATCAGCGGCAATCACGGGATGTCCAGCCTGAGCAAGCGGAATAGCAATCGACCCAGCCCCACACCCCATATCCAGCACGGATTCACCAGGCTTTAACGCCAGCAGCTTCATAAAGTCCCGGGCATACGGAGCAGTCTCAAGCGGCCGAAAATGCCGAGCTCTTTTATCCCACTCAAAAGAATCATCAGCCCGCTGCCGATTAGCCTGCAAGCGCATCCATTCCTCATTCCAATCCGCAGAAAGCAGCTCAGAACGAATCAAATCATCAGCCACGGGCCATCCCCCTCACAACAAAAAAGCGACTCCTCCCAAAAGAAGAGCCGCAACCAGCATATATCAGAAAGAACCGATCCAACGCCAAACCGCCATACCAGCAAAGTGGTGCAGGAGCGAAGCAACTGCAACCGGGATAGAACCCAACTGAGGTTCCGTTGTGCGGGAGCCCCGGGGAGGGCAAATATATAAGGTCGATCGCGAGTTCCGCACGAGCCGGAGAGCACTTAATGTGCTCTCCGTGCGAGTCAGGACTGTCCGAGCAGGCGACCTTATATATTTGCCCTCCCCGGGGCTCCTCGCCAGTCCCCCCTCAGCTAGTTCTTCAGCGAGTTCAGCGGTGCCGGGAAGCGTCCACCACGGTGGGCAAGCACGGTGCCGGCGTTGGGGTTCACCGGCATGATGGGCGCACGGCCGAACAGACCGCCGTACTCGACGCAGTCGCCCACGCCCTTGCCAATGGCGGGAATCACGCGGACGGCCGTGGTCTTGTTGTTGATGACGCCGATAGCCATCTCGTCGGCGATGATGCCGGCGATGGTCTCGACCGGGGTGTCGCCGGGGATGGCGATCATGTCCAGGCCGACGGAGCACACGCAGGTCATGGCCTCGAGCTTCTCGAGCGAAAGCGCGCCAGCCTCGACGGCGGCGATCATGCCGGCGTCCTCGGACACGGGGATAAAAGCGCCCGAGAGACCGCCCACGCTGGAGCTGGCCATGACGCCGCCCTTCTTGACGGCATCGTTGAGCATGGCGAGCGCGCAGGTCGTGCCGGGGCCACCGCAGGTGCCCACGCCGATGATCTCGAGGATGCGCGCGACGGAGTCGCCGATGGCGGGCGTAGGTGCCAGCGACAGGTCGACAATGCCCTTCTCGACACCCAGGCGATGGGCGGCCTCGCGGCTCATGAGCTCGCCGGCGCGGGTGATCTTAAAGGCGGTCTGCTTAATCTTCTCGGCGACTTCCATCATCGATGCGGAGTCGGGCAGCGTCTCCAGGGCTGCGGCCATAACGCCGGGGCCCGAAACGCCTACGTTGATGACGGCGTCGGCCTCGCCACCGCCGTGGACGGCGCCCGCCATAAACGGGGAGTCCTCGACCATGTTGGCAAAGCAGACAAACTTGGAAGCGCCGACGGAGTCCTGGTCGGCCGTGAGCTTAGCGGCGTCGATGATGGTCTGCGCAGCCATGAGTACGGCGTCCATGTTGATGCCGGCACGCAGGCTGGCGACATTGACGCTGGAGCAGACGCGACTCGTGGTGGCGAGCGCCTGCGGGATGGACTGGATGACGCGGCGGTCGGCGTCGCCGATGCCCTTCTGGACGAGCGCGGAGAAGCCGCCCAGGTAGTCGATGCCGAGGGTCTCGGCCGCGCGGTCGAGGGCATGCGCGATGGGGGTGAGGTCCTCATCCTTGCAGCAAGCGGCGATCTGCGCCACCGGGGTGACGGAAACGCGCTTGTTGACGATGGGGATGCCGTACTCGCGCTCGAGGTTCTCGGCGGTCTCGACCAAGTGCTCAGCCGTGTGCGTCACGTGGTCGTAGATCTTCGTGCACATGCGGTCGAGGTTCTCGTCGCCGCAACCCATGAGCGAAACACCCATGGTGATGGTCCTGATGTCGAGGTTCTGCTCCTCAACCATGCCGCGGGTTTCCGCGATTTCTGCGGGCGTGATCGCCATCCTTGCGCTCCTATCTGCCAAAACGAGCATAGTCTTATCTATTCTAACGTGCCGCACGTGCCAAGTGGCGCATGCGGCATGTTTTGGTGCTCGGTTGTTTCCGTTGTGTTACTGCCCAAAGACCTCTTCGGCGATGCGCGCGCTTTCGGCGGCGTCCTTGGCGTAGTAGTCCGCGCCAATCTGCTTGGCGTATTCGGGGGTGAGTACGGCGCCGCCCACGATGATCTTGACGCCCGGGACCTCGGCATGGAGCAACTTGATGGTCTCCTCCATGGCGACGACCGTGGTGGTCATAAGCGCCGAGAGGCCGACGAGCTTAATGTCGCGCTCCTTGACGGTCTTGAGCACTTCCTGCGGATCGACGTCGCGGCCAAGGTCAAAGACGGTATAGCCGTAGTTGTCGAGCAGCATCTTAACGATGTTCTTACCGATATCGTGGATGTCGCCCTTGACGGTGGCAACGCAGATCTTGCCCTTGTCGGCAATCCCGCCGGCGGGCATCATGCGTTTGATGGTATCGAAGCCCACGCGCGCGGCCTCGGCCGAGGCCATGAGCTGCGGCAAGAAGAACTTGCCCTGGTCAAAGAGGACTCCGACCTCATCGAGGGCGGGGATAAAGTGGTTGTTGATGAGGTCCATAGCGTCGTGGTCGGCCAGCAGGCGTTCGGTCTCGGCAGCGATCTCGCCTTTGCGGCCCGAGACGACCATGTGACGGATGGGGTCGTCGTTGCCGTCGGTGCCGGCGGTGCCGGCAGCGGGCACGCTGTCGGTCGATGCGGCCTGGGCGGCCGCCGGGTTGGCGGCAATCTTGTACGGGTCGGTCCAGCCGGCGTAGCGCTCGATGTATCCGGTCGAGCCCTCGTCCTCGACGCTCAGCACGCGATAGCTGTAGACGGTATCCATAAAGCGCTTGGAGCCCGGGTTCATGATGGGGGCGTCCAGGCCCGCGCCAAAAGCGGCGGCTAAAAAGACCGATCCCAGCAGCGGGCGCGCGGGCAGGCCAAAGCTGATGTTCGATACGCCGAGTGCGCATTTGACGCCCAGACGCTCCTTGCACAGGGACATGGCGCGCAGGATCTGTTCGGCCTGGCGCTGGTTGGTCGAGGCGGTCATGACCAGGCAGTCGATGAGGATGCGGTCCGGGCCGATGCCGTAGCGCGCAGCCTCGGTAACGATGCGCTCGGCGATGGCGAAGCGGGCCTCGGCGGTATCGGGGATGCCGCCTTCGTCGAGCGTGAGACCGACGACATTGGTGCCGTAGTGGGCGACCAGCGGGAAGATCTCATCCATGATCTGCTGTTTGCCATTGACCGAGTTGATGATGGGCTTGCCGGCGTAGCGGCGCACGGCGGCCTCGACGGCTGCGGGGTCGGTGGAGTCGATCTGCAGCGGCAGCAGCGTGGAGCCCTGGAGCTGCTCGGTCGCCTGTTGGATGATCTTGACCTCGTCGATCTCGGGTAGGCCCACGTTGACGTCCAAGATGTCGGCACCCTGCTCCTGCTGGCTGATGCCCTGGCTCACGACGTAATCCAGGTCGCCGTCGCGCAGAGCCTGCTGCAGACGCTTCTTGCCGGTGGGGTTGATGCGCTCGCCGATGACGGCGATCTTGTGGCCGTCGCAGGGGAGGTCCACGACCGTCTGGGCGCTCGTGACCGACATACTGGGCTTGCGATGGCGCGGGCTAGGCGTGTGGTTGTCGATGAGGGTGCGAAGTGCCGCCATGTGTGTGGGCGTGGTACCGCAGCATCCGCCGACGACGCTCACGCCGTCCTCGATCATGCCGGCGACGGCCTCGGCGTACTCGGGTGCCTGGATGTCAAAGACGGTATTGCCGTCGTCATCCACGCGGGGCAGTCCCGCATTGGCCTGCACCATGATGGGCTTGTCGGTAACGGTGAGCATGCGCACGGCGAGCCCTCGGAGCTCGGCCGGGCCCTGGCTGCAGTTGATGCCCAGGACGTCGGCGCCGATGGCGTCGAGCGTGATGGCGGCGACCTCGGGGCTCGTGCCCAAGAAGGTGCGACCGTCTTCCTCAAAGGTCATGGTGGCAAAGACGGGCAGGTCGGAATTCTCGCGGCAGGCGAGGACTGCCGCCTTGATCTCGGCAAGATCGGTCATAGTCTCGATAATAAAGAGATCGACGCCCGCAGCGACGCCGGCGCGCACCTCCTCGGCAAAGAGGTCGTAGGCCTCGTCAAAGCTGAGGGTGCCCAGGGGACGCAGCAGGGCGCCGATGGGGCCAATGTCGCCGGCGACGTAGCGGGCGCCGGCCGCGCGAGCGCAAGAGACCGCGGCGGCAAAGACATCTGCCACGGTGGCGGCACCGTCGAGCTTGTGGGCGTTGGCGCCAAAGGTGTTGGCGGTGATCACGTCGCAGCCAGCGTCGACATACTGACGCTGGATGTCGGTGATGACCTGGGGCTCCTCAAGGTTGAGCAGCTCGGGTAGGGCGCCTGCTTTCATGCCGGCCGCCTGCAGCATGGTGCCCATGCCGCCGTCGAACAGCAGGTGCCCCGTGCCCTCGATGGCGGCGCGCAGGCGATCGTCCTTAATGCGCAGGTCGTCGATCGTGCGTGTCTTGTACGCGGCGCCGTTGCGGCGCGCAGTATTGACGGGCGCTGCCAGCGCGGTACCGTCCAGATCATGAGTAATAAGCGGAGTAAACATCGATGGCTCCTAATGGCTGGAATAGCAGGTGGTGTGGGCGGCGCGGAAGCGGCAGTGCTCACGCATGCGGCAGATAGTGCAGGTGGGGCGGCTCTGGGCGTCGTGAACCTCGCCATCGAACAGACCGATCACCGCGGTCACGCTCTTGGTGGGCATGAGCAGGCTGGTGGGGGTAACAGTAAGTCCAATGAGGCGCGTGGCGTTGAGTGTATCCACGATCGAGCGCTGGGCCGAAAGCGGGCAGTCGCCATAGCCGGGACTGAAGCGCCAGTTGCCGGCGAGTCCGTGTGCGGCGGCCGCAGCCTTGACCTGCTGGTCCATCTGCTCGACGGCGGCTTCCACGTAAGCGGAGCACGCGGCGTCGAGCACGGCACCCTCCAGGGGATGTTGGGCTCCCGTGGTGCGCAGGCGACGCTCGGCGTCCATGCCGAGGGTGCATGCCATGAGCGCGGCAAAGCGGGCATCTTTGAGATGGCGATAGATGTCGCGACCCCGCAGCTCAACGTTGGTGCCAACCAAGCGGATGCAGGGCTCGCCCTGCTCGTCCACGCCCGTGGCATCGATGGCAAATACACGGCGCACGCCACGGGGCTCAATGTCTAGCTCCAGACGCTCAACGACAAGCTCAATTCGTCGTGACAGCTCGGGCTCAATCTGCTGGCCGCCGTAGCCCAGATAGCGCAGCATCTCGGCACGGTCGACTCGGGGATGATGGGCAGCGTCGATACGGTAAAGCGCCAGCGACGCAAGGTCAGCCGGCACTTCGACAGCGGTTGTATCGATGTGCGGTTTTTCCATTACCCTAGGCGCTCCATAATGGTTGCGGCGATTGCAGGACGATTCATAGTGTACAGGTGCAGACCGGCGGCGCCGTGCTCCTTAAGGTCGCAAAGCTGATGGGCGGCATAATCTACACCGGCTGCCTGTAGGCTCTCGGGGTCGTTCTCGTACTTGGCGAGGATCTTGATGACGGGGGAAGGTAGCGATGCGCCGCACATAAAGACCATGCGGCTGATCTGCGACTTGCCCATAAACGGCATGATGCCTGCGGTAATGGGCACGGTGATACCGGCCTTGTCGGCAAGCTCACGAAAACGGTAGAAGCACTCGTTGTCAAAGAAGAGCTGCGTCACAAAGAAGCTCGCGCCGGCGTCCTGTTTTTGCTTGAGGTATTCGACCGAGAGGTTGAGATCCTCACAGGCAATGTGGCCCTCGGGGTAGGCTGCGGCGCCCACGCAAAAGCCGGCGTCGATGAGCTCGGGGATGAGGTCGCGGGCGTAGGCGTAGTCCGAGGCGGGCTTGTCGTCCTCGGTCGCGCCGGCAGGGAGATCTCCACGCAGGGCCAGGATGTTTCCCACGCCGGCGGTGCGATACTCGTCGATCTTGGCGGCGATATCGGCATGTGTGCGGCCAACGCAGGTGAGGTGCGCTACCGAGGGCGTATCGAATTCGCTCGTAATCATATGTGCAATGGGGGCGGTGGTGGCACCGTTACCCGAGCCGCCGGCCGAGCAGGTGACCGAGACAAAGCTCGGTGAAAGCTTGCACAGGTTGCCTGCCACCTCGCGAGCCGTATCGAGGGTAAGCTCACCCTTGGGCGGGAACATCTCAAACGAAATGGGCGTGGTGCCTTGGGATGCTGCCTGCTTAAAAACCTCGTCGACGCGCATATCGTGCTCCTTTAGATACTTTAGTGCGATGTGTTGTAAGGATTCTACAGCACCACTGTGTCACGGTGGAGTTTCACTCGCTATTCGGGGATACCAATCAAAGATGCCTTGCTATCGACATTCCCTATAGCAGAGCGGTCAATCTAGGATGGGGCTATAAAGACTGGTATCTGATGCGAAATACCAGTTAATAGAGCCCCATCCCAAATTGACTACCCTTAAACCATGGGGAGAGGTCTGCAATTTATACAGTTGATTGGCTGTTGAGGGCGGCAACGCCGCCGCGATGCGGTAACCTCATTGATTGGTTTCGTGACAGCAACATAACGGTAATGTTGCGGAAACACGACGAGCCTAATCTATGACTCGTTCGTTAGTAATCAACACCGCTTCTCACGCGGTGCCGATACGAAGGGAGTTCCGTATGGCCGAACTTACTGACCGCTTCGGGACCATGGTGTTCTCTGAGGAAGTCATGAAGGACTACCTCCCCAAGGACATTTGGAAGCGCCTTGCTGCAACCCTCGAGGACGGTGAGCCGCTCGACCTGGATGTGGCCAACGCCGTTGCCCACGCCATGAAGGTTTGGGCCATCTCCAAGGGCGCGACGCACTACGCGCACTGGTTCCAGCCGCTTTCGGGCATTACTTCCGAGAAGCACGATAGCTTCCTCGAGCCCAACCATGACGGCACCGCCATTACCAAGTTTACGGGCAAGAACCTCATCCAGGGCGAGCCGGACGCCTCCAGCTTCCCCAACGGCGGCCTGCGTGCCACCTTCGAGGCCCGTGGCTACACCGCTTGGGATCCCACTAGCCCCGCATTTATTAAGGATGATGTCCTGTGCATCCCCACGGCTTTCTGCTCCTACACGGGCGAGGCCCTGGACAAGAAGACCCCGCTGCTGCGCTCCATGACCGCGCTCTCGCGTGAGTCCAAGCGCGTTTTGGCGCTGTTCGGTAAGACCCCCAAGAAGGTCGTTCCTTCCGTGGGCGATGAGCAGGAGTACTTCCTGATCAAGAAGGACGCTTACCGCAAGCGCAGGGACCTGGTCATCACCGGTCGCACCCTCTTTGGCGCTGCTCCCTGCAAGGGCCAGGAGCTCGAGGAGCACTACTTTGGCGCTATCCGCCCCACCGTCTCGTCCTATATGAAGGACCTGGACGATGAACTGTGGGCGCTTGGCATTCCCGCCAAGACCAAGCACAACGAGGTCGCTCCCTGCCAGCATGAGCTCGCTCCCGTCTACGGTGAGGTCAACGAGGCCATCGACCAGAACCTGGTCATGATGGAGAAGATGAAGCTCATCGCCTCCCGCCACGATCTGGTCTGCCTGCTGCACGAGAAGCCCTTCGAGGGCATTAACGGTTCGGGCAAGCACAACAACTGGTCGCTCGGTACCGAGTCCGAGAACCTGCTCGACCCGGGCGACACCCCGCTCGACAACCTGCAGTTCATCGTCTTCCTCACCGCGGTGATCGAGGCCGTCGATAACTATCAGGAGCTCCTGCGTGCCTCCGTTGCCTCGGCCGGCAACGATCACCGTCTGGGCGCCAACGAGGCTCCTCCGGCGATTATGTCCATCTTCCTGGGCGACCAGCTTACCGAGGTCGTCGAGAAGATCATCGATGGCAAGGCTTCCGTCCATGCCACGCGCGGCGTGCTCGACCTGGGCGCCGATACCCTGCCCAAGCTGATGCAGGACAACACCGACCGCAACCGCACCTCCCCGTTCGCCTTCACCGGCAACAAGTTCGAGTTCCGTGCCTGCGGCTCCGAGCAGAACGTCTCCGACTCCAACCTGGTGCTCGATGCCGCCGTGGCCAAGTCGCTCAAGTCCTTCGCCGACGCACTCGAGGGTACGCCCGAGGATAAGTTCCAGGACGCCGCGCTCGAGTACTGCAAGAAGGTGCTGACCGATCACCAGCGCATCCTGTTCTCCGGCGACGGTTACTCCGACGAGTGGCCCATCGAGGCCGAGAAGCGCGGCCTTGCCAACAACAAGACCACGGCCGACGCTCTTCCCGCCTTTGTTTCCGATAAGGCTATCGCGCTCTTTGAGGAGACGGGCGTCCTGACCAAGGCCGAGGCTCAGTGCCGCTACGACTGCAAGCTCGAGAAGTACAACAAGCTCATGAACATCGAGGCCACCACGATGGTTCGCGAGGCGCGTCGTACCTATCGCCCGGTCATTACCGCCTATGCCACCAAGGTCGCTAAGGGTCTTGAGGCAATCCGTGCTGCTGGTGCCGATGCTGCCATGCAGTGCGAGCAGAACACGCTCAACAAGCTCTGCAACGGCATCACTGCCATTAACGACTCCATCAAGGCGCTCGACACCGTGCATCAGAAGGCCGAGGCCCTCGATGGCCAGGAGCAGGCCAACGTGTATGCACACGAGGTCGTTCCCGCTATGGATACACTGCGCGCCGCCGTGGATGCCATGGAGGAGATCGTGGCCGCCGACTACTGGCCGGTTCCGACCTACGACGACATCCTGTTCTACGTGTAGAGCGTAACCGACATATCGTCATGGTATTGAGCCGGGGTCCGCATCGCGCGGGGCCCGGCTTTTTGTTTGCGAGGGACGCTTTGGAGTCCGTTTTGCAACTGATCCGCCCACGCAATAAGGGGTCGTGGGCAAAAACCGTCAAATATGAGTACTGTCACTAAACTAGTTCCATATCAAAATGGCAGTTTTTGCCGAGTTGGACCATATATGTCCAGGTATATAGCTGAGGTCGGGCCCAATCTGAGCACTAGGTCGTTGATTTGACATCTGATTCACCATCTAAAAGGCCGAATTCGCTGTTACTAAATCGGTAACAGTACTCATATTTGCCATTTTTTGCCCACAGGCCTTGCGATGGTGCCGGGATCCGCACCCTGTCGGGTTCGAATCCCGGCGTTGAGGCAGAAAAAAGCCCGCCACCGAATTGGTAACGGGCTTCTCAGATTCTGTGGTGCCCCCAGCGGGATTCGAACCCGCGATATCCACCTTGAAAGGGTGGCGTCCTTGGCCGCTAGACGATGGGGACAGCGGAAAAGAGTATAGCAGACTTTTTTATCTGTTCACATATCGTTGGCAGATTGAAAAACCACCACAAAGGAGTGGGTTTCTATTCCGATTTTCAAATATCTCAATCTGTAACATCTGGGCGGGCAAATCGGCTCTATCTGTTACAGATCGAGACAAAAGGCAGGCGTCGGGACGAACATCTCAATCTGTAACAGTAAGACGACTTTTAACGGTCTAGATGTTACAGATTGAGACAAACCGCTGGGATGGGCCAAAACCACCACAAAGGTGCCTGTCCCCTTTGTGGTGGTTGGGACGTTAGGGGAGGAGCTTCATGGCGGCGTCGTGGGCGGCGTGCTCGTAGGTGTCGTCGAGGGGCTTGAGCGGCAGCAGAGCTGTGGCCTGCGCATCGCCGCGGCGCTCGAGGGCGTGGGTAATGAGCCAGTCGGCGAGCTCGGGGTTCTTGGGCAGTGCCGGTCCGTGTAGATACGTGCCGATGACGCCCTTGTAGATCAGTCCCTCAAAGCCATCGTCGCCGTTGTTGCCGGTACCCGTGACGACGGACGTTCCGAGCGACGTGGCATCTGCGTCGAGCAGAGTGCGGCCGCCGTGGTTTTCGAATCCCACAAAGGGCTCGGGTGCCAGGTCGGTCTTGACGGCGACGTTGCCGATCAGGCGGTCGGAGCCGCGCACAGTCTCGGCGGCAATGACGCCCAGACCCTCGATGCGATCCTCGCCCATATAGTACGAACGGCCGAGCAGCTGATAGCTGCCGCAGATGGCAAGCAGCGAGCCGCCATCCTCAACATAGGCCGCGACCTTATCTTTTTGGGCGAGCAGCTCGTGTGCCACGGCTAGCTGGTCGCGGTCGGAGCCGCCACCCATCATGACGATATCGGCATCGGTCAAATCAAGCGTTTCGCCCATACGGACCTCGTCTACACGCACGGGAATGCCACGCCAGGCGCAGCGGCGTTCGAGGGCGATGACGTTGCCGCCGTCGCCGTAGAGGTTAAGGGCATCGGGGTACAGATAGACGATGCGCAGCGGGCGCGAAAGCTCGACCGGCGCAATATCGGTGGGGACAGCGCTACCATCGGCGCGCGTTACGGCGTGGGAGGCGACCGAACTTGCATCGGTGCCTTTGAGCCCGTCGAGCTCCTTGACTAACGGCGGGAAGGCCGTGTAGTTGGCGACGGCGTAGAAGGTGTCATCGGCGGCCTCGTCTGCCACGGCGCCGATCGCCTGCGCGACGTCCGAGATAATCGCGGCATCGATGCCGGCGTACTTGAGGCGTACCTGCATATCGTGCGCGCGCGTGCCTCCGGCAAAGGCGACAAGCCCCGTTGTATCGGCGATGCGCTCGAAGTCGACATCGTAGATCCACGAGACATCGTGGCCGTCGGCATCGTTATCGTTTAGGAAGAAGGCGCAGAGCCTGCCACCTGCCGTTTTAATGGACTGGATCTGGCGATCGAAGCCCACGGGATTCTTGGCCAGGTTGGCCTCGACGGTGCGGCCGGCAATATCCCAGCGGCCCATGCGTCCGCCGGCGGGCACGTAGGCATTAAGCGTGGGCTGCAGGTGCGCCGCGTCCACGCCCAGCTCGTGCGCCGCAAAGAAGGCGGCGGCGACGTTATAGACCATGTACAGGCCGTTGTAGCGCGTGGCGATGTGCACGGCGGGCGCGTTGGCCTCGGGTCCAAAGGCCAGGTCAAAGCCGTAGCCGTCGCAGCCGAGCTCAACGCCCGTCACGCGGCGGAGCAGCGCGGGGCGACCCCAGCCGCACGAAGGGCAATGATAGGCGCCCAGCTGTCCGTACTGCACATAGTCGTATTCCAGCGGGGCGTTGCACTGCGAGCAAAAACGCGAGTCGCTAATGCGATCGGACTCGGTGCCCGTGGCACCGTCGATGCCAAAGGCGATGCTCGTGTTGGGGACGCGTGCGGCGATCGAGGCGCACAGCGGATCGTCGGCGTTATAGATGAGCGTCGTTGCCGGCGAAAGCTCCAGCGCGTGGGCGATGACGTCCTGGGTGTGGTCGATCTCGCCGTAGCGGTCCAGCTGGTCGCGGAACAGGTTGAGCAGCACAAAGTAGGTCGGCTTGAGCTTGGGCAGGACGCGCACCGTGTAGAGCTCGTCGCACTCAAAGACGCCTACGCGCTTGCCGCTTCCGGCGCGCTTAAGATCGCCGCGCGCCTCGAGCAGGGCGCCCACCACGCCCGGCTCCATGTTGTTTCCGGCACGGTTGCATACCACGGTGGCGCCGCTGGCGGCAACGGCGTCGGCGATGAGGTTGGAGGTGGTGGTCTTGCCGTTGGTGCCGGTGATTACCACGCTGCGGTCGACAAGGTCCGCGAGGTCGCTCAGCAACTCGGGGTCGATCTTCATGGCGATGCGGCCGGGGAGTACGCCGCCCTGGCGCTTAAGGACGGAGCGCAGCCCCCAGCGGGCGATATCGCTCGAGGTGCAGGCGAGAGATGAGCGGAAGTTCATGAAGCCGTTCCTAACGTGAATGACATGGTCGTGACGTTTGCGCCGTTAAAAGCCGTAACGGCGCGCAAATTCCTGGGCAAGCTGCGATACGTCTTCGCAAGCGCTGGCCCAGGGGGCAAAGTCGGGAGTATCCGAGATGATGCCGTCGGCTTCCCAAACTGCCTGATGCGAAAGGTCCCAGGGGTCGTGCGGCTCGGGCCGGCAGGGAAGGTACGGTGTCTGATACGTGGGGTTCAGCAAAAAGAACGCGCCGCCCTCGCAGCGGTTGGCAAACTCGCGCAGCGCGCGTGTGGCCGGGCGCATCTTGTTCGTTTTGAACAGCAAGATCGTGCGGGCGAGCAGGTACCAGGGGGAGTCCTCGAGGACATCGGCCCCCATCTGTTCCTCGAGCTGATGCGCCAGGGCAAAAAAGCCGTCCTGGTCTTCCAAGCGGGCGAGGGCAAGCAATACGGTGCCGGCGGCCCGGGTGGGATAGCCCTCCGCCTTAAGGACACGGCGAGAATAGTTGGCGGCGGCGCGGTAACGAGCGCTCGCCATGCACAGCTGCGAGATGGCCTCGAGTGTGTGAAGCCACCCGATAAGGGCCGGCTCGCTCACGGTAAGGTCCGCTGCGGTGACACCGTCGGCCAAAACATTATTGGCCCAGTAGTGCGGGGCTTCCATGTCGAACCCGGGCACGCTTTGCTGCAGGTAATCGGCCGTGGTCGCCTCGAGCTTCATCAGGTCGCCCAGGCAGGCGTCAACGGGCGTGTCGGCCAGGATGATGGCGAGCAGCTGGGCATCGAGGACATGCGCATCGATGCGGACGATCTTGAGCAGCTCGTCGCGCATGTCGTCGAACAGGCGGTTGCGCGTCTGCTCAAACTCCTCGTCGCTGCCCATGTCCTCGATGCGATGGAGCTCGTCGAGCAGGTGGCGATGAACGCCGGCATAGGACAGCAGTGCCTGGGCATGCTCGGCCTGCGCATACTTTTGAGGATTTGCGCTAATGTCGTTATGGACAAGCTCGCGTGCTGCATCGGTGAGCTCGGGGTGCGACGCCAGATAGGTGCGCTCCAGGTAGGCGGGGATGTAGACGCTCGGATCCATTAGAGGTCCCCTCCCTTAAATGGAAGCCCCTGCTCGGCCGCGCGCAGGATGCGCTCGTCGATCTGGGAACGCACGATGTCGTTGGTGGCGATCCAGGCGGCAAAGCTGGCGTTGTCGGGGGCGCCCAGGCCCTCCTGCAGTACCGGCGTCGCCTCGGACAGCGCAAGGACAAGCTCGTCGGTGGAGCCTGCACCCACGTTGACGCGGGCATAGACGCCATCGGGAAACTCGGTTTGGAAGTAGAGCGCCTCGGCTGCGTGCGGACACGAGCGCGCAAGGATGCGCAAGTAGTGCTCGGCGCCCTCGTAGTCCAGCTCGCGCCAAGCAGCGCTCATCAGCGCGATGAGCGTCCATGGGTCCAAGTCACGCTCCGCATCTTTGGGGCGGCGGCGCAGCGGGGTATTCGCGAGGTACGGCACGGAGTGAGCGGAGCGAAAGCGCTTGAGCTCCTCGGCGGGGTATTCGAGTTTTGCCATGGCGAGCATCGCGGTGTGGCGGACACCAGCGGGGTCGTTGGGCGCAAAGTCCAAGCTGCGATTTGCGGCTTCGAGCGACATGCGATAGCGGCCGCTAATGAGGGCGCGCGATGCCAAGGCGGCAAGCCAGCGCAGATAGGGGCGGCGCGTGAGGTCGCCAGCGGCCTCGCGCTCGTAGGGGTCCTGAGCCGAGGCGATCTTGAGCGCCAGGTCATGCTCGACTTCATCGCACTTGGACACCAGGTACTGTACGTATTCCTCGTTGGATTCGGCGGTGAGCGCCGTCAGCATGCGCTGGGCATCCCAGTTGGCCGGATCGAGCGCGGCTGCCTCGCGGAGCGTGTTCTCGGCTGCGGCTTCTTCTTGCTCTGCCTGGGCGTCGTCGGGGATAAAGGGGATGCGGTAGTCGACAGCCTCGACCACCTTGGCAATGAGGTGCCCGGCGCGGTCGCGGTCGTGCACGATGAGCGGTGCAGGGTTGCGGGTGAATTGTTCCATCAGACGCTCTACGGCGGCACCGTCGGTGAGCGGGATATTGTCGCGGCGCAAGGCCTCAAGAACGAGGCGATGGCAATCCTCTTGAATGGGATCGAATGCCATGGGGCCTCCTTTGCTGCGGTTAGGGTTCAAATGTCTCTATATAAGGTTCTAGTTTACCCGCATATGGCACACCGGGGGTGCCGCACTTGGACTTGCACCTTTGCACCACGAAGACGGATGTCGCACAAATGTCGGCACCTTGGACGACCGAGTGGTATCACGGTGCCGCAAACGGTCGATTTTTGGCGGCGAACGGGGCACATTTTGGAGGAGCACCGTCCTGCCCGGGATATGTGGTCAACCTTGATAAAACGTTTGCCCAGCTTGGGAGTATGAATGCCCCACAAGGGTCTTCAGGGATAGAAAAAACGTTTCATCATTGTCGGCTTTAGGTGAATAACTGACCAACCAGAACGGTAGAATAGTGTTTGTCTGAGCGTTGAGACGTTTGGACATCGCGCATTGTCATCGCCGGCAACGCGCAAAACGGTCCTAACGGAGCCAATCGGGTGCTCCGTTATATACGCAAGTCTAAGAGGGGCTTGTTTAGGAGGCACAGTATGGGACGTTTTACCAATCCTCGCGATCTGTACTTTGGTGAGGGCGCTCGCCACGAGGTGAAGAACCTCAAGGGCAAGAAGGCCATCATCGTTTCTGGCGGCAGCTCCATGCGCCGCGGCGGGTTCCTGCAGGACGTCGAGGCCGACCTCAAAGAGGCCGGCATGGAGGTCAAGCTGTTCGAGGGCGTCGAGTCCGATCCGTCCATCGAGACGGTCATGAAGGGCGCCGAGGCCATGCGCGAGTTCGAGCCTGACTGGATTATCGCCATCGGCGGCGGCTCGCCCATCGATGCCGCTAAGGCCATGTGGGTCTTCTACGAGTATCCCGAGGAGTCCTTCGATAACATCATCCAGCCGTTCAGCTTCCCCGAGCTGCGTCAGAAGGCTCATTTCTGCGCCATCTCCTCTACCTCCGGTACCGCTACCGAGGTCACTGCCTTCTCCGTCATCACCGACTACGCCAAGGGCATCAAGTACCCGCTGGCCGACTTCAACATCACCCCGGATGTCGCCATCGTCGACCCCGAGCTCACCTACACCATGCCTGCTAAGCTTTGCGCTCACACCGGCATGGACGCTCTGACCCACTGCATGGAGGCCTACGTTTCCACCTGCGCTTCTATGTTCACCGATGCCAACGCCCTGCACGGCATCCGCGAGATCGTCGAGTGGCTGCCCAAGTCCTATGCTGGCGACCATGAGGCCCGTCAGCACATGCACGAGGCTCAGTGCATCGCCGGTATCGCCTTCTCCTCGGGTCTGCTCGGCATCGTTCACTCCATGGCTCACAAGACCGGTGCAGCCTTTGAGAACGGTCACATCATCCACGGTGCTGCTAACGCCATGTACCTGGGCAAGGTCATCCAGTGGAACTCCAAGGATCCCCGTGCTGCCGAGCGTTACGCTTACGTGGCCAAGGAGATTCTGCACCTTCCCGGCGAGACCAACGAGGAGCTCATCGCTGCGCTCGTCCAGAAGATCCGCGACCTCAACGACCAGCTCAACATTCCGCAGTCCATCAAGGATTACGCGAATGGCGGCGTGAAGGTCGACGCCGAGAACCCGCAGATGGTTTCCGAGGAGGAGTTCCTCGCCAAGCTGCCCGAGATCGCCGCGAACGCCGAGACCGACGCCTGCACGCCGGAGAACCCGCGTGAGACCAAGGCTGCCGACTTCGAGAAGATCCTCAAGGCCTGCTACTACGACACCGACATCGATTTCTAATCGACTCTTGTTGTCGTAACGAGGGGCTCCGCACGTATTCGTACGGAGCCCCTTTTTTATTATTAGAGAATGGGATAGTTATGGCTGCAATTTTCAATAGCCCCAGCAAGTACATCCAGGGTCGGGACGAGCTCGCCAAGCTCGGCTCCTATGTCGAGCCGCTCGGTGCTAAGGCCCTCGTCATCGTGACGCCTTCGGGCAAGAAGCGCGTCGGTGCCAAGATCGAGGGCGGCTTTGCCGAGGCTAAGGCCGAGCTGCTGTTTGAGGACTTTAACGGCGAGTGCTCCAAGGGCGAGGTCGATCGCCTGGTTGCGCTCGCTCGCGACAACGGTTGCGACATCATCGTCGGCGTCGGCGGCGGCAAGATCCTCGACACCGCGAAGGCCGTCGCCTATTACCTGGAGTCCCCGGTTATCATTTGCCCCACCATCGCCTCGACCGATGCACCGTGCTCGGCACTTTCGGTGCTTTATACCGATGACGGCCAGTTCGACAAGTACCTCTTCCTTAAGGCAAACCCCAATATCGTCCTGATGGATACGACGGTTATCGCGGCGAGCCCGGTGCGCCTGACGGTTTCCGGAATGGGCGATGCGCTCGCAACCTATTTCGAGGCCCAGGCGACGCACGACGCCGACGGCGGCACCTGCGCTGGCGGCAAGGGCGGCATGGCCGGCCTGGCGCTCGCCAAGCTCTGCTACGAGACGCTTATGGCCGATGGCGTCAAAGCCAAGGTTGCGCTGGAGAAGGGTGCGCTCACGCCCGCCGTCGAGCACATCATCGAGGCCAATACGCTGCTTTCGGGTATTGGCTTTGAGAGCTCGGGCCTTGCTGCTGCTCATGCCATCCACAATGGCCTGACGATGCTGCCCGAGTGCCACGGCATGTATCACGGCGAGAAGGTCGCCTTTGGCACTATCGTCCAGCTGGTACTCGAGGATGCCCCGACCGAGAAGCTCGAGGAAGTCTTGGGCTTTTGCATTGATCTGGGCCTGCCGGTCACGATGAAGGAGCTTGGCGTTGCCGAGCTTACGCGCGAGCAGGCCATGATTGTTGCCGAGGCCGCCTGCGCGCCCGATGACACCATGTGCAACATGCCGTTTGAGGTGACGCCCGAGATGGTCGCAAACGCCATTCTGGGTGCAGACGCACTGGGCCACTACTATCTCATGGATGAGTAAATCAAGCTAAGGAAGGGGCAAAGCCAGCAGATGGCTTTGCCCCTTTTTTGCTAAGGTGCAAAGGGGTCAGGTTACTTTGCACCAATCGTTGTTTGATGAAGGGTGGATTCTCGTATGGCGCTTCCTATGGTTTACGGCGGTCCCGGCCGGTATGTTCAGGGGCCGGGGGAGCTTTCGCGCCAGGGCAGGTATTTGTCATGGTTGGGCTGCGCTGCCTATGTCTTGTTTGACCAGGGCACCGAGGATCGGCTGTGCAGGCAGATCGTCGATGGATTTCTGGACGACGATCTGAGTG
Source organism: Coriobacteriaceae bacterium (assembly GCA_905194345.1). GTDB lineage: Bacteria > Actinomycetota > Coriobacteriia > Coriobacteriales > Coriobacteriaceae > Collinsella. Next base: position 144,385 of record CAJJRZ010000001.1, read on the forward strand.
AGCCGTTCTTTAAGATTTATGACGGTCCGTGTACGGAAGAGGCCGTTGTCGAAATGGCTAAGGAAGCCCAGGCTGAGTATTGCGACATGGTGGTGGGTATTGGCGGCGGCAAGATGCTCGATATCGCCAAGGCCGTTGCGTTTTATGCCGAGTTGCCGTTGTGCGTATGTCCCACGGCGGCTTCGATGGACGGTCCGTGCAGCGCGATTTCGGTGCTGTATCACGAGGATGGATCGTTCGACCGCTACCTGATGCTTGAGAAGAATCCAGACCTGGTCGTGGTCGATACCAGCGTGGTCGCGGCGGCCCCACTGCGTATGACGGTCGCCGGCATGGGCGACGCGCTGGCAACGTACTTCGAGGCACGTTCGTGCGCCGCGGCGCATGGCGCCAACGAGCATGGTGGCGCGCCGGGACACTTGGCCTTGGTTGCGGCTCGTGCCTGCTATGACACGCTTATGGAGTGCGGCGTCGCTGCCAAGCGCGATCTCAAGAAAGGGCGTATATCGCCGGCGGTTGAGCGTCTGATCGAGTGCAATATTCTGCTCTCGGGCGTCGGCTTTGAGAGCGGTGGCTTGGCGTTGGCACATGCCATCGCCAACGGTCTGACGATTCTGCCCGAGTGCAAGGCCATGCACGGCGAGGCCGTGGCATTTGGCCTGGTGGTCCAGCTGCGCCTGGAGCGTGCGCCCGAGCTTGATCAGGTGCTCGAGTTTTGCCAGCGCGTTGGTCTGCCGACGACGCTCGAGGAGCTGGGTCTTGGCGAGATTTCCGATGCCGACCTGCAGAGTGTTGCAAATGCGGTCTTTAGAAACGAGCGTAATATGGCCAACGAGCAGGCCAAGGTGACCAAACAAAAGCTCCTGCAGCTCATGTGCGAGGCATAGTTTGGCGCTTGATTGACCTTGTGCAATCGAGACGGCGATAGGCCATGGGCTATTTGCCCCAAAGGTGCTCCGCGTGTAATTTGCCCGAGGCGTGGGCCGATAGCGTATCATTATCTTTTGCTTGTTTGCACTGCTCAGGGAGGGGCCGCGCATGGCGCAGGAACACGATCTGTTTGATGACATTATCGAAATCAGCAAGGGTTTCGACTTTCTCAAAAACCCGCTTGGCGGTGTGACCGACGCACTCGATCCGTCGGCGCCGCAGTGGAATCCTGCCGACTACAAGGAGCGTCCGCGCGGCAACACCATTCCGTGCCTGACCTGCAAAAACGAAAAGAGCGGCTGCACCGCGTGCATGGACGTGTGCCCGGTCAACGCTATCGAGGTCGAGGAAGACGCCATTGAGATCCTCGACTCCTGTCGTAAGTGCGGCCTGTGCGCCGCTGCCTGTCCGACCGAGGCAATCATCTCGCCGCGCCTGGCGCCCAAAAACGTCTACGACGACATTGTCTCGGCGGCTACGAGCCACGAGACCGCCTACGTCACCTGCACGCGCGCCCTCAAGCGCATGCCGCGCGAGAACGAGGTTGTTGTTGCCTGTGTGGGCGATATTACGGCCGAGACCTGGTTTTCGGTGCTGGCCGATTATCCCAACGTGAGCGTGTACCTGCCGCTGGGCGTGTGCGATAAGTGCCGTAACACCGGTGGCGAGGACATCCTGGGCGAGGCCATTGCTACCGCCGAGGAGTGGGCAGGCACGGGCATGGGTCTGGAGGTCGATCCCAAGAGCCTCAAGTGCCATAAGCGCCGCGAGTACGAGCGCAAGGAGTACATGGAAAAGATCGCCCGCACCACGGGCCTTACCGTGACCAAGCTCAACCCGGCAACGGCGGCGCTGGCCTCGGTGACGCAGAAGCTCAAAGCCCACCGCCACCAGATTACCCAGCTCGAGCGCACGCTCAACACCATGTGCGGTACCACGACGGCAAAGCGTCGCCGTACGCTTACGCACGGGCGGCAGCTGGTGCTCTCGACGCTGCAAAACCACCCCGAGCTTGCCCAGAACATGCAGGTGAGCACACCGGAGTGCGATTTTGACAAGTGCACGTCGTGCGGCGAGTGCGTCAACGTGTGCCCCACGTTTGCCTGCGATCTGGTAGGAAGCGGCCGCTTTGCGTTGGAGTCCACGTATTGTTTAGGCTGCGGCGCCTGTGTCAAGGTTTGTCCCGAGCATGCGCTCAAGCTGGTTGAACACGATGCGTCCAACTTGGTTGTCGTCGACCCCGAGGCCGAGGAAAAGGCTGCCCAGAAGGCGAAGGCTCACGAGGAGGCCGAGAAGGTCAAGGCCGAGGCAAAGGAAAAGCTCAACAAGGTGCTCGACCAGGTGGAGAAGCTCGCGGACTAGCTAAAAGAGCGTTAATGATGGCCGGTGGGACAGGTACTGCCCCACCGGCCAAAAAAGTTGCGGTGGAATAGTTCCTGTTTTGCCCTTAAGCTGGCCATTCTAGGAACTATCCCACCGCAACTAATAGATGGTTAGTTCATGCTGCTTTGGTGGCCGGTTCGACCGGTACCGTTGCGCGTCACGGTTTCATGGAGTAAAAAGAAGCTGGGAACCTGCTTTGTCTCGGTGTATTCCATAAGGATGCCGTCGGCGTTGTAGGTCTGTCCGCGTACAACGGCGAGTGCGTTAAAGTCATCGAGATCGAGTACGCGTGTATCCTCGGGCGTGGGATGCTCGATCGTTACGTCGCGTTTGCCCGTGGCAATCTTAATGCCAAGATCTTCTTCGAGGTAACGATAGATCGAGTCGTTGACAATCTCGGGTGTCAGCCCCGGTACCTGTGAGCTTAGGTAATAGGAGTCGTCGGAGCACACGGCATGTCCGTCTGCATAACGGATGCGTTTGGCGCGCGTGAGCTCGCAGCCTTCGGGAAATCCGGTAATCCTGGAGAGTGCCTTGCTACAGACGAGGAGCTCAAAGACGGTGGTGACAGTCTTGAGCTCAAAGCCTCGGCTGGTCGCGATTTCCTTAAAGGTCTCGAGTCCGCCGCCGCCACGACTCTTCTCGTCACTGATGTTGCGAATGACGCGCATGCCTTTGCCTTGCTGGGGGAGCACGTAGCCATCTGCCGCAAGCATCGAGATGGCGCGACGGACCGTCATGCGCGAACAGTCAAACAGCTGCGTGAGCTCAGTCTCCGAAGGCAGATAGCTCTGATAAGCGTATGTGCCGTCGTCAATCGACTGCTTCACGTTGTCATAAATAGTTTGGAAGATGGCTCGCGCCATGACGGTCTCCTAGAGCTGGGTGCGTGAACGACGGATGAGGGCCGTCCGCGCAGGTGTCAATCGATTTACTTGCTGGGATCGATTATATATTTGCCCATGGCACGCAGGGCCGGGTCTGACAGGATGGCGCCGAGTTCGTCGAGGGAAGCCACCTTGGCGACCATCGAAGAAACGTCGATCCTGCCCGAGTCGATGAGCTCGAGTGCGCGACGCTGTGTGTAAGGGTTGATGTAGGACGAGGTGAGCACGAGCTCCTTCTGGAAGACCTCGAAGGGCTTGACGGTGATTGTCTCATCGGGCTTGGTGAGGCCGAACATCATAACCGTGGCCTTATGGCCGGCGATTCTAATGGCCTGCTCAATGGTGACGGGCTTACCGACACATTCGATTACAACGTCGACGTTGCCGACGCCCTCCTGCTTCAGGCGAGCCGGGACGTCCTCGTGGATGGAATCAATTGCCAGATCGGCGCCGAGTTTGAGCGCAACCTCGCGTTTGCCCTCGACGGGCTCGAGCAAGACGACCTTGGTGGCGCCGGCGTTTTTGGCAAGCTGCATCATGAGCAGACCGATCATGCCACCGCCGATAACGACAACTGTGCTGCCGGGCTTGATGTTGCACATATCGATGCCGTGCAGGCAGCACGCCACGGGCTCGGTCATAGCACCCTGCTCAAAGCTGGTGTGATCCCCCAGTTTGTAGACTTGCTGCATATCGACGGAGCAGTACTCCGCAAAGCCGCCGTTAACGGTGGTGCCGTAGCCGGTCATATGCTCGCAGTAGTGGTTGATTCCGTCACGGCAGGGTTCGCAGCAGCCGCAGGGATGGTTTGGGTCGATGCACACGCGATCGCCCGGCTTAAAGCCGGTGACATCGCAGCCCACGGCCTCGATAACGCCAGCGAACTCATGACCAAGGATTGTGGGCGGGGTAACGTCGGCTGCGCCCTTGTCGCCTTCATAGATATGCACGTCGGTGCCGCAAACGCCGCAAGCTTTGACGTTGATCAGAACGTCACGCTTGCCCACGGCCGGTTTTGTCGAATCCTCGACCCTGAGATCGTGCTTTCCATAGAAGACCGCGCTTTTCATGGTGACTCCTTAACGTGGCGGTGAATGTTGTAATGAAGTATAGGTATGCAAACATCCTTATACAAGCCTATCTAGACAAGTTGATAAATATTTTTGTTTTAGAAGTTTTAGAGAAACAGGCAATAACAGGCAAAACATTTGAAATAAACCGTTCATCGTCAATTATCGACCGTTGACCGAACATAGAAACCGTATTAACTTGTCTAGATAAGTGATATGATAAAAATAGAAGCGCAAGAAGTCAGGGAAGCGGGCCCACCCGTCCTATTGCACGAGGTACACGCAAACGGCGCGTCTGCGGTCTCGAGTGAAGCCAAAACCGCAGTCGCTCCGAATGAAGAGAGGGGGATTCCCCGTCATGATGCAAAAGATACAACGTTTCGGCGGTGCAATGTACACGCCTGCAATTCTTTTCGCATTTTCCGGAATCGTCGTCGGCCTGGGTACGTTGTTTACCACCGAGGCGATCTTTGGCGAGATGGCCACTGCGGGTCATCTTTGGTTTGATTGCTGGAATGTGCTGCTCCAGGGTGGTTGGACGCTCTTTAACCAGATGCCGTTGCTGTTTTGCGTAGCGTTGCCAATCTCGCTCGCGAACAAGCAGAACGCTCGCTGCTGTATGGAGACTTTGGCCATCTACCTTACCTTCAACTACTTTGTAAGCACAATCTTGGGGCAGTGGGGTCCTGTCTTTGGTGTCGACTACTCTGTCGAGGCGGGCAGCGGTACTGGTCTTGCCACTATCGCAAGCATCAAAACGCTTGACATGGGCATCATGGGCGCGCTCATTATCTCTGGTATCGCCACGATGCTGCATAACAAGTTCTTCGACACCGAACTTCCTGAGTGGCTGGGCGTGTTCTCGGGCTCCGTGTTCATCTATATGATCGGTTTCTTCGTTATGGTTCCGGTCGCTCTTATCGCCTGCCTGGTGTGGCCGCATGTTCAGGCTGCTATCGCCGCCTTCCAGGGATTCATCCTTTCCGCCGGTACGTTTGGCGTGGGCGTCTTTGCTTTCTTCGAGCGCGTACTGATCCCTACAGGCCTTCACCACTTTATCTATACGCCGTTCTATTACGACAACGCGGCGGTCAATGGCGGCATCTTTGCCGCTTGGGCTAACATCCTGCCCCAACTGGCTGCCGATCCGAGCATTGCTCTTAAGGATGCCGCACCCTGGGCTGCCTATACCTGCCCTGGTTGGACTAAAGTCTTCGGCTCGCTTGGCGTCGCCATTGCGTTTTATATGACCGCCAAACCCGAGCGCAAGCAGCGCGTCAAGGCTCTGCTCATTCCCGTCACCCTTACCGCTATGCTTTGCGGTATTACCGAGCCGCTTGACTTCACCTTCCTGTTCATCGCGCCCGGCCTGTTCGTCGTCCACTGCGTGCTCGGAGCGCTTGGCTGCATGGCTCAAAACCTCCTTGGCGTCGTGGGCATCTTCGACGGCGGCATCATCTCGATGCTCTCGTGGGACTGGCTGCCCCTTTGGGCCGCACACGGCCTGCAGTACACCATCTCCATTCTTGTCGGTCTGTGCTTTACCGCCCTTTGGGTCGTGGTCTTCCGTTTCCTGATCGTCAAGTTCGACTTTAAGACCCCCGGTCGCGAGGATGACGATGTTGAGGTCGAGCTCAAGTCCAAGGCCGACTACAAGCAAAAGCAGGGCGGTGCTGCTGCTGGCAAATCGGTCGCCCAGAGTAAAGATGATGAGCGCTTGGTGCTTGCCGAAAACATCCTCGATCTGCTCGGTGGCACGGATAACATCGTCGATGTAACTAACTGCGCTACCCGTCTGCGCGTTAACGTCAAGGACAAGAGCGTCGTTGCACCCGAGGCTTCCTTCAAGGCGATCGGTACGCATGGCTTGGTGGTCCAAGGTCAGTCAATCCAGGTCATCATCGGCCTTACCGTCCCGCAGGTTCGCGAGAAGTTCGAGAGTCTTCTGAAGTTCGAGAGTCTTCTGTAAACCATCGTCCATCGAAAGAATCGGCCTTGCAGAGCCGGTATGCACCGCAAGGCCGATTCTAGAGATAAAAAACTCCACTTCTAGGTAACAATTCCAAACCGTACAGGCCGCGTGCGGGGATGGATTGAGCAAGCGGCCAGAATGAGGAGGACATCATGTCCAAGAAAAACTATGCCGTGACCATTGCCGGCGGTGGCTCTACCTTCACTCCGGGCATTGCCCTGATGCTGCTTGAGGAGCGCGACCGCTTCCCGGTCAACAAGGTGACCTTCTACGACAACAACGCCGAGCGCCAGGAGACCGTGGCAAAGGCCTGCGAGATCTACTTCCACGAGAACGCCCCCGAGGTTGAGTTCAACTACACCACCGACCCCGAGACCGCATTCACCGGGACCGACTTCGTCCTTGCTCACATCCGCGTCGGCCTGTACGCCATGCGTGAGCTCGACGAGAAGATTCCTCTCAAGTACGGCTGCGTTGGCCAAGAGACCTGCGGTGCCGGCGGTATCGCCTACGGCATGCGCTCCATCGGTGGTGTCATCGAGATTCTCGACTACATGGAGAAGTACAGCCCCAACGCCTGGATGCTCAACTACTCCAACCCCGCGGCCATCGTCGCCGAGGCCTGCCGCGTGCTGCGCCCCAACAGCCGCATCATCAACATCTGCGACATGCCGATCGACCTCATGGATAAGATGAGCCGTATGTGCGGCATCAAGGATCGTCGCGAGCTGCAGTATAGCTATTACGGCCTCAACCACTTTGGTTGGTGGAGCAAAATCTACGACAAGGAGGGCAACGACCTCATGCCGCAGATTAAGGAGCACATGGCTAAGAACGGCTACTTGGACGGCATCGAGCACGAGGCCGGTAAGGAGCAACATGTCGAGGAGAGCTGGATTCACACCTTCGGCAAGGCCAAGGATGTCTATGCTGTAGATCCCGAGACGATTCCCAATACCTACCTCAAGTATTACCTGTACCCGGACTATGTCGTCGAGACGTCCGACCCCAACTACACTCGCGCCAATGAGGTTATGGACGGCCGCGAGAAGAAGGTCTTTGGCGCTTGCCGCGACATCATTGCCAAGGGTACGGCCAAAGATGGCGGCTTTGAGCCAGATGTACATGCCAACTACATCGTCGACCTTGCCTGCGCACTGGCCGAGAATACGCTCGAGCGCTTTCTGCTGATCGTCCCCAACGATGGCGCTGTGCCCAACTTCGACCCGACGGCCATGGTCGAGGTGCCTTGCATCGTCGGTTCCAACGGCTTTGAGAAGATCTGCCAGGGCCCGATTCCGCAGTTCCAGAAGGGCCTGATGGAGCAGCAGGTTTCCGTCGAGAAGCTCGTTGTCCAGGCTTGGGTCGAGGGCAGCTACCAGAAGCTCTGGCAGGCGCTCACGCTCTCCAAGACCATTCCTTCGGCGAGCGTTGCCAAGCAGATCCTGGACGAGCTCATCGAGGCCAACAAGGATTTCTGGCCCGAGCTTAAGTAAGGACTGCTGTCTCGAACTCTCACACATCTCTGCTTCATTTGCGCCGTCGCGGTGTCCGGATTCGCCCGGATGCTGCGGCGGCGCTATACTTATGCAGTTTGAAATGCTTGTACCAAAAGGAGCTGTCGTGTCCCTTTCCATCGGTATCGTGGGCCTGCCCAACGTAGGCAAGTCGACGCTGTTCACCGCGCTTACCAAAAAGACCGGCCTTGCCGCCAATTACCCGTTCGCCACGATCGACCCCAACGTGGGTATCGTCGACGTGCCCGATAGCCGCTTGCAAAAGCTCGCCGACATCGTCAACCCGGGTCGTATTGTGCCGGCTACGGTCGAGTTCGTCGACATCGCAGGTCTGGTGAAGGGCGCTAACGAGGGCGAGGGTCTGGGCAACCAGTTCCTGGCCAACATTCGCGAGACCGACGCCATCTGCGAGGTCGTGCGCTACTTTAAGGACCCCAACGTTATGCGCGAGGTGGGCCGCACGGGCGAGTTCGTCGACCCCGCCGGTGACGCCGACACCATCATGACCGAGCTTATCCTGGCCGACATGGGCACGCTCGAGAAGCAGCTGCCTAAGCTCGAGAAGGAGGCTAAGCGCGACAAGGAGCTCATGCCCAAGTTCGAGGTGGCCAAGCGCCTGCTCGCCTGGCTCAACGAGGGTAAGCGCGCCGCGTCCATGGAGATGACCGACGAGGAGCGCGCCGCTGCCAAGGGCCTGTTCCTGCTCACCATGAAGCCCATCCTGTATGTGGCCAATGTGGACGAGGATATGCTCAACGAGGACCTGGCGCCCATCGATGGCGTCAAGCCGCTGCCGATTTGCGCCAAGATCGAGGCCGAGCTTTCCGAGCTCGATCCCGAGGATGCGGCCGACTACCTGGAGAGTTTAGGCCTGGAACAGCCCGGTCTGGACGTGCTCGCGCAGGCCGCTTACAAGCTGCTCGGCCTGCAGTCGTTCTTTACGGCTGGCGAGATGGAGGTCAAGGCCTGGACGGTGCGTCAGGGTGCGACCGCTCCGCAGGCTGCCGGCGTCATCCACACTGACTTTGAGCGCGGCTTTATTAAGGCCGAGGTCATTGGCTATGACGACTACATCGAGCTCGGCGGCGAGCAGGGTGCCAAGGCCGCCGGCAAGCTGCGCATTGAGGGCAAGGACTATGTCATGGCCGATGGCGACGTCGTGCACTTCCGCTTTAACGTGTAAGGACGACGCGCATGTTTAAATATGGCAAAAAAGCCGGCTACATGGGCATTGCGCTGCTCGTACTTGCGGTGATTCCGCTGGTGGTCGCAGCGTGTGTTATCCCCAACATTGGTTCCGAGGTGGCAACGAAGTTTAATGCCGCTGGCGAGGTTATGCGCTGGGGCAAGAGCTACGAGCTGCTGGCACTGCCGGTGCTCAACCTGCTGCTGAGCGTGGCGACGTACTTTACGGCAGGACGCCAGGCTAAAAACAATGATGACTCCGCCGCCATGGCGCGCATCGTGTGCGAGCGCTACCTGCGTAACGGTTGCATCACGGGTGTGTTCCTCAACGTGATCAACGTTTACTTTATGTACTCGGCGATTACCGGAACGGGCTTTGGCTTTGGTTTCTAGCTTGTCCTTTTAGGCAACGAGCCTGCACGCATATTCAATGGCTGCTGCGAGGCCGCCGCTCGATCGTGGTTTAAAGACCATGTCGGCGGCGGTCTCGTTTTCGTATCCGGCGCCGCGAAGGGCGAGTGCAGTGCCGGCTTCCAGGAGAAGCGGCAGGCCGCGTTGACTGGTTGCGATTACGGCAGCCTGATTGAGCGAGCAGCTGTGCGCTTGGCATTGGATGGCAAGTTCACCTTGCGCCGGGCAAGGGACTAGAACGGCGGCGAGGCGACTTGATAGCAATGCAAATGCCGTGCGCTCATCGGGCGAAAGACATTCTGCCTCAACGACGACGAGCTTGGGCGGTGCGCTGTTTGTGCGAAGCGTAGTTCGGTGCATGCGAACCGAAGAACCCGACATAGAAAACTCCTGTGTATTCGGCAAAACGTAAACTATAGTTTACGTTTATGTTCGGCTCCATTTCAAACTCGTCTGCATGGACGAACGCGCGGAACAGATTCTTGGCAGGCGGGTCGAAGAGACACGCAGGGACCTTGGCATCTCCAAGGTTGATTTTTGTGTGGCGACAGGAATCAGTCGACCCTACCTCGACCGAATCGAAGATGGGACGGCAAATTTCACGCTCAAGGTTCTATTTAAGATCGCGCCTGCACTCGGCATGACGGTGTCAGAGCTTCTCGAGGGTATCGAATAGGGCGTTCCCCCGCTGTATTTGACGCTCTTTGGGCAGGTCCCCCTGGTTGCGATGTGCAAAATCGCGAGTATTCAGCACCAGTTCGGCCGTAGATGGTAGCTCGAGCGGCTGGCTTTGCCTTTTTGGCAGTAGTTAATCCACATACTAAATAAAAATGAGGAATAAATATTTACTAGCCGGAACCTTCGTCCTAAAAGTTCGTCTAACAATCGGCCGATTCTATGCCTCCGGCGGAGAAATTGCAGAATACTCCGATTTTTGCACGGCCCGAGGGGGACCACCTGTCGTTTAAGGTTGCGATAAGTGGAGCTGCCTTAGGGATTACGCCATCGGGATACGGTCGTGGTTGACTTGGCTGTAGAACAGGCGCTGGATTTCGGCGGCATCGCGTGACTGGCCGAGTGCCCACATGGTCTTGGCCACGAGCGTCTCGGTGGTCATGTCATCGCCGCGCAGAATGCCCGGATGATCGGCGTAAGCGCGGCCGACCTCATAAACGCCCAGATCGAGGCCCTCTTCGGGGACCTGCGTGGTCATAACGACGGTGCGGCCCGAATCGACCCAGCGGAAAATCGCCTCCTGGAACGACTCGCCCGACTCACCAAACTCGGGGATACCGCCAATGCCAAAGGTCTCCAGAATCACGGCGTCGTAGCTATCGGCTAGGGCGTACAGGATACCCGGGTTCACGCCGGGCGTAAGCTTGAGTACAAATACGCGCGGGTCGATGCTGTCGTAGAAACGCACCGGGTTTTCGCCCTGATGCGTGCCGTGAAGCCCGTTGCGCACGATGCGGTCGTTGCGGATGTAGGCAATGGGCGGATAGTTGACGCTAATGAACGCGTTAAAGCTCATGGTGCGCTGCTTGCGGGCGCGCGTGCCGGCAATGGCGACGCCACCAAACACAATCGACACATCGTGCGAGTGCTCGTCGAGCGCATAGAGCAGGCTCTGGTACAGGTTGAGTTTGGCATCAGTAAAAGGGTTGCCCATGGGCTTTTGCGAGCCGGTGAGTACGATGGGCTTGGGGCTGTCCTGAATCAGATAGGAAAGTGCTGCCGCGGTGTAGCTCATGGTGTCGGTGCCGTGCAGAATCACGAAGCCGTCGTGATCGGCATAACCCTCGACGATGACATCGCGGATACGCATCCAGTCGCTCGGGCGCATATTGGTGCTGTCGATGTTCATGGGCTGCACCACGTCGAGCTCGCAGAGGCCCGAGATCTCGGGGACGCTCTGGGCGAGCTCCTCACCGGTCAGGGCGGGGGAGAGGCCGTTGCCGTCCTCGGTCGATGCGATGGTGCCGCCCGTGGCGATGAGAAGGATGCGCTTCATGCTGGTATTCCTATCGTATTTGCCGCCGCAGAGGCGGAGTCGTTCGGCAGTATTGTGGCACAGAGCGTTCAATGTTCAAACGTATTACATCATCTGTAACGTCTGGTAACACTTCAATTGCCGTCAAATAGGGGCCTAGGTCGTGCGTTTGCCGTGCGCTGATGGCTGCGAGGGACGAGAAACCCCATATAACGTGTACACTATGAAAGTTATTCTCGTTTATTCGCGCGGGTGGGCACCGGCTCCCCGCCAACAAGAGGGGGAACCATGGATCAAAAGGCTTCCGCAAAGGTCCTCGTACTCGACTTTGGTGCGCAGTACGGTCAGCTCATTGCCCGTCGCGTCCGCGACCTCAACGTGTATTCCGAGATTGTCCCCTGCGACATCTCGGCCGACGAGATTCGCGAGATGAACGCCTCTGCGCTCATCCTTTCCGGCGGTCCGGCTTCCGTGTACGCCGAGGACGCTCCGTCCATCGATCCTGCCATCTTCGACCTGGGCCTTCCCGTCCTGGGCTTCTGCTACGGCCATCAGATCACGGCCGTGACGCTCGGAGGCAAGGTCGGTCACTCCGAGGTGGGCGAGTACGGCCGCGCCACCATCACGCGCACGGCCGGCGCCAAGCTCTTTAACTCCACGCCCATGGAGCAGACCGTGTGGATGAGCCATCGCGACGCCGTTTCCGAGGTGCCCGAGGGCTTTACCGTTACCGCCAGCACCGACGTGTGCCCGGTTGCTGCCATGGAGTGCGTCGAGCGCAAGATTTTCACCACGCAGTTCCACCCCGAGGTCAAGCACTCCGAGTACGGTCAGCAGCTGCTGAGCAATTTCCTGTTTGAGATCTGCGGCCTGGAGCCCAACTGGAGCATGGACAACCTGGTCGAGACCATGACGGCCGAGTTCCGCGAGAAGGTCGGCGACGACCGCGTGATTCTGGCCCTGTCCGGTGGCGTCGACTCCTCCGTCGTGGCTGCGCTGGGCGCTCGCGCCGTGGGCAAGCAGATGACCTGCGTGTTCATCAACCACGGCCTGCTGCGCAAGGGCGAGCCTGAGCAGGTGGAGGAGGTCTTCACCAAGCAGTTTGACGTCGACTTTATCCACGTCCACGCCGAGGACCGTTATGCCGAGCTTCTGGCCGGTGTGACCGAGCCCGAGGAGAAGCGCCGCATCATCGGCACGCAGTTCTGGAAAGAGTTCTTCGCGGTTGCTCAGCAGCTTGAGACCGATGGTAAACCCGTGAAGTACCTGGCTCAGGGCACCATCTACCCCGATATCATCGAGTCCGGCGCTCGCAAGACGGGCGGCAAGACGGCCACCATCAAGAGCCATCACAACCTGATCCCGTTCCCCGATGGCGTGCACTTCGACCTTATTGAGCCGCTCGACCACTTCTTTAAGGACGAGGTCCGCGCGCTTGGTCTGGCGCTGGGCCTGCCGGGTCACATCGTGTTCCGCCAGCCTTTCCCGGGCCCGGGTCTGGCCATCCGCATCATCGGTGCGGTCGACAAGGAGAAGCTCGAGATCCTCAAGAATGCCGACGCTATCGTGCGCGAGGAGCTCGACGCCTACAACCAGCGCCTGTTTGAGCAGACCGGCGAGCGCAACTCCGAGCACAGCTGCTGGCAGTACTTTGCGGTCCTGCCCGACATCAAGTCCGTCGGCGTTATGGGTGACGAGCGCACTTACCAGCGCCCGATCATCCTGCGTGCCGTCGAGTCCAGCGATGCCATGACCGCCGACTGGGCCAAGCTGCCCTACGACGTCCTGGCTCGCATCTCCGGCCGCATCGTTGCCGAGGTCCCTGGCGCCAACCGCGTCTGCTACGACATTACGTCCAAGCCGCCCGCGACCATCGAGTGGGAGTAGGCTGATAGGGTTCTGACCTGCATTTTTGAGTGCCGCACTGTGCCGCTGAGTTTCGTTTCGTACGAGAGTCATGGCAAAGCCGCCAGCGATGTTGGTGAGTAAATACGATAACCGAGCCTCCGTTCCCGCGTTGGGACGGAGGCTTTTTCTTTGTCGTTTTACTCCCTTTCACCTGCGATTTCGCAATTTACTCCCCCGTGTTTCAAGACGGCAAGGCACGGTGCGGCATTCGGAGGAACGGGAGTAAGGATTCATCCCAAGTGAGTAGACGCGCGATTTTTGTCTCCGAGAGCCAAACGGGGCCGTTTCGGGGCCTGTGAAACTCAAATCGAACTCAATAGGCTTTTCGGCGGTCTTCTCACAGCGTTTCCCCAGGTGGTTAATGGGGAGTAAAGAATCTCACCGTCTCAATGAAAATGGGAGTAATCAGGGGAAATGCCGCAGGGTACTGTCGTGTGCCGCCCTGTAAGCCACCGCGTCGTTTACTCCCCAGGTGCGCCGAAAATGCCTTTGCATGCAATGGGGAGTAAAAACTCAGCATGCGCAGGTGCGAGCGGCGCTCACCGCCTAGCTTGGCGTCCTGATTCGGTTGCGTTGATTGCAAAAGGCAGAGAGCCGCTACAGCGAGGCTTTCCAATCCTCGTACTCTGCGGCGTCGATCTCGCCGTTCTCGAGCTGCGCGCGCTTCTCGGCCCACAGCTCGATCGCCATCGAGGCTTTGGGCGCGTGCGGCGCCTTGGGGTTCAGAGAGAGGCCCGAGCCGTCGGCTGCGGGCACGATGCCGAAGGAGTCCTCGAGCCGCACGAGAAGCGACATGAGGTCGCCCGCGGTCTCGACGCCGTAATCCTTGAGGGCGTTGACGGAAACGCCGAGCGCGGCGGCGATGGACTCGAGCAGCTCGGGCTTCACTGCGCGGATGCCGCTCTCGTAGTGGCGCACAGCCCCCTCGGTCAGGCCGACGGCCTCGGCCAGCTGCGCCTGCGTCATGCCGCGCGACTTGCGGTATCGCCTTATGTTCTCGCCTACGGACATGCGCCCTCCTCCTGGAAATACGTACCCGCACATCTTATCAGCGTACGCAAATGTACGCAATTCTATTGACAGTACAGATATGTACGTTTACTCTGAATCTGTAAACAGTACATATCCGTACGCTATTGATAGGAGGAACCATGGACGAGAAGGTGGCGAAGACGCCGAGGCCGCACATGCTGGACGCCGACGAGGTCGCGGGGCTGCTGAGGATCAAGAAAGGCAGCGCCTACGAGGTGATCAGGAGGATAAACGCCGAGCAGGAGGCGCGCGGGCGCGTGGTTATCCGCGGGCGCGTCCGAAGCGACGTCTTCGACGCCCTGTACTTCCCGGAGGTGGACTGACATGCCCGTGTACAAGGATGGCAACAACGGCACGTTCTACGTGCAGTGCTACTACCGCGACGCCCGCGGCTCGAAGCGCCACAAGATGAAGCGCGGCTTCTCCTCCGAGGTGGAGGCCGCAGTGTGGGAGGGCCAGTTCAAGAGCCTTAACGGCGGGGCCATGGACATGACGTTCTCCGAGTTCGTCGAGGTGTACGCCTCAGAGGTGAAGCCGCGCATACGCGAGCACACGTGGATCACCAAGGAGTACATCATCAACGACAAGCTCGTGCCGTTCTTCGGAGACATGCGCATGTGCGACGTGAGGCCGATCGACGTCATCAGGTGGCAAAACGAGCTCACCGAGCACCGGGACGCCGACGGGAAGCCCTGGGCGCCGACGTATTTGCGCACGGTAAATAACCAACTGAACGCCATCTTCAACCACGCCGAGCGCTACTACGGCCTCACCGACAACCCGGTGCGCAGGGTCGACAAGATAGGCTCGAAGAAGGGCGGCGAGATGCAGTTCTGGACCAAGGACGAGTACCTGAGGTTCAGCGAGGCAGTCATGGACAAGCCGCTGTCGTTCCACGCCTTCGAGCTGCTGTACTGGACGGGCATACGCTGCGGCGAGCTCCTGGCGCTCACGCCGTCCGACTTCATGCTGGATAGCTCGCGGCTGCGCATCAACAAGTCGTACCAGAGCCTCAACGGCGTGGACACCGTGACCGACCCCAAGACGCCCAAGTCCGTGCGCACGATCGTCATGCCCGCCTTCCTTCGCGACGAGATGGCGGACTTCATCGAGATGCGCGACGACGTCGCCCCCGACGAGCGCCTGTTCGCCGTGACCAAGCACTTCCTGGCCCACGAGATGGAGCGCGGGTGCAAGGCGTCGGGCGTGAAGCGCATCCGCGTACACGACATACGCCACAGCCATGTGAGCCTGCTGATCGAGATGGGCTTCTCCGCGCTGGCCATCGCCGAGCGCATGGGCCACGAGGCGGTGGACATCACCTACCGCTACGCGCACCTGTTCCCCACGAAGCAGGACGAGATGGCCGCCGCGCTCGACGGGGCGAGGGGGTAAGAAGGATGCCGTGCGAGAACAGCGCCCGCAAGCGCAGCAAGACGATGGCGTTTCGCTGCACGCCCGAGGAGCGCAAGCTCATATGCGAGATGGCTGCCTGGAGCGGCATGAGCAGGCAGGACTACATCATCGCCAGGCTCACCGATACCCAGGTTGAGGTGAGGCCCTCCGTGAGCGTGCAGAAGGCGCTGAAGGGCTCGATGGCGGAGTTAACCAAGGAAGTACGGCTGGCGGCCTCCTACGGCGAGTTGAGCGATTCTCTGCAGCGGAGGCTCGAGCTTGTGATGAGGTTCTTCCTGGCTCTCGGCGAGGGGGTTGAGGCACCGGTGACGGAAGCGCCACCGCAAACCTCGCCTTTGGAAGAGCCGACAACATTCGTCATGGATGCGGGCTCCGACACCGCAAGCATCTTCGAGATGGGGCGCAGGTAGGGCCTAGCGCCAGACCTCCAACGCCTTGTCCGCAAGCCATTCGGCGCGATCGGCGATATCGCCCTCGTCCCAAGACTCCTTCTCCAGGGCGCCGGCCATCGTCGCAAGGCCGGCGGCGCAGAGGGCAAGGCCGTCCTTGTATCCCTTTCCCTGCTTCTTGGTGGTCCAATCGGCGTCGCGGATGGAGGCGTTGAGCGAATGCGTGATTATGGCGAGGTTGCCGAGCGTGAGGAGCTTCCGGTCCCTTCGCGTGGCAGCCTCATCGTCGAGGGCTCCCCATTTGTTGCGCCACTTCTTGGGCATCATGTGCTCGAGGGTGTACTGGTTGAACCCGAGCAGGGCCGTGCTGCTCATGCCTGGGCGAATGGCGCTCTCCAGCAGATAGAGGACGCCCTTGGACTGGAGGTTGTACAGGCACGATTCCTCGAATGCCGCTCGAACCTCGGCGTCGCCGGGCATGTACGTCGTCGCCTCTTCGTTGGCTTCGAGAGCCTTCCTCAGTGCCTTCGCGTCCTTTACCTCGTTCAGGATCAGCGAGGTGAACAGCCTGTTGTAGTTCTTCGTGGTCGCCTGGACCAGCGTTCGGCGGACGATGTAGCTCTCAAGCAGGGCGAAGACCTCGGATTCCTCGCCCGAAGACTCGGCGTTCTTGCGAACGTAGAGTACGTACGGGATGAGCGTCGAGTTCTTGAGGCCGAATATCAGCACGTTCAGGCGCTCGACGCCGGGAGCGGAGGGGATGTCCGCATCGCAGCAGCTTGGGTCGAAGGTGGACTCGAACACCGTCGCATACGCCTTCATGCTGTCGAGAATCTCATCCTTGTCTCCGTTGCAGTACCTGCCGATGAAGTCCTTGTAGGACTGGAAGAGGTTGGACGTGCGCGAATAGAAGAGCTTGTCCTCGGTCGTGACGCCGCGCTTCTTGTCCTGAACCAGGATCTGGAGGAACGCGTCGAAGAAGAGGTCGACGAGCGTGCGCTTGATGCGCCCGGTAACGACCTCCTGCTCCCAATACTCCCTCTTCTCAGCCGTGGGCTCGAAGACGTCTTCCCAGCACTCCTTGAACGCATGCTCGTTCTCGCGGTTGAAGAAGTAGTTCTTGAGGAGCTCCGCCGTCGTCAGGCGCACCCCGAGCGAGTTGATGGTGTCGAATATCTGCTGCTCGTCCTCGCCCTCGGTGAGGTCGATGCAGACGAACTGGACGTTCGACTTGATCGTGTTCCTGTCGACCTTCTCTGGGTCGATGTTCTTGAGGAAGTAGTTGTAGGCAAGGACGATGGACGAGGAGCCCTCGACGGGTTCGCAGCCCGTGGCGCTGACGACCTTCTCGAAATCCTGCCGGTCGTACTTGCCGTGCCGCAAGGCGACATCGCCGGTCTCCAGGACGAAATCTCGCTCGAACAAATTGTTGGTGCCGTTTTTCGCACAGAGTGCCTTGAAGAAGATGACCATGGTCGTGAGTCGTTGCTGGCCGTCGATGACGGTGCGAATCTCGGATACCTCGGACCAGGTGTTGCCGGAGGAGGCTTGCTTCAGGATGATCGAGCCCAGGAAATAGGGTCGCTTCGAAGCCGTGACGAACTCCATGTCGCCGAGGAAGCGCTCCCATTGCTCTTCTCCCCAGACGTACGCCCTTTGGTAGAAAGGTATTTCGAGCAGGCGCGATCCGTTGAACACGCCGCTTATCGTAGATTTTCCTGCGTCCATCCTTAAAGCCCTATCTTTCCTTCGCAGTTGTTACTTATGAGCCAATATCGTCAGTGCGCCGTTCGGCCTCTTAGTATTCCAGGCTCTTGGCATCTTCTCCCAGCAGGCGCTCGAAGACGATACGCAGGTCCTCGTCATCGAGGTAGCCGCCCTCAAGGCAGCCGCGGTCGATGGCGTCGAGCATCGTCTGCTCCTTCTCCTTCAAGCGGTCGTAGATCACGGCGTCGAGGGATAGCTCCCTGCCGTCGCGCATGAACTTCTCGCGCATGAAGTAGTAGCGCGTCTTCTGGTCGTCGGGCAGGCCCAGACGGTGTATGCGGTCCTTTGACTGCAGCAGGTGCACCAAGTTGTAGCTGTACTCGAAATACACCGCGTCGTGGCAGACGCTGTGCAGAGAGACCGACTCGGCAAGCGTCTGCGGGTTGGTCACGAGCACCCTGAAGCGCCCCGCGCGGAAGTCGTCCAGAATCTCGCGTCTCTCTTCCTGTGGCGTGGCGCCGTAGATCGCCTCTGCCGGAATCCCCATGGCGGCGAGGTCGCGGCGGAGGTTGCTGATGCTGCGTACGAAGATGCACCATACTATGACGGGGCGGCCTTCGGCGACGATGCGCTCCACGAGCCGCTCGCACGCCACGAGCTTCGAGCTCGGGCGGCTTCGCTCGATGGCCTCGTAGAACGTCTGCGAGAAGTCGACGTAGTCGATATCCGAGTAGTCATCGCCGACCTGGTCGAGCACGTACTCGAGGTCGCCTGGGTCCACTGCAGAGCAGAGCATCTCGGGGTCGCTCTCGAGCTGCAGGGTGCGTATGATCCTCGCGAGCGCGTTGGGGCAAGACGCGTACAGGACTCGCAGCAATGTGTCCTCATCGGGCGTCGCCTCGACCTCCACGATCTCGTCGGGCTCCGGGCGCGGCACGCCGAGCTCGTCCTTGTTCGTTCGGCAGAAGAAGGGCGCCAGGCTGTCGTTGAGGCTTGCCTGGAGGTCCGCATCGGGCGCGCGGAGCTCGCCCGGCTCGTAGCCGAAGAACGTGTCGTAGTCCTCGGGGTACAGGATGTGCAGCAGGTTGTAGATGTCCTGGTAGGTGTTCGGGATGGGCGTTCCCGTAAGGGCGATCACGAACTTCGCGCCGTCGGCCGCCTCGAGCGCGGCTTCCGCGCGCCTGCCGCCGATGGCCTTCACCCGGTGCACCTCGTCGAAGACGAGCAGGGTCTGGTCGGGGATGATGGCATGCAGCTCCCGCACGTAGCCCGAGAGCGACTCGTAGTTGAACGTGAACAGGTTGCACGCGCCGCTGTCGAGCGACAGCGCGTTGCGCCTGCGCTCGGTCGACATCGCCGCTATGGCGGGGTCTCCCAGCGAGAAGCAGCTCAAAGGCAGCTTATCCCCGAAGGTGGCGACCCACTCCTTCTCCCACGACTCGAAGCCGTTCTTGGGGCAAACCACCACGATGCGGCGCGCGAGCCCCAAATGGCGAAGGTAGGCGAACACGCCGAGCACCGTCGCGGTCTTGCCGGCGCCGGGCACCGAGAAGTCGGCCGCGCGCCCAACCGTCGCCATGAAGAAGGCGTCGAGCGTCTGCCGGTCGCGCAGGGGACGCACCATCGAGGCGTTCACTACGTCGCGGAACTCCCGGAAGCGCGGCCCCAGCTGGGGGTCGTCGGCGATGCCCTCGGCGGTCTGCGCCTTGATGGCCAACCCCACCTCGGAGCGCTCGCGGATGTAGGTCTCGCCGGCGTTCACGAAGGCGCCGAAGCTCGGGTCAACCGCGACCTCGACGCCGTGGCCGTCGGCCTCCATGATCGCCTCGAGCATGTCCTGGCACTCGCGAAGGCCCATGCCGCCGTCGAGTAGGATGCGGTCGCGATCGGTGCCGTCGACGGCGCTCGCCGGGTAGTACAGCCAGGCGCGCCATGCGGCCGAGGCCATGAACGAGGCGATGTCTTGCCCCTCGATGCGCAGGTACATGCCGGGGCGCGCCTCGTCGTAGCAGACGACGGCCCTAGGCGCGCTCATCGATCTCACCGATCAGCTCTTCCACCTTGTCGGCGACGGCAACGAGGTTGCGGCGCACCTTCTCGAGCTCGTCGGGTCCCAGCACGTCGAGCATCTCGGGAAGGATCTTCTCGAGCTCGGAGAGGCAGTCGGCGGATTTCTTGGCGGGCGTGTCCATGAGCTTGACGCGGCGCACGGTCTCTCTTGCGCGGTCGCCTGCGCGCTTGAAGCCGTCGACGAGGTTGCCGTCCGAGCGCAGCTCGCTCACCTTCTCGCGCGTGAGGGCGTCGGGACCCATCTTCTCGAGGAGCTCGGACATGGCCTGCAGCTCGGCGGCCTTGAAGTCGGCCTCCGCATCCGTGCCTGCCACGCTGCCGAAGTCTCTCACGTATCGGGTGATGTCGCCCTCGGGCTGCACCACCATGTTGGCGAACATGAGTCGTTTGACAAGCTGTTTGTCGCGCCTGTTGTCGTACTTCTTCAGCACGCGGCTGAACTCGCCCAAGGGGCCATCGACCTTGAGGGCGCGGGCGAGGTGGTACTGCTCGGGGGCCTGGCAGAATTCGAGGAACTCCTCCATGTACTGGGCGCGGTCGACGAGTTTTTTCACCTCCGCCTCGGTCATGCCCGTCGCGTTGCCGTACTCCGCAGGGGTTATGAGGTGGTTCTTAACCACGTCGCGGTATACGCCGACGAGGCGGTCGACGGGATCGTACGCCACCTTCTCCTCTTCGCCGATTTGGATGGCGAGCTCGAGCAGCTTGATGCGCTTGGGGTCGCTGCCTGTGGCGTCGTCGAGGATGGCGGCCTCGAACCAGCCCGCCTCGTTGTTCGCCCGCGCGAGGCGGCGGACGCAGGTCAGGCGTCGGTTGCCGTCGATGACGCGTCCGTCGTTGAGCACGATGCCCGGCCTAAGCTGGCCGCGAAGGGCGATGCTCTTCTCGGTCTTCCTGAGCGCGCCGGGGTTGCTCTCGACGATGAAGTCCTCGATGACGCCGTTGTACTCGTCGCGGCCAAGGGCGAGCAGATCCGCGCCCTGCGCGGAGTTGTACTCGCTTACCCAAGTGGCGATGCGGTCGTTCTGGTCGTTGTAGAACAGCAGATCGCACTTGATGCGGTAGATGTCGAAGTCGCGCGTCACGTTGTCGATGGAGTGCTTCTCCTTGCGACCCGTCGGCAGGACGTTGCCAGTCGCGATCCCTTCCTCAAGCAAGCTCATTTCGTGCCTCCTTCTTCCATGCCTCCATGGATGAGTAATATGCGTCCCCGATGTCGTCGTAGTAGACGTCGGAGTTGTAAATGGTCGTCGTCAGAAGCGGTGCCGGGCACGTGATGCCCAGATCGTTCGCGAGCAGTCTCGGCAGGTCATCGCGCTCGATTCCCTCATGGTGGGCGACGATCCACTCGATGAGGTCGGCTGCGGAAAGCCGCCCCTCGCCTCCGGCGACGAACACCTTGGTTCCGGCGAGCGTGCAGCTGCGCAGGAGCCCTCCCGCGTCGAGCAGTCCCTCGTAGAAGTCGTCGGGCATGCTCAGCCCGTACAGCGGATGCGGAGTGGCGCCGCCCGCGCGCAGGCTCGCCACGGTGAAGGGCTCGCCTTCGGGCGCATCCACGCTCACCGCGGGCGCGTACGACTCGATGTCCGCCATGCGCGCGCCTAGCACGTCGTGCAGCCGCGAGAACGAGATGTAGCTGTCGCCCTCGTAGAGAAGTAAGCGGTGGTCCGAAAGCGCCTGGCGCAGCACCTGGCGGAAGGCGGGGTGCTGCCACACGGCGTTCTCGAAGCCGGCGTCGCCCTTCGCGAAAGACGGATGCTCGGCCAGCAGCCGCGTGAAGTGGTCGTTCGGGGTGCTCCCTTCTCGGAAGAGCAAGCCGCGGTCCTCGTAGTAGCCCGCATCCTCGATGCCGCGGTCGAGCGCTTCGGGCGGATCGTCGGGAAACTCGAAGGCGAAGCGCCGACGCACGAGGCCTTCGTCGCAGATGCGGCCGGCAAGCTCCCGGGCAAGGAAGCCCTCGAGGGTGGGTGCCTCGCGCTCGGTGTCGTGCGCTACGGGCACATCCGCACGGGAGGCCGGGGCGCCCGTCGGGCATTCAGCGACCTCGACGCCAAGCCACTCCGAGAAGCTCACGTCCGCGGGCTCGGCGAACAGGTCGAGCCATATCGCGGCGATGCCTGCGCTGAAGCCGTATTCGCGCTCGTAGGCTTTCGCGGCGACGTTTCTGGGCTCGTCCGCATGGCGCTCGGCGAAGGCGCGCACCTGACGGCGGCGGTCGACCTTGCCGAACCCGACAGAGAGGTGGTCGCCCAGGGTGACGCCCTCGTCTGCGTTCCAGAAGACCTGCTTCAGCTCATCGTAGAGAGCGATGGGCGTGGTGATCCCCACGCGCCTTAGCTCATTGCGCGAGACGCGAAAGACTAGACGGGCGCAAAGTTCGGTATCCTCACGCCGTGCCGCACTCACCGCCGCTCGCGCAGCCTCTGCACGCCCATCCTGTTTGCTGTCGACTACTTCCGCCACGCGCTACGCCTCGCCCAGCTTGGGCCCGAAGACGCGCTCGACGTATGCCTCCAGCGTGCCCTCCTTGGCGAGCTCCGCGGCGTCCGCGAGCTCGAAGTTAGAGTCACATCCTTGGCCGACCTCGTCGTGGAAACCCAGGATGAAGTGGGTGGCAATCTCGTAGATAATCTTGGTGGGCGCGATGCCGAACACCTGATGCTCCAGGATGTGGTCCAAACGCTCGCGGTCGTCCGGGAAGGCGGCCTTCATGCCCTCGCTTCGGTACAGGCGCTTGATGATCTCGGTGATGTAGAGGCCAGACTTCATATACAGGTCGGCGAAGGTGTGGCTCGGGTCATCGAAGCAGCCCGGGTTCTCCTTCTCGAAGAGGTCCACCATCTGAACCACGACGTTGCGCGGCGTGAAGATCTGATTGGTCTTCTGGGGCGGCACGTAGTCGAAGATGTCCTCTGTCTGGGACTCGTCGAAGTAATTGGCCAGGCGTTCGCGCAGCTTGATGAACTCGCTCACGGAGTCGTTGAATACGACCTCGTCGAAGAGGTGCCCAACGAAGCGCTTTACCTCGCCGGTCTCGCCATCGGTGTAGTCGCCGCCATCACGCAAAAAGCGGAACTCATCAACGGTGATGCTCGTGACGTCCTGGAAGACGTCAGCGGGGATCACGGTGTCGAAGTTCGCGAGCGTCGTGCCCTCTTCGCCGTAGGCCATGAGGAACGACGGGATGGTACGCGAGAAGCCGCGCAGATGAGCGCGCACCTTGTCCTCGATGCCCTGCTTCTCGTCCTCTTTCTTCGCCGTCTCCACCTCGCGCACCACGGTCTCGCCGGCGCGTTGCACGAGTTCCTCGCGGGAGTCCTCGAGCTTCTGGGCGAGCGTCTGGAACGCCTCCGCTTTCTGCTCGTCATGGCGCTTGTTCACCTCGGCGCGCTCGGTCTCGCTTGTCGCCGCCTTGAGCTCGTCCTTGCGCGACTGCTCGATGCGGCGCGCCTGAATCTGGTAGTCGCCGACCTGGCGGTTGAGTTGGATGTCGGCGTCCGCCTGGACCTTGCGCTCGATCTGCTGCTGCTGGCGCGGCTTGAGCTCGCTGCCGTAGCTCTCCTTGGCGGCCTGTACCAGAGGCGCGGTCACGCTCTGCTTGAAGGCCTCCTTGAGGTTGTCGAGCATCACCCGATCGTCGTCATCGGCCTCGTGGGCTTTCGCGATGTCGTCCATGTGGCCTGAGAATTCGACGGCGATGTCGCCGTAGACCTTCGGCCCGAAGATGTCCGCAGCCTTGCCTACGACCTGCTCGTCGGGAATCTCCACCTCGCCCTCGTCGTTGATGGAGAGCTCGTCGGCCGTGCCCTCATCGATCTCGACCTTGTTCTTCTCGGCGTTCTGTGCCTTGCCCTGCTCGTAGGGATCGAAGCGCTGGATGATCTCCACGACCTCTGCCGGCGCGCGGAAGACGCTCGCGATGTTCTGGAACAGGAAGTTGCTCATAAAGCCGCGCCTGACCACCTCGCGGGCATGGATGCGCCTCGGCACGCTGAGCACCTGCTCGGCGTCGAGCTCGACCATCTGCCCCTCTTCGTCCTCGCCGTAGACGGGGAAGAAGTTCAGCAACTGACGGATATGGCGCTCGCGCGTTTCGACATCGCCGCCGCCGCGCGCGGTCTCGCCGTACAGGTCGTTGGCGAACTGCTCAAAGATAGTAAGCGTGCGCGCCGGGTCGAAGTCGAAGACGTAGGCGTTCTCCTTGCGCGCGTAGTTGCCGCCGCCCAGGTCGAACAGGCACGGGTTCTGGCTGCGGAAGGCCGCCTGCATGTACAGTGCGGGGCTCGCCATGTTCGAGAGCATGAGCACGGCGGTCCACTCCGGCACGGTCACGCCCGTGGTCAGCTGGCCGACCGAAAGGGTGATGGTCCTGTCGTGGTCCTTGATCGCGCGGCGTACCTTGTCGAGCGATTTCTCGTTCTCGTCATCGGCGTCGATCTTGCCGTCGCCAGCAGCGAGTACCACCTCGTAATCCTTGAAGACGGGGTGCGCCTGCAGCTTCTTGGCGAGGGCGCGGGCGGAGTCGACGCGGTTGAGCATCCAGAACGTGTGACGCAGCTCGTCGCGCAGCCCGGGTGTCGAGAACGGGAACTTCTCCTGCGTGGTGAGCGCGTCGAGGAACTTATCCACGTCGGCGTCGTGCACGAAGCCGCCGTTGTGCTTGGTCGAGAAGAACTCGTTGAGGTCGAAGGCGAACTCGGTCTGCTCGCCATCAATCTCCATGCCGCCGCGGGCCTCCTGCTCGACGATGTCGCTCATCTGGTAGGTGAGCAGGTTGAGCTTGGGGAGGTTGGCGTAGGGGTTCGGCTGCTCAGAGTCGGCAGGCCAGTCACGCTTGGCCTGCTGCTCGTCGGCATAGGTCCAGTTGTAGATGGCGTCGTCGGCGAACTTCTCGTTTGCGATGGCCTTGAAGGGCGTGCCAGAGAGGTGCAGCGTGAAGCGGCGCTTGATGTGGTCGAATGCCACGTCGGTCTTGAAGGTGTCCACGCCCTCGTGTGCCTCGTCGATGATGAGCACGTCCCAGGTGAGGTCGGCCACCTCGTCGAGCTTCTGGTACACGCCGCCGAAGCGGATGGAGCCCTTGAGGTCCTGAAGGCTCACGAACTCGATGAACCCCTTGGGGCCTTCCGGGTCGTTGCGGATGGCGCGCAGGTACTCCTCGCGGCTGAGGCAGTAGGGCTTGCCGGTCAGAGCGTCCACGCCGCTGATGAAGCGGTAGCCGCCCTCCAAGCCCACGAACTTCACGTAGTCGTCGTACCAGGAGTTGGCGATGGCAGGGCGGTTGGTGACGATGAGCACCTTCTGCGCGCCGATACTGCGGCACAGGTCGTATGCGGTGAGCGTCTTGCCGAAGCGCGGCTTGGCGTTCCACAGGAACTCGCCGCCGTGCGCGCCGCCCTCGTCCCAATGGGCGCGGGCGAAGGCTCCCGTCTGCTCCACTGCGCGCTGCTGCTCGGCGCGCAGGGTGTAGGAGGCAGCGCCGGGTGCGTCCAGCACGCCGTCGGTGTCGCGGAACCGGTAGAACTGCTGGTGAGACTCCTCGCCGCTAATCTTGAACCATTCCTTCTTGGGTTCGCGCTCGACGCCCTGCTTCTCGAGGTAGGCGTGGAAGTCGGTGTCATGGAACGTGCCCGCACGGTGCTCCCACGTGGCGTTGCCGCTCCACTCCAGATGCCACTGCACGTCGGCGGTGTGCGTTTGCTGTTTGATTCGCTCGCGCACGTCCTGCTCGGTGTAGCCGATCTTGGTCCAGCCGTTGTGGCGGACGATCTCGGGCGTGGTGTAGGCATAGATCTGCGGCACCGCGGGAGCGGTGGTCTCGATGATCTGGGAGATGTCGATGCTCGCCATTGCTAGTCCATCTCCTTCACATGGGATTCGATGAACTGAATCTCCTCGTCGTCGAGGCCGTACTTCGCATAGAGCTGACGGTCGATGTCAGCAACAGACTGCGACCAATCGATGTCGGAGTCAGAAGTAAAGTCCTGTAGGGGGACATACTTCCATTTTGGTGCGGGATTGTGCTGCGTAATCTTCAGAATTCCGAGCATGGTCCGAGCGAACTTCGATTTTATGTATTTGAGGAGAGCCGTAGCTTCCGCTTCGGAATTGAAACTGCCAATGCTTATGAAGGACTGCGTATGCCCTATTAAGGGCCGCCCTATTAAGGGCGTAGAAAGCACTTCTCCAAGCGCGCCCGATCCGTTGGCGGCAGGAACAAGTACTTTCCATTTGTCGAGGTTCGGATGCGGAGCGATATATCTGGCGGAAATGAACTTGTAAGCTCTTCCGGCGCGACCTCTGCCAAAGATTCTGATGCAACTATCTCCGTCGCCAGGCATCTCGTCAAAGAAAACTACATTGTTAAGGTTGTCGAGAACGTTTGTCTTAAGGTCATAGTCGTGGTTCTTGCTCAACAGACCATGGTCGTCGTCAACATAACGAATCTCGGGATGGTCTTCGTGCATGGCTTCAGTGAAGTGGTAGCTATCGGCCGCGAAGATGATATCGCCGAGGGGTTGGATGCCATGTTTTACAACCTTCTCTTTGATGGTACGAAGCTCATCGAAATGTGTGAACACTTCTATCGCACCGAAATCCCGATCAGCATCTCGATAGGTAACGGCAACACCGCCCTTGATGTCGGTATTCGGAAAGGCGCTGGACGCATCCGCTTTATAGCTCATCACTTTGAAATGGGGGTCGTTAAGCATCTTCCTGTTCCAGGCCTTTGGGGTTGAGCCGGCGTCAAATAGGAATCTAGCGGGAGTGACAAGCTCCACCTTGTCGGAAACCTTGAACGCCGAGTCCATAAACTCGTGATAGATGGGCGGTGCATAGGTCTTATTGCCAGAATCTTGTTCCGCCACTGAAAGCTGATATGGGGATTACCGATTACCGCATAGAACTTCTTTCCCATAATTGCTGCCTCACCTTTCAATGCGGCGAACTCGAAGGGCTCGCCGTTCTGCCAGTCGTATATCACGCAGAGGGGAACCGTTTCCCTTGGCTCCTCTTCTTTGGTCTCTTCGGTTGTCTCGTCGGGGAATACGTCATCGAACAGGTCGAAAAGCGACGGTTGCATCGGCTCCGGCTCGGGCTCCTCGAACGTCCCCAGGGTCGACTCCACCTCGGCGCCCATCTTGTTGGTGGGCACGGCGTCTGTGAAGCCGTTCATCTGCCAGAAGTTCCAGGAAACGATCCATGCCGCCTGCTCGAGCTCGTCCTGTTGGGGGCCCGACCCCCAGCGATTGCGGAGATGCTCGACGAACGTCTCGAGCACATTGACGCGAGCAATAAGCAGGTTGTCGCCCTGGTACTCGAAGCCGTACGTCGCGCGCAGCGCGTCGAGGGCCCGGCGCACCCATTCCTTGCGAGTCTTGGTCTTCTCGGTCACAACGCGAAGCTTGCGGTCAAGGAAGCCTACGCGCTCGCTTACGGGTAGCTCGTCTCCCGTCACGGTGTCGTAGCGCGAGCACACAAACGGCGCCTCGCCACACGTGATCTCGAGCCGCGTAGCCTCCACGTATGCGCGCCAGCCGTGTCCCTTTGACTTTGGAAATTCGATTGGATCACTAGTCGGCGTCCATGTATTGGCGCCATCATCCGCAACGATCTCGGTGTTGAAGACATCGCGCCGGCCGAACCAAGCCTCGTCCAAGTCGTTGTTCATCTGATTGCACAGCCATGACGGGGTGAACACCTCGGCGCGGCTCTTGGTGCGCTGGGATTGCTTCTCCTGCTCTTTGGCGATGCGCGGCTTGATGACGCCGGAGTTCATGCCCGTGATCTTCTCGACGGTCATCTCGTCATCGCCCATGTAGCCGTCGCCTAGGGCCTCGTATTCGTTGTCGGCCCATATGATGTTGCGCCCCGTAGTGCGGTCGCACAGCAACGTCTTGAGAATGAAAGTCGGGTATCGGCGGTCGAAGGACTCTATGAAGCCTTCGACCGAGATGTCGTGCATTGGCTCCGTCACGGGCTATTGTCCCTTCTTCGCGAGCTCTTCGATCATGCAAGTGCGCACAAAGGCGGAGAAGCTCATGCCGCGAAGGGCAGCCTCCTCCTTCGCCGCGTCGCGCAGGGTGTCGGGGATGCGCAGGGTCACAGATACCTGGTCGCCGTTTACCAGGAAGCTCCTGATCTCGGTCTCGCCGGGGTTACCCTTGATGAGCTCCTTATAGCCGTTAGACATTCGCGCCTCTATCCCTCGAAATGCAATACAAATGCGTTTTCTGAATTATAACGCAGCGGTACGCCGCGGCACTGGGAATAGGGGGACATCAGCCGCTCGGACACAATGCGACACCGGGCGGCGGAGAAGATCATCCGGCCGGAATCAAGGAACAGTTTCCGGACCGGGTTTCGTTCCTCAGTTATCGCGCGGTTTGACTTTGGCCCGCTCCTCCGCATAGAGGACCTCGTTCTGAGCCTCCAGGATGCGCGCCGCGTCGCCGATGCGCTCGGCACACCTCTCGCTTATAGACCTCAGGGCCAGGACCCCCTCGACGTCGAGCGGGTCCAGCTGGTCGGCGTGAGCCAGGGACTCGAGCAGCTGGTCCAGGCCCCTCGCCAGCCTCCCGGCATCTGCCACCGCGTCGAGCAGTTCGAGGCGCTATATCTTTTCTTCGTAACCCAACATCTGCTTGTCTCCTTCTCTCAATGCTCATGTACGGTAAGGAAGCAAGCAACCGAAAACAAGAGATAGACCGCCAG
>CAJJRZ010000002.1:0-144716 GCA_905194345.1 Coriobacteriaceae bacterium
GCTGGCAGCTGCACGACGCCGCCCTGTGGGAGCAGCTGCGTGCCGAGGCGCGCGAGCGCGAGGCGGCAGCGCGCGAGCGCCAGGTGCGCATCGTGGCCGTGGACATCGACCCCGCCGCCCGCAAGACCGCTGAGCGCATGGTCAAGTGTGCCGGCTACAAGCGCTTTGTCGAATTTTGCGCCGCCAAGTCCGCCACCGTACTGGACCATGCGGGCGCTGTCGCCGGCGCCGCCGTGGTCGCAGACACCACCGAAACTCCGCTTTCGCTCATGCACGACGCCATGACGCTGGTCGGCGAGCTGCGCCGCGCGCCCGAGCTTGCCTCGGCGCCGGTCGCCGCGCTCACCCGCGACGGATTACTGGCCCGCGCGCTCCATGCCGAGCCCGCGCGCTCCATTGCCGTCATGCCCAACAACGAAGAGGCGACTATTGAGGTTTGGCCCTCGCTCGACCACGCCGCCGCGACATTCGAAGCTGCGACCAGCGCAGATGCCGAGGAGCAGACCGCGGATGCCCAAGACGAAGCCACCGCTTCCCCCATGCCCGAGCCCGCCGCCATGCTCGACCTGGGCGACGGCAAGCCGCTGCCCGTGCTCATCCCCGAGTCCGGGCAGTTCGCCAACCGCCTGCGCAAGAATGCCCGTCTGCGCCGCAAGTGGGCCAAGCGCGAGGGCGTGAGCTGCTACCGCGTCTACGATGCCGACCTGCCCGACTACTCCGCCGCTATCGACCTGTACGAGGGTTGCCCGCAGACTCCGGGCCGCTGGCTCGTCATCGCCGAATACGCCGCGCCTGAGACCATCGACCCCGCACTGGCCCAGGCCCGCATGCTCGATATTCTGGCCATCGCGCCGCGTATCCTAGATGTCCCAGCCGAGCATGTGCACGCCAAGGCCCGCATGCGCTCGCGCGGCGGCTCGCAGTACGGCAAGCAGGGCGCCGGCAAGGGCGCATCGGGCGAGCGCGCCAATATCGCGCGCCGTCGCCTCCCGCTCATCGAAGAGGGCGGGCTCACCTTTGCCGTCAACTTTGACGACTATCTGGATGTGGGCATCTTCCTGGATCACCGCGTCACGCGCAACCTGGTGCGCGAGCACGCCAAGCATGCGCGTCGCTTCCTCAACCTGTTTGCCTACACCGGCACCGCCACCTGCTATGCGGCAGACGGCGGCGTCGAGGAGACCGTGACGGTCGACCTCTCCAACACCTATCTGGACTGGGCCGAGCGCAACATGCGCCAGAATGGCTTTGTGGGGCCGCAGCATCACTTTGTGCGCGACGACGTGCTCGCCTGGATTCGCGACCAGCGCCAGACGCGCAACCGCTGGGACCTGATCTTTGTCGACCCGCCCACGTTCTCGAACTCGTCCAAGATGGGCCGTCGCACCTGGGATGTTCAGCGCGACCATGTTGAGCTGTTGGCCGGCGTATCGCGCCTGCTCGCGCAGGGCGGCCATGCCATCTTTAGCTGCAACCTGCGTGGCTTCCGCCCCGAGACGCGCAAGCTCGCCCGCGCGGGCGTGGTGTTGGAGGACATTACGGCGCAGACCATCCCCGAGGACTTCGCACGCAACCAGAAGGTGCACCACTGCTATATCGTGCGCCGCCTGCCCATCGAGGACGCCATGGCCGAGGTCGGCTTTAGCGCCGAGGAAATTGCCGAGCGCGTCGAGGAACTGCGCAACCCCGAGGCCCGCAAGCCCCGTGTGACAGTACCCGCG
Organism: Coriobacteriaceae bacterium; assembly: GCA_905194345.1. Lineage (GTDB taxonomy): Bacteria > Actinomycetota > Coriobacteriia > Coriobacteriales > Coriobacteriaceae > Collinsella. The sequence goes on from CAJJRZ010000002.1 coordinate 1,722, forward strand.
CACGCGCAGGCCGGCAACGGCAAGTCCAACTTTGCCGGCAAACCCTCCCCCGCCGGCAAGCCCAAAAAGAAGAAGTTCTACGCCAGCAAGCCTAAGGGCAGATAACAAAGTTGCGGTGGAATACGGACTGTTTTGCCTGGAATTAGGCAAATTTAGACCGTATTTCACCGCAACTCATATTGGGATGGTGGTTGGCGATCTAGCCTTGGGTGACCAGGCGGTAGCCAATGCCTACATGGGTTTGGATGTAACGCGGATGCGCGGGGTCGGACTCGATCTTCTTACGCAACGTGCCCATAAAGACACGCAGGCTCGCCAGGTCGCTCTTGGTCGCCGTGCCCCAAATCTCGTGCAAGATAAACTGGTGCGTCAGCACCTTGTCGGCGTTGTGCGCCAGCAAGCACAAAAGCTTGTACTCAATCGGCGTCAGATGCAGCTCCTCGCCATCCATCGTGGCGATGCCGGCATCAAAATTGATATGCAGCTCACCGGTATCGAACGAGCCCTCGGAGGCAACGCCGCCCGTTTGCGCATACGAAAGGCGCCTGAGCGTCGTGCGAATGCGCGCGAGCAGCTCCTCGACCGAAAACGGCTTGGTCAGGTAGTCGTCGGCGCCGGCATCGAGCGCGCGGATCTTGTCCGCATCCTCGCTGCGCGCCGAGACCACGATAATCGGCATGCCCGACCACGCGCGCACCGACTCCACCACCTTGACGCCGTCCATATCGGGCAGGCCCAGGTCGAGCAGCACAATGCTCGGCGCCTGCGACGAGGCGGCGGCGATGGCGGCATGGGCGGTCTCCACGGCCATATGGCGCAAGCCGTGCGCCTCGAGCGCGGCGACGATAAGGTTGCGGACGGCGGGGTCGTCCTCAACGACCAAGATGAGCGGTTTTACGGCAGAGTTCGGCACAGCGCTACTCCTTATCAAACGAAACGTCGGCGGCGGGAAGCTCAATCGTAAAGACCGAGCCGTGCGGGGCCGCCGCGGCAACCCCTATGCTACCGCCATGTGCCAGCGCAATGGAGCGGCAAAGCGAAAGCCCCAGACCCACGCTGCGCTGGCTATCGGCCAGACCATGGTTGGCGGTGTAGAACGACTCAAAGATGCGCTCGCGGTCCTCGGGCGCAATGCCCGGGCCGTCATCGGCCACCGAGCACGCCACACATCCATCATGGACGCCAATCGAGATTACGATATGCGAGCCCGCGGGCGTGTAGGTAATGGCGTTGTTCACCAGGTTTACCACCAGCTGCACCATCAGGCGCGCATCGACGTTGACGAGCGCCGGCTCATCGCACGCCACCACCTTAAGGTCGTGCTCGCGCACGGCCGGGTTTACGTGGCGCAGCGCCTCCTCGACGATATCGTCCATAAGCTCGAGTGTGGTCGACAGATGCATGCCGCCGCCCTCGAGCTTGGTGATGGCGAGCAGGTTCTCGACGGTGGCGTTGAGCCATTGCGCGTCCGAGCGAATGGATAGGAGCATGCCGCGGCGCGTCTGGTCGTCAAGCACGGCCGTGCCGGTCGAGCCCTGGTCGAGCAGCACGTCGGCATTACCCGAAATGCTGGTAAGCGGCGTGCGCAGATCGTGCGAGATGGAGCGCAGCAAGTTGGCACGCAGCTGCTCGTTTTTAGCGAGCACCGCCGCTTCCTCGCGGGCCTCCATGGCGCGGGCGCGATCGAGCGCCAGCTCGCCTTCGCTCACGATGGCATCGGCAAGCGTCCGCTCCTCGGGCGTCAGCGCATCGGGCTCGGCGACAATGGCGAGCACCCCCACCACCGAGTCGGGATCACCCGCGCGCACCATGGTGTCGCCCGAGTGCACGGTCAGGTATATGCCAAAGAACGCCGAGCCGCCATAGGTGGCATCGAGCGGCGTTCCCACATAGGCGGATGCCGAGAGCCGTGGCGGCATCTGGGGCGCTAGCTGGTGCACCGGCGCGGCATCGCCCACGGCCGTGTACATCGTGCGCGGCAGCAGGTCATCGTCTTCCGGATCGGCGCTATACCACACGACCGGACAGTCCGAAAGACGCGCCAGTTGCGTTGCCATAGCATGCACAATCTGTTGCTGATCGCCGCACCGCTGCAGCATGCGGTTGGTCTCGAGCACCATCTGCGTGCGACGGTCGCTGGCGGCAGCCTGCGCCAAGGCGCGGCGCAGGGCCAGCGCAATCGAGCTCGACACGAGCGAGACCACAAACATGATAAAGAACATGCCGGGATAGACGCGGTCTATAAACGACAGCGAGCAGCGTGGGTCGACAAACAAGAAGTTGTAGAGCGCCACGGCGGCGGCAGAAGTCAGCAGGCAGTACAGGCGGCTCCAGGTAAAGAAAGCGCACAGCTGCACGGCAAACACATAGACGATCATGATGCTCGGCGCGAGCCCCGGATGATCGAGCAGCGCGCCCACAACCGTCGCCGCGACCAGCAGCCCCGCCGATACGCAGGCGTCATACAGGGGGCTGCGACGCGTCAGCGTTGTACGCCGCCACCAAAAGTTCTCGGCAATATCGCCGTCCGCACGGACGTCCATCAGCGCCCCGCCCCTCTCTCAAAAACAAAAACCACCACAAAGGGGACTGGCACCTTTGCGGTGGTGGCCTCCTTGTGGTGGTTTCAAGTGTATAGCCTTTGCAGTCTGTGGTCGCTAGACAAACAGCAGACGTCGACTACGGACGCTCGTCGGGAGCCAGGCGCTGCATCTTGCTCACGGCCTTAAACTTGGTGAACAGCGGCACGTACTCAAAGCTCACGTTGGAGTTCTCCAGGCCGTACCAGCGCGCAGGCGTGCCGGCGGCGCGGCGGATGATGTACTTGAGTGTGATGGCCGTACGCTCGCTGGGCTCCACGTCGCTTTCGGGCGCCAGCAGCTTGCGGATCATGACGAACTTAAACGTACCGATGTTGCCCGGATCCTTGTAGACCGAGTAATCGTGCGTCTGCGCCGGCAGCTCGCCGCTGGCAGCCAGGTCCTGAACGACCTGACGCAGATAGGCATTGACGCGCTGGTTAATCTTGTAGCCCAGGTACAGATGCACGCGGAACACGTAGTCGGTGCCGAACGTCTCGACCGAATAGGCAAAGGTATGCGGCTCGTCCATGGTCTCGACGTTCACGAACCACCAGGCACGAGCGCGCTTGGGGTGCTTGTCCAAAATCGAGTAGACGATATCGCGGTCGATATAGTCGGTGTTGGTGTCCTTGGTCAGGTACACGATGTTGTCGCTCACGAGCTCGTAGCGATCGTCGTCGCGCAGGCGCTTGAGCTGCGGCAGATAGCTGCGCAGCGGCAGCAGCGTAAACTGGCGCTGCTCAACCGCCGTGCCGTTGTACCAGCACACCATGATGCCCATGATGAGCGCGGCCATAAGGATGGTGAAATAGCCGCCGTGGAAGAACTTGGTGAGCGAGCTCACAAAGAAGAAGCCCTCGAGCATAAGGAAGAAGGCGGCAAAGATCCACGGCGCGACCTTGAGATTGCGCTCCACGTGCAGATAGAAGAAGAGCAGCATTGTCGTGCACATCATGGTCAGGGTAATGGCCAGGCCGTACGCGGCCTCCATGTGCGCCGAGTTCTGGAACAGCAGCACCACGACGACGCAGCCCACGAGCATGACGTTGTTGACCATGGGGATGTAGAGCTGGCCCTTGGTCTCGGCAGGATAGAAGACCTGCATATGCGGCATGAGGTCCAGGCGGCTGGCCTCGGACACCAGCGAGAATGCGCCAGTGATGAGCGCCTGCGAGGCGATGATGGCCGCGACGGTGGAAAGGCCGACGGCAAAGGGGCGCAGACCCGGGGCGAGCATCTGGTAGAAGGGGTTGAGGTCGGCGATACCCATGAGCTCCGGGTTGCCGGCGTTGTTGATAAGCCACGCGCCCTGGCCCATGTAGGACAGCAGCAGGCAGCACTTAACGAACGGCCAGGTGGCGTAGATGTTGCCGCGGCCCACATGGCCCATGTCGGAGTAGAGCGCCTCGGCACCGGTGGTGGCAAGGAAGCAGCTGCCCAGAATCATGATGCCCGCGTGGTTGTTGGGGCTCAGCAGAAAAGCGATGCCACGCAACGGGTTGAGGCACAGCAGCACCGCGGGATACTGGCAGACAAAGAACAGGCCCGTGCCGCCCAGGAACAAAAACCACAGCGTCATGATGGGGCCGAAGGCGTGACCGATCTTGGCCGTGCCGATGCGCTGCACCAAGAAGAGCGCGATGATGATGGCAAGCGTGATGGCGACGACACGACCCTGGTCGTCACCGAGCACGGCATGGACCGCCGGGATGGTGCGCAGGCCCTCGATGGCCGTGGTGACGGTAACGGCAGGCGTCAGGATGCCGTCGGCGAGGAGCGCCGCGCCGCCCAGCATGGCGGGGATGATGAGCCACTTGCCGCAGCGCTTGACCAGGCTGTACAGGGCAAAGATGCCGCCCTCGCCGTGGTTGTCGGCACGCAGCGAGATCAGCACGTACTTGACGGTCGTCAGCAACGTGACCGTCCACACGACAAGGGAGAGCGCGCCGAGCACGAACTCCTGCGTGACGCTTCCGATGCCGCCGTTGCCAGCAACGAGCGCCTTGGTTACATACATGGGGCTGGTGCCGATATCGCCATACACCACGCCCAGCGTGACGAGCATCGCCGAGATGCTCACAGGAATCGCAGCGTGCGAGGCTACTTCCTTTGCCTTTTGTTCCATAAGCCGGTTTCCTCCCAATTTTAACGTTCGACGGGATTATAGGTAATCAGCCCATATTTTAATGGCACCGTTTTCCCAGCTAGATAAACATTTATGCGGCCTTTAGGCCACCGCGGCGATATGGAATGTGACAAAGGGACGCCCCTTTGTCACATTCGTCATTTTCCGAGCCAGTTTTTGAACCACCACTCCATGGAGCGGCTCATCTCGGTCATAAAGGGACTGGTGTGCTTGCGTGTGTAGATATCCACCACGCGCTCGCCCACCTCGCGGGCGTGCGGGCGAAACATCGCATCCATCTCGGCCACCTGCGCATCCATCGTCGCGGCGTCGGCGCGACAATAACGCTCCTCGTGCACCAGGTTCACCACGGGATGCGCGATTGCCGGGCGCTCCTTACGGGGCGTGCCGATGATGAGCATCGACAGCGGCATGGTATAGGCAGGCAAGTCCAGCAGTGCGGCAACTTCCTCGGCGTTCTCGACGATATCGCCGATATAGCAGCTCCCCAGCCCCAGGGCCTCGGCGGCAACCACGGCGTTTTGGGCGGCGATCACGGCGTCCTGGGCCGCGATGGCAAAGTCGCCCAAACCCGGCGCGCGGCGAGGTGCCTTGCCCGTGCGCTCGACAAACTCGGGCTCAAAGCAACCCACATGCTCAAACAGATCGATCCACTTGGCATAGTCGACTACAAATATGAGTGCCCAGGGCGCCTTGGCGATCATGGGCTGATGATCGCACAGGTCGGCCAGGCGGTCCAGCGTAGCCTGCTCGCGAATGCTCACGATGGAATACATCATCATGGCACCCGCCGACGGTGCGCGACTCGCCGCATGCAGGATCGCCGCCCGCTGCTCATCGGTCACCGCTACGGGACGGTCGTCGTCATCACGCGCGAAGGCACGCGTGGAGGAACGGTGCTCCAAAATGTCCAGTACCGCGTTGCCCGTAGTCTCGACCGGATAGCCGTACGTATCCACGCCCGCAGCTCCGTCGCCGCCCATGTCCGCCTCGCAAACCTGCTCGCTCATCGCCCTACCCTCGCCATTTCTTTAAGAAGCCTTTACGTTTCCGTGTAATTCCCGTCCATTATCGCGCAGGTCGCCACTACATTGCGCCACACCGTCACACGCGCGCGTTAATATGGCTGGTTGTTGTGCGCAGCCACCAATCGCTGCGCATATCTTGGTAACAATCGGGTAAATCCCCGCTTTCGTAGGTTTTAGTTTGTGAGGAGTCTCAGCATGTTCGCTGCCGCCATCTCGCTCGTCGGTCTTGCGGCGACCGTCTACCTTGTCTTGCGCGAGGCCAAGGCCATTTGCGCAAAGTCGGGCACCGTTGCTAAAAGCGCTCTTGGGTGGAGCGTCGCCTTCGGCCTGTTCCAGCTCTTTTTGACCGTCTGGGGCGCTATTGGCCTCGTCGCCCAAAACGAGCCGCTCGCCTTTGTGATGCTCATCCTGACCAACGCCATCCTCACCGGCTGCGCTTGGGCCAGCATCGCCCGCGACCGCATCGCCCCGCGCGTCTTTGCGTTCGCCGCGCCCGACGCCCCCGCTCCCACCGGCAAGCTCGCCCGTCTGCGCGGCGCCTTTGTGGGCAAATCGTTCGTCGCCGCCGTCCTGTGCCTGCTGCTCGCCGGCGTCTTTGCGCTGCTGGGCATGGAGGTCTCGTCCAACCACGACTTTACCTGGGTCTACCCCCTGTGCATCCTGCTCGAGTGGGCCATCATCACCACGCTCATAGTCGGCCTGTTCTTCCTGTTCCAGCGCCACGGCGCGGCTCCCGCGGTCCTGGCCTTTGCCCTCTTTGTCCTGGGCATTGCCGAGTTCTTTGTCATCACGTTTAAATCCATGCCCATCCAGCCGGGCGACCTTTCGGCCATCTCCACCGCCGCCGCAGTCGCCGGCAACGGCTACACCTTCTCCATCTCGCTGTTCTGCGTGCTGTCCATGGGCTTTACCGCCATCGCCATGCTGCTATGCGAGTACGCCGGCCTGGTGGCACCGCACCGTCAAAAGGGTGCCGCCAACGCCAAGCGCATGCTGCTCATCAACCTGCTCGTGGCGGTGCTGTGCCTGGGCGGCGTGACCGCGCATGTCACGCTCATCGACTACTACAACACCCTCGGCATCACCGTCTACACCTGGCGCCCGCTCGAGAGCTACTGGCGCGAGGGCTATCTACCTGCCTTTATTAGTGCAGCACAGTCCATCAAGCCGCCCAAACCCGCCGACTACTCCGTCGACGACGCCAAGGCCACGCTCAAAAAGTACGCCAAGGCCTACGACAAGTCCGATGCCGCCAAGAGTGACGAGCGCACCGCCGCAAAGGAGCAATTCGACAGCGAGAAGCCCACGGTCATCGCCATCATGAACGAGACCTTCTCGGATCTGTCCATCTACCAGAACATGCGCGCCGGCTACGAGGGCCCGCAGTACTTTAAGAACCTGTCCAACTGCCTCAGCCGCGGCAAGCTCTATGTGAGCGCCTACGGCGGCGGTACCGCCAATACCGAGTTTGAGTTTATGACCGGCAACTCCATGGCCAACCTGGGCTCGGGCGTGTACCCCTACACCATCTACAACATGGAGACGACCGGGAACCTGGCAGAGCAGTTCAAATCGCTCGGATATTCCACCACGGCCATGCACCCCAACCACGCGACCAACTGGAACCGCGAGAACGTCTACAAGGACTTTGGCTTTGACCAGTTCCTGTCCATCAACGATTTCCAGGGCGCCGATACCCTGCGCGGCATGGTGACCGACCAGGCTACCTACGACAAGATTCTGGAGCTGCTCGACCAGAACGCCGATCCGCAGTTTATCTTCGACGTGACCATGCAGAACCACTCAGGCTACGACACGGGTCTGGTGCCGATCGACAAGCAGATGCACCTCAACATCGACACGACCGATCTGGACGCCAAGACCGTCGAGGACGGCACGCTGTCCGATGTCGACGAGTACGTCTCGTGCATCGAGCAGTCCGACCAGGCGCTTCGCTACTTCCTTAACGCCTTGAGCAAGCTCGACCGCAAGGTGATCGTGGTGTTCTGGGGCGACCACCAGCCGTTCTTCCCGTCCAAGTTCAACGATAAGTGGTTTACCGGCGAGGACGACGCCACGCACCAGGAGCGCTTGTGGCAGACCGACTACATCATCTGGGCTAACTACGACGTCGCCGGCTGCGACCAGACGAGCGAGGTCGACGACCTGTCCACCAACTACCTGTCCACCCAGCTGATGCAGCTGATCGGCGCCCCGCTGACCGACTACCAGAAAGCGCACATGACGCTGCGCGAGTCGCTGCCCGCCATCAACTCGGTCGGCTACGAGGACGCCAGCCTGCGTTGGGCGCTTTCCTCCAACGTCACCGGTGACGACGCCGCCGCAGCAGCCGCCACCAAGGCGCGCGAGGATTACGCCAAGATGCAGTACTACGAGATGTTCCGCGACGGCAAGAACGTGTATACCGAGCACTTCCAGACCGAGGCCAACGAGACCGACCCCAACCTGGCACCGGGCACGACCAAGATCAAGTAGCGACACGTCTTAACTGGTTCGTCTGCCTGGCGGCGCGGAATGTAAGGTTCCCTGCTCGGACAGTCCTGCTCGCACGGAGAGCACATTAAGTGCTCTCCGGCTCGTGCGGAACTCGCGATGAACCTTACATTCCGCGTCGCCAGGCAGACGCCTCGGTGTTGAAGCGCGGCTTGTCATGAAAGCATCCGCAACATATATAAGTTGAAGGCCACATTAAGTGGCCTTCTTTATATTCGGAAAGTGTGTCCCGGAATCTGCCTTCGGAATGGGACGCAGTTTCCGCTTGAGGGCCTGTTGGGAAAGCGCATCCCACTTCAAGAGAAAATTCCGGGTCGCACTTTCCGCTAAGGCTCTCAACCGGAAAGTGCATCCCATTCCAAGCCTTAATTCCGGGACATAGTTTCCGGACAAGACATCAACCGGAAAGTGGGGACCACTCTGAGCGCCGATTCTGGGACACACTTTCCGAAACCCCGCCCATCCGGAAAGCCCGTCCCACTCCGTATACATCCAGGCATGAAATCATCAGCTTATTAGGCCTTCTATCAATAAAGAGACACCCTCCCGGGCGGCGGGCACGAAGTTCATCGCGAGTTCCGCACGCAAAGAAGACCACTTAATGTGGCCTTCGTCTTGCGCAGGACTGTAGAGCTGGGAACTTCGTGCCCGCCGCCCAGGAGGGCGTTGCGTTTAGAAGATGGACCTAGCGCTTGTTCCTCCGGGACAAAAGAAGCGCGGCTATAAAAGCGATGATGGCAAGCGCCAGCAACACCAAAAGCAAAGCGAGCGTGTTGTCGCCCGTTGCCGCCAGACCAAGCAAGCCGGGCTTCTTGCTGCCAGCAGGTTGTACGGGGATCTTCTCGCCATCGTCTTCGGCGGTGATTTCCCAGCGAATTGCCTTGTTTGCGTCGGCAAGCTCGTTGCCCACCGACGTCGGGACACTTAGTTGCAAATTGAGTACCGTGCTGCCATCGCTCGTAAACGTTGCGACCTGCGTGGGATAGGCAAACACGCTGCCCGGCGTTCCCGTCTGGAGCCAACCGGCAGACGCATCGGCCGCCGACGCCGTTAGGGTAATGGGCGACAGCAGATGTGCCGTCTCGTGATCGACAACAGCCCGCACAAACACACGTACCTGGGACTTTACACCCGTGGCACGAACCCCAATCTGTTGCTCGCGTACATCGCCGGGCATTAGATCTTTAAAGGCTGGAAACAGATCGGGCTCCCCCGAGGAGTCCGTCGCTCCCGATACCGTTAGCTGGCGTGCATTTCCGTCATAGGCAATCGAGGGCGTATCGGCGAACGCACGGGCAGGAACGGCGAGCGCGACCACGCAGAAAATGGCCGCGACCACACAACGCAAGGAACGCGCAACGTCTTTGAAAATCGGTAAAGCCATGCTTACGCACCTCCGTGCGGCGGCACCAGCACGCCATCTTTGACCGTACAGTTCCATGCCTCGGTGACCGCATCGTCGGGCGTAGACTGAATCGCTTGGGTCGAGATGTCAACAACTAGGTTTTTACCATCTGCCTTCTTCTCGGACACGCCCTTGATGAGCACGCCCGTCTTGTCGAGCGGCGCAACAGGAGACGTCCAGTAGTAGAACCCGTCGGCCGAGCGAACCCAAGACGAGGCACTGCCAGTAGTTGAGGCATTGGACACACTGCCCCACGCAATGACGTAGTCGGTGCCGGCAACTGGTTCATCCCACAGGCGCGCGCCATTCTGGTCCTGCCAGTAGATATCCACCACAACACGCAGGTATGCCGGGGCCGAGCCGTTGTTTGTAATCATGACGTTGCTCTTCACATTGCCATCGAGCTTCTCATCTACCGAGGGCGCCACCGAACCAAAACCAAACTCGTTGACCAGCACGCCCGTAACCGAAAGCCAAGCAAAGGTACCGGCAGCGCCAGCCAACAGAAGGACGCCAACAAGGAGGGCGACGATTTGCTTGCGCTTAGTCATCCTAGTCCTCCTTCTTCAGCGTGCCGTTTTTCCAAACATTCTTGGCACGCGAGCCACCATCGACCCATTTGTCATTCGCGCGCGTGTTGACGCACGTCACCACGGTGTCGCCCGCACTCGAGGCAGACGAGATGATGAGCTCGGCAGATTTGCCGGGCGCCTTGCCCGGCGTACTCAGTTCACCCTCGTAGCGCCATGCCCAAGCCGTGTCTTCCTCGACGGTATAGGCGCCCGCCGGAGCAGCAAATTGCACGCTGCCGACATACCAGACCTCACCGTTTTCGTCGCGCTGCTCGCTAACTTTCACCTCGACCATGCGCGTCTCGGCAGGAGAACCCTCCGACGCCTTTCGCGTTACCTTAAAGCGGAACGTTTGCCCCATTGCGCTGGCGTCGGTAGTCTTTTTAACGATCGTCAGCGCATGAGTCTGGGTAAATTTGAACACGGCATTACCGGGACCTTGCTCGCCTTCGCCTGTCTTCTTGGACTCCAGGCGGTTGACCAGGTCGAACGAGCCGCCACCCGAACCCAGACTGTAGAGCGAGACAAACTTGCCGTTCACAGGCTTTTCCGCCGCAGAAACGCCCTCTGCACCAGGGCCGTAGCTTGCCTGCGTTACCGTAACAGTCAGTTGCGTCCCCATAAACGGCTTGGCAAAGCAGACCTTAAACGGCGCATTGTCGGCACTGTCACCGACGGTGTTGGCCGCGGCGGGATCGAGCAGCCACTTAAGCTGCGCGGTCATAGTTACGGGGCTCGCGGGATCAGACGTATCGTTGGCAACCACGCGATACGTCACAGGATACAGGTCCATGTCGCCCTTGACTGGCTCGCCCTTGAACTCATCCCAAGACTTTGCAGTGCCATCGGCACCCACATATCGCCACTCCAAGAAGAGCTCGCGCTTATCGCCATTGGCAGCAGCCTGTTCATCGAGCAGCGCGACGATCTTGGAGTGGGCGTCCGGGTCGTACGCCACGGATTTTTGCTCCATCACAGGGTTGCCGCTCTCGTCCATTTTGGGAACATCGACCGTGTAGACAAAGCCAGGCTTACCGTCCTGCGCGCGCTCGTCGCCCGAGTCGACCGTCGCCGTAAAGATGACCGCCCCGTCGACGCTGTGATAGCGCACCTTATACGGCGTGACCTTGTACACCGCGGTATACGTCGCGCCCTTAAAGGGTTCACTACCCTCGAGGGGATACTTATCGTCTTCGGTCATCAGAGTGTATTTACTATCGGATTCATAGTCACGCGACCAGCCGACAAAGTCGTACTTGGTGCCATCCTTGCCGACAACCTCAGCTGCAGCTCTTACTTCCAGCGAAATTTGATCGCCAGAGTCGGTGCGCGAAAGAGAACGCACGGAATCGGGGTTATCCAGATTGGCATCGATATTCGATTGGACAATTACCGCGCTGGCACGGTAGACCGGGTACAGCTCCATGGGGGCGTTAACCACAGTGTTTGTATTCACCATGGGGAGGCCGTCCGACCAAACGACATAACCGTTGCCGGATGCCGGTTTAGTTTCCGTCCAGCCTACGAAGGCATTGTATGCGTTCGTTGCAGCATCGATGTCGCCAACGTTATACGTCGGCAGCGGCATGCCATCCTTAAGGCTGCCGAGCGTATTGCCCTCCTGCGCGAGCTTGCCATCGATATCGGTGTCGTTCAGGTGATACACCACCGCAATGGGCGTGTAGTAGGCCACAAACGTATAGGGTTTACCCGGCTCCACGGTATAGGAATAGGTATTGCCGCCTTCGCCCGTCGGATCGAGCTTCTTTACCGTTCCGTCGGGAAGCTCGATCTCGAGCTTCTTAAGCTGATAGGCGCCACCAGTACCGTCGGCATACACCGTCGTCGTAATGTCGGGGCTCACCGTAGCCACCACGTCACCGTTCTGCTGGGGATCAAGTTTGGGCGTAATGTCGAATCGCGGAACATTGATGCCCGGCGTTCCATCAAAGCCCTTGCGGTGCAGGTTGGTGGTGTAGCTAACGTCGTACTTTACGTACACGGGATAGGCATCCTGCCACTGGGTAACCTTGGACGCGTTGGTCGCCAAGTACGGCGTCGCTTTTTCCGGATCACTTGTCACATAGGGGTCACCGGCAACATCATAGATATAGTTCCAGACGTCAGAATCCTTCTGGACCTCGGCGGTCGAAATCCAACCAAGGAACTTATAGCCATCCACGGCCATGTCGGCATCGGTCGGAGAGGCTTCAAGCGTCAGATTGGGATTGACGTCGCCCTTCTTTCCGCCCTCGGGCTTGTCGTTTACCGTCTGATTGGTATGGATAAACGGATATTTATAGGTGTAGGTGCTATCGGAGCCCAGCAGCAACGGGGCCTCATAGCGCCGCGTGACACTCTTAACCGAGGCACCGCCCTTGCCATAAAAGCTGACGCTTGTCGTCACCATGGCGCGCATGTAATACTCCGAATCGATGCCAATCTCGCTCTGAACGGGGTTGCCCACGCAGGTCCAGTATCCGCCTTGACGCTCGAGGGTCCAGAAATTTAAGCGGTATCGCTCGCTCGCCGGCCTAAAGTAAAACTTCAGCGCTCCTGCGACCCACTCGTCATCCAGCGTGCCCGAACCCGGGAAATCCGTATCGGCAATGACATTTTTTCGGGTATCCGCACCTGTATCGTTTTTGACCGTATGCGAATACGCCTTCAAAGGCGCCACGATGAGTGTCTCTGCCCCAAAGCGCCCCTCATTGCATTCGTCCTTATAGTTTTCCTTCAGTCCGTGATAGACGTGCTCGGGACCCCAGTGCACGATATTCTCCCGCACGTAGCTCGATCCGACCTGCTCGTTGAACGAAGTTTGGTACCCGTTCCACACAGAGCAGAGGAGTCTGGATTCCTTATAGGCATCGTTCGTCATAGACTTGACGTAATAATCCACGCGGTACTCAAAGCGCGCGGTATAGGTATGCGGAACGGTCAGGTCCACATTGTCGGGAAGCGTGTAACTGGGGTCGCGGCTTACGCGCACCTCGACCTCGGACCCATCGGCAGTCTGCTTGTTTTCGTACCAGCCCAGGAAGCGGTAGCCGTCAGGCAACGCGCCCCCATCGGACAAGGGCTTATTGTCTACACCGCGCACCTGCACTGTATAGACACTGGCGCCATCCTCGGAAGTCTGGACATCGACATGGGTGTTGCCCACGCCGACACGCTGGGTCTTATCTTCAAGCTCATCCTGTTCATTGCCCTCGAACACTGTCATGATGTTCGAGACGTAGTCGCTGTACACCGGATAGAAGTCGGTCGGGCCAAGCACGGTAATCTCGGTACCAGCAGGATAGAACGCGCCGGCATTTTTTAGCTCGGCGAGCTGGGTCGAGGTAATGGCTGCATAGCCACCGTTCATCTGAGCCTCTTCGCTCGGCTTCGTTGTCCAACCGATAAAGGTGGCGCTGGAAGACAGCGTGCCACGATCGGTAGGAGCGGCGGGGTTGAGCTTCGCGCCGTAGCGATACCAATCGCCCGATTTGTCGTGTGCAGTGCCGCTCTGGCAATCGAGCGTTTCGCCCTGGACGTTATAGAACAGCACCTGCGCCTCGTACGAAGCGATAAACAGGTCATTGCCCTTAAAACCGTCGACCCCCTTGGCATTATCGGCGGTATAGGTTGACGTTTTCTCGTGCGCCTCGCTCTTCTGGACCTGCTTGCCGGCAGTCACCGCAGCGTCATCGGTCTTGCCGTTAAACCAGCTGTTGTCATGATCGATGCGGTTCACTTTAACCCCGGGCTCGCGGAACCAGCCCATAAAACGGTAGCCGCCGTTCTCCTTGGTCAGGCCATCAGGCTTTGCGGAGGTATCCTGCCTAAACGTCACCGATGTATCGCCCTGGGCCAAGCCCTGAGCCGTTCCCGCCAGCACGGCGCTCACGGCAAAGGCGTACGGATCCGAGGTCGCTTGATCACTACCGAGCTTGGTTGCCGCAATTGTCGCGGTACCCGCACCGGGAAAATCGATCGTCGCCTTAACGCTTTGGCCATGCACGGGAATTTTCAGCTTGTAATCCATCGCCCACTCATTGGTGTGCGGGCCACGCAGGGCCCCGTCGTTAGCAGTCGAGCGCTTGGTGCCGGCACAAAAGTCGTAGTCGTGCTCTTCCCACAGCTCGCGCGTGGTGTAGCGCTCGTCATCCCACGGACCATAGCCATCGCCCTTGGTGGTGCCGTCGCCGCCAAACGAGGGGATTTTCTTTTTGGCAGGGTTGCCCTGGCTGCTGCCTTTCAGGCTCACGCTCGGCTTAAAGTAGCATTCGGTAACCGTGGCATCATCCTTGTTGGCACGTGCGGCAATGCCGCCCAGGTTCACATCGTTTTGAATGATGGGGATCACGGCGATGGGATTGTACTGACGCGAGCTCAAGTCGCCCGCAAAATGGCTTCGAACGAGCTCATTGCCCTTTTCGGTTAGAATACGACCCGCCAAGCCACCCGTCCACGCACGCGTCACGGCGACGACGCCCACATATGACGCGGCATAGCTGTAGCACTGCGCCGTCGAGAAGCAGTCGATAATCTTGGCGTTACCCGCCATGCAGCCCACAAAACCCGAGGCATACACGTTATTGCCGCCCAGAGCGCCAACGGCCACGTCGTACTTATTGGTGACGTCGGTCATGCCCTTCTCGGCAATCGAGCCGTCGTCCTTACGCGTCGGCGTCACGCGGCAGTACTCGATAGTCGAGTTCGTAACGTAGCCGGCAAACGCCGCCATATACAGGCCCTCACCGCCGAGCGCCTGCACGCCCGAGGTCGTATTGTTGACGGCACGGCCGCCACGGACCTCGCAGTTGTAGAGGGTGCAACCGTCGAGCTCGCCGGCGATGAGACCGCCCTCAAAGCCTGCGTTGGTAATGAGGTTGAGAGCATTGTTGGCGCAGGTCACGTGCAGCGTGCTCTCCATGACCATAACGTTTTCGAAGCGCGTATTGACGGCCTTGCCCACGATAATGCCACCGCGGAAGTCCGCCCACACGTTGGCGTCCTTAACCAGGAAGTTTTTGATGGTGGCACCGTTGGTCTCGGCAAAAAATCCCGTATCGCGCTCGGGGTCAAAAGCGTCTTTATCGTAGTTCAGGCCCTCAACGGTGTGGTTTTGACCATCGAACACGCCCTTAAACGGATGCTCCTTGTTGCCAAACGACAGATGCTTAACGGTGTTTGCAACGATGTCTTTCATGTCGTCGCTGTCGAGCTCAATGTCGTTATCGAGATAAACGTGCCAGCCGGACGTATCGCGCTCGCGCGACAGCGCCACACACGACAAAAAGTCAGCCTCGTTTTTGATGTGGAATTCGGTTTTGGCCTCGGGCGCATCCTCGGCATGCGCCACCGCCGGCAGCACCATAACGCAACAAAGGGCGATTGTCGCCACGGCAATCAGCCTGCTAAGCACACCTCGGTTCACAATCTTAATCTTCATGGGCTAGTTCGCCTCCGGCCAGCCCACGACGTCGAGCACATCGAGGACGGTATCGTTTGCCTGCTGATTTTTGGCCTGCACGGCCTGAACGTCGATATCGAGTTTGAATGAGCCACCGCGCGCGGCCTCGTTGTAGTCGCCCACAAAGCGCAACGAATCCATGAGGCTCTCCGTCATGGCGCCGGGGTCGAGCATGCCGCCACGACCAGCCAATCCGCGGTAGTAGTACCACCCATCGCCGCCATCGATCCACGGGGACCCCTCGCCCGCGTTCACGTTAAAGGCAACGTTGCCCGAGGCATCCGCACTCGAACCGTCGGGTGCCACTGACGTCATGCATAGACGAGCGCGAACGTACTCAGGCTGCGCGCCGGCGTTCTCCACGCGCACAATGCGGCTGATGTCAGAGCCACTGGCCTTGGTGTCGGGATAGTCCCCGTGCTCGTTGGCCTCAAACGGAATCTCCTCGCCCTGCTCGTTGAGGGTAAATTCGCAGACTCGTACCTTCACGCTGCCAAATGATAGAACGTTGTTCGCCGGAACCATATCAACGGTAAAAGCCAGCGTGCCACACAGGCATGCCAGGGCCAACAGCGCCATCGCGGCAAGCGCCAAGGTGCGTTTCTGATTGTCGGAAAGATTATTGAGCATTACGTTCGCCAGTCGTCGATAAAAAGGGGGACCGAGATCCCAGCCCGAATATAGGGGTGGGGGCGGGCCGGGATCTCAGTGGGGGGGGATTAAGCCTGAGCCTGAGTCTTAGCCCATTCCTTGGCCTGCTTAAGGGCGTTAGCGGCAGCGTCGGTCTCGTTACCCTTCTGGTCAGCGCCGAAAATGTAGGCGGAAACGACAATCTTAGGCTCAATCTTCTTGCCCGCACCGTCCTGGCCCGAGACAACATCCTCGCTCGTCATTGCGCCGGGAATCATCACCTGGCTAAAGAGCTCGCCGGTGTAGACGTCCTCGATGGCGTCCTTGGCACCCAGAACCGCGGGGCCACTCGTAGCACTCTTGGCATACATGAACAGACCGCTCACATACTGGCCTTCGTTACCGTTGGTCTTAGCACCCACGGCGGCATCCTCAACCGGCTTCCAGTTAGTAGTGTTAAGCGTGAAGTACGGGGTCTTGTTAAGGGCGTTTTCGGCGCCTGTCTTCACAATTGCGTTCTTTACATAGATGAACACAAAGGCGTCGTCGGAACCCTTCTTGATGCCAACGTTGGGGTTCTTGTCGGTGGTGGCGCCAGGAACGATCTTGGAGTTTTTAACCCACTTGGTCTCGAACAGGTAGGCTTTGCCGTCATTCACTTCGGTGCCGGGCTTCTCGGGATCGGTCGGATCGGGTTTTTTGTCCGTAGGGCCAAAGCTGCCCACCGTAAACACGTTCTCCAGGCTTTGCGTAGCCGTCAGCCATGCATAGGTACCCACGCCGGCAGCCAGCACCAACAGCAGCAGGGCGGCAATGATGCCGTAGCGCTTTTTCTTCTTGTTTTCCATCGTTCTCTTCCTTTCGAGAATCGTTTCCCCGGCAACGGCCCCTACCGCCGCCGACGCTTTTCCCTGCCGCTATGAACGCCGCTCCCTCGCATGCACGCGGGTATGCTTGCCCGCAGGCTCGTCGGGAACCATCCGATCGAGCACTATCGACGCCGCGATCAGCAGCGCCAGAACGGCCACCACAACAAGCAAACCGGGCATCGTCGTGCAATATGCGTTAACGAAGCCTAGGTAAGGGACACAAAAAGAAACAGTGCCGATAACACTCGAAAAAGGCGTGTGCTCGGCATCGTGCATGATGCTTCCGTCTGCATTTTTGTTCGCAATTCCCTGCGTGCCGATCATCTGCGCCACAGGGTCGATCTCGTACACCTGGTGCGTCACCACGGCGCCGTCCGATCGGTAAAAGGTTGCATTGTCGCCCACGGCAATATCCGTTGGCTCAACCTGGCGGACAAACACCATGGAGCCAACGGGAAGCTCGGGTTCCATAGAGCCCGAAAGCACAGCAAAGGGCGTGTATCCAAATGCGCGAGGCACAAAAGAAACAACGGCAAGGGCTATGACAAGCGCGAACGCCAAGCTACTCAAAAGCGTAATAAATCGTTTGAGTCTACGCGCCGTCAAAGTGATAATTCATCCCCCTTGAGGACCTATTCGACCCATCCAAAGGTCAGCAAGTTTCAACAGGAACCGCAAGGCGCTTGAAAAGTGAGTCCGAAATAAGCCAATTTGGAATCTTTTCGTAATAAAAACATAGCGATGTGCTACATATTTTTCAATGTTTTATCGCTAAATGCTACTTATTTTGGCGTAAGTGGTCATTTATCCCCAAATTAGTCTGTTTTATCCAATACTTACGACTAACCCCCTACGCAACTTCCCCATAGAAGGTTCGTTTTTTGCGAAACTAAAATAATGGTACCCCCCCCCACATTAAAACAAACTACTGGAAGTGTCATTTATTTCCGACCCCCCTTTGCCGGAGTTTTATGACAGCCCCATCTAGTTCGCAGCCCATAATCCTCTGAGAACCGTGTCCCAGAATTCGCTTGCGAAATGGGATGCGGTTTCCGCTTGTGGCCCCGTTGGGAAACCACATTCCACTCCGATCGCAAATTCCGGATCGCACTTTCCGCCAAGACCCTCAACCGGAAACTACATCCCATTTCTCGACCGAATGCTGGGATGTAGTTTCCACAGAGCCCTTCACCGGGAAACCGCATCCCATTCCAAAGGCAAATTCCGGGACGCAGCTTCCGCAACTCCACCCATCCGGAAATCCCATCCCACTCCGCACACATCCGGGCATAGAGCAATCAGCTTATTAGGCCTTCCATCAATAAAGGGGCGCCCTCGTGTCACGAAAAAAGCCTCGAGAACTTCGAGGCTTTCACATTTGTATTGTTTTGCACGAAGGACCGCGAACGGCGAAGCTACTCTCCCAGCACGGCCTTCTTGGCGGCTGCAGCCATGTTGTCCAGGTCTTCCTTGGTGGGATGGTCCTTCGCGGCAACCCAGTTGTCGAGCGGCATCTTAAATCGGGCGTTGTCGGGATCTTGCTCGAGCATTGCCTCGTAGCGCTGCTTGACCGCAGGACCCATCTTGCCCTGGCACATCGCCCAGCCCGCAAGCTCGGCATCCTCGGCCAAATTGGAAGTTACGCGATCAATAATCTGCTGATAGTAGCTCTGGTCGGCGCCAAAACCGCAGGTGCCAAACAGGAAGACGCGCTTACCGTGCAAGGCGGAGAGCAACGCCGCGACCGAAGGCGTGCACGCGCCCTTGTCACACCAAAAACCGACGAGCACCGTGTCGGCCGCGCAGGCGCCCTGCGCCTCGAGCGCAACCTGATCTGCATCCGCATCGTCGCTCAACGCCGCGGCATGGACAAACTCAACGCCCGCAGCCTGCAGAGCGCGCTTAATCGCACCCGAAACCATCCTGGTATTACCGCTCTTGCTGTTAACCACCAAAGAGCACGTCATAGTCACGTTGCCTCGTTTCCCCCAAAACTAAAGCCACTAATGCAATTTATTAGATGAATATCTTAGTACTAACGTGACAGATGTAAACCACCGTCTGTCGATTGGCGACGCAGACGACATCTTTGGACAGATTTCGAACAGTATGTACTTCGGATTGAAACCGCCGCAGAACGTTTCACGAATGGCCGAAAAACTGTTTCACAAAACGCCGTCAAATTGTGTCACGGAGTATCGTCAAAATGTTTCACGCGTTGGTAGAACGCTATATAACAAGATCGCTCTATGGGTCAAACAAACCTGATTAATTTGCCCCACGGGCTTGCTCACTGGGCGAATTGGCTGCGGTAGAGTTCGGCGTAGAAGCCGCCTGCCGCTAGCAACTCGTCGTGCGTGCCGCGCTCGATAATCTCGCCGTCGCGCATCACCAGAATGCAGTCGGCGTTGCGGATGGTGCTCAGGCGGTGCGCCACGACAAAGCTTGTGCGACCTGCCATGAGCTCGTCGAATGCCGCTTGAACCTGCAGCTCGGTGCGGGTATCGATGCTCGACGTTGCCTCGTCCAGCAGCAGAATCGCCGGGTCGGTGAGCATGACGCGCGCGATGCACAGCAGCTGTTTTTGACCTTGGCTAAACGTGCCGCCGTCCTCGCCGATCACCGTATCGTAGCCGTCGGGCAGCTGCACGATAAACTTGTGCGCATGCGCGCGCTTGGCCGCCTCGACAACCTGTTCGCGCGTGGCATCGGGACAACCGTAGGCGATGTTGTCCGCCACCGTGCCCTCGAACAGCCACGTATCCTGCAGCACCATGCCAAAGGCACGGCGCAGGCTTGCGCGCGTGTAGTCACGCGAGGAACGGCCATCGACCATGATGCGTCCGGCATCGATATCGTAAAAGCGCAGCAGCAGGTTGATGAGCGTCGTCTTGCCGCAGCCCGTGGGGCCGACCAGGGCAAAGCGCATACCGGGCTTAGCCTCGATGCAGATATCCTGCAGCAGCTTGCGGTCGGGCACGTAGCTAAAGTCCACGTGTTCAAAGGTCACCTCGCCCTGCGGGGCGGCAAGCTCAACGGCATCTGACGCATCGGGCTCCTGCTCGCATGCATCGAGCAGCGCGAACATGCGGCGCGCCGAGGCATACGCGGTCTGGATCTGCGTAATGACGTTGGTGACCTCATTGAACGGCTTGGTGTACTGGTTGGCGTAGGACAGGAAAATCTGCACGCCGCCCACCGTGAGCGCCGCCGGCACGCCCGTGATCACGCCCACGCAGCCGATCACAGCGACCACGGCATAGATGATGTTGTTGATAAAGCGCGTACCGGGGTTGGAAAGCGAACCCATAAACTGCGCGCGCTCGCCCGCGGTGTAGAGCTCAGCGTTGAGGGCATCGAAGCGCTGCTGGGCGTTGGGACCATAGGCAAAGGCGTCGACAAGCTTTTGCTCGCCTACGTACTCCTCGATATGACCACCGAGCTGCCCTTGAATACGCTGCTGTGCCGTAAAGCTTTTGTTGGAGAGCTTGGCAATAGCACCGGCTGCAAAAATGGAAAGCGGCGTGACGAGCACCACCACGAGCGTCATGGTCAGGTTGATGGAAAGCATAAACGCGAGCGTGCCCACGATGGTAATAACACCGGTGAAGAGCTGCGTGAAGCCCTGCAGCAGACCGTCGCCCACCTGATCGACGTCGTTGACCACGCGGCTCATAAGGTCGCCGTGGGCGTGACTGTCGATAAAGCTGAGCGGCATACGGCTGAGCTTGTCGCTCGCCTCCACGCGCATGTCGCGCACCGTTTCGTAGGACAGGCGGTTGACGCAATAGCCCTGCAGCCACTGGAAGGCCGCAGCACCTACAACGACAATCGCGAGCTTGGTAACGAGCGGCAGCAGTGCATCGAAATCCACCTGGCCCGCGGCAACGATCAGGTCGATACCCTCGCCGATAAGGATAGGCGTGTAGAGCTGCAGAATCACGGAGATGGCGGCACTCACAAACGACGCTACAAACGAAATGCGATGCGGACGAACGTAGCCCATCAGGCGGCGGGTCACCGCACCCACGGGATAGCGCTCGGGATCGCCGGGCTGGCGCGGACCGTCGCCCAGGTCGTTGAGGCTATCGTTGCCGGACACGTTAGCCGTCATCGTGGCGACCGAACCGGAGGAAGTATACGGATTCATTTAGCAGCCCTCCTTTGCGCAGACAGATACAGGGGTGCCTAGGGCGGACGCGGGCCCTGGGGTGGGCGCGGGCGCCGCACTCCCCTGTTGGCCCTCGAGCTCCTCGCGGCGAAGCTGCGACTGACAGATCTCGCGGTAGAGCTGACAGGTTGCGTAGAGCTCGTCATGCGTGCCCAGGCCTGCAACCGAGCCGTGGTCGAGTACGCAGATCATGTTGGCGTCGCGCACGGTCGAGACGCGCTGGCTCACGATCACCGTCGTCAGCGGCAGCCCGCCCTCGGCGGCACCGCGCACGCTGCGCTCGCGGATGGCATGGCGAAGCGCCGCGTCGGTCTTAAAGTCGAGCGCCGAGGCAGAGTCATCCATGATCAGGACCTGTGGCGAGCCCACCAGGGCGCGCGCGATGGTCAGGCGCTGGCGCTGACCGCCGCTGAAGTTCTTACCGCCCGCCTCGACCGGGGCGTCGAGGCCCTGCGGCTTGTTGCGCACGAACTCGCTCGCCTGCGCCATGTCGAGCGCCGCCCAGAGCTCCTCGTCGGTTGCCGCCTCATCGCGCCAGGTCAGGTTGCTGCGGATGGTGCCGCTCACGAGCGACGCGCGCTGCGGAACGGTCGCGACCACATGGCGCAGCTGGTCGAGCGGCCAGGTGCGCACGTCGGCGCCCATCACGCTCACGCTGCCGGTGCCCGCATCGTACAGGCGCGGGATAAGCGAGACGAGCGTGGACTTGCCGCTGCCCGTACCGCCGATGATGCCGAGCGTCTTGCCCAGCGGCAGCTCCAGCGTCACATCGTTGACGGCGTTGGCAGCGCCGGCGCCAAAGGAGAAGCTCGCATGGCTCAAGCTCAGCGCGGGAACTGGAGCGACATTGCCCGGCTTGGGCAGCGCGACCGGCTGGTTGTCCTCGTCGGTGATGCTCGGCACGCAATTGAGCACCTCGTTGATACGCGACGCGCTGGCGCTCGCCTTGGTAAAGACCACGACCAGGTTGGCAACATACACGATGGAGGTGAGGGTCTGCGTCATGTAGTTCACAAACGCCATGACCTGACCCTGCGTGAGCTCGCCCACGTTGACCTGGACGCCGCCCACCCACAGAATGGCACACACGCCCAGGTTCATCACAAGAAACGTGACGGGGTTGAGAATCGAGGAGAGCTTGCCAACCGCGATGGCAGTATTAGCCTGATCGTCGGCCGCTTGGGCAAAGCGCTCGCGCTCGTGATCTTCGCGCACAAACGCACGGACCACGCGGGCGCCCGAAAGACCTTCGCGGCAAATGAGCGCAATGCGATCGAGCTTTGCCTGCAGCTGCTTGTAGTAGGGAATGCAGCGCGCCATGACAAACCAAAACACCAGGCCAATGGCGGGCGTGCAAATCAAGAAAATCACGCCAAGCTTAAGGTCGATGGCAAGGGCCGCGACCATGGAGCCCACCGCCAGGAAAGGCCAGCGGATGAGCATGCGCACGCCCAGCGCCACGGCGAGCTGAACCTGGTTGACGTCGTTGGTAATGCGCGTGATGAGCGACGGCGTGCCAAAGCGGTCGAGCTCGGCGTAGCTCAGCTTGTTGATGTGCTTGTAGAGCGCGCCGCGAATGTCGGTGCCCATGCCCTGCGATGTCAGCGCCGCCATCTTTTGGCAGACGAGCGTAAACGAGATGCCGATCACGGCCATAGCGCCAAGCACCATGCCGTAGTGGACGACAGCGTTCACATCGCGTGCGCCGATGCCCTTATCGATCATCTGGGCAATCACCAGCGGCGTTAGCAGGTCAAAAATCACTTCGATCAGCTTGCACGCTGGGCCGATCACCATATATCGGCGAAACTTACCACCAAAACGCCTGAGCAGCTCAATCATGTATAGGCGCTCCCTATCATCATCCACACTCAATTCGAATCATGATAGTACCGCCACCCCAAAAGAAGCGTAAACAACTCGTCATTTCTAATGGGATTCAGTTTTCAGAGGGGTATACGCGCACACCCAGCCAGTGTCGGGTCAACTAGCTTGGTATACTTACATTAGTGCTACCAAGTTGAGCCGCCGACCCTTGAAATGAGGTGCCGAGATGAACGACATTCTCGCAAGAAGAGCAAGACGAGCAACTGCGGGCATCGCCCTTTCCGCGGCACTTGTCGCGGGAATCGCCCCCGCAACGGCGATCGCGGCAGAAACCAGCTCCCCCACCGGCGCAGTTGCCTTGCAGACGGAAGACGCGGCCGCCGCAAAAGAAAAAGCGTATGCAGCCATGCAGGAAGCGCTCAAAAACCTCGAGGCCGCAAAAGACGCCGCAAGTCCCGAGAAAATTGCGAGATTCAATGATGACATTGCCCGTTTTCAAGAGCTCCGCGACAAGATGGCGGCGCAAGCCGCCGAATTGAGGGAATCCCTCCCCACCATGCAAGCGGACATCGATGCAGCCCAAGCCAAAAACGACGAGGCCATCAACCGGGTAAGCAAGCTCCAGGAAAAATTAGACATGAAGCTTGAGGAGCTTAAGGCAGTCGAAGCACTCGGCGACGAGGAGCTTGCCGAAACTATTAAACAGCAAATAAAGTCGTTGCGCCAAGAGATCGTAACGGCAAAAGCGCGAGTTGACTTTTGCGAAATGGAGCTCCGCGAGGTCAAGAGCCGCCTCGAAAGGCAGGAAAGACAAGTTAATGACTGTGAACGTTCTGCAGAGAAATATAAAGCCCATACCGACCAGTTCATAGCCTGGCGAGATGCGCTCCTCGACAATTTGAAAAAAGCGCAAACGGCCTATGACGACGCCTGCAAGGCATACGAAGAGGCAAAGGCCGCGGCAGACAAGGCCGCCTCACCCGAGATAACGAAACCAACCGAGACGACGCCTCCCTCCAACTCGGCGCAACCGGCCGAAGCGACACAGCCCACCGGCTCGTCCGCGACCGGCAAAAATACCCCGCCAAGCCCCACCAAGCAGGCGAACTCGAGCAGCGGCAAACAAGCAGATACAACCGCCGGCAAGCTCGCGAACACGGGCGACACAGCGCCGAGCGCAATCACACTCGCAGCAGTCGCCGCCGCAGGCCTCGGAATAACCGCCACAGCCACACGCCGCATCAAGAACTCAAAATAGCTGCCAGCGGTTATTGTCTTCGCCAATCCACAAGCCAAGAGACAAAAAGAGGTCCGTTTCCCCAACCCAGGGAAACGGACCTCTTTACTTGAAAAAACAAATGGTAATGCCGCCGTCTCTTGAACCACGCAGCCATCAATGCCCAGACAACACCAGCAAGCCGCGTTCCTTAAGGGATAGATTTAATGGCCGTTAATCAAGGGGTATACGCGCACGCCCGATCAATGGCGGGCAAACCGCATGATATACTTACATTAGTGCTACCAAGTTAGTCGCCGACCCTTGAAATGAGGTGCCGAGATGAACGACATTCTCGCAAGAAGAGCAAGACGAGCAACTGCGGGCATCGCCCTTTCCGCGGCACTTGTCGCGGGAATCGCCCCCGCAACGGCGATCGCGGCAGAAACCAGCTCCCCCACCGGCGCAGTTGCCTTGCAGACGGAAGACGCGGCCGCCGCAAAAGAAAAAGCGTATGCAGCCATGCAGGAAGCGCTCAAAAACCTCGAGGCCGCAAAAGACGCCGCAGGTCCTGAGAAAATTGCGGAAATCGATGATGACATTGCCAGTTTTCAAGAGATCCACGACATGGTGGTGACGGAAGCCGCCAAACGGAGGGAACCCCTTCCCGCCATGCAAGCGAACGTCGATGCAGCCCAAGCCAAATACGATGAGGCCCACAACCGGACAAGCGGCCTTCAGGCAGAATTAGATAAGGTCCTCAAGGAGCTCGGCGACGAGGCGCCCAGCGCAGCTGTTAAGGAGCATATTAAGCAGTTGCGCAGTGAGATCATGGCGGCAGAAAGGCGAGAAGAATCTTGTGAAGATGATCTTCACCACTACCAACGCCGGCTCGAAAGCCAGGAAAAACAGGTTCAGTATTTCGAAAGTGAGGCAAAGGAAGCTAAAGCCCACATCGACGAGGACATAGCCAAGCGAAATGCGCTCCTTAGCGATTTGGAAAAGGCGCAAGCGGCCTATGACGACGCCTGCAAGGCATACGAAGAGGCAAAGGCCGCGGCAGACAAGGCCACCTCGCCCGAGATAACGAAACCCGCCGAGACGACAAAACCCTCCAGCTCAGCGCAGCCGGCCGAAACGGCACAGCCCACCGGCTCGTCCGCGACCGGCAAAAATACCCCGCCAAGCTCCACCAAGCAGGCGAACTCGAGCAGCGGCAAACAAGCAGATACGACCGCCGGCAAGCTCGCAAACACGGGCGACACAGCACCGAGCGCAATCGCACTCGCAGGAATCGCCGCCGCAGGGTTCGGAATAGCCGCCGCGGGTGTACGCCGCATCAAGAACTCAAAGTAGCTGCCAGAGCATATCGCTCCCACCAATCTACAAGCCCATAGACAAAGAGGCCCGTTTCCCCAACCAAAACCAGGGAAACGGGCCTCTTTACTTGTAAAAACAGATGGCAACGCCGCCGTCTCTTGAACCACGTAGCCATTGATGTCTTGGCGCAGTCAGCGAGCGCCATCCAGAGCGAACAAGTTGGCATGAAAAAGGCAAGGCATAGACCTTCTGGTCATGCCTTGCCTTTTGAATGGCAAATTGTCGTCCTGGGCGGCGCGCAGCGTCGACCGGTTCCGCGGTTTGGTAAAACCGCGGAACAAAAAGGCGCCCCCTCCCGCGCACGGAACGGGAGGGGGCTAAAGGTAGGAGTCTACCGGTGGGTTGACCCCACCGGAAAGACGATGACCAGGTGATCCTTTGCAGGATCGTCAAGGTTTCCGTGGGGTACCCGTTGGGTACTTAGAGCATCACGCAGGCGACGGTCAGAATGATGGCGCAGACGACGGAGAGAGCGACGATGAGCTTGAGAGCAAACTTGAGCCAGGTCGTCCACTCGATCTTAGCCAGAGCGAGACCGCCCATGATGGCACCAGAGGTCGGGGTGAACAGGTTCACGACGCCGATGGCGGCGGAGAAGATCATGACCATGACCTCGGGCGAGAAGCCGAGCTTAACAGCCAGCGGTCCCATGATGGGCATGGAGACAGTAGCCATACCGGAGGTCGAGGGGATCAGGAAGGACAGGCCGAAGTAGACCAGGAAGCTCATGGGAGCGAAGATCACGCCGGACAGGCCAGCCAGAGCATTGGCGGCAGCGTCGAGGACGTAGACGTCGAGGCCGGTGCTAGCCATGAGGACGGAGATACCACGGGCGAGAGCGATGACGAGGACAACGGACATCATGTCGGCAGCGCCGGTGATGAAGGTGTTGACGATCTGCTTCTCGGACAGGCCACCGATGATACCGATCAGGACAGCCATGAGGAAGAACCAGGTGGAAGCCTCATCGAAGTACCACTGGCCAATGGGCAGGCCGGTGATCAGGGCAGACCAGCCCTGAACGATGGCGTTACCGTCGGCGTCATAGACGGCGCCAGCATCGAAGAAGTTGGCGACGCCCTCGTTGAGATCGGCCAGCGGGATGAAGCCGACGATCATGACGACGAAGGTGAAGGCAAAGGCGATCAGAACACCCTTCTGACGACCGGTGAGCTTGACCTCCTTGTTAACCTCGGAAGCAGCCTTGCCGTGAGCCTCTTCGGCGTCCTTGAGCTCCTGCATCGAAAGAATGGTGGAACCCTTGTCAGCCTTGACCTTCTTGGCATAGCTCATGACGAAGAGGATGGACATAACAGTGGTAACAATCCACAGGACGGCACCGAGACCGATGATGATGGACTGGTTGACCTCAATGCCAACGCCGGTCAGAGCGTCGACGGCAGCACCGACGGCGAACGGGTTAACCGTGGAGCCCAGGCAGCCGCAGCCAGCGCCGAGCAGGACGGTGGCAGCACCGACCATAGGGTCGAAGCCAGCGGCCATCATGGTAGCGGCAAGCAGGGCGTAGAAGGGAACGGTCTCCTCGCACATACCATAGGTGGTACCACCGAGGGAGAAGATGAGCATCAGCACGGGAATGAGCATGATCTCATTGCCCTTAAGCTTCTGCACCAGAACGGCAATGCCGTTGTCCAGGGCGCCGGTCTCGGTCATCATGCCGAGGAAGCCGCCGAGGATCATAACGAAGAGGCAGACGGGCAGAGCGTCAGCGAAGCCCTTGACCGGGGCGGTGCAGAAATCGCTCAGGCGGGCAGCGGTAACCTCGCCACCGGACGTACCGGAGACGATAACGGTAACAACCGCGACGATTGCCAGCAGAGCAAGAAGAATGGTGAACGATGAAGGCATACCGCGCTTTTTCTTAGCGGTCTCAGTCATAGTTCTCATCCCCCCTTCATAAATCATTTACTGATCTCGCCCGAAGCGGCTCTTCCGTGCCGTGCATGTCGCTCAGTGCGAGATTTTTACCAGACAAAAGCGCTCGGGGTGCGCAGCAATGCACCCCGAGCGAGATGCTAGAAGCTCTTACTTGAGCGTAGCGTACATGACAGCCTTGATGGTGTGCATGCGGTTCTCGGCCTCGTCGAAGACCTTGGAAGCGGGGCTCTCGAAGACCTCGTCGGTGACCTCCTGCTCGGTGATGCCGAACTGCTCGCACTTCTCGGCGCCAATCGTGGTGTTGGTGTCGTGGAAGCTGGGCAGGCAGTGCAGGAAGATGGCACCCGGGTTGGCCATAGCCATGACCTCGGAGGTGACACGATACGGGGTGAGCTGAGCGATGCGCTCGGCCCAGACCTCGTCAGGCTCGCCCATGGAGACCCACACGTCGGTGTAGATAACGTCGGCACCGGTGACGCCGTCCTTGACGTCGGTGGTCAGCTTGATGGTGCAGCCGTTGGCCTCAGCGATGGGCTTGCAGGCCTCGATGACGTCGTCAGCGGGCATGCACTCCTCGGGGCCGCAGGCCACGAAGTTCATGCCGAGCTTGGAGCAGACGACCATGAGGGAGCGAGCGACGTTGTTCTTGCAGTCGCCCATGAAGACGAGGGTCTTGCCCTTGATGTCGTAGTTGAAGTTCTCCTGGACGGTCAGGATGTCGGCGAGCATCTGAGTGGGGTGCCACTCGGTGGTCAGACCGTTCCAGACGGGCACGCCGGACTTAGCGGCAAGCTCCTCGACGTCGTCCTGGGCAAAGCCACGGAACTCGATGCCGTCATACATGCGGCCGAGAACGCGGGCGGTGTCCTCGATGGACTCCTTCTTGCCCATCTGCGACGAACCCGGATCGAGGTAGGTGACGCCCATGCCCAAATCCATGCCGCCGACCTCGAAGGCGCAGCGGGTACGGGTGGAAGTCTTCTGGAAGAGCAGGACGATGTTCTTGCCCTCGAGATAGCGGTGCGGAACGCCAGCGCGCTTCATGTCCTTGAAGTTCTTGGAGAGCTTGAGCAGGTACTCGATCTCCTCGGTGGTGAGGTCGAGGAGCTTGAGGAAGCTACGGCCGGAGAGGTTAACACCCATGGTTCGAATCCTTTCGAAGAAATGAATTACGCAAATACTAGTGGTGCCCGTTTGACGGGCGAAACCGGTGCGGTTGTAGGGAGACCGCACCGGAAACGGAAAGACTTAGAGGTCCTCGCGCCAGAAGGGCATGCTCATGCAGCGCGGGCCGCCGCGGCCGCGGGAGAGCTCGGCGGAGGGCACGACGAGAAGGTCCAGGCCCTCCTTGTACAGCACGTCGTTGGTGACGGTGTTGCGGGCGTAGACGCAGATCTTGCCGGGCTCGACGCACAGGGTGTTGGAGCCGTCGTTCCACTGCTCGCGGGAGGCCGCGATCGGGTCGCCGCCGCCGCAGGGGATCAGCTTGACCTGGTCGACGCCGGTGGCGTCCTCCAGGACGTGCTCGAGGGTGTCCTCGATCAGGCGGATGTTCACGTCGCCCGGGTTCTTGCCGGCGGTCAGCTCGTAGACGCGCAGGGTGCCCATGATGGCGGGGTGGATCGTGAACTTATCGACGTCGATCTGGGTGAAGACCGTGTCGAGGTGCATGAAGGCGCGCGAGACCGGGATGTCGAAGGCCAGGATGCGCTCGACCTTGGAGTCGGAGTTCCAGAAGATGTTCTGGGCCATGACGTCGATCGCGGCGGCCTGGGTGCGCTGGGAGATGCCGACGGCGAGGGTCTTCTCGTTGATGTTCAGCACGTCGCCGCCCTCGGTGTGGAACTGGCAGTCGCGGCGGAAGTACAGGGAGACGTCCTTGTAGTCGGGGTGGTACTTGAAGACGTACTTGCCGTACAGGGTCTCGCGGTTGCGGGTGACCGAGTACATGCGGTTGAGGTTGACGCCCTCGCCGACGACCGCGAACGGGTCGCGGGTGAAGTAGAGGTTGGGCATCGGGTCGATGATCAGGTCGGACTCGGACTCGGAGTTGACCAGGGAGTCGAGGGTCGTGGACGCCGTGAGGGGCATGTCGATCTCGGCCTTGGTCATGCCGGCCATGGTCTTCTTGACGAACTCGAGGTTGTCCTCGATGGAGTCCAGCTTCTCGCGGACGATCTGCGGCATCTGCTGGCCGCGGATGCCTGCCTCGGCGATGTACTGGTCGGTGAACTCGGCGCGGGCGCCGGGGACCTGGTCGAACACCTCTGCGACGAGGTTCTCGAGGTAGAGCACCTCCACGCCCTGGTCCCTCAGGATCTGGGCGAAGGTGTCGTGCTCCTGCTGCGCGACCTCCAGGAACGGGACGTCGTCGAACAGGAGTCGCTCGAGCTCGTCGGGCGGCAGGTTGAGGAGCTCGTCGCCGGGACGGTGCAGGCAGACCTTCCTGAGCTTGCCGATCTCGGAAGGCACGTGCAGACCTTTCGTCATGGCCTCCTACCTTTCTTTCGGGCCCTTGTCAGGGCCGATTCGTTAGCGCCCCTCCGTGTGAGGCGTTATTGCTGACGACATATTTATATCCAAAATCAGCCCATACTTCCACCTTGCCCCCGAACGGTTTTTTATGAGGGGTGAACGGCATACACATATACTTCACGCATGGCACACTTTGACTTAATAAAGTGTATTTACGTGCTTAAATGCTTTTTTAACCGGAAATCCCATTGGAACTAATCTTTGTTAAACCACCCTCAATTTGCATATTTCACGCAAGGGTATGAATAGAATTCGCAATTCTTGCTGCCTCTCAACCATTTTGATTTTTATTCAGAAAAAAGTTCGTCCTATTCATTTTTAGCAACCAGACTACCGTTTACCAGACGCTGGGTACCGTTCGCCGGAAGCTCAGTATAAGGCCCAGCGGATATCAGCTTGCCGTACGGCCTCATTTGTAACAACTTGACTTCTCGGTATAAAAAACAGACCCGCCCCCTCATGGGAAACGGGTCTGTTATCGATTATCGTCGGCCAATTTGAATACGGACTTCGAAGGAAGTCGTGATCCTAGCGATCGAACTCGGCCAGCGCCTCACCCAGAAGCCTCAGGCCCTCGCGAAGAACGTCCTCGCTCGCGCAGTAGCCCAGGCGTGCACCGCAGGGAAGCTCAAAGCGGCTGCCGGGAACCAGCAGCACTCCCCTCTCGGCCAACAGGCGCTTGCAGAAATCTTCGTCGTCCTCGGGGATATCCAGCTGGATAAACGAGGTGGACACGCCCTGCGGGGCCGTCCAGGACACGCGATGCTGTGTATCGATCCAGGCCTGCGCGATATCACGGTTGCCAAACACGATCTTGCGGTTGCGCTCGAGAATCTTGTCCTTATGCTCGAGCACGTAGGTCGCCAGGGCGTCGTTGAACACGCCACCGCAGATCATGGTGTAGTCGCGATACGTGCGGATGCGGTTGGATACCTCTTCATCGGTCACGACCCAGCCCACGCGGGCAGCAGGCGTCGAATAGGTCTTGGACACCGAGTTGGTGACAATGGCCTTCTCGTACACGTCGGCCATCGACATAAAGGACTCGGTGTTCTCGAGCGGCAGATACACCTCGTCGCACAGCACGTAGGCACCCACCGAACGCGCAATCTCCGCAATCTGGCCGAGCGTATCGGCATCGAGCACCGTACCGATGGGGTTCGATGCGTTATTGATGCAGATGAGCTTGGTGTTGGGGCGCACCAAGCGCTTGAGCTCATCGATATCGGGCTTCCAACCGAGCTCCTCGCGAAGCTCCCAATACTCGACCTCGGCACCCAGCGTACGCGGAATCTCGTAGAGCGGCGCATAGGTAGGCCACTCGGCAATCACGTGATCGCCGGGCTCCACAACGGCCATGATGGCGTTGAGGTTGGCGCCCGTGCAGCCATTGGTCTGCAGAATGTGATCGGGATTGACATCGCGACGATACAGCTTGGCGACCTCGGCCTTAAATTCCGGCGATCCCTCGATCCAGCCGTAGTTCATCTTCTCGCGATCCAGGCGCTCGTAGAACGTGGCGCCGTCCTGCTCGTCCAGTGCGCGAAGCTCGCCCATGGTCAGCGACGAGATCGTCGACTGAGCGATATCCCAGGTAGCACTCTTCTCCCAAACGTTGAGCCATTCCTCAACACCGATTGGCTTGATATCCATGGCCACCTTATCTGATCTTCATTTAGCGTCATTAAACATGAATGGGGCGGTGCGAAAGATCCGCACCGCCCCAATGGGAGACATCTAATGGCAGCTAGATGTTTGTAGTAAGACCTGTACGGGTCTTTGAAAACCTTAGAGGTCCTCGCGCCAGAAGGGCATGCTCATGCAGCGCGGGCCGCCGCGGCCGCGGGAGAGCTCGGCGGAGGGCACGACGAGAAGGTCCAGGCCCTCCTTGTACAGCACGTCGTTGGTGACGGTGTTGCGGGCGTAGACGCAGATCTTGCCGGGCTCGACGCACAGGGTGTTGGAGCCGTCGTTCCACTGCTCGCGGGAGGCCGCGATCGGGTCGCCGCCGCCGCAGGGGATCAGCTTGACCTGGTCGACGCCGGTGGCGTCCTCCAGGACGTGCTCGAGGGTGTCCTCGATCAGGCGGATGTTCACGTCGCCCGGGTTCTTGCCGGCGGTCAGCTCGTAGACGCGCAGGGTGCCCATGATGGCGGGGTGGATCGTGAACTTATCGACGTCGATCTGGGTGAAGACCGTGTCGAGGTGCATGAAGGCGCGCGAGACCGGGATGTCGAAGGCCAGGATGCGCTCGACCTTGGAGTCGGAGTTCCAGAAGATGTTCTGGGCCATGACGTCGATCGCGGCGGCCTGGGTGCGCTGGGAGATGCCGACGGCGAGGGTCTTCTCGTTGATGTTCAGCACGTCGCCGCCCTCGGTGTGGAACTGGCAGTCGCGGCGGAAGTACAGGGAGACGTCCTTGTAGTCGGGGTGGTACTTGAAGACGTACTTGCCGTACAGGGTCTCGCGGTTGCGGGTGACCGAGTACATGCGGTTGAGGTTGACGCCCTCGCCGACGACCGCGAACGGGTCGCGGGTGAAGTAGAGGTTGGGCATCGGGTCGATGATCAGGTCGGACTCGGACTCGGAGTTGACCAGGGAGTCGAGGGTCGTGGACGCCGTGAGGGGCATGTCGATCTCGGCCTTGGTCATGCCGGCCATGGTCTTCTTGACGAACTCGAGGTTGTCCTCGATGGAGTCCAGCTTCTCGCGGACGATCTGCGGCATCTGCTGGCCGCGGATGCCTGCCTCGGCGATGTACTGGTCGGTGAACTCGGCGCGGGCGCCGGGGACCTGGTCGAACACCTCTGCGACGAGGTTCTCGAGGTAGAGCACCTCCACGCCCTGGTCCCTCAGGATCTGGGCGAAGGTGTCGTGCTCCTGCTGCGCGACCTCCAGGAACGGGACGTCGTCGAACAGGAGTCGCTCGAGCTCGTCGGGCGGCAGGTTGAGGAGCTCGTCGCCGGGACGGTGCAGGCAGACCTTCCTGAGCTTGCCGATCTCGGAAGGCACGTGCAGACCTTTCGTCATGGCCTCCTACCTTTCTTTCGGGCCTTTCGGCCGAATCTCTCAGCACCCTTCCGTAACGGGTGCTGCTTGCTGACAGCTCTAGTTATATCCAAATATCACCCGCAATTCCACCTCGCCCCCGAACGGTCAACAAAGTTCGATGAACGGTATATCGAATATGATTCCCCCATAATGCACTTCGGCGTTCTAAAGTAGCTTTTCTAAGGTAAATGCTCTTTTTTCTTAAAAATCATTCGCAATCACAACTCCAATCTTTCGATTAAGAATTGCATATCTAAAACGGTTTTATGTATATAAATGACGCTTGTTCGTGTTTCTGTCTGTATTCGATGATATTCAGCTACCTATCATTCTTATTCACACATACTCACCAGTTGAGTGAGGATATAGACCGTTTTTCACAACGCGAAGGGCGTCAGCTCTATGGCTTGTCAGCGTAAGAAGTAGGTAAATATACCGTTCACGCGATACGTCCGTGCCATAGGTCGACTAAATTGAGACAATAGTGAATAGTGTTAGGCAACCGTCCCCTGCGGGGACTGAACGGACAGATGCATATGCCGAGCAAAATCGAAAAAAAGCAAGCCGCTGCAAAGCTGCGTAAGCCGCCGCGCGACTTCTCGTACACGCAGAACCGAGAGCTCAGCTGGCTGCGCTTTGACAACCGTGTGCTTGACGAAGCCTTCGACGAGACCGTTCCGCTGTTCGAGCGGCTAAAGTTCGTGTCGATTTTCGAGTCTAACCTCGATGAGTTTCTCATGGTGCGCGTGGGCGGCCTGTCCGATCTGGCAGAGCTCAAAAAACAGCCTGTCGACAACAAGAGCAATATGACCGCCTCCGAACAGGTCGATGCTGTCATGGCCGAGCTGCCCGGGCTCCTTACCCGATGGGAGTCCATCTTTAAGAGCATCGAGGGCAAGCTCGACACCCTGGGCGTTCACCGCGCCCGCATCGATTCGCTTACGCCCGAGGAGCGCACCTTTGTAACCCGTTACTTCCAGGCCTACGTGTCGCCGGTCATCTCACCGCTGGTGATTGACCCGCGCCACCCCTTCCCCAACCTGCGCAACGGCGCACTCTACCTGGCCTGCGGCCTGGACGGCGTCACCGACGAAGAGAGTCTGCTGGGCCTTATCGAGATTCCCACCTCGATGAACCGCGTGGTCGAGATCCCCTCGCCCACCGGCACCTACTCCTACATCTTGCTCGAGGACGTCATCCTCGCCTGCCTGGACAGCTGCTTTGGCTCCTATAAGCCGCTCGACCGCGCGCTCATCCGCGTCACCCGCAACGCCGACATCGACCCGGACGGCGAGGGCGTCGAGGAGGAAGAGGATTACCGTCAGCACATGAAGCGCATCCTCAAGAAACGCTTGCGCCTGCAGCCGGTGGTGCTCGCGGTCTCGGGGTCGCTCGAGAAGGCGACGCTCAAGACCATCCGCAAGGCGCTCGAGCTTTCGCGCCGCTCTGTCTTTACCTGCGATATCCCGCTCGACCTAGGCTACGTCTTTGGCATTGAGGGCAAGATTCCCGAGCACCTGCGCAACGAGCTGCTCTTTACGCCGTTTAAGCCGCAGCCCAACCCCACCATCGACATGTCCCGTTCCATCCGCGAGCAGGTGCTGCAGCACGACAAGCTGCTCTTTTACCCTTACGAGGCCATGAATCCGTTCTTGGACCTGGTGCACGAGGCCGCCTACGACCCCGAGTGCATCTCGCTGCGCATCACGCTCTACCGCGTGGCCAAGCAGAGCCGCCTGTGCGAGTCGCTGATCGATGCCGCCGAGAACGGCAAAGAGGTCACGGTGCTCATGGAGCTCCGCGCGCGCTTTGACGAGCAGAACAACATCGAGTGGGCCGAGCGCCTGGAAGAGGCCGGCTGCACCGTCATCTACGGCTCCGAGGGCTTTAAGTGCCACTCCAAGATCTGCCAGCTCACCTATCGCGAGGGCATGGCGCTAACGCGCTTGACGCTGCTGGGCACCGGCAACTTTAACGAGAAGACGGCCAAACTCTACAGCGACTTTATGCTCATGACCGCTCACCCCGGCATCGGCGAGGACGCCAACCTGTTCTTCCGCAACCTGTCGCTGGGCAACCTGCGCGGCGATTACCGCTTCCTGGGTGTGGCGCCCGTCGGACTGAAACCGCTCATCATGCGCGGGCTTGACCGCGAGATCCAGCGCGCCCTCGCCGGCGAGCCCGCCCGCGTGTTCTTTAAACTCAACTCGCTCACCGACCGCGAGGTCATCGACAAGATCGCCGAGGCATCGTGCGCAGGAGTCCGCGTGGACATGATCATCCGCGGCATCTCGTGCCTCAAGCCGGGCGTTCCTGGCAAGACCGAGAACGTGCATGTCCGTTCTATCGTCGGACGCTTTTTGGAGCATGCGCGCGTTTACGCCTTTGGCGTGGACTCGGACATGATCTATCTGAGCTCGGCCGACATGATGACACGCAACACCGAGCACCGCGTGGAGATCGCCTTCCCCGTGCTCGACCCCACCTGCCGCGCCCTGGTGCACGAGTACATGAGCATGCAGCTGCGCGACAACGTGAAGGCCCGCAGCCTCACGAGCGACGGCACCTGGGTCCCCGTGGAGCGCGCAGAGGGTGAGAAACCCTTCAACTCGCAGGAAGCCCTGCTGGAGCGTGCCTACCGCAACGCCGAGGCCGCGCCCGAGCCCGTCATTGAGGCAAAGCCCGCCCCTGCTCCTAAGCCGCAGCCGGCCACACCCGAGGTTCAGAAGGTCCAGGCGACCGTCATTGAGCCCGAGCCCGCACCTGCACCTCAGCCCGAGCCGCAGGCAGCTAAGCCCGCACCCGAGACGAGCGCCCGTCGCGATAAGCCCGCCGGCAAGACCAAGGCCATCGAGCGCCATCGCCCCGGTCGTGTGCGCATGGGCCTGGGCCTGATCGGCCTGGGTCTTAAGACGCTCATTACCGGCAAGACGAAATAGTCGTTTGTAGAAGCAGTTTGTAGAAGCGCCCCGCATTTGAGGAAAGCCTCGGATGCGGGGCGCTTTTCCCTGCTACCATGGTGCGAGCAACAACACGAATGACAGGCAGGGATATGAAGCTCACTATAGAATCGATGACCTACGGCGCCGACGGGCTGGCGCACGCCGACAACGGCAAGGCCGTCTTTGTGCAGGGCGCCGTGGCAGGCGACACCGTCGAGGCCGAGGTCGTACAGGACGGCAAGTCGTTCATGCGCGCCCGCACGACCGAGATTCTGGAGCCGAGCCCCGATCGCATTCAGCCCCCCTGCCCCTTCGTTGGCATCTGCGGCGGTTGTTCGTGGGGCAATCTCTCACGCACGGCACAGCTCGCCGCCAAGGAGCAAAACCTGCGCTCCACGCTCGAGCGCATCGGCAAGTTCGCTCCTGAGCAGGTCGATGAGTTGGTACAGCCCATCTGCCACACCAAGGACGACTGGGGCTACCGCAATAAAATCGAGCTCGAACCGACCGTCGTCAACGGTCGCGTGCGCCTTGGCATGCACGGTGTCGACCCCAGCAAAATCGTGACCGTCGATGCGTGCCCGCTGTTCGATAAGCGCTTCCCGAAGGCGCTCAAATCGGTCGTCGGCGCACTCAACTATCTAAGCGGCAGCCATGACTTGGGACTCGAACGCGTGGGCATTCGTGCATCGCGCCGTACCAAGGCACTCGAGGTCGCACTCTGGACGCCTACAGGCTCTTTTCCGCGCTCGCAGGTCTCCCGCGTGCTGGCGGACGCCGCTCATCCCACGAGCATCGTGCGCGTGATGAGCAAGGGCGAAAAGAAGGCCCGCCGTGTCTCCAAGGTCGAAATGCTCGCCGGAGAGGGCTCATGGACCGAGAATATCGCCGAGGGTCAGATGCGCTTGTCTGCCCCGTCTTTTTTCCAGGTCAACACCAAGGGTGCCGAGATTTTGATCGAGCTTGTCATGGAAGCGCTCGACCCGCAGGAAGACGAGCTTGCCGTAGACCTGTACTGCGGTGCCGGCACCTTTACCCTGCCGCTCGCCCGCCGCTGCGACTTTGTCGCCGCCGTCGAGGCCTACGGCCCCGCCGTGCGCGATCTACGCCGTAACCTAGAGATCAACAAGCTTGATAACGTCGACGTCATTGGCGGAGACGCGGTGCGCGAGTTCCCCGACCAGGATGCCGACGTCTTGGTGGTCGACCCGCCGCGCGCAGGTCTCGCCCCCGAGGCGATCGACCTTATCGCCAGCACGAGTGCTCGCGATGTCGCCTACGTGAGCTGCGACCCGGCCACCCTGGCGCGCGATCTCAAACGCTTTGTCGAAGAAGGCACCTTCTCCCCCGTAAAGATCACGCCGGTCGATCTGTTCCCGCAAACCTTCCACTGCGAAACCGTCGTCCACCTCAAGCGCAACTAGACTGTTTGCCCCAGACCACGCCCGATGATTTTTCTGGCACGGGGATAAAAATAGATTTGCTCCGAATGATTATTTAATCCCCGTCCCGAAATTGAACCGCCCCTCATTTCTTGAACATTAGAAATGGGGGCTTCTTTATGGACGGGAGAGTCAGGCACGACGCCACGCTGAGGACTCTTGCAGCAGAGCTTTGCGACAGGGGGTGCGGGCGCGCCGAAGGCCAGCGGGAGGCCGAAGGGTGCCCGGACCCGGCCGGGGCCGGCGGCGTGCGAGGGCAAGCTCATGCGACGGAGCTGCTGCCCGGGCGCCTGAAGGACGAATTCTACAGGAGCCGGACGTGGCGGAGCTTCGAGGAGTTCAAGCGGGACCTCGAAGCCTATACCGTTCACTGGAACAAGAGGAGGCGGGTTAAGCAAAAGGGACTGACCCCGGAGGAGTTCCGAAATCAGTCCCCATGTGCGGCATAGGCCGCTAATTGACCCGTCCAAGTATCGGGGCGCAGTTCATTTCAGCGCCGCCCGAGAAAGCTAAACGCCTTCTGGCAGGTTGTCCCGGGCCGAGGGCGGCCACCTTGATCGCCCTCGGCCCTCACCCACCTCAACTGCCCCTCAATTACATAGAGCTGATTGAGGAGGGCGCAGGCTAGCGGGTGCCTTCCTCATCGTCGTTGGGCCGGTAGGTGATGAACTCGATAACAAAGGCCAGGACGGCAGAGACGAGCGAGGCGATGATCGCGAAGATCATGTGGGAGATCCCGGCGCCACCAGGGGTCCCGTCGATAAAGTTGAGCAGGTTGAAGACGCCGAGGCCGCCCGAGATGTACATGAGAGCGCCAGTCATTCCCACGATGGCGCCGCCCACGGCGGAGCTCAGGCATGCCACGACGAACGCGCGCTTGTTGGGGAGGGCGATGCCGTAGATGCCCGGCTCGGTGACGCCGAAGAAGAAGGCGGAGATCATCGCGGGAAGGGCGATGCCGCGGAAGCGCTCGTCCTTGTTTCTGAGGTACATGGCAAAGATGACCGCTCCGAGCGCGAACCCGTGGCCGATGGTGGCGGCGAGCACGCTGTCGTGGCCGAGGGTGTTCAGATTCATGATGGAGATGGGGATGAGGCTCCAGTGGAAGCCAAAGATGACGAGGCACATCCACAGTCCGCCAACCAGGGCGCTGCCCAGGACGGAACCAACCACGGGGAGCTGGAAGATGAACGAGAATGCCGCGCTCAGCAGGTTGGTGATGAGGGTGGCCACCGGGCCGATGATGAGGTAGCCCAAGACGATGGAGACCGTCATCGTGGCGAGCGGGACAAGGAACATCTTGAGCGCAGCCGGCATCCAGCTCTTGAGCCAGCGCTCAAGGATAGAGCCGAACCACACCATGAGAAGGACGGGGATCACCGAGCTCACGTAGCCGGACACGGGCATGATGATGGGGAGCCCGAGGGCGGTGGCGTACCACGAGAACGTGCCGGCCACGCCGAGGTCGATGCTGCCGAGCGCCTCGCCCGAGGTCAGGGCGACCATCGTCGGGTAGAGAAGCGCCACGCCGATTGCCACGCCGGTGAACTCGTTCATGCGGAACTTGCGCGCGGCACTGAACGCCAGGGCGACGGGAAGGAAGTAGAAGAAGCCGTCAGCCACGGTGTAGAGCAGCGTGTAGAGGCCGTCGTTTGCAAAGGCCGGGACGAAGTAGGTGATGAGGGCAAGCAGTCCCTTCATGATGCCTGCGGCGGCAAGCGGTCCCAGGATGGGCTGGAAGATGCCAGAGATGAGGTCGATGACGACGGAGGCAACGGTCTTATCGCCCTGGGGCTCGTCGTCGGCGCTTGCGCCGCCCGAGAAGTTGCCGGCCTCCAGGACCGCGTCGTAGACGTCCTCGACGATGTTACCCACGACCACCTGGTACTGGCCGTTGGCCTGGATGACCTGGATGACGCCCTTGAGGGCCTCGATCTTGGCAGTGTTGGCGCGGGACTCGTCCTTGAGTTTGAAGCGCACGCGCGTGATGCAGTGCGCGACGCTGGCGACGTTCTCTGTGCCGCCTACGTTCTCGAGTATGGATCTGGCCAGATCGTCGTATTTTTCAGCCATTATTTTCTCCTTAGTGATATTGCCCGGGCGGCTAGCCCAGGTCGCCTCCGTTGGTGGCGATGGCCTGTTGATACCAGTAGAAGCTCTTCTTGCGCCTGCGCTCGAGCGTGCCGTTGCCCAGGTTGTCGCGGTCCACGTAGATGAAGCCGTAGCGCTTCTCCATCTCGCCGGAGCCCGCGCTCACGAGGTCGATCGGCCCCCAGGTGGTGTAGCCGAGCATCTCGACGCCGTCCTGCTCGATGGCGTCACGCATGGCCTCGATGTGCTCGCGCAGGTAGGCGATGCGGTAGTCGTCCTCGATCGTGCCGTCGGGAAGCACCTCGTCATAGGCGCCGAGGCCGTTCTCCACCACAAAGAGCGGCTTCTGGTAGCGGTCCCAGAGGTCGTTGATCGTGATGCGGAATCCCAGCGGGTCGATGACCCAGCCCCAGTCGCTCGTGCGCACGTAGGGGTTCTCCACGCCGGCGAAGGCGTTGCCCTCGGCGACGCCGCCCACGGAGTCGGGGTCGCCCGCGGTGCAGCGCGAGGAGTAGTAGCTAAACGAGATGAAGTCGACGGTGTTCTCCGCAAGGATGCGCTCGTCCTCGGCGGTCATGCCCACGTCGATGCCCTCGCGCTCGAGCATCTTGAGCGCGTAGCCGGGGTAGCGACCGCGCGCCTGCACGTCCACGAAGAAGAGGTCCTCCTGGTTCTTGACCTGCGCCGCGCGAACGTCCTCGGGACGACAGGAGTAGGGGTAGTAGCTTCCCGCGGCGAGCATGCAGCCCACCTTGTTCTCCGGATCGACCTCGTGGGCGATCTTGGTGGCCCAGGCGCTCGCCACGAGCTCGTTGTGCGCGGCGCGGTACTCGGCCTCGCGGGCATTCTCCCCGGGCTCGAGGACGATGCCGGCACCCATGAAGGGACGGTGCAAGATCATGTTCATCTCGTTGAACGTGATCCACCAGCGCACGAGGCCGCGGTAGCGGTTGAAGAGCACCGTCACAAGCCGCTTGTAGAGCTCGATAAGGGTGCGGTTTCGCCAGGCGCCGTACTTCTTGACGAGGTGGATGGGGCAGTCGAAGTGCGTGATGGTCACGAGGGGCTCGATCCCGTGCTCGCGGCAGCAGCGGAACACGTCCTCGTAGAAAGCGAGCCCGGCCTCGTTGGGCTCCTCCTCGTCGCCATTGGGGAAGATGCGGCTCCAGGCGATGGAGAGGCGAAAGACCTTAAAGCCCATCTCCGCGAAGAGGGCTATGTCCTCGCGGTAGTGGTGGTAGAAGTCGATGCCCGTCTGGGCCGGGTAGTAGTACCCGGGCTCGAAGTCGAGCATGCGCCTCAGGCCGCGGCTTACGTCGTTGCGCTCCGGCCCGTGTGGGATGACGTCGACGTTGGCAAGGCCGCGGCCGCCCTCGTCATAACCTCCCTCGCATTGGTTGGCGGCGGTGGCTCCTCCCCAAAGGAACCCTTTTGGAAATGGCATGGTGCCTCCTTCTCTCTGGCGCCCCCATCTCTGCGGGGGACGCTTTATAACGTCCTTGCGGCCTCGCGCGCCTGGCCCGTGGCCCTTTCCCTGATGCGCGCGGGCCGCCTGTGAAGGGGTGACTAGCTGACGGCTTGTCCTGCGGCGGCGCGACGTGCCTCCCGGCCTCCAAGCAGGGAGGGGACCTGTGCCAGGCACACGCCGGC
Source organism: Coriobacteriaceae bacterium (assembly GCA_905194345.1). GTDB lineage: Bacteria > Actinomycetota > Coriobacteriia > Coriobacteriales > Coriobacteriaceae > Collinsella. The sequence goes on from CAJJRZ010000002.1 coordinate 43,133, forward strand.
GAGGATGATGGCGACGCCCAGCCACTCGACGACGCCGAGCGGCTCGCCGAGGACGATCATGGCGATGAGCAGGCCGGCGGGGAGTTCCGCGGCGGCCATGACGGTGGACAGGCCCGCGGGCAGGTGCGGAGAGCCCATGCCGAAGAGCAGGACCGGGCAGAGCATGCCAAAGAAGCCGGCGATGACGGCAAAGGGCAGGATGCCCTGGGCGAGGACGCCCGAGACGACGTAGTCCGGACACACCGTGAGCGACATGACCACGGAGCCCGCGCATACGATGACGCCACGCTGCTCGGACGAGCAGGGGGCCTCGACCTTGCCGGAGAGGGTGACAAAGAGGGAGCAGGACACGGCCGCCCCCAGCGCGCAGAGCAGGGCCACGGGGTCGTACCCGGTGATGCCGGTCTTGTAGACGCCGCTGGCGAACACCGTTCCGAAGACGATGACCAGGGCGGAGGCCACTTGGAGGAGCCTCGGCGGCCGGCGCGTCATGACGGTCTGCCACACGAGCCCCAGCCACGTGAACTGGAAGAGGAGCGTGAGTGCCACCGGGGCGGGCAGCACGCTCATGGCGTAGCAGTAGAGGATTGAGGTGAGGCAGGTGAGGGCTCCCAGGCCCATGAGCTTGAGGGCGAGCTTCCAGCCCACGCGCTGCCAGCGGTGCCCGAGTGCGTGCCCTGCGAGCGTGGCGAGGGCGAAGAAGAGGCAGCCGAACCACGCCTGGCTCGCCACCACCTGCGCTGAGGTGAAGCCCGCGGCGTAGGCGAGCTTGTAGGTCGTGGCCATCGCGCCGTAGCAGGCGCCGCCCGCAAAGACCTGGAGCGCCGCCTTGACCTGCCCCGCGCCCGCGGCTCCCGCCTCGGCGGTCTGTTGCTTGATTGTGTTTGTTTCTGCCATTAGGCTCCCTTCCGTCTGCTGTCTTGCAGATGCACGTCTCGTGCGTCTGTTCCCTGCAGTCGGAAGGTGGGCTCGTGCGGTCTTCTGGCGGTGCATGTGGTACCTGCTGCCAAGACGAAAAAAGCCACGCAACCGACTGCTCGGTTGCGTGGCAAAAAGGTGGCTAGCGCCCAGAAAAGTCCACGCGTTTTTAGACTGGGACAAAGTACTACAACAGGTGAGATTCCGTCAAGAAAAACCGAAGAAAAAAGTGAGCCTCTGCCCGCCGTACCTGTAGCGGTCGTTTCCCCGAACGGGGCGGTGCTGTTGGGGGCTGTCTCGATCTGTAACAGTAAGACCCGGTTTTGGTCCGTAGATGTTACAGATTTAGACGTTTTGTCGGGGCGGTTTCCGTTTGTCTTGATCTGTAACAGTTAGGGGTCAAAAGTGGGTCTAGATGTTACAGATTGAGATTGTTGAGGATGGGTGAGGGTAGCTAAAATAGCCCCGTCCCTTTTTAAACAATGGAAAATCGAGCGTGGCAAGCGGAGGTCTTCGGGGTATAAGACGGCTAATTGTATGCCGCCTATGAAAGGAACCCTCATGCCCAGCGTTGCCGTTCTCGCCGCCGATGGCTTTGAAACGATTGAATGCCTGACCATGGTCGATGTCATGCGTCGCGGCGGCGTGCGCGCCACGCTCGTCTCGATCATGCCCACGCGCGAGGTCGTAAGCTCGCTGCAGATTCCCGTAACCTGCGACGCACTCTTTGACGAGATCAACTTTGACGAGTACGACTGCGTCGTGCTGCCCGGCGGCCTGCCCGGCGCCACCAACCTGCGCGCCGACCAGCGCGTCTGCGACGTAGTCTGCGAGTTCGCCGCGACCAAGCATGTTGCCGCCATCTGCGCCGCCCCGTTTATCCTGGGCGAGCTCGACCTACTCGAGGGACGCCACGCCACGTGCTTCCCCGGCTTTGAGAAGAGCTTCCCCGAGGGTGCCTATACCGGCGACAAGGTCACGCACGACGGCAACATCATCACCGCCAGCGGCATGGCCCAGTCGCTCCCCTTTGCGCTTGAGCTGCTGCGTACGCTCGCAGGCGACAAGGCTGTCGAGAAGGTTGCCGAGGGCATTCAGCTATGATTTTGGCTTCGCAATCACCGCGCCGCATCGAGCTGATGCGCGAGGCGGGCTATGACATTCGCGTGATTCCCGCAGATATCGACGAAACGCCTTTTGATGGCGAAGCTCCGCTTACACTCGTCGAGCGCTTGGCGCGTGCCAAAGCCGCTGCCGTCACGGCCGAACATGCCGAGCCCAACGAACTGACCGTCGCGGCCGATACTATTGTCACCTTTGACGGCCAAATTTTGGGCAAGCCGGCAGACGGGGACGAGGCGCGCACCATGCTCCGCGAGCTTTCGGGCCGCACGCACCAGGTCGCAACCGGCGTCTGCATCGTTAAAGCCGGCGACGCTACAGCTCCGCATGCCGCCGAGAGCCTGTCGTTTGTCGATGTGACCGACGTGACGTTCTATGAGCTTACCGAAGAGCAGATCGAGCGCTATGTTGCCTCCGGCGAACCCATGGACAAGGCCGGGGCCTACGGCATCCAAGGCACAGGCGGCCGCATGCTTGTGCACGATATTTCGGGTGACTTCTACAGCGTGGTGGGCTTGCCCATCGCTCGCGTCGCACGCGCGATTCAAAAACTCTCGTAATTGCTCTGGCGCTGGGTATCCCCCAGCGCCTACAATTTTGCCGTACCGTACGGATCCCGACCGGGCATAAGGCCCGGCGGAAAACCGATAGGAGAACACATGGACACACTGCTCGAAGCCATCGATGTTTGCAATGTCGATGGCTTTTGCTTTGGCAACTATACGGACGAGGAGGCTGGCACCGGCTGCACCGTAATCGTGGCGCCCGAGGGTGCCACCGGCGGCGTTGACGTACGTGGTGGTGCCCCCGCTTCGCGTGAGACCGACCTGCTGCGTCCCGAAAACACCGTCGATAAGGTCCACGCCGTCTGCCTTTCGGGCGGATCGGCCTTTGGCCTCGAGGCTGCAAGCGGCGTGGCCCGCGAACTCGAGAGCCGCGGCATTGGTCTGCCCGTCGGCCCCACGCAGGTGCCCATCGTGTGCTCCAGCTGTATCTTCGACCTTGCCTTTGGCGACCCCACGGTGCGTCCCGACATTGAGGCCGGCATCGCCGCCGTGCGCGAGGCGCTCGACCACACCCCCACCAAGCTCGAACAGGGCAACGTAGGCGCCGGCACGGGCGCTACCGTGGGTAAGCTCATGGGCCCCGCCACCTGCATGAAGGCCGGCCTTGGCGCTGCCGCCGTGGCGCTCGGCCCCATCAAGGTGGGCGCCGTGGTCTCGGTCAACGCCTGCGGCAACGTTGTCGACCCCTTCACCGGCGAGTGGGTCGCCGGTATGCGCGCCGCAGCCGATAGCGACCAGATCGTCGACATGGAACTCGCAGCCTTTGCCGCCGCCGGATCCATGCAGATGCCGCTCGACCGCACCAACACCACCATCAGCTGCATCGTCACCAACGTGGAACTCACTAAGGCACAAGCCACCAAGGTCTCCCAGATGGCCGCAGACGCCTACGCACACGCCATCCGTCCCACGCACACCACCAACGACGGCGACACCATCTACACCCTCGCCAGCGGCAAACTGGGCGCCCAGGCAAGCGCCGCCGTTCCCCTAGACCTGCTGGGCATGCTCGCCGTAAGGGCTTTGCAAACCGCCATCGTAAACGGAGCCAAAACCGCCAAAACCTCCCACGGCATCCCCGGCGCCGCGAAGTAAACTAGCTCGTCCGGTTGCCCGGTGGGTCTTGGTTATGTTTGCTGCTCTACAGTCCTGGCTCGCACGAAGAGCACATTAAGTGCTCTTCGGCTCGTGCGGAACTCGCGACAAACATAACCAAGACCCACCGGGCAACCTACCAACCAAAATCTTTTCAGCCCAGGCCCCTGTGTACCGCGCGTCGAAGATCTTCAAATTCAAATAACCTGACAATCGATTCTTATAGCAGATGCCCCTTGGCCTTTAGTTTGATACAAGTTCCGCACGAGCCGGAAAGCACTTAATGTGCTTTCCGTGCGAGCAGGACTGTTCGCAGTAGCAAACTAAAGGCCAAGGGGCCCAGTCAACCTATCAGCAGCGATTACTCAGCAGCTAGTTGAATTTGAAGATCTTTGAGGCAAGATGGTATAGGCCGAGTGTGGTTTTGTCTCCGGCACGACCGCGGAGGTTGGTGAAGAAGCCGACCACACCGTAACGTGCACGACGATACATACGCTCGTCATAGGCCTTCAAATCATTCCACAGCGTCTTTAGGCGCTCGTCGGCGCAATCTTCCTCGGAAAGCTTGGTGAGCACCGAGCAGATCGCCATCATCATAGTGAAATAACCCATCATGTACGAACGCAGACGCGACGACTCGACATCGCTGTACAGGTGGTACGACTCCATCATGATGCGCGTCACACGGAACTGCTGATCGAGACGCTTGACCATCGTGGCCTCGTTGACACTCTGGCCCTCGCGACCGATAAAGTAGCGATAGAGGTCGATGTCGGCGTAGTACATGGTCTTGCAACGCGGCAGCGGCACGTAGGCGTAGATGTTGTCCACATAGAACGTGTGCGGCGGCATGGGAAGGTTGGACTCGCGCAGCACATCCGTGCGATAGCACAGGCTGTGCATGAGCAGATTCTGGTCCAGGCGGAAATGGCCAATCTGGTCCCAGGTAAAGATCTTTTTTCGAGGCAAGGCAAACTTGTAACCAATGGCCGTATGCGTACCCTCGTAAACCTTCTCGTACACGTAGTTCGAGATAAACAGGTCAACGCGCTGGTCGCGCTCTTCAAAGCCGCGCAGAATCGACAGCATGGTCGAAAGGGCAGCGCCGTCAAGCCAGTCGTCCGAGTCGACAACCTTGTAGTAGGTGCCCTGCGCCTCGCGCAGACCCGAAAGGACGGCAATACCGTGGCCGCCATTCTCCTGGTGCACCGCGCGGATGATTCCAGGATAACGGGCCTCCCACTCGTCGGCCTTGGCGGCCGTCTCATCCTTGGAGCCGTCGTCCACCACGATAATCTCGATATCGGTGGCATAATTGCTCCCCTCCAAGATGGAGGTAATGCAATGGTCCATGTCCTTAGCGGCGTTATACGAGGGAATACCGAATGTTATGACTTTATGCATGGCAGGCGATAATCTCATCCGAAAGATCGAGGGCGGAATTGGTCACGGCATCCATATCGTAGTAACGATACTCGGCCAGACGACCCACCGGGTGGAAGTTTGTCAGGTTCTGGACGCGCTCAAGATAGCGCTCATAGAGCTCACGGTTCTCGGGCTCAAGAATGGCGTAATACGGCGTCTCGCCCGAGCCGGGCGTATAGGCCTTGGAGTACTCCTTCATGATGGTGGTCTTGCCGGGCAGAACCTGACCGGTCATGTTCTTGAACTCGGTAATGCGCGTGTAATCCTCGCTCGTGGTGTAGTTGACGGTGCCCACGGGCTGGAACTGATCCATATCGAGCGTCTCGAACTTCATGTCGAGCGTACGGTACGGAAGAGCGCCCAGGTCAAGGTCGAACAGCTCATCGAGCGGACCGGTATAGACGATCTCGCCGCCGTAGACCTTGCCACCGATCCTGACGGTGGTCTCGTCGATCTCAAAGAGATCGCGGGCGTCCACGTCGCAGAACACGTCGATCAGGTCGTGGTCGAGCATATGCTCGAACAACGCCGTGTAGCCGTCCTGCGGCATACCCTGGAAGGGAGCCTGCGGAAAGTAGCGGTCATCATCGCCCACAAAGATGGGAACGCGGCCGGTGATCGAGGGGTCGATCTGATCGGGCGTCTGGCCCCACTGTTTCATGGTGTAATGCAAAAAGACGTTCTCGTAGACGTAATCGGCGACCTCGGCAAGATCCGGGTCGTTCTTCTTGCGCAGCTCCATGATGGGCACCTTGACGTCCTTGCCAAAGGTCTCCACGAGCTTCTGATACAGCTCCTCGCCGCGCTCGTCACCAAAGGCGAGCTTGAGACTCGCATGGTTGAAAGGCACGGGCATAAGGGTACCGTTGATGTTGGCGAGCACCTTGTGCTGATAATCCGTCCACTTGGTAAAGCGCGACAGGAAATTGTGCACGCGCTCGTTAAAGGTGTGATAGATATGCGGACCGTACTCATGGATCAGGATTCCGGCCTCGTCAGTGCAGTCATAGGCATTGCCCGCAATGTGGCTACGGCGCTCCAAAACGGCAACACGATAGCCGATGGTCTCGGCAAGACGGCGGGCGCATACGGCACCGGCATATCCAGCACCGACGACAATCATGTCGTACGCGCCGGCGTTAAAGCCTTCAGGCAGGCCTGAGGTAATCTGCATCGATACTCCTTGTCAAAAGCCACGGGCTCGTTAGCTGGGCTTTTCTCGAACATTCTTCGAGACATATTTATCAGAGCGATTATAGCGCTAATGCGTCCTATAATGAGCTTGCCACACAAGGAAAGCTCAAGCACCGCGGCGTACATAATTGAAAGGTAAACCCGCTAGCAGCGGGTTTATTCGTGTACAGACGGGCGCCTGGAGCTTAGCGAAACGCTTGTAAGGAGTAACATGAGCGATTTCCTAAACCGTATGAAGTCTGCCGCCAAGGCCGACCTTAAGACCATCGTCCTGCCCGAGGGCGAGGATCCGCGCACCATCGTCGCGGCCAACAAGATCATCGAGGAAGGCCTGGCCAACATCGTCATCCTGGGCGATCCCAACGAGATCAACGTTCCCGGCGCTACCGTCATCGATCCGCGCAACGCCGAGAAGCACGAGGAGTACGCACAGAAGTTTGCCGAGCTCCGCGCCAAGAAGGGCGTTACCATCGAGCAGGCTCGCGCTCAGGTGATGGACGCTACCTACTTTGGCACCATGATGGTCAAGATGGGCGATGCCGACGGCCTGGTCTCCGGCGCCTGCCACTCCACCGCCGACACCCTGCGCCCCGCGCTGCAGATCCTCAAGACTGCCCCGGGCACCAAGCTGGTCTCGGCCTTCTTCGTGATGTGCACCGACACCCCGCAGTTCGGCACCGACGGCACGCTGATCTTCGCCGACTGCGGCCTCAACATCAACCCGTCCTCTGACGAGCTCTCCGAGATCGCCATCGCTTCGGCCCACTCCTGGTCCACCTTCATGGGCAACGTCGAGCCGCACGTGGCCATGCTCTCCTACTCCACCATGGGCTCCGCCGGCGGCGAGGTCGCCAAGAAGGTCCAGGAGGCCGTGAAGTTCTGCAAGGAGAAGGCTCCCGAGCTCGCCATCGATGGCGACCTGCAGCTCGACGCCGCTATCGTTCCCACCGTCGCCCAGCTCAAGGCTCCCGGCTCCTCCGTTGCCGGCAAGGCCAACGTGCTCGTGTTCCCCGACCTCGAGGCCGGCAACATCGGCTACAAGCTGGTCCAGCGCTTCGCCGGCGCCGACGCTTACGGCCCCATCCTGCAGGGCATCGCCAAGCCGGTTAACGACCTTTCGCGCGGTTGCTCTGCCGACGACATCGTGGGTGTCGTGGCCATCACCGCCGTCCAGGCTCAGATGGCTGAATAGCGGACGTATCCCCTCGGGACCCTACAGGGTAAAGCTCTGAAAACGTCCTCGGACATGTCGGAAGCCCCCGCTGCGCACTACGTGCGGCGGGGGCTTCCTCCGTCCTGCGGAATGTTTTCAGAGCTTTACCCTGTAGGGTCCCTGCCGCCACGTAGCATTCAGAGCATCTGGAGTGGACGGCGGCTTGGCTACGAGCTGGGGCTGAGGATCTGAATGGATGGGTGTCGTTGCTGGGAGCGCAGGCGTTGCTGGCGGTGATCACTTTGGGACTGGAATTACCGTCTGCTAGTAAAAAGGCCTCCGGAGCTGTTGCTCTGGAGGCCTGTCGTTTACTTGCAAATGCGCACGTTAGTTGTTCTTGGTCAGACGCTCGACGTCGTGGGCGATCATGTATTCCTCGTCGGTGGGGATGACCATGACCGTGACGGAGGAACCGGCGGCGCTGATGACCTGTGGGCCGTTGCCAACGGCCTCGCGGTTCTTGTTGTTGTCGATGCGCACGCCCAGCCACTCAAAGCAGTCGCAGAAGGCCTTGCGGATCGACCAGTCATTCTCGCCAATGCCGGCGGTAAAGGTAATGGTGTCCACGCCCGCCATGGAAGCGATCATGGAACCGGCCTGCTGCATGGCCTTATAGGCGAACATATCGAAGGCGAGCAGGCAGCGCTCGTCACCCTCGGAGGCGCGCGTACGGATGTCACGGGCGTCGTTGGAGATGCCCGAGATGGCAAGCAGACCGGACTGCTTGTTCATCATGTCATCGACTTCCTGGTAGGTGTAGCCGCCCTCGCGCTGGAGGTAGCACACGGTGGCCGGGTCGATAGAACCGCAACGGGTGCCCATCATCAGACCGTCAAGAGGCGTGAGGCCCATCGTGGTATCGCGACACACACCGTCCTCGATGGCGGCAAGCGAGGCACCGTTGCCCAGATGGCACGAAAGCAGACGGTGGCAGCGCGTACCCAGGATCTCCTTGGCCATCATCCACTCGTAACGGTGGCTCGTACCGTGCGCGCCATATTTGCGCACGTGGTACTTGTCGCACACGTCCTTGGGCAGCGCGTAGGTGTAGGCGACCTCGGGCATGGTCATGTGGAACGAGGTGTCGAAGACGGCCACATTGGGCAGCTCCGGATACTTCTCGAGGCAATATTCGATTGCCGCGGCCTCGCCGTAGTTGTGCAGCGGAGCCAAGGGGGCCACCTCAAGAATCTTGGCCATGACTTCGTCGTCGACGACGGCAGAGTCCTTAAAATGCCAGCCACCCTGAACGATACGATGGCCAATGCCGTCAATCGTAAAGTCGGTCTTCTCGAGCTCCTCGAGCACACGTGCGATAGCCGAACGGTGATCCGGGAAGGGGACCTCCTCGGTCTGCTTGGCGCCACCGTTCTCGGCGTGACCAAAGATGCCCATGTCCGAGCCGATACGCTCGCAGTTGCCCTTGGCGAAAACCTCGCGGGTATCGGTATCCAAGAGTTGATATTTAAGGCTAGAACTACCAGCGTTGACAACAAGTACGTTCATGAGACTCCTTCGTGATTACAGTACGGTCGGCAAACCTATAAGGCGGCCGTACCCTTAATAAGAAGTTATCAAAATTCAATAAATATCTATTGAACTCTTCGCCCAAAGAGCGTAAAAGGGGGCTGAACGGCACAAGGCCATCCAGTCCCCTCCCCTTGCATCAATTACTTGCCGTTGACGATGCGCTCGACGTCAGAAGCGATCATGAACTCCTCGTCCGTGGGGATGACGAAGATCTTAACCTTGGAATCCTTTGCGGACAGGCACCAAGCGCCGTCGCCGCGCAGGGCGTTACGGGCATGGTCCATCTTGACGCCCATAAAGGCCAGACGGTCGGCCACGCCAGCGCGGACGGCCGGAGCGTGCTCACCGATGCCGGCAGTAAAGACCAGGGTGTCCATGCCGCACATGGAGGTGGCCATCTCGGCGGCCTTGGCGGCAATCTTGTAGACAAACATGTCGAAGGCGAGCTGAGCCTCGGGGTCACCAGCGGCGGCGAGCTCCTCAACGTTGCGGCAGTCGTTAGTCTTGCCGCCGGTCACAGCCAAAAGGCCGGACTTCTTGTTCATCATCTCGTCGACCTCGTCGAAAGTGTAGCCGCCTTCGTGCTGCAGGTAGCACACGGTAGCAGGGTCGATGGAGCCGCAGCGGGTGCCCATCATAACACCGTCGAGCGGCGTCAAGCCCATGGTGGTGTCCATGCACTTGCCGTCCTCGATGGCGCACAGGGAAGCACCGGAACCGATATGGCACACGACAACCTTGCGAGCCTCGCCGTTGGTCATCTCGGCAACCTTCTTGGAGATGTAGCGGTAGCTGGTGCCGTGGGCGCCGTACTTACGGATGTGCAGCTTGTCGCAGACGTCCTTGGGCAGGGCGTAAGTCTTGGCGACCTCGGGCATGTTGAAGTGGAAAGCGGTGTCGTAGACCGTAACGTTGGGCAGGTCGGGATACTGCTCGAGGCAGTACTCGATAACGTTGGCCTCGGGGTTGTTGTGCAGCGGGGCGAGCGGAGCGACCTCGCGGATCTTGGCGAGGACGTCCTCGTCAACGAGGGAGGAATCGCCGAAGTACCAACCGCCCTGAACGATACGGTGGCCGATGCCCTCGATCTTGACGCCGTTGGCCTCAAGGTCCTTCAGGACGACCTCGATGGCGACCTTGTGGTCGGGGAACTCGATGTTCTCGGTCACCTTCTTGGAGCCATTGGCAGCATGGGTGAAGGTACCACCGGTAAAGCAGACGCGCTCGCAGGAGCCCTTTGCGGACACCTTGTGGGACTTGGTATCGATGACCTGATACTTAAGGGTCGAAGATCCTGCGTTGACGACCAGAACGTTCATGTGTCTCCCTACTAACAGGCGGTGTGGCGCCGCCAGATTACATACGCTTCAATAATAAACCCAAACGCCCTCGCGCTCGGGTTTATTGCGTTGATATATAAGTTATCGATGCCTAAATACTCATGGCCTTTGACTTGTAAGACGAAATAGCGCGGGGATATACACCAGGGAAGAAATCCCGAGCGCAACAAGCAATACGACTCGAATGCCCGCAACGCTGCTCAACGCAGCGTTGAGCAGATAGAAAAGAACGGCACCCACCGCCACCATCTGGCTTTGAACCGAAATCAGCGAACAGCGCATCGATGAATCGGCAGCATTTTGGAAAACTGAGTATTTGATTGGGGCAAACAACGAGTACGCAACCGTCTGCAGCACATAGAACACGGGCAGCAAATTAGCCGGAGTAAGAGGAATCAAAAACAAAACTGTCAATACTAAGCGAAAGATGCCGCAAATACGCGCAAAACGGCCCTTGTCGACACGAGCAATCACACTGGGCACAATAAACCCTATGGAGGCGGAAGCAAGGAGCTGGACCGCAATGGTCACGCCCGAAGCGACGGCATTCATTCCGCGGCCTGCAAGCAACAGTGAAAAGAAGTCTTCCAGAGCGACGAAGGCAAATGCCTGAGAACAGTCCATGATGAACGCTGACCGAAGAATGCCATTACCCGCAATAGCAGCACCGATCATCCTCGGGCTCATTCCATGCCCAGGTGTCGCCGCAGTGCCCCCTCTTCGCATCTCAGGAATGCAGATAACGACAACCAACGTCAACACCATTGCGATGATATCTGCCGAAAGACCAATGAGGTATGCACCGACGGACGAAATGAAACCGCCCACACAAGCGGAGATGGCATAAGAGGCATAGAAAACAAATCGCTCAACGACATTAAGTCTTACGAGCTGGTCCTGAGAGACGCTGTCAATGTAAATCGCTTCTATGGATCCGCTCACACATGCAACGGCAAAACCTTTGAGAGCAAACGCGCCGATTAAAAGCAGAGGAGAACGGACGAGAAGCAGGGCGGCGTAGTATCCAAGCATTCCCACAACGCCAACGAGACCGCTAGTCTTTCGTCCAAACCTATCAGCAATATAGCCAGTGGGAACTTCGAGGATGAACTTGCTCACTTGATATGCAATCATCATGCTAGAAATCGCTACCATCGAAAGCCCGACGAACTCAAGGTAGACAGTTAGAAAATACAAGATGGTGCTGAAGTTCGACAGAAAAACGAACGTCATATAAAACAAAACCGTACGGTTTTTCATGCTCCGCCCTCCAAGAGTCAGCAATCTAAATCGGAATCTTGGAAAAGCATGAGGGCAAAGCTGTCAGCTATGTGTTACAAGGCGTCAATAATCACTTGACGTCTCGAAGCCAATTAATTTCACGAAGCAAGATGACGCAATAGGTGCAGAAAAACCGTCTGGTGTCGATCAGTCCAGGAATTCTGCCGATAGCAAAAGTAGATAGGCAAGGTTACATCACGCGAACCTTCAATGGAGCACTCACTCACTTCTGACCCATCCGATGCGAGAGAGGACCCAGACAAACTCAATATCAATCCCCCGCCTTGAAGAAACTCAGTCTGAGCCCTGCTTCCGTATTCAACATCACGGAAGCGAAAATTGACGAGCTGGGCTTCAGGGCATTGGTTAATCGCATTGAGACAGGGTGACAAATTAATGGGAACAGCAAGCCTGCCGCCCAGTAACTCACGAATGGTCATAGCGTCAACAGATTGATGACCCGCTGGGCATGAAAGAACCTTGAGCTCCTTTTCACCCAAATATTTTGAAGAAAGGACGCTGTCCCGTGGTTCCTCAAACGAGATAGCCGCGTCCGAAATTCCAAGTATAAGTGATTCAAAGCATGTTGCCGTTGGCTGATGCCACACATCAAGATGAATCTGAGGGTGCGAGCGTTCAAACGAGTCATACCAGTTTTCGGCAAAAAGGCGCCCCCGCCCATGAAGACAGGGGGCGTAAAGACGAAAGTGGCCATCGGGGGAGACGCCGTCGCCCCTCGATCGAGCGTACTTTTTGAGATCGTCGACTTGTGCCAGGATCATGCGTGCACGACGCGCAAATTCTCTGCCCGCCGGAGACAAAACAGCCTCCCCCGCCGATCGGTCGAGCAAACCAATCTGATACTCAGATTCCAACTTTTTGATTGCCGACGAAACGGCCTGCGGACTCACATGAACAGCGCGAGCTGCTTTGCGCACGCCGCCATAGTTCGCTACCGCTTGAAGGTATTCGAGTTGAGAAAGCTGCATAGATTACTCCAAAGGCAGCCAAGTCGACGGGCTACGCGCCCTCAGATGAGGTTCTCGCCCAGGTTTTTGCCGCCGAGGACGTGCATGTGGAAGTGCATGACGGTCTGGCCGGCATTGACGCCCTTGTTGGAGATGACGCGGAAACCGTCCTCCAGACCCTTGGCCTTGGCGACCTCCTGGATGGCGTGAGCCATGGCGCCCATGGTCTCGGCCGGCACGTTGTCGGCGATGTCGCTGTAGTGCTTCTTTGGGATCACGAGCGTGTGGACCGGCGCCTGCGGGTTGAGGTCGTCGAACGCGACGACCTGATCGCCCTCATAGACAACGGTCGAGGGGATCTCGTGGTTGGCAATTTTGCAGAAGATGCAATCGCACATGGTTGGTTCCTTTCTCACAGACCAAGGTAATTATATTTGGTCGGAATAGTTAGAACGAGAGACTGTCGTCGGTGTTGGCGGCTTCGCCGTCGGCGAGCACGTCGTTGCCGTCGACGTCCTTAAGGAGCACCGAGACCTTCTGCTCGGCATCGGACAGGCGGGTGCGCAGGCTCTTGAGGAGCTCGACGCCGCGGGTGTAGCTCTCGAGCGACTCCTCGAGCTCCATATCGCCCGACTCAAGGCTGCGGATGATGAGCTCCAGCTCTTGCGAAGCCTGCTTGTACGTAAGCTGCTCGACCGGGGTCTTCTCTGCCATATCTGTTTCCTTTCCTAAGGGTCTATCACTGTGAAACGCGGTCTACTCGACCGCGTTGACGGTTGCCGACACGTTGCCGTCCGCCATGCGTACGCGGATGGCGTCGCCCGGCTTAAAGGTCTGGGCACTCGTAGCCACACCATCATCGCTGTACGCGATGGAATAGCCACGGGTAAGCACCTTGAGCGGCGATAGGGCATCGAGCGAGGCTGCCGCACGGCCCAGGTCGGACGCGGGTTTGCTGAGCATCGTGCGCCCCTGATGCTCCAGGCGAGAACTCGCGAGCGTGAGCGCATGGCGCTTGCCATCGAGTCCTGAGGTGCTTGCGATCAAGCGCTCGGGCAGACGCTCGAAGTTGGAGCGGAAGGCCCCAACCGAACGCGTTATGGCGCCGGACAGACGATCAGCCGTCAGGGCAAGCTCAGACTCGCGACGCTCGACCATAAACGTTGGGTCGTTGAGGCACGGGCGGCACGCAGCCGCATCGAGTGCATCGCCTAAGCGAGCCGTATAGGTGTCCCAGGCACGACGACCGCGTTGGTCGAGCATTTCCAGATCGACCTGATCCGACCCGATCATCGATGCCATCGCGGCACCCAGACGCTGATGGCGCGCCTCGAGCACATCGGCCAACTCCGTCATAGCCGGCGCCACCGATTCTGCCGCCGCCGTGGGCGTGGAGGCGCGTCGGTCGCTCACCATGTCGCAAATCGAGGTATCGGGCTCATGGCCAATGCCGGTCACCACGGGCACAGGACAAGCCGCCACCGCGCGGGCAAGCTCCTCGTCATTAAAGGTCATGAGGTCCTCAAAGGAGCCGCCGCCGCGCACCAGCAAAATACAGTCGGGCGCCGGCGTAATGGAAGCGGCGCGGCGCAAGCCATCAATGAGCTCGGCCGGCGCACCCTCGCCTTGAACCTTGGCGCCCACGCAGACAAGCTCGACGAGCGGGTTGCGACGGCGCAGCGTACGCTTGACGTCGTCGATTACCGCACCGGAAAGCGAGGTGACGACCGCCACGCGTGAGCAAAACACCGGGATGCGGCGTTTGCGGGACTCGTCCATCAGTCCCTCGCGGCGTAGCTTTTCGGCCAACTGCGCCACCTGTTGACGCAGCAGACCCTCCCCCGCCAGCGAAAACGAGCGAGCGACAAAGCTCATGCGGCCCGTGGCCTTATAGAGATTGAAGCTGCCCTTAAAGCTCACCTGCATGCCGTCACGCAGATCGAAGGTACGCTTGAGATAGGCGCCCTTCCAGATGATGCAGTCGACGGCGGCCGAGTCGTCTTTAATCTGGAAGTAGCAGTGGCCGCTTCGGGCATTGGGACCACGGAAACCCGTGACCTCGCCCAGGACACTCAGCTGCGGAATGGCATCGAGCGCGCTGGCGGCGATCTCCACCGCTTGGCTCACGCTGAGCTCTTTGCGCTCCTGCTCGTCCGAACCGTCGAACTCGGCGGAAACGGCATTGCCGGTTAGATTCCAGCCTGCCACGCAGCCTCCTTTCGTCATCGTGCACAAGGGCTTCGGCCCTGCGCAAATTCAAGTCCAACACATAGTACAGCGCCGCGAGGACACGAATCCCCGCGGCGCCCAGCGACCCAATTTGTTATCGGTTGGAGTTTCTGTTGTATCGAGCCATAAGATAGAGCAGCTGAATAATCGAGGTGAGCGCCGCAGCCACATAGGTAAGCGCGGCGGCCGTCAGCACCTTCTTGGCACCGTTGACCTGCTGGGAGCTCATACCCGACTGCTCAATATACGCCACGGCGCGCCGACTAGCATCAATCTCGACCGGTAGCGTAACCAGTTGGAACAGCACGCTAAACGAGAAGAAGATCAGTGCGAGGGTCGTGAGTCCCGCGATGTTCATAAACAGGCCCATGAGCAGCACGATGGTCCAAGTGTTCTGGGTAAAGTTGACGACCGGCACGAGGGCGGTGCGTACCTTCATCATGGCATAGCCGCTTTGACGCTGCGCGGCATGGCCTGCCTCGTGACAAGCGACAGCAACGCTTGCGACCGAGCCGCCCGAACGGTTGGAATCCGACAGATACAGGTTATTGTCCTGCGGGTTGTAATGGTCGGTGAGCTCACCGGCGACGCCCTTGATACCCACGGCGTTGCAACCGTTGGCGTCGAGCATGCGGCGAGCGACCGTGGCACCCGTGTCGCCGTCCGAGCGAACCTTGGACCACGTCTTGTACGTCGAATTGATATAGCTCTGCGCAGCAAGGCCAAGCACCGTGCAGACAAGAACAACCAGCAGGTACAGCGGGTCGATGCCAAAGCCATATCCATAGTAATAGGGCATGCGAATTCCTCCAAATCGAGTTACACGTTGGAGGCATTCTACCCACTCAGCAGACTAGGCTTCCCTATAACAACTCAATCTTTCCGTCCTTCACGGTGAGCCCCATATTGCCGGAAAGCAGATCGTCCAGGCGCGAACCCACAAGCTCAAAACGCCAGCCTTCGCGCAGGGGGCTTTGCTCAGGATGCTCGATGTAATCGGCCAGGTCATCGCGCGAGGCAATGACCGAGGTCGCCACCCCCGAGCGCTCGGCAACCAGGCGGATGAGCGCATACATCAGGTCCGTCACGCTCTCCAGCTCCGGCGAGATCTGACGGTGTCCGCGCACCATGAGCGGCAGGCGATCGTGCGGGCAGCTCGCGCCGCGCTTGATGGCCATGAGCGCACCGTCCACGTCGCGCTCCCCCAGCTGGTCGGTACCGCGAATGCTACGGAACTCCTCAACGCGGACGGGATTGCGCTTAACGAGCGCAAGCAGCGTGTCGTCGGACATGACCCACTTGCGCGGGATGTTACGGCGCTCGGCGCGGTCCTCGCGCCAGGCGGCGAGCTCGCGCGCAATGCCCAGCTGATGGCGGCTGCACGAGTTGATGCGCTTGACCTTGCGGAATGCCTCATGGCGGTCGGCGCGATAGTGCGACTCGTCAGCCAGCGGGCGCAACTCGTCGAGCACCCAGTCCACACGGCCCAGCTCGCGCAGGCGACTCATCATCTCGGTATAGGCGACGATCAAGTACTTGACGTCATCGATCGCGTACTCGATCTGCTTATCGCTCAGCGGGCGGCGCGACCAATCGGTTAGCGACTCGGTCTTGGGCAGCGATACGCCGCAGAACGCCTGAACGAGCGCTCCATACGAAATCTGCTGGCGCTCGCCCAAAAAGGCGGCGGCAACCTGCGTATCAAAAATCGGTCGCGGCAACGCTCCCACAGTGTGGAGCATAACTTCCATGTCCTGCGAGCAGGCGTGGAAGACCTTGATCACGCTCTCGTCGGCCATAAGCTCGGCAAGCGGCGACAGGTCGTCGATCACCAGCGGATCGACAGCGACACTCTCGGCGGGGGTGGCAATCTGGACCAGGCACAGGCGCGGATGAAACGTGCGCTCGCGCAAAAACTCGGTGTCGACGGCGATCGCGTCGAACTCGCGGGCGCGCTGGCAAAAGTCGACCAGAGCCTGATGTGTGGAAATGTACATATCAACCCATCGAATAAGGTTAGGCCCGAAAAACACGGGTAGGATATCGGCATTGCCCTACAACTATACTCGGTTAGTCACAGAACGGGAACGTAAGTATGCGCTGCCTTATCATCCACAATCCGGCATCGGGTCCCAGCTCAGATGAAATCTACGCATTCACGCACGCCCTTGCACAGGGCGGCGACGAGGTCGTGATGCGCTTTATCGGCGATGGCATGGAGCCCGAGGACGCCGTGGCAGACGTTCGCGAGTTCGACCGCGTGGTCGTTTCGGGCGGCGACGGCACTGTCTCCAACGTGCTCGATCAGATGCGCGGATGCGGCGTCCCCACGCTCGTCTTCCCCTCCGGCACGGCCTGCCTGTTCTTTAACAACATCGGCAATGCCCCCGAGGCGGCGGCGCTCGCCAAGGCATGCCGCGCCGGCCGCACGGTCAAGGTGGACATGGGCGAGCTCTTTTGGCTCGACGAGAACGGCAACGAAAAGCGCCATGGCTTTATCATCATCGCCGGTTCGGGCTTTGACGCCGAGATCATGATGAAGGCCGCCCCCACCAAAAACGACATCGGCGAGATCGCCTACTTCCTCTCCGCTCTCGCCACGCCCAACCCCACGGTGGCGCACTTTACCATTGAGCATGATGGCATTGTTGAGGAGCTCGACGGCATCTGCTGCATGGCGGGCAACACGTCTGTCATCCAAAACGACATCAACCTGTTCCCCAACTGCCGTATGAACGACGGCATGGTCGACATCGTCGTTATTGAGCCCGTGCGCACGGTGCAGTTGCTCCCCACGGTAATCACCGCCGCGCTCGACCCCGCCGGCAAGGTACTCGGCCGCCCGCAGTTTAAGATCATCCAGACCAAAGAAGCCAAGATTACCTGCACGCCATCGCTCGGCATGCAGTTTGATGGCGAGATCATCTCCAGCAACTCCGGCGTCTTTGGCGCCCGCGCGCTACCGCAATGCCTTGATATCATCGTCGACGAATTCTCGCCGCTCGGAAAATAGGAGGACCCCCGTGAACGACAACCCCATCCTTGGCTTTATCGTCATCGTTTTGGCCATGCTCGTCGGCTATGCCATTAACGTGATTCACCGTCGAAAGAAGTAGCCATTACTCTTAGACGGCCCGTGCAGCCCGGACCCCTCGCCGGCATGAAACCACATGCCGGCGAGGGGTCCGCTTTTTTCTTGACGCTTTATTTAGCTACATTTTTCTCTGGCGTTATACAAATTGATTTCCCACTAAATGAGTTCAATTTACCGTTAATCGCATATTTCGCTACGCTTATCGAGTAAATAACTTTCATGAATGTATATTGTTTCGAATTCGTTACGCTAAGGGGGTGTAATTATTGGGTGAAGCCCTCTGGAGACAGAGGGCTTTCGCACGCTGGGAGGGAATATGAGTAAAACTCATCCCGTCAACGCGCTCAAGAAGCTTGGCATAGGCCTTGCATTTGGAGCTGCAACCATCATGTCCATGCCGACATCTGCGCTCGCCTGCACGCAGATGTACATGGGCAACAAGCTGACGGCCGACGGTGACACGTACTATGGCCGCGCCGAGGACTTCGATAAGCGCTACCTCAAGCACTTTGGCATTGAGCCTTCTCACGGCCCGGGGCATACGTACGGCTCGGACGAGTCCGCATTCATGTATACCTCGACCAAGACCACGTATCGCTACACCTATGTACGCGACCATCCCTCCCAGTGGCACGGGCGCTATGATGCCTACTCTGAGGCAGGCATCAATGAGAAGGGCGTGTCCTGCTCCGCAACGCTGACCACCGGCATGAATGCTGATGCTGAGGCAGCAGACCCCCTGACCAAAACCGGTATTGGCGAGTACAGCTACGGCAGCGTTATCTTAGGTGAAAGCGCCAATGCACGTGAGGGCGTCGAGCTCCTCGGCAAGATCATCGACGAGCAGGGCGCCTGCGGCAACGATCAGATTATCATCGCCGACAGCAACGAGACTTGGCTGTTTGCCGCACTTTCCGGCCACCAGTGGATCGCCATGAGGCTCACTGACGATATCGCCTCGCTCAACCCCAACATCGGCAACCTCAACTACAAGGTTGACCTCACCGACACCGCGAACTGTCTCCACTCTGCGACCATCGAGTCCATGCCTAAGGAGAATGGCTTCGCCAAGTACTTCGATGACGGTCAATTTGACGTTGCCCAGACCTACGGCGAGGCAATTAGCGAAAAGGCCATGCATTCTTGGGCCCGTTATGTCCAGGGTCGCGCCTACTTCGGTGTGCCGCTCACCGAGGGCACCGACTACGAGATCGTCAAGGACGAGCGCGAAGATGCTCGTGCCACGACCGGCGCCCTGGTTAGCAAGGCGCAGCCGCTGTTCTTCCAGCCCGGCAAGTCCGACTGGAACACCTTTGAGATGATCCGCGCGTTTGGCAACCGCGGCGAGAAGGTCCCGGGCCTCAACGCCAACACCGACGGCGCCTACGCCATTGGTACCGAGACCAACACCGAGGTCAATCTCTTCCAGATCCGTCAGGGCATGGACCCCGAGATCGCGACCATCCAGTGGGAGATGCTCTCCCGCGCCGCCTACTCCGTCGCCATCCCCTACTACTCCGCACTGCTCACCGAGGTTAGCCCGTACTACAGCGACCAGACCGTCTCCTTCGATCACTGCGAAGAGGAGGACATCGTGAACAACGAGGAGCCCGAGAACTCCATCAACTATGTCCTCATGGACATCAGCTCCCTGTGCTTCGAGCACCGTGAGCAGCTCGGCACCGGCGTTCGCGCCTACCTCGACGCTCTCCAGAACGAGCTCATCGAGCAGAACCTCGAGGTCGACAAGGCCATGCTCGCCGAGACCACCACTGAGGGCCGCACCGCCCTGGCCAACAAGGCCGGCAACGCTGCCACCAAGAACACCTATGTCAAGTGCAAGGCCCTGCTTCAGGAGATGCGCGCTTATCTGAAGGCTGAGGACTTCAGCAAGCCCTTCACCCCGAGCGACCTGAACACCGAGACCAACGGCCTCAAGGTGTCCATCACCTACGCCAAGGACGCCCTCGCCACCGAGCAGCCCGGTACCCCCGACAAGCCCGAGCAGCCCGGTACCCCCGACAAGCCCGAGCAGCCTGGCACTCCCGAGAAGCCCGAGCAGCCCGGTACCCCCGACAAGCCCACCAAGCCGAGCACCACGACCACGGTGACCACCAACAAGACGAACACCAAGGGCAACCTGCCCACCACCGGTGACCGTTTTGATGGCCGCATGGTGGCTGCGTTCGCCGCTGCCGGCGTCGTCGTCATCTCCGCAGGCGGTTACTTCCTCTACCGTCGCAATAAGGAGTAACGTCTTAGCTGAGCGGGCGAGGCAGCAATGGCAGCCTCGCCCGCTTAGCCCGCTCTTTTGACCGACGGGAAACCCGCCTGAAATCTTTTCAAAAAAGATTTCCTCGCATACACTTCGCTGTGCTATAGTGCAGCGCAACAGCAACTAGGTGCGACCGCGCCACGGCATCACGAAAGGAGCCACCAACATGAAGAACACGATGAACTCTCTCAACAACTGGTGGTGGCGTGATGCGAATACGATCGGTCGACAGTGAGTCCCTCACGCCTGTTTTTGCGCTCTAGGTGATTGGAAGGCCTCCGGTTTCGACCGGGGGCTTTTTTCTATCTCGAGCCCGATCGCATTCGCATCACGCGCCTCCGCTTTTCTCTTGCACTCCCATTCCGAAAGGATTTTCACCATGTCTCAGAACACCGCCGCCCAGCCCCGCACCGTCCAGACCGCCGACCGCGGCAAACTCGATGTCCGCGCCCTCGTCCTGCTCGCCATCCTGCTCGCCGCCGGCTTCATCCTCAACTTTACCGTCGGCAAGGCAATCTCGGGCATCTCGGGCGGCATGATCAGCCCCGAGTTCATCATCTCGGCCTTCTGCCTCACCATCCTGGTCGTTCGCCCCAACATCGGTCAGGCGCTCGTCATTGGCCTCATCTCGGCTGCCGTGATCCAGATCACCACCACCTCGCCGTTCGTCGATTTTGCCGCCGAGGGCATCGCCGCCATGCTCATGGCCGTCATCGTCAATGCCGCCGGCAAGAACGGTCAGGTCAAGCCCGCCATCGCCATTGTCGCGACGTTCGTGACCACCTTTGTCTCGGGCGTCATCTTCATGGTCATCAAGATGGCCATGCTCGGCGTGGTGGGCGAGCTCGCCGCCGCCATGCTGCCCGTCGTCGCCATGACCGCCGTCTTTAACGCCATTCTGGTCGGCGCCCTCTATCTGCCCATTCAGAAGGCCCTGAAGCTCAACTAACCCACAGCGTCCCATCGGTAAAGACTGTCCCAAACGACTAGCTTTTGGGGACGTTCTTAAACGACTAGTCATGTAAGAACGTCCCCAATGACTATGAAAGGTATCCATGGAAACGATCATCAACGTCGACGATGTCTCGTTCTCCTATGGCACGCAGACCGAGCAGGCGCTTAGCCACATCTCGCTCAGCGTGAACAAGGGAGATTTCATCGGCATCATCGGGCCCTCGGGCGCCGGCAAGTCCACGCTTTCCGCCTGCCTGTCGGGCGCCGTGCCTCACCACTACACCGGCACGTTCTTTGGGTCCGTCATGGTTGACGGCCACGACACCTGCGAGGTCTCGTTGACCGACGTGTCGCAAATCGTCGGCAGCGTGCTGCAAGACATCGACACGCAGATGGTCGCCTCCGTGGTTGAGGATGAGATGCTCTTTGGCCTCGAGAACTTTGGCGTGCCGCACGACCAGATTGAGCAGCGCGTCACCGAAACCCTCGAGACCGTCGGCATCAGCGACCTGCGCGACCGCGAGATCGCCACCCTCTCGGGCGGACAGAAGCAAAAGGTAGCCATCGCTGCCATCCTCGCTATGCGTCCGCGCGTCTTGGTTCTCGACGAGCCCACCGCGGCACTCGACCCCGCCAGCTCCACGTTGGTCTTCGAGACGCTACGTGAGGCAAACCGCGCACTTGGAATCACCATCGTCGTCGTTGAGCAAAAGGTCGCCCTGCTCTCGGAGTACTGCAACCGCGTGCTCGTGCTCAACCAGGGCGAAATCGCGCTGCAGGGCGAGCCACACGAGGTCTTCGCGCATACCGACGAGCTCCGTGCCATCGGCGTCGACTGCCCTCGCGTCACGCGTATCTTCAATAGCCTCCAGGCCGATGGCCTGGTAAGCGGTACCCCTTGCTTGGATGTCGATGAGGCCGAGCGCCTGATTTCGGGCATCGTCGACCCCGCACACGCAAGCAGCGACATTCAGGCACCCGCCGGCTCACCGCACGCACCGTCGTTGCGCCCGCACGCCAAGGACGCCGAGCCCGTGCTCACCTTCGACCATGTTGAGTTTGCCTATCCCAATGGCGGCGCCGCCGTCCACGACCTCAACCTAACCCTCTATCCCGGCGAGCTCGTGGGCATCGTCGGCCAGAACGGTGCCGGCAAGACCACGCTCACCAAGCTGCTCACAGGCCTGCTTAAGCCCGCCTCAGGCAGCGTGCGCGTCACGGGACTGGATACCGCAGCCGTTCCCACGAGCCGTATCGCCCGCGAAGTCGCAACCCTCTTCCAAAACCCTGACCGTCAGATCTGCAAGGACACCGTGCTCGACGAGGTCGCCTTTGGCTTGGAGCTTGGCGGCATGGACCGCGCCGAGGCTCTGCGTCGCGCCCAGCTCGTCATCGACCGCTTTGGCCTGCCTGCCGATGAGGCACCTTTCTCGCTTTCGCGCGGTCAGCGCCAGATGGTGGCACTCGCCTCTGTCGTGGTCGTAGAGCCCAAGATCGTCGTGCTCGACGAGCCCACGAGCGGCCTTGATTACCGCGAGTGCATGACCGTCATGGAAACGGTGCGCACCATGGCCGAGCGCGGTTGCGCCGTTATCATGGTCTGCCACGATATGGAAGTCGTTTCGGATTTTGCCGAGCGCATTGTGGTAATGGCAAACGGCCGCATCCTCGACCGCGGCCGCACGCACGAGCTGTTTTCGAACATCGAACTCATGCAGCGTGCCTACGTCGAGCCGCCCCAGGTCATTGAACTCTCACGCCGTCTGGCATCTTCCGTCTCGCCCGCTTTTGCGCAGGTGAGCGAGGTCACCGATGTCGTTCGAATTACCAAGGAGATGGTCCACCGTGGTTAACGTCATCGACTACATGCCGGGCGATACGCTACTGCATCGCCTGAACCCCGTCGTCAAACTGGGCCTCGCCGCCGCCATCATCGTCGGCATCTTCTTGTCCGACACCTACGTAGCGCTGCTGGGCTTTTTGGCACTCACCCTTGCGCTGGGTGCCTATGCCGGCGTCGTCGACCGTCTGTTCTCGCTGCTCAAGTTGCTGATTCCGCTCGCGCTTATCATGCTGGTGCTCCAGCTGGCCTTTATGCGCGATGGCAACGTGGTGTGGGGCTTTATCACCGACACTGGCCTCATCACAGGATCGAAGGCCTGTCTGCGCCTGCTGGGCGTGGCGTTACCACTCATCCTCATGCTCATGGTGACCAAGCTCAACGACCTTGCCAACGCCTGCGTCGAGGTGCTGCACGTACCGTATCGCTATGCCTTCACCTTTACCACGGCGCTGCGCTTTGTGCCGGTGTTTGGTCAGGAGATGAACGCCATCATGGAGGCGCAGACCGCACGCGGCGTCGAGTACGACACCAAGAACCCCATCAAGAAGCTTAAGCTCATGCTGCCACTGTGCGTGCCACTGCTCATCTCGAGCGTGGGCAAGACCGATGCCACAGCCTTGGCGGCAGAACAGCGCGGCTTCTATCTGCGCACGCGCGCCAGCTCGTACAAGCGCTACCCCATCAAGGGCCTGGACATCGCCGTGCTCATCGTCAGTATCGCCCTCATCGCCATCGGCTTCCTGTTCTAGTTCACCACCGACAGCAACCGCCCAACGCAAAAGGCCTCGGCTCGCACCAAACGAGCCGAGGCCTTTACTGTTTCACCAGATAAAACCTACCAAAATAAACCTGTCCCTTTTTGGCAGATCGGAAGCTAGAGGCGGTAGGGGGCGCCGCTGCGGATGATGGATTCGCGCACCAGGACATCCATGGCGTCGAGGGTAATCTCGGGCATCTCTCGGTACTTCTG
Organism: Coriobacteriaceae bacterium; assembly: GCA_905194345.1. Taxonomy (GTDB): domain Bacteria; phylum Actinomycetota; class Coriobacteriia; order Coriobacteriales; family Coriobacteriaceae; genus Collinsella. The sequence goes on from CAJJRZ010000002.1 coordinate 67,150, forward strand.
CAGCACCGATAGCTCGGTGCAGGCCAGAATGACGCGGTCGCAGCCGCTACGGGCGAACTCCCACATCACGCGGTCGAACTTATCCATATCGGGCTCACGTCCGGCCTTCACATCATCGTAGATAAGCGACATCACATCGTTCTGACGTTTCTCGCTGGGATAGACAACCTCAACACCCGCAGCCTTACATTCGCGGCCGTAGACGCCCGCGCCCACGGTTCCGTCGGTGCCCATGATGCCAATCTTGTGCACCGGCTCGGCCGGCATACTCAGGTTGGGATCGAACTCGCACTCCCCCATCACCGCACCGGCCAGAGCATAGCGCACCGACTCACGCGGCATGTGGATAATCGGCACCTTCGTAAACGACTGAATCTGGTCGTAGAAGTAGTGTGACGTGTTGCAGGGAATGGCAATGTGCGCACAGCCCAGCGACTCGAGTGCCTGGGCACATTCTTTCATGGTCGCCAGCAGCTTGGCATGCTCGCCGGTCTTAATGGCAAGCGTGCGGTCGGGCATGGTCGACTTGGAGAGCACCACCATGTCGATATGTTCCTGATCGCAGGCAGCAGCCGTATGGCGCACCACCTGGTCGTAGTAATACGACGTGGCCTCGGCGCCCATGCCGCCGATAACTCCCAGCTTTTCCATCGCCGCCTCCTTGGTGACGCTTGCGCAATTGCGCGTATCATACCCGCGCCCGCCCGATGTAAACCGGACGGGCGCCGCACTCATCTACTTGTAATACGTCTTGAACAGCTTAAAGTGGCGCAGCTTGGTGTGCCACATGCGCAGCCAGCGGTTAAAGACAAAGTCGCCCTTCATAAACGAAGGGTCGGCGCCCTTGCCTTCCTTGTCCAGGCGATGCACCTTAGCGCGCAGCTCGGGATCCTTGACGTACTTGTCGACGACGCCCATGGGAACGACCATCCACAGCGCCTCGTCCTGCGCCGTCACAAACTCCGGCTCAAACGGGCGGTTGAACACATACTCGTCCACCACATACTTGGCAACGTTAAAGCCGCTGTTAGTGACGTAGTAGTTGCTGCGACCTTGGCGCGTGTTGAAATCGAAGAACTTAAACGAGCCGTCGCGTTCGTCGTACTTAACGTCAAAGTTGGAATAACCCACAAAGTGAAGGTCCTCGAGCAACTTGCGCACGCCGCCCATGAGCTCGTCATTGGGCTCGGTGATGATACAGGCGTGGTTGCCGACACCGTGAGGCTGATGCTCCTCGAGCAGCACGTGACCCAGGCACATCATGCGCACCTTGCCGTTGCGGTCGGAATAACTGGTGAGCACGCGCATGTACTCGTCATTGCCGGGCACGCGATCCTGCAAGATCAGGTCGTCGGTGTAGCCGCTGGCATACGAGTCGCGAATGACCTGTTCCAGCTCGGCACGGTCGGCAATCTCATAGGCCTTTTTCTGGCCCTCGAACTCGTGCTGCCACCACATGATGCCGTCAGAAGGCTTCAGAATCATCGGGTAAGGAAAATCGATCTGGTCGAGCACTTCGGCAGGTGCCTCGCCTTGGGCGTTCAGCATCGCCATGGTGAAGGTAAAGGTATGCGGATAGGGCACGCCATGCTTCTCGCACAGCTCGTAGAAGATCTCCTTCTTCTGACACTGCTCAAGCATGCTGTAGGGAGCGTAAGGCGCGACGATGTTATCCGCCAACTCATGGGCATCCTTGGCCTGAGCCACGAGGGCAACATAGTTATCGCCACAGCCCACAAGAACAATCGTCTTATCGGCATGCGCTTGGGCAATGCCGTTGACGGTCCTGAGCATCACGGGCATGGTATCGATATCCACGTTGGGCGTGTAGTCGATAATCTGGCTGCGGTACGCGGGACCCGTCTGGTACTTGCCAAAGACCAGGCTCTTGACCTGGTACTCCTCGTAGAAGGCGCGCGCCACCGAATAGGCGTTGATGTCGCCACCGAGCAGCACGGGAATAAACTCGCGCTCTGTAAACTGCAATGCCATGGAAACTTCCTATCATGAACTGCCCACACAACGGGCGGTCTTTGCGCAACTGATTTATTCTAGCGTGCCAAACCGCCGGCGCCCAAAGCTCCACCGTATCTATGGCAATCAGCGCAATTATCCAGCATGAAATCCGCCCTCGCCGTGATGGGACCCTGTAGTTGCAAAACCCCACATGAGGCGACTTTTGATAAACAAAAACCCTCTCGACAGGGTTCCGTAACGTTAAAGTTGAACTCTATGGTTTCTCAACAATTCATCATAACTGCAGGTCAAAGCCAAAGCCTCAAGTTCAACTTGACCCTTTGGAACCTTTAAGGTTCAAGTTGAGGTCGAAAGCAGTAGTAGAATACCGTTCGAACCATAACCTACGATTGATTGCAGAGGGACTGGATGCAGCATTCGAATCATCGCACCGCAGCGCTCATTGCGTCGAAGCCGGCTCGTATCATCACGAGCGCCGCGCTCGCCGTTGCGCTGACGGCCACACCGATGCTCTCCCCCGTTGCGGCGTATGCCGCCTCGCAGGCAACGCAGGACCAGCTTTCCGCAGCCCAGCAGAAGATCGAAGCCGCCACGAGCGCCTACAACGACGCTCGCACCAAACTCGATGACCTGCAAAAGCAGATTGACTCCAATGAGGCAAGCATCGAGGAAATCGAGGCTAAGCTTCCCGAGCAGCAGGCCAAGGCAAGCTCCGCCATGCGCGATCTGTACAAGTATCAGAAGGGCACCAATCCCATCGTGAGCTTCCTGGTCAATGCGCAGAGCCTGGGTGAGTTCATCACGACCTGCAAATACACCAACCAGATCACGAGCTCGAGCGTCGACGAGATCGAACAGCTCAATAACATGCAAACCGAACTCGAGCAGAACAAGGCCGAGCTCCAGCAGGCCAAGTCTCAGCTTGAGGCGGAGCAGAAAAACGCCGAGGATGCGCTGGCGCAGGCCCAGCAGCTCCGCAGCGAGGCACAGGCAAAAGCCGAGCAGGAAAATGCCGCCGAGCTTGCCAAGCTTGAGGCCGATAAGGCCGCTGCCGCCGAGAAGCTCTCGGGCGAGGGCGTAAGCGGCAGCAATTCCAGCAGCCAGGCCACCAACACCAACACCACCATCGACACCACGGTGAACAACGCCAATACCGGTAGCTCCGATTACGATTCGTTCATTAATGAGTGGACGGGCCGCATCGACAATTATCTCGCCGGCTCCCCCATGGCAGGCCAGGGCTACAACTTTGCCGTCGCCGCTTGGAATACCGGTGTCGACCCCCGTTGGTCCCCCGCCATCGCCTGCATCGAGAGCACCAAGGGTGCTTATTGCGCCAATTCTTACAACGCCTGGGGCTGGAGTGCCCGTGGCGGCGGTTGGCGCAGCTTTGGCAGCTGGAGCGAGGGCATCTCCGCTCACGTCGCCTATCTGGGCGCCAACTACGGCTCCACCCTTACCCCGGCAGCGGCCAAAAAGTACTGCCCGCCCACGTGGCAGGACTGGTACAACAAAGTCGCCGCTCAGATGAACCGCATCTAAGTGCAACTGCAAAGGGCCCCAATGGGGCCCTTTTCTTTTAGGTAGCGGAGGTATCGACGACGCCGGTCGCATTGGCAACCGCGACTATAACGATCATGCATAGGAGCAGCACACCCAATGCCTTGAGCCAGAGTTTCGCGAGCTTCTTGCCGCGATAGCTGTCGAGCAGTGCGAATCGCCGACGAAGACGGCGCTTATCGAGCAGCGCAAAATGCATAAGCACCATAAGGCCATCGACAAAGAAAAAATACTCGATTATGAGAAGCCACGTCGGGTAGCTTTGGTTTGCTCCCGTGGGGTGAAAGACGGCAAAGTGACTTCCGGCAAAGAACACAAGCAGTGAGAAGCAGACGAGCGTATTCCAAATACGCCCCAGAGACTCCGGAACGCGAGAGAGCAGACCGCATGCAACAGAGGCGGCAGGCCTAGGAAGCCCTGTGGGGTTCTGGAGCCCTTGGGGCGTCAACGCCGTCTCCGAGGCCGGAGCACGGACAAGCACAGGCGCAGGAGGCCGCACGGGGCGACTTAGATCGTATGCCGCGCGCGTCGCCCGTCCCAACGCTTCCGCGCTCGCAAAACGCTTGGCCGGGTCGAGCGCCGTCGACATGCAGACGGCATCGGCAAGTGGAGTGGGAATGCCGCACGCCTCGCATTGCTCGCGCATGTCGAGCCCTGGTTTAGGGTCGACTCCCGTCAAGCAGAAGAACAACAGGGCGCCAAGTGCGTAGACGTCGCTTCGCACGCTCGTCTGCCCAAACCCATACTGCTCGGGCGGCGCATAGGGCCGTGTCCCAAACTTGACGGTATCGGCATCGGCGCCATCGCGCCATACGCGCGCGATCCCCAAGTCGATAATCACCAGCGATGAAAACGTCAGGCCGTCATCAGGCGTATAGTTGGCACCTGTCACGATGATATTCGACGGCTTGAGGTCGCGATGGATCACCGGCGCCGACGTCTCCCCCGCTATTGCAAAACCGGTGTGGAGCTCGCCCACGGCATCGCATAGGGCAGGATACAATTCACGCGCATAATCGGGGGTGGCTCCCAGACGGTACACCAGCGCCCCGAGCGTCTCCCCTTCGATGTATTCCATAACCACGTTGAGCTCGTCGCCCACACGACGACAATCGACGATTCTGGGCAGGTGCTCAAAACGCCTGCCTGCCCGCTGAGCGGCAAACAGACGCTCGTATGCCCCGCCGATTTGAGCCGAAGCATCGATGCGTTTACGGACAAAGGGGCCGAGCGAACCACCGCCGGTTCCTTCAAAGTACACAAGCTCGGTTGTTTCAACGGACGAGCGCTTAAGTACACGCTCCACGCGATAGCTGTCGTCACGATCGAGCGACGCCAGGTGCTCGGCAAGCGCTGCGGTCAGCTCATCATCGTAATATGTTGGGTTCTGATTATCCATAGCCTCCATCATAGCGCAGGGCGCAGACACCCCATGGCATCCGCGCCCCGTTCGTTTGCATCGTTGTTCGGCAGCTCCGCCGGCTCAGATATCAGCCGCTAACTCACCGTCTCCTCGCCAAAGCGATACAGCTCCTCGTTGACCTTTTGGAGGCTGCACCCGCGATCGATACAGAAGATGATGATCGCATCGCGACGGTCCTTGCAGTTAAGGACGCTTACCCCGGCAGCCGTCAGCGCACGGTTAGTCTCTTTGAGCGTCAGCGCCATCGCAAAGGCAATCTGCAGCACCTTATTGCGGCTCGGATGACGCGCACCGGTAAAGATCTGATAGCCAAAGGTCTCATTGAGATCGGCCATACGAACCACGCGCGAGCGCTCCAAGCCCTTTTCCTGCAGCAGTTGCTTCAGGTAGTCCGAAAGCGACGGGGTGGCAAAGTCGTGCTCCTTGATATAGCCATCGATGTTTGGCGCGTCGAGAAGCTCATTGAGTAACTCGTCAGTCAGCTTTTTATCGGGCATACGACCTCACCTCCCCCAGTGCATGCAACATGCTAGAAACCGCTTACGTCCGAACGCTCCCAGCTAGCAACCTGGTCGGGAGACACCGTACCCAGCGCCTCGAACTTCCAGGAGCCGCCCGCCTTCAGATGATTGGTGTTTGCAAGAGCCGTTCCAACCTGGTTGCCATCGGCATCATACAGAACATATTCAATCTGAATGTAGCTCTTTTCCTTGTCCGTGTTATTGGTCAGCGTGCCCGTGATCTTATAGGTAAACTGATTGGAAGTGTCTTCAGCCTCGTCAGCAATGGTATACGGTTCTTGCGGTTCTTTTTGCTCCTCAGCCTGCCGTGTCGTCTCGGCAGGTTTTGCCGAATCGCTCGCAGACGAATCGGTTGAGTTGCCGCCCATAGAGCCCACGGCACCGACAATAACCAGCACCACGATGATGCCTAGGACAATCTTGCCGATCGGCTTCTTTCCCTCTTTTGCCATTATTCATCCTTCCTACGATCCGGCTACCGTGCCGGCACACAGCACATCGTAGGAAGGATTGAACTTGAATTCATTAGCTGAGAGCTAAGGTTGCGGTAAACGGCCAATGCAGTTATCCAAACGCCGAGCAAACGCACTTTGCGCGACCGCCTGCCAGCAGTGATCAACCCACCGTGACGGATTCCCCGGTAAAAGCACTGATCATCAACAGGACAAAGAAAACAAGGTAGCTGACACTCAGCAGGTACGCAATAATCAGAAAGACGACCCAGCCGACATTGGTTTTACCGTCGGCACGGCGTTGCTCGCGATTGCGGCAGAGCCAAATCGTCACGCCGATGGCAGTGATAAACAGCACGAGCGCCGCCGCGGCAAGCCCAGCAAGCGCTAACATCACGCCAATGCTCACAGCGATGACCGGAAGCAGCAGCAAACCGCACCCGCATCCACCCGGACTATATACGGCTGATTGCCGACGTCGCCTCATCGTCACTCCATCACAAGCAATCGTTTGTAGACATCGAGGCCTTTGAGTAGGATTTCCTCGTCGAAGAGCATGCTATCGGTATGCAGAGCGCTTGTGGCATAGGCGGGGCAGCCATCCGAATCGCTCGGGTTATCTTGGCCGGCAGGCGCGCCCGTGCCCAGCAGGAAAAACACGCCCGGCAGATGGCGCTGATAGAAGGCAAAGTCCTCGGCAATCAGCAGCGGCTCGTCCACGAGCTGTAAGTCGGGCAGAGCAGGCGCGATTCGAGCAAACAACTCGGGGTCGTTGTCGACCGGCGGATAGCCCTCGGCAAAGTCGAGATCGTACGTGCAGCCCGTTGCGGCACAGGCATCGTCCAGCACACGGCGTACGCCCTCGCGCACACGATCGAACATGGCGTCCGTAAACACACGCAAACTACCGGCAACATGGGCCTCCCCCGCCACCGCATTGCAGACGGTGCCTGCCTGCAGCAGGCCGAACTTGCCAATGCAGGGCTCATCGGCACCCAGCTCATCCATCAGTTCGCGCTCGGCAACCAAGAACTTGGCAGCCGCCAGCGCCGCATCGTGCGACTCCTCGACCGGAACGCCATAGGTCTTAGCGATATGGATACTCGTACCGTGAATATGGATATGCGTCTCGCTCGAACGCGCCAGCAGCGGACCGGAACAACTCGCCAACGTGCCGGCAGGCAGATCGGGCCACACATGGAAGCCAAAAATGCGGTCGGCCCCATAGCGCTCGAACACACCACTCTCGCATACCGTCTTGGCACCACCGGTCGTTTCCTCGGCCGGCTGGAACACAAAGAGAACGTTGCGCCTAATGGCGCCCGGCTGTTCGCGAATCGTACGGTCGACATACGTCGCGGCGGCAAGCGCCATGGCCATGTGTCCGTCATGTCCGCAAGCGTGCGTCTTGCCGGGATGGGTCGAGGCAAAGGCCGCTCCCGTCGCCTCCGCGATGGGCAGCGCATCCATATCGGCGCGAATCGCCGTGGCATGCGCAGCATCAACGCCGGCGTCGAAGAAAGCGCAGACGCAGCTGGGGCACGGATGGGTCACTTCGCAGGTGAGCGGTGCCAGCACGCCCTCGATATAGGCAATGGTTTGCGGAAGATCGAAATCGAGCTCCGGAATGCGATGCAGGTCGCGACGATAGCGACGAAGTTCTTGGAGCTCGGTCATAAAGGATCCTTTCATGGGGCATATCCATTCACACACTATTTTGATGCAGAATTATGACGCCCTTGTTTCCAGCATATCCCTGCATTTTTTAAACGTTATATACGAATACTCTTGTTTGGTAAAGTGCAACGTGGTAGGGTCGTTACCACTTGATAGAGGCGCGGGCACGAAGAACCGCGGGCGAGCCGGCAGGCTTTGACCCCGTGGGGAGGCGAAACCCGCCGAACTGGGTTTTTCGGGCACGAACAACCTGGTGGGCCTGTGGGAAACACCCACAGGACTGTCTGCAGCAATGCGGGAGCGCTATCCGGACATTGGGTCCACGCTATGCGGATTCGATGCGCAGATGGCGCCGTCTGGATAGCGAGGTTTACGGGACATGGCATTGACCCCCAACGAGGCATATGCGGCCAAGCAGCCGTTTGTGGACAAGGAGACGCTCGAGCATATCGTCGAGCAGTTCCCCACGCCGTTTCATCTATACGACGAGGCGGGCATCCGCCGCAACATGCAAGAAGTGCGCGACGCCTTTGCATGGAACCCGGGCTTTAAGGAATACTTTGCCGTCAAGGCCAACCCCAACCCGGCGCTCATCTCCATTCTCAACGAATACGGCTGCGGCTGCGATTGCTCGAGCTATACCGAGCTCATGATCGCCCGCTCGCTGGGTATCACGGGACACGACATCATGTTCTCGTCCAACGACACACCGGCTGCCGACTTTGAGCTCGCCGACAAGCTGGGTGCCATCGTCAACTTTGACGACATCAGCCACATTGAGTTCTTTGAGCGTGTTGCGGGGCCCATCCCCAAGACGGTCAGCTGCCGCTTTAATCCGGGCGGACTGTTTCAGCTCTCCAACGGCATCATGGACAACCCAGGCGACTCCAAATATGGCATGACCACCGAGCAGCTCTTCGAGGCCTTCCGCATACTCAAGGCCAAGGGCGCCGAAGACTTTGGCATCCACGCATTCCTTGCCAGCAACACCGTCACCAACGACTACTACCCCAAGCTCGCGCGCATCCTCTTTGAGCTTGCCGTACGCCTGGAGCGCGAGACAGGCGCACACGTCGCCTTTATCAATCTGTCCGGCGGCGTCGGCATTCCCTATCTGCCCGAGCAGCAGGCGAACGACATTCACGCCATCGGCGAGGGAGTACACGCGGCATACGACGAGATCCTGGTTCCCGCCGGCATGGGCGATGTGGCCATCTGCACCGAGATGGGCCGCTTTATGATGGGCCCCTACGGCTGTCTGGTCACCAAGGCCATCCACGAGAAGCAGATCTACAAGGACTATATCGGTGTCGATGCAAGCGCCGTCGATTTGATTCGCCCTGCCATGTATGGCGCCTACCACCACATTACGGTGATGGGTCAGCCGGGCGGCGCCGACAAGGCCACAGCGCCCGTCACGAACACCTATGACATCACGGGCAACCTATGCGAGAACAACGACAAGTTCGCTATCGATCGCGAGCTGCCGCATATCGACATGGGTGACCTGCTTGTAATCCACGATACCGGCGCGCATGGCTATTCCATGGGCTACAACTACAACGGACGGCTGCGCTCCGCCGAGGTGCTGCTGCGCCCCGACGGCTCGGCAGATCTCATTCGACGCGCCGAGCGCCCGGGCGACTACTTTGCCACGCTCGACGTGCTGCCGTGCGGCCGCGAGCTGCTGGCAAAGTCGCGCGCCGAAAGTGCTCGCCATCGCGCTCAGGACGAGCGCTTGGCCGTCGCCGCCCAATGGAATAAGCGCATCCAGATCGCGGAAGCGAAGGAGAAGAACATGGATATCCGCAATCTCGAGGGCTCAATCGTCGCCCTTGTTACGCCGTTTAAAAAGGACGGCAGCGTCGACTTTGACGCACTCGAGCGCCTTATCGATTTCCATCTGCAAAACGGCACCGACGCCATCCTCACTCTGGGCACCACCGGCGAGAGCGCTACGATGACCGACGACGAAGACAACTCCGTCGTCGCCGCCGTGGTCAAGCATGTTGCAGGACGCGTCCCCGTCATCGCCGGCTCGGGCTCCAACTCCACGCAAACCATGCTCACCAAGTCGCTCACCTACCAGGGCCTGGGCGCCGACGGCCTGCTGCTCATTACCCCCTACTACAACAAGTCCAATGAAGAGGGCATCTATCAGCACTTTAAGACCGTCGCCGATGCCGTGGACATCCCCTGCATCCTGTACAACATCCCCGGCCGCTGCGGCTGCGGCATCAGTGAGCGCAATGTGGAGCGCCTGGCCGCGCACCCCAACATCATGGGTATTAAGGAAGCCTCGGGCAACGTCGCCTACGCGGCCAAGATCGCCCACCTGCTGTCCGACGACTTCCGCATGTACTCGGGCGAGGACGCCCTCACCGTGCCGCTCATGAGCCTGGGCGCCTCGGGCACCATCAGCGTGTGGGCCGATGTTCAGCCGCAGCTCGTGCACGACATGTGCCGCGCCTATCTGGACGGTGACGTGGAGCGCGCCCGCGATATCCAGATTGCCGCACAACCGCTCATCAACGCCCTCTTTAGCGAGGTCAACCCCATCCCCGTCAAGGAAGCGCTCGCACAGATGGGTATGATCGAGGCAAACTACCGCATGCCGCTGTGCCCCATGGCCAACGACACACGCGCTGCACTTACCGATGCTCTGAAGGGAGCTGGTCTGCTTGATTAAGACCGTCATTATGGGAACGGGCCGCATGGGCTCGCTCATCCGCACTACCGCCGAGGGTATTGTCGATACCGCCGGACAGCCCGTTTTTGATATCGTGGCCCAGATCGGTTTTGACCTGTCCGAGCTCGAGAGCGCCCCGGCAGCCGACGTTATCATCGACTTCTCGAACGTCGTGACCTTCGATGCCGTCGTCGCCTATGTCGAGCGCACGGGCGCCGCGTTGGTCTCGGGCACCACGGGCTACACACCCGATCAGATGGACCGCCTGCGTGAGCTGGGTCAGAACGCCCGCGTCATGCACTCCGGCAATTACTCCATCGGCATCGCAGCCCTGCGTCATCTAGTGGCCCAGGCCACGCGTGAGCTGCCCGGCTTTGACTGCGAGATCGTCGAGACTCACCACAACCAAAAGGTCGACGCCCCCAGCGGCACCGCAAAGCTGCTGCTCGACGCCGTAGTCGAGGCCGAGCCCGAGGCAGGCTACCACCCCGTCTATGGCCGCGAGGGCATGTGCGGCGCGCGTGACCCCAAGGAGATCGGCATGCACTCGCTGCGCGGCGGCACCGTCGCCGGCGTGCACGAGGTGAGTTTCTTTGGCCAGGACGAGGAGGTCACGCTCACCCACCGCGCCACGAGCCGTCAGATCTTCGTCAACGGTGCCTTGGCAGCCGCGCAGAAGCTCATCACCCGCGAACCCGGCTTCTACACCTTCGACCAGGTCATGTTCGCCTAACTAGTTATCAACCATACCCCCTCAAAGGAGAGACAGCATATGAGCAACGCAGCCGAGATGGACGCACAGGAGATTATCAACTACATCGCCACCGCGCCCAAAAAGACGCCCGTCAAGCTGTACGTGCGCGAGAAGCCGGGCATGAAGGTTGCCTGGGGCGACGCACATGTCTACGGCGGTCGTCGTGGCAAGACCGTCTTTGGCGACTGGGATGAGCTTAAGGCCATCCTGGACGCCAACGCCGATTCCATCGATTACTACGATGTGGAGAACGACTGCCGCAACTCCGCCGTGCCCATGCTCGACCTTAAGGGCATCAACGCCCGCATTGAGCCGGGCGCGATCATCCGCGACCGCGTCGAGATCGGCGACCGTGCCGTCATCATGATGGGTGCCATCATCAACATCGGCTCCGTTATCGGCGAGGGTTCCATGATCGATATGGGCGCCGTGCTGGGCGGCCGCGCCACCGTGGGCAAGAACTGCCATATCGGCGCCGGCACCGTGCTGGCAGGCGTTGTGGAGCCCGCCAGCGCCACGCCCGTCATCATCGAGGACGATGTCATGATCGGCGCAAACGCCGTGGTCCTGGAAGGCGTGCGCGTGGGCAAGGGCGCTGTTGTCGCCGCCGGCGCCGTGTGCGTCGAGGACGTCCCCGCCGGCGCCGTCGTGGCCGGTGTCCCCGCCCGCGTCATCAAGATGCGCGACGAGAAGACCGACAGCAAGACCGGCCTCGAGGAAGGTCTGCGCCAGCTTTAATAGTTACGCGGGTTTACCAAACCGCGTAACGGCTCGACGCTGCAAACGCCCCTAAGCGGCAATCTGACGTTCAATCGTCGGGCATGACCAAAAGGTCAATGCCCTCCTCTTTCACGTCACCTTGCTCGCCTAGGGGCGTTTTCGCTGACGTATGCTCAACCTGCGGGATAATTCATCCCTAAACAAAAAGGCCGAAGCACCATCGGAGCTTCGACCTTTGTTTTTCTGCAGCGTCCAAGCGCAGTTTATCGATTCTCAATTGACCCGATATTCTTGAGTTCGATGGAGATGAGGCCGTTGGGCTCATTGACGAACTCGATGTACTCGGAGTTCGAGCCCATCTCGGCCGGAAAACTGATCTCGATACCCGTATCGGTACGGATCTTATGATTGCGCACCGCCGCGCGTTCGACCTGCTTGCGCTCCACGGGCACAAGCTCAGGCACCTTCTCCTCAGTCAGTGCCGCGCGCACGCTCTCTTTGATGACCGGCTCGTCCTCAAAGACCTCATCGACGATATCCCAAGGCGGCAGCTCCTCGTCATCTTCGACTTTCTCGGCAACGGCAGCCTTAACCTTGGCGAGCGCCACGGCCGTATTGGCACCGTGCTCCTCGGCGACTTCCTCGACCACACGCGTCACGGTGTCGATGACCTCCTTGCCCGACACGCCCGTGTCGCACTGCAGCAGGCCATCGGGAATAAGCATACGGTCCTCGCCGGCAATCTTGCGTTTCTTGTCCACGTACCCAATCTCCATGGTGCTCGCGCGCACGATGGCATAGCTTGGCACCTTTTGCGAGGGGTTTGGCAGAATAGCGTAGTGGCGCGCGATGTCATTGCGCACCTCCCCCTCCTCGCGGCCCACTTCGTGCATAAAGGCCTGCTTGGAGCCCAGCAGCATCACGGCAAACCAGCGGGTATCCTCATCGTCGTCAAAATCAGCCACGAGTACGTCGGTGGACTCGGCTTTCTCGGCTTTGGTGAGCTCGGAGGAGATAAACTCCGCAATCTGCTGCGACAGGTCCACGAATTCGCGCTCGCCAAAGAAATAGCCCTTGAGCTCGCCGCCGAACGCAGAGTTCTCGGCAAACGTGGCGCGTTTATTGTCGGCCGAGGTACGCGCGCGGCGCAGATGTGTGGTCACGAAGTTGCGCACGGTACGACTCTCGATATCGAGCTCGCGCTGGCTCATGACGTTGACGGCAGAGTCAAAGTCCAGGATATGCAGAATCGCGTGATTGATTTTCATATACGGCATTCCGTTCTAGATCGATTTCGGCACGAACCAGTATAGCGGTCGATCCCGCCCCAGGCGCATCGAAGATTGGTGCATCGGGGACAGGTTGCTTTGCACCAATGGTTAGCGCAGGAGCTCGGACTGCCAAGCCTCGAGCTGTTCTGCCAAGCTCTTGCCGGCAGCGGGCATGTCGATCTGGGGACGTTTGGGCAGAAGCGCACACTTAAGAATCGCAACGATAGTCTGCGAGACAAAGCGTCGCGTATCCTTGTCAAAGCCTTGCGCAGCCTGGAGCATCACGGGCAGGCTCTCGCGCAGATTCCCAGCGATATCCGCAAACCGCTCAGCACCCGTAGCCTCAAGCACGGAGAACAACGCATCTACAAAACGCTCGCGCTCGCTAGGCGACACCGCAAGCAGCATCTCGCGAATGGAGCCATCAACGTATCGAGCACCGGCGGACAGGCGCTCACAGTACACGAAGTCGCGACCATCAACCACCCAGCTAAAGGGATTATGCTGAAGCAGGCTGAACTCGGTGCTCTCAACGATGGCATAGTCCTCCTGTGCCTCGAACATCATGCCAAAGATTGACGACCGAGGTAGCGTCTTGTCGATTCGACCGGATAGGTCGGCGAAGGCGTTGCCGCTCAGAAACTCCTCAACGAAGCCCGGACCATCATGGGAATACGCCCGTTCGATTCGCTCACGGGCGACATCGGGGCACATCGCCGCACCGTACACCGCAAGGTTTCCACCCTTGGAATGACCTCCACACAAAAGCGGCCCGTCAATCGTATCCGCTGCCTCGTCCACATAACGCGCCGCGGATTCCTGGGCCGGCACAGGACACCGGAACGCCATGTTAAAGTCCTCTTTCCAGCCCACAATCGTGCTGTCGGTCCCCCGGAAGGAAAGATAGCTAAACCCCGCCGGAAATCGGAACGCCATAGCCGCAAACTGCTCCGTCGTCTCGGCATCACTCACGGTACGATAGCCGCAAACACGAACGCCACGGTAGCGAGGGCTTGCTGCCACAGCCTCCAACAAGGAACGGCTCCCCTCCGGATCCCACAGGTCGCCAATCATGTCTTGGTAGCACTCGGCGCGCAGCAGCTCGCGTACGTCAAGGCCCTGCCAGTTCGTCAGCTCCGCCATATCCCCCGGCAAACGCAAATAGGACAGCCACGCAAAGACCAGGCTATCAACCGCGCAGAACGACCGTTCCTCAAACGGATCAAACGCCGTCTGGGCATAGGTCAAAAAATTAGGCGAATCCGACATGGCTCTCCCATCAACAATGGTGCAAAGCAACCTGTCCCCCCTTGCACCAAAAAGGCGCCCGGGCCGTGTGGGCTCGGACGCCTTCATTGTAGCTTTTCGCTCTAGCGAGCTTGATTTAGCAGGAGAAGTCGACGCTGTCGATGATGTCCTTGAGGGCCTTGGCGGAGGCGGTGAGCTCATGCTGCTCGTCATCGTTCAGCGGCACGGGGACGCGGCAGACGACGCCATCGCGGCCGACGACGGTCGGCATGGAGATGGCCAGATCGGACAGGCCATACTCGCCCACCATGAGCGAGGAGACAGGCAGAACGGTCTGCTCATCGCGCATGACGGCAGTGCAGATGCGCTTGACGGCCATGGCAACGCCATAGTAGGTAGCGTGCTTCTTCTCGATGATGGTGTAGGCGGAGTTCTTGACGTCCTCGGCGATACGCTTCTCGGCAGCCTCATGCTCCAGATGACCGTGAAGCTCGCAGAAGGTGTTCAGCGGAACGCCGGCAACCTGAGCGCTGGACCAAGCGACAAACTCGGAGTCGCCGTGCTCGCCCATGACATAGGCCTGGACATCGCGCGGATCGACCTCGACGTGGGCACCAAGCATCTGCTGCAGACGGCCAGTGTCGAGCACGGTGCCGGAGCCGATGACATGGCCCTCGGGCAGGCCGGACATCTTGATGGCGGCGTAGGTCAGAACATCAACCGGGTTGGAGACGATGAGCAGAATGCCGTCGAAGCCGGACTTCTTAATCTCGGGGATAATGGACTTAAAGATGTTTACGTTCTTGTTGACCAGGTCCAGGCGGGTCTCACCGGGCTTCTGGGCAGCGCCAGCGGTGACGACGATCATGGCGGCGTCGGCGACATCGGAATAATCGCCGGCGTAGATCTTCATCGGCTCGGCAAACGTCATACCGTGCGCGATATCCAGAGCCTCACCCTCGGCGCGGTTCTTGTCCACGTCGATGAGGACCATTTCGGAGAACAGACCGCTCTGCATCAGCGCGAACGCCGAAGACGAACCGACGAAACCGCAGCCGACAATAGCGACCTTCTTCTCGTTAACCATTAGAAACTCCCATCTCTCTCCACAAACAAGCCGCCCGGGAACGACCCGAGCGGCTTGCCGTAATCCCAATACATCCAATCGGGACTTTGATTATGCTCCTATTCGCAGCCAAAAATCGACCGTTTACCGAAATTGTTTGCAGAAATCGTAAAATAACTGCACGAAATCGGTTTCGAGCTATTGACGAGCCGAAATACCTTTCTAATACAGGCCCGCCTCGCGAATGGCCTCGACAGCCAAAGCAATCTGGTCGGGCGGCAAGACCAGCGCCATGCGCACGTGCCCCTCGCCCGAAGGACCAAAGCTCGCGCCCGGCGTCACCACAACGCCGGCCTTCTCCATGAGCTCCTCGCAAAACGCCATGGAATCGGTGCGACCACCGGGAAGCTTGGCCCACACAAACATAGAGCCATGCGCGTTGGGACGCTCCCAGCCCAGGCCCTCAAGACCGTCGCACAGGGCATCGCGGCGCTCCTGGTACTTCAGACGCTGCGCCTCGACCTCATCGCGCGGACCGTTCAGGCAGGCGATAGCAGCCTTCTGGATCGGGAAGAACATGCCAAAGTCGATCTGGCCGCGCAGCTTGGCAAAGGCAGAGACCACGTCCTCGCGGCCGACCAAAAAGCCGATACGCGCACCGGTGACGTTAAACGACTTGGAAAGCGAGAAGAACTCCACGCCCACCTCAAGCGCACCGGGATACTGCAAGAAGCTGCCGCCCGGCTCGCCGTCGAACACGATGTCGGAGTACGCGTTGTCATGGACGATGAGCAGGTCGTGCTCGCGGGCGAAAGCGATGATCTCCTCGTAGACCTCGGGCGTGCCCACCGAGCCGACCGGGTTTGCGGGCAGCGACACGATCATATACTTGGCACGATCGGCCACCTCGGGATCGATACCCGCCACATAGGGCAGGTAATTATGCTCGGCGACCAACGGATAGTACTCGAGCTTGGCATCGGCGATTTTGGCGCCCGCCTCAAAGACCGGGTAGCACGGATCGGGAACCAAAATGGTGTCACCCGGATCGAGCAGGGCCAGGCCCAAATGGCCCACGCCCTCCTGCGTGCCGTTGCACGACTGCACCATAGACGGCGTAATGCCGGAGACACCAAAGCGACGCTCATAGTAATCGCACACGGCTTGCTTGAGTTCGGGCAGGTCGCGCAGGGCATACTTCCACATCTCGGGATCTTGGGCTGCATGCGTGAGCGCCTCGACCACATGGTCGTACGGCTTAAAGTCGGGCGTGCCCACGCTCATGTTGTAAATGGTCTTGCCCTGAGCCTTCAGCGCGAGAAGTTTGTTGTTGAGCGAGGCGAAGACCTCCGCGCCAAAGCGGTCGAGACGCTGCGATGCCTGCATGGTGCCACCTTTCGATATGAAAAACGCGGCGCTCCGACAAGAGCGCCGCGCGATACGGGCCATCAGATTGCAAAAGTGTAACGCTTGCACCCGCTGTTTTGGTTCAATTTGGCAACCTTAGTCCATCGGATTGAGCGCGTCAATCTGGGCGAGCCACAGGCGCGAGCTGGCGTCACTCGGCATGCGCCAATCGCCGCGCGGGCTGAGCGTGACCGAGCCCACCTTGGGGCCATCGGGCAGGCAGCTGCGCTTAAACTGCTGGGCAAAGAAGCGACGGTAGAACGTGCGTAGCCACGTGTGAATGGTCTTGACGTCGTAGACGCCCTCGAAGCTCTTGAGCGCCATGCGGTAGATCTTGCCCGGCTCAAAGCCAAAACGCAGCAGGTAGTAGAGGAAGTAGTCGTGCAGCTCGTACGGGCCCACCAAATCCTCAGTCTTCTGCGCAATCTCGCCGTCGCCCGTGGGCGGCAGAAGCTCGGGCGAGACGGGCGTGTCGAGGATGTCAAGCAGCGTGGTCGCGATGCGCCCGCCAAAGACATCGGCCGCATAGCGAACCAGATGACGCACGAGCGTCTTGGGCACGCTCGCGTTGACGGCGTACATGCTCATATGGTCGCCATTGTACGTAGCCCAGCCGAGCGCCAGCTCCGACAGGTCGCCGGTGCCGATGACAAAGCCGCCAGCCTGGTTGGCCAGGTCCATCAGAATCTGCGTACGCTCGCGCGCCTGGCTGTTCTCGTAGGTCACGTCTTGGACGGCCGGATCGTGCTCGATGTCCTTAAAATGCTGCTCCACGGCCGCATGAATCGAGACCTCGCGGAAGGAGACACCCAGGTCGCGGGCGAGCGACTCGGCATTGGACTTGGTGCGGTGCGTCGTGCCAAAGCCGGGCATGGAGACCGCCGTGATACCCGTGCGCGGCAGCCCCAGTGCATCGAAAGCACGCACAGTCACAAGCAGCGCCAGCGTGGAGTCCAAGCCGCCCGAAAGACCGATAACAGCTGCCTTGGTGCCCGTATGGGCAAGGCGCGTCTTGAGGCCCGCAGTCTGCAGGTCGAGGATGGTCTCGCAGCGCTCGGCCAGATCGCCGTGGTCGGCCGGCACAAAGGGCGCACGCGGGAAAACGCGGTCGATATCGCAGGCATCGCGCAGGACGGGCTCTTCGGCCAACACGCCCTCAAACGAAAACTCAACAGTCGTGGCCTCCGGCGCATCGTCGGCGCGTGTCCACGTCGTCGAGCGACGGCGCTCGGCAACCAGACGGTCAAGATCGACGTCGGCGATGGCCATGTCACAGGTGAGAAGCCTGGTCGCGGCAAGCTTGGAGCCGTTTTCGTAGATAAGGTTCTCGCCCGCAAAGACCATGTCGGTCGTGGACTCGCCCTCGCTCGCGTCTGCGTAGGCATAGGCGCAGTACAGGCGTGCGCTCTGGTTGGAGATGAGGCTGCGACGGTAATCTGCCTTGCCGATGATCTCGTCCGAGGCTGACGGGTTGAGGATCACCGTCGCGCCGGCAAGCGCCATCTCGGTCGAAGGGGGCGCCGGCACCCACAGGTCCTCACAGACCTCGACGCCCAGCACCAGATCCTCGGCGCCCTCGTCACAGCAGCGGTAGACAAGCCCCGAGCCAAGCGGCACCGGACCCTGGCCGGCAAATTCAACCCACACGGGATCGACGGGCGCCGGAGCGAACCAGCGGCGCTCATAGAACTCACCATAGTTGGGCAGATACTTTTTGGCCGTAAGGCCCAAAAGCTCGCCCGCACAGCACACGGCGGCGCAATTGTAGATGTTTTCGGCCACCGCAACGGGCAAGCCAATGGTAAAGACGATCGGCAGCTCACGGGTTTCATCGAGGATGCGCACAAGCGCCGTCTCGCAGGCATGCAGCAACGTGCGGTTATGGAACAGATCGGCCGCAGTATAACCGGTCAGGTTAAGCTCGGGCAACACCAACGCACGAACGCCGCGCCCAGCAGCCTCGCGAACAGCCGCCAGCGCAACCTCGGCATTGCCCTCGACATCGGCCACGCGAATCTTGGGCGAGGCCGCTGCCGCGCGCAAAAAACCGTCGTTCTCAACTTGACCGTTTAGAAAATCGTTCATGCGAGCTCCAGCACATCCGTTAGCCGCAACGAGCGGCGGCGATATAGTCCGCCTCCATTGTACTGTCAAGTTCAATCAGCACAGATGGGACAAGCTCATGATTAAAATTGGAAAAGAGAAGCCGGGATGACGTTTAGCAGTAGAACGAGATCTCGTCCACAAGGAAAAATGCCTTCCATTTAGAGCAAATCAATTCATGCTGAGCGGCGATGATTTCACAGAGGTCATCAAGCGTGCTCCGGGGGATCTTCGCTTTGTTATTAGCGACAATGCAGCCACCTCTTCGAGTCAGCCAGATTTTGGCCGAGTTATCTGAAGGCGCCCCCTTGCAAACATGGACATGGATTGGCTCGCCCGCTTCATTGGACCAAAAGAAGACCCGATAGCCGCCAATAAGAAAAAGGCTAGGCAACTTTAGCTCCTCCGTTTGCGGCGTAGCGATACAGCAGATGGGCGTTATTGCTCAGAAAAGTCTCAAAACCTCGCTTCTCCTCGTCGGTAAAACGCCCCTCCCACATGGTCCAATTGTAAGAAGGCAGCTCGCAACGAGCGGAGTCGAAACCCTCTGCCGTCGGTCGTTCAAAATGCACGATGACCTTTTCGATATCGCCATCTGTGATCAGGTCAGAATGAATGACCTCGGTACCATCTTCGAATGTCATATACGGGTACATCACGTAAACCACCTCGCAATCATTAATTCAGTTTAGCATCAAGCTAGTGCACCAATGATAGCAAGCCCCCTTGATGAGTTGATGGCATCTGTTGCCAGCACGATCAACGGCGGTCCGGATTGTTGGGCCCCGGCCATAATCGACCGCCACGAAGCGTTCATCCGCAGGTGCGTGGCATAGCGCCTAGAACACTAGCTGAGACAAGGACACTATCGCTGGCATAGTGAACATAGACAGAAGGGTGGTAACACAGACTGTTCCACATGCATATCGATAGTCCTTATTATGCTGCTGGGCAAAGATAGCTACATTCGCGCCGGTGGGGGTCGCAGCCGCAATCAGCAGCGCCATCTTAATTGACCTATCACATGGAAAGAGACATAGGAACAGGAGCGAAAGAATCGGAATGACAAGCAGCCTGACCGATGAGACGGCAAACAAGCTTTTCGCCCTCAGGAGCGCCATCAAATCAGACTGAGCAAGATAGATACCGAGAGTCATCATTGCTAGCGGAGTGTTGAGCCCCGAGATATACGAAAGCACTGACTGTGCCAGAGGGACCGTTGGGACACGAAGGATAAAAATCAAGAAACCGCCCAATAAAGCCATGACCATTGGACTTGCCAGGATCGCTTTAGGACTCATACATTTTTTAGACCCCGACAGCAGATACTGCCCGTATGTCCATTGCATAGCATTGAGAAGAGCGATCATGCACGTGATGAAAAACACGGCATCTTTTCCAAGCGCCGCTTCAACAAGGGGTATTCCCACAAATCCAGCATTCGAGAATGCCGCAGCAAAAATGTCGATGGGACGGCCCCTGAACAACAGGCGGGCAACAACGCAAGCGAGCAACAACATCGCCGCCGACAGCATTAAGGTCATTCCCAACTCATACATCCTCTGAAACGAATACTCGATCCAAAATGATTTGAGAATGATTGCGGGAATCACAAGGTTGATGAGCAACTTTCCGAATTCTATTGCAGCCTGCTCGCTCAATATGCCCAAGCGGTTTAGAGCGTAGCCCATTCCCATGAGCAAAAACATGATAAGGACTTGTTGGATGAGAGGTTCAATGATTGACACAATACATGCTCCGTATAATCCTGACCGGTTCATCTACCACGATGGTCTATAGCGCCCGCTATAGCGCGGCACCGACCGCCTGAATGATTCGCGCAACGAACGCATCGGCAACCCCGCGCGGCGTTCGCGAGTTGTAGGTTTCAAAATACTTGCCGTAGTCTTCCTGAGGCACAAGGTAGTTGCAGTACGTGTTCGCATAGCCGATAACAAAGACGTTGTATTGGCTAAACGCCCTCTTAAAATCCAAGCCTAATGTGCTACACGTATCGCATGGCATCGTGATAAAAATGCAGTTACCAATTACCGCAAACTGGCTCGGAAGCTCAAGCTCGATTTTCCCCATCGAGAGCTTAAGTTGTTGCCGCTTAAGGAGAAAGTCTCGCATCGGGCTCGCATCCATAGCCTCTATCCGATTGGTCATCTCGATCCAGTCCGGATCTGTTTTTGCATCGTAGACACTCTTCATGCTGATAGAGCCCCAACGCGGAGTATCAACTCTGAGTGCCGCGCGCTCACGCTTGGATTCAATTTGAGCGCAAAGTTCGTTAGCCGTGCGCTCGAGTTCGGCAACTCCCTCCCCTTGCCGATAGAAACGCGTCGACACATCCCCGCACGTTCCGTTGACGCAAAGTACAGGACAGCCATATTTCCTCTCCAAACGCTGCCTGACATGCCCAATCAAATCAGCAGAGAGGACGGCGCTTTTCCCATTAAGGATGGTAGGATGAGCGGATATGAACAGCATTTTTCCAATTGGGCGACCGCCTTGAGCGTCCTCAAACGAGAAAATACTTACCTGTTTATCGGCCGGACCGCCCTGAACATTTCGATTCCCGTACAGTCCCTCGATGCCTAACATCTCCATCGATACGGTCGCCTTCGACCTGGACGCCCATGCAGATACCGCCGCCTCGGTAGCCAAGCCAATCAAATCACTCGTCAATTCGGTTTCAGGTAACGTATCCTCGTAGGCAAGCTTAAAATAGCATGGTGCAGAATGGGTATGAATGCATGCGACGACGATATTGCTCGAATCGATGCCCGTTTTTGACGATACGGCGTTCTTGACCGAAAGGGAAAAATCTTTCGACACCATTATTGAATCGAGCTCGATAAGAATAAACGGGACAAGATCAACACAGACAGCGCTAGCGTTGGCCTCAATAGGATCAAGAACATCCGTCCAGGCACCTTTTCTGTTGTAGCCGCCCATGCGGCAAGGAGACTGGGGTGTTACGTCAATCTTCGAGATTCCAAACTCTATGTTCATTCCAACTCCAACTCTTCGCGGCACACGCCGCCCAAACATCGGAAATAGAAATACAAAAAGAGAAGGGCGTCATGGACGCCCTTCCAATGCGTCCTGCCACACGCAGGCCGTAGAAAACTTAACGCTCGGAAACGGGGCCATTCTCGAGCTCATCCGCCGTAAAGCCCAGGAAATACGTGCCCAAGGCGCTCACAAGGAAGCCTGCACCAGCAGCGATTCCAAAGTTGATGAGATTCTGGGTCCCGCCGCCCGCAAACGCGAGGAACTCCAAGAAGTTAGATGCCGCGCCGGCAGTATAAACCGTGGCTCCGAGAGCGATTGCAAGCGCACCGGCAACAAAGGATCCGATAATCTTCCAGACAAACACGCGGCGATAGCGCAGCATCATGCCGTAGATGAAAGGCTCGCCGACGCCTCCGACAATGTTTGCGACCAAATAGCCGAATGCCATGCTCTTCTCGTCTTTATCGCGCAGCTTGAGCCAGGTCGCCACCTCGCAGCCGAAGGTCGCCCAAAGGCTAACGCCCGTCGCAACCAAAACAAAGCTGTCGGTTCCCACAGTCATATAGTTAGCGATGGCAATCATCGCAACCGCCACATGCATGCCGGTAATAATCATTGGGCACCAAAGACCCGCCAGAATACCTCCTCCGAGGATGGCGGCGATACCACCGGAAGTACCAAGGAACTCAAAACCGGCGGCGAGGGCATTACCGGCCCATGAACCAACAGGGGCGAGAGCGCAGAGAGACACAGGAACAGCGACGACCATGGTAAGGAAAGGCGCGAAAACCGTTGAAAGGGTATCTGGCACATATTTGCGGAAGAAGCGCTCGATATAACTCATCGCCCACACGGACAGAAGAATGGGAAGGACCGTCTTTGTGTAGTTTGCGGCGACGCAGGGAATGCCATAAACGGAGAACTGAGCTCCATCGGTCGCAAGCTGAATCATGGTCGGGTCGATAAGAATGCCGCCCATAAAGGCACCGAGGACAGGCGTTACGCCAATGTTCTTAGCCGCATTATAGCCAAGGTAGATGGGGATAAAATAGAACGCTGCGTCATAAACCATGTTCATCAGAACATAAAGGTCGCTTGTGTCGGACAGCACGCCCGCCATCGTAGGTCCCAGCACCACCGCTACGGTCTTGAACAGGCCAGCACACATTAGGACGGGGATCATAGGCACCATGGAGCTTGACAGGTAGTTGAGGATGTTATTGCCAATAACCTTAGGTGTGAGCTTCTGCTTAGGAGCATCAAGGTTCTCGTCGATGGCGTCCTGCTTGGCAAAGCCGCCGATCTTGCAGAGCTCGTCATAAACCTTGGGCACGTTTTGGCCCACGATTACCTGGAACTGCCCTCCGGAGATTTGAGCACCCAACACACCGCCAATCTTCTTCACTTCTTTGATATCGGGGGCATCGATATCTTTGAGGTTAAAACGCAGGCGCGTCATACAGTGCGCAACAAACGTCACGTTCTCCTTGCCACCGACGGCCTCGAGCACGTCCGCTGCGATTTTCTTATTGTCAGTCATAGCTGAACTCCCTTGCTTTTCTGTCTTCCCGTTTGCGCACACGCGAAGAACCGATTACGGCAGGCCTGACACGAGGCAAATCGAGAAAAGCAAGAAGAAGACAAAAACAGAAGAGCCCCAAAGCACAAAGCGGACAGGGAACTGTCTACGTCATGCTTCGAGGCTCTTCTCGAATAACACCTTATGTGACTATGAAACTACATCCAACAGTTGCTTTTACGAAAGTCGAAACCGGCCAACGGTCAAACTTCAGCGGCGAGCGGTCGATTAGGACCTAGATCCCGCGCAGACGCGATTGACGTGGAGCATCAGGTAGACCTTCTCTTCATCGGCGAGCCCGGCGTCAAAGCGCTCTTCGATAAGCGCGGCCATGCGGTCGACGCACACGGCCACGTCGGGATGCTGCTCGCAGAGCGGTCCGTAAAGCGCGCCGTTCTCCGTGTTGAGGGGCTCTCCTGTCTGCACGCGTTCTAACAGGTAGCGCACGTGCGTGGCATAACGGCAAAAGTCAAAGCCGTCGCGGTCCACGCAAACCCCCAGCTCGGATTCGATAATCTTGGTGAAGCTCTCGAGCATCACCTCGTCCTTACGCACCGTATTGGATTTGGCCTTTGAAGACGAGGCGACCACGCTGTTGACGATACAGAGCGCGATACCGCTCGCCTCCCCCCGCGGCATCTTGACGTTGAAGCCGCGATTGATGCCCTCGATCGCGAACTTGGCGATCTTGTACTCAATGGGGTACATCTGCTGCACATCATAGGAGAGCGGCATCTGCACGAACATATGCTCGCGGCAGCGTTTGATGGCAAAGGCGATATGGTCAGCCATGGTAAAGGGAAGGTTTGCCGAGAGCTCGCGCGAGATGTTGGAGCGAGCGATATCGGCAATCTGGGCGGAGAACTCCATCACCTGAGGATCGATCTCGTCGAGCAGCGCTAGGTAGCGCGAGTCGACACCGTAGAAGGTTCGCTCGATCTTATCGAGTGTGAGCTCATCGGGGCCATTGGGAAACCCGATACCGCGGCCAATTGCCACGAGTTCACGGCCCTTGGCGTTTACGCAGATAACCGTATTGTTGTTGATCCGCTTAAGGATTTTCATGACGCTCCCTACCCGGCGCAAGCAACAGCGCCGCGAGCCCGATTATTCCACGGGATTTCAAATCCGGTCAACCTTCCTTTCGACATCCGAACGATTCGCCCCGTCTTCATTCGATCAGCCTGAGAAGAAGTTTCGCGCTTTGGTGAGTTGATGGTGTTGCGGGCGAATCCATCTCCGGTTCACACCGACTGGGTACCCTGAGGGCTGAACAACCTGTCGCAGCACTAAACGAACCGGGAGGACCCCGTATGACGACTGAATATACCGACGCGCCGCGCACGCGCGTCATGACGCCGGCATCGCTCAACAACGGCGTGCACGAGAACCATTCCATCGGACAGACCATGGCCATCGCACCCAAAAAGGGCCTGTTTGACGACATTTCCATTCCCCAGATCATCGCCGGCGCCGCAGCTGCCGCCACGAGCGTCGCGCTTGCCTCCAAGATTGGTATCGCTGGTTCAGTAATTGGCGCCGCCGTGAGCTCGGTCATCACCGTTGTGTCCTCGCAGGTCTACCGCCACTTTATCTCTGCCAGCGCCGAAGCAATCAAGGGCACGCATGCCGCTGTCGACTACCCTGCCGGCGCCTACGAGCCCGTTGAACCCGATGTCGAGGAGCACCTAGGTGGCGCCGCGACCACGCAGGAGATGCGTCAGGTTGCAGGTCGCGCGACCACGGCGCGCGTCGCCCCCAACAGCCTGCGCGCCAAGGCAGCGGCAGAGCGCAGCCAGACGCAAAAGAAGGTCATCGTCTTCTCGATCGCCATCGCCATCGTCGCGGTCATCGCCTGCGCCGGCGCCATCCTTATCACCACTGCCGGAGAGGGTCTGGGTGAGCGCCCCGAGCCAATCCTTTCGTCGCGCACGACCGAGAGCGATGCAAATGGCACCGCCCAGTCACAAGATCAGCAGGCACAGACGGACGACGCACAAGACAGTTCTACCTCTGCCGATTCGTCATCGAACACCCAAAACCAATCGCAGGACACCGATTCTTCTGCGTCCAACAGTGGCACGCCGTCCGGCACGACCGACTCAAGCCAAACGACTGACGGTTCGCATCCGAGCACGGGCGGCCAGACGAGCGACAGCACTTCGGGAACGGGCACAGCAGACGGCAGCAACACCAACAGCTCGAACAGCTCGAGCGGAACCGCGTCCGGCACGGCATCCGACAACTCGAGCCAAGGCACGGCATCGGGCAACTAAGCACATTTTCCTCTCATAGATAACCGGCCTGTATAACGGGCGCGAATCGACAGCGGTTCGCGCCCGTTTGCCTTGGGCGCCGCCATGGCGAACGCTATGCGATGGTAAGATGCTTTACATGTGTAAAGAGGAGATTTGCCATGAGCAAGACAATAGTTAGGCCCACGCTTTCGCTGGGCAACCACATCTATCTGTATCGCCTGCTACGCGATGCGATTGGATGCGGCAAGCAAACGTTTATGACGCAGGTCGAGGAGGCACTCGTCGCGGGCGATATGACGGCCTACGACCTGGGCTTTGAGTCCACGCGCGAGTTGCTCGAAGAGCTTGACGACTGCATTAAGCTGACCGTCTTTAAGGGCGGGCGTCTGTATGCCACCGTCATCGCCAACGAGGCTTGGGATGCCGCTCTCGCCAAGGGCGAGGACAAGCCCAAGGCAGCCAAGGGAGCCAAGCAGTCCTACAAAAAGAAAAAGCGCGGTGAGAAGGACCTGAAGGCTGTGCGCCCCAAGCACGTTAAGCGCGCCGAGCCCGAGCCCGTGGCCGAAGTCGCCCCGGAACCCGAGCCCGAGACGGAGATCGAAGTCGCTATTGTGGTAACAGCAGAAGCCGAACCAGAAATCGCCGTCACGACCGATCCCGAAGTCATATCCGAGCAGGAAGCCACTGCTGAGTTCAACGAAGCGTCCAAGTCGACAACCGAAGAAGCCGCTGACCAACCCGAGACGCCTGCGTTCCAAAACAGCGATGTCTTTGGCAACGAGGCCGAGGACGATCAGCCCGAAGAACTCGCAGAACAGGACGCTACCGAGGCGGCATCGGAGCCCGAGGCACCGCAGCCCGCCATCTCGCTCACGGTCGTCTATGACCCCGAGAACGCCAACGCCGGCATCACCACCATGGCATCCACGCCCATCGAGGCAAAGCCGTCTGTCGAGGCAGAGGACGCCCCGCAAGCCGACGCCAAAACCGAGACTGAAGACACATCCGTCTCCGTGGAACCGACAGATTCCGCAGTTAAGCCAGAACCGGCGCCCGAGTCTGCACCCGTCATCGAGTCCGCATCCGCACCTGTCTATGACCAAATTCCCGCACCGGTACCGGCTTCGGTACCCGCAGCACCGACCATCCCCGAGGACTTCCCCGTCGATTTCGCAACCGAGGTCTTCTGCCCCGGCCCGTTGCTGCACCAGCTGTCGACCTATCTCCCCTACGGCGCCGACACCCTCGGCATCGTCGGCGAGTACTACTGGATCGCCCGCGAACGCGGCACCATCGAGGCCGCGCGAAACCGCGCAATCTTCCCCCTGCGCTACACGCAGGCCGGCGAGCGCCACGAAGTCACCGTGCGCATCCGCCGCAACACCACCGGAGGCCTCGGAGCCACCTGGACCGTCGACAAGGTTGAAGAATCCAACGAATAGCAAAACGCGGCGAACGTCACAAAAACGTTCGCCGCGTTTTTTTATTTTCCCAGGTTGAGCATAAGTTCGTGTGACAAAGGGGCTGTCCCTTTGCCACATCAAACTAGTCCCTGGTAAGTTTCCTGTGGATACGATGCGGCTGGGCTGCGTCCTCGCCCAGGCGCTCGATGCGGTTGGCCTGATAGGCCTCGAAGTTACCCTCAAACCAATACCAGTTGCCCGGGTTCTCATCGGTGCCCTCCCACGCCAGGATGTGCGTGGCGACGCGGTCCAGGAACATACGATCGTGGCTAATGACCACCGAGCAGCCCGGGAACTCGAGCAGCGCCGCCTCGAGCGAGGACAGCGTCTCGACGTCGAGGTCGTTCGTGGGCTCGTCGAGGAGCAGCAGGTTGCCGCCCTGCTTGAGCGTAAGCGCCAAGTTCAGACGGTTGCGCTCGCCACCGGAGAGTACGCCAGCGCGCTTCTGCTGGTCCTGGCCCTTAAAGCCAAAGCTCGCCACATAAGCGCGGCTCGGAACCTCGGTCTCGCCGACCATCATGTGGTCCAGGCCGTCCGAGACGACCTCCCACAAGTTCTTATCGGGGTCGATGCCGGAACGGTTCTGGTCGACATAGGAGATCTTGACGGTCTCACCCACCTCAAGCTCGCCCGAAGTCAGCGGCTCCAGACCCACAATCGTCTTGAACAGCGTGGTCTTACCGACACCGTTGGGGCCGATGACGCCCACGATGCCGTTGCGCGGCAGGGTAAACGAAAGGTCGTCGATGAGCACACGGCCATCGAACTCCTTGTGCAGATGATGGGCCTCGAGCACCTTGTTGCCCAGACGCGGGCCCACAGGGATGCGGATGTCGGTCCAGTCGAGCTTCTGGCTTGCGCGGGCCTCGGCCTCCATCTCCTCGTAGCGAGCCAGGCGGGCCTTGTTCTTGGCTTGGCGAGCCTTGGGCGAGCTGCGCACCCACTCGAGCTCGGCCTCCATGCGCTTGGCAAGCTTGGCATCGCGGTTACCCTGAGCCTCGATACGGGCGGCCTTGGTCTCCAGATACGTGGAGTAGTTGCCCTTGTAGGGATAAAGGTGACCGCGGTCGACCTCGCAGATCCACTCGGCAACGTTATCCAGGAAGTAGCGATCGTGCGTGACGGCAAGCACCGCGCCCTGGTAGTTGTGCAGGAAATGCTCGAGCCACAGGATCGACTCGGCATCCAGGTGGTTCGTGGGCTCGTCGAGCAGCAGCAGATCGGGAGCCTCGAGCAGCAGCTTGCACAGGGCCACGCGACGGCGCTCGCCGCCGGAAAGCACATTGACCGGCATGTCGGAATCGGGCAGTTGCAGGGCGTCCATGGCCTGGCCGAGCTTGGAATCGATATCCCAGCCGTCGGCGGCATCGATCTCGTCCTGGAGCTTGCCCATCTCGGCCATGAGGGCGTCCATGTCGCAATCCGGGTCGCACATCTCCTCGCCGATCTTGTTGAAGCGATCGACCTTGGCGATCATATCGCCAAACGCCATGCGCACGTTCTCGATGACGGTCTTGTCGTCGTCGAGCGGCGGCTCCTGCTGCAGGATGCCCACGGTGTAGCCGGGAGTGAGCCTGGCATCGCCGTTGGAGACCTCCTCGATACCGGCCATGATCTTGAGCAGGGTCGACTTGCCCATACCGTTGGGGCCCACGACGCCGATCTTGGCACCGGGATAGAAGCTCAGGGTCACGTCGTCAAGAATCACCTTGTCGCCATGGGCCTTACGAGCCTGATACATCTGGTAGATAAACTCCGCCATTTGCCTGTTTTATCCTTTCTACCTGCTGTTTCCCTATTCTTGTTTTCGTTTTAGTGGAAACGAAATGAGGCAACCAGCTCTGAAATTTAACGAAAAAGGGGCATGGTTGCCCACACCCCCTAATACTACCTGGGAAAAGTCCCCCGGAACACACTATGAACTGCGTACGCTAGTTTTCCGCAACCTTAGCGAACGGCTCGCTGCGATTTGCGCCACAGCAGATACGAATAGACGTAGGCAGCGCCAGCTGAACCAAACGTCAGCACCGCAATCACCGCGGCGACGACTTCACTCGAAAGCACGCTGCCCGCCACGCCCATCACAATCAGGCCAACACCCAGCACCATAAAGCAGGCACCGCCAAAGCGCTGCGTACGGCGCCAGTTCTCGGGATCGGCAAGCGCCCAGGGCGTCTTGATACCGAGCGTATAGTTCTGCTTCACACGCGGCAAGTAGTTGCCTACGCCGATGAACAGCAAACCGACAGCACCGGAAATCAGCACGTTGACCGAACCGACCGCCGGCACCACGCCCCAGACCGTAAGCTCTCCCAGCCAGCTTATGGCGCACATGAACAAGGTGAAGGCAATTACGAAGCCCTGATAGAACTTACCCGAGGTTCGATATGCCTCACCTTTGGGATCGACGCGCGGCACCACGCAGAACATTGCGAGAAGCGCCAGAGGCAGCACGCCGAGCGCGGAGGCCATCCAGCTAGGACCCCAACCGTCGACAGCGCCGTTCGCGCCCCAGTGCGTGGGAATCTGCGCAGGCAAGCTCGGCATCACCATGAGGTGCGCTACGACATTGCCGACGCACAGAGCGACCAGCGCAATCCACACGCGCGACGATACCCCT
Organism: Coriobacteriaceae bacterium; assembly: GCA_905194345.1. Classification (GTDB taxonomy): domain Bacteria; phylum Actinomycetota; class Coriobacteriia; order Coriobacteriales; family Coriobacteriaceae; genus Collinsella. The sequence goes on from CAJJRZ010000002.1 coordinate 96,959, forward strand.
GTGGGGTGAATGCCCTTGTTTTCGTTATTCATCCTTATCACCTTCATTGTTTGTAAAACCCATAAACCAGCCAATTAAATCCTGCATGACGGTGGTGTTTAAGCTGTATACGATGTTTTGGCCATGGCGCTCGTCGGTCACCAACCCGGCGTTTTTAAGCGTCGCCAAGTGATGGCTCAGCGACGGCTTACTGATATCGAAATGCTTGGCAAGCTCCCCCGCCGTGCAATTGCCCTCGCGCAGCAGTTCCAAAATGCGCCGCCGCGTAGGATCGGCCAGCGCCTTAAAACCCTCTCCCGGCATAAGACCTCCTCTCAGCACCCCTCATGACGCGCACACTATACTCGATATTTAGATGTTTGTCTAACTATCTAATCGAAATGCTTCAAACCACATCAAAGTAAGCGCCATCGCAACCTATGGGCGATTACCTATAATGGTGATAGCTAAAACACGATTCGCTTCCCCATCGGAGGATGTCTATGACCGAAACCGCCGCTCTCGTCGAGACACGCGACACCAAACTCGAGATCATCATGGGCCGTGAGGCACTCGATAGACTCGCCAACGCCACGGTGCTGGTGCTCGGCTGCGGAGGCGTGGGCTCCAACTGCTGCGAGGCACTTGTCCGCGGCGGCATCGGTCATTTTGTGATTCTGGACAAGGATATCGTCGCGCCCAGCAACATCAATCGACAGGCCATCGCCTTTCACAGCACCGTCGGCAAGCGCAAGGTTGACGTGATGGAAGCCATGATCCACGACATCAATCCCGCCGCCAGCGTTATCAAGCGCACCGAATACCTGCTGAGCGACAACATCGACGAGTTCTTCGCGGGCGTTTTGGAGCAGACGGGTGGCAAGCTCGACTACGTCGTCGACGCCATCGACACCATCTCGGCCAAGCTCACCATTGCCAAATATGCTCAGGACCATGACATCCGTTTGGTTAGCTCCATGGGCGGGGCCAACAAACTCCATCCCGAGTGCCTCCGCTTTGCCGACATCTTCGATACGGTACGTGACCCCATGAGCCGCATTATGCGCAAAGAATGTAAGAACCGCGGAATCAAGAGCCTACACGTACTGTTTAGCTGCGAGGAATCGGTTAAGACACAGCCCCGCGATCCTTCCAACATCCACGAGCGCACCGAGCTGGGAACCGCCAGCTTTATGCCGCCCATCATGGGCCAGATGATCGCCGGCGAGGTTATCCGTCAGATCAGTGGCCGCGGCACCGAGCGCGTGCGCGCCGATGGCCAGCGCCTAGACTAGCGGAGCGCGCCGAGATGGAGCCCCGGTTATTTGATGCACACTGCCATCTTGATCTAATGGCTCACCCGGACGCCGTTGCCGATGAGGCAACGGCGCTGGGCCTGATTCTATTTGACTGCGGCGTCGATCCGCACGACTTTGCACGCGCCAAGAAGCGCGCCTGCGGCCGTTCAAATATCTTTGCCGGCATCGGCCTCCATCCCTGGTGGCTCGCCGACGGACGATGTGGCAACGCTGAAATCAATCTGCTTTGCGAAGTCGCTGCACAAGAACGCTTGATCGGCGAGGTCGGGCTCGACTTTTCCGCTCGTTTTGCCGGAAGCGAGTCGCTACAAGTACAGGCATTTGACCGGCTCTGCGATGCACTCGTGCAGCACCCTCTTGCCGGGCGCGTGATATCAATTCACGCTGTTCGTTCGGCAGGAACCGTACTGGACGCCCTTGAGTCATATGGATTGCTCACCCCAAGCCCCAACTCCCCCGCCGTCATCTTTCACTGGTTTAGCGGTACCTCGAACGAGTTCGTCCGTGCGCGAAACGCAGGCTGCTATTTTTCCGTGAACGAGCGTATGCTCGCCACCAAGCGCGGTCGCGAATATGCCCGACAGATTCCACTCGACCGTCTACTGCTCGAGACCGATGCGCCGGCCGAACCAAACACAGAAACAAGTGTGCAATCGCTCATCAGATCGCTCGCAAGGACCTCGATGCACATTGCCTCACTCAAAAACTGTGACGCAAAGCGCATCGAGTCGGTAGTTTTAGCAAATGCGCACTCTGTTTTTGACCTTCGCTAACCCCTGTGGGCAAAAATGCCAAGGGACATGCGAATCGCACAACGCAGTCCCTATTGGCAGGCAGTACAATTCGGCAGCATTACACCAATTCGTGCATGAGATCACGGTTACGTGCATACAATTCGTCAAAGATATGACGACGCGACGCATATAGCTCGTGGGCATCCATATCGGGCACGATTGTTTGTGCAACGCCAAGGACTTGGGCGAGTTCATCCCATGATGCATAGGCGCCACCTGCGAGAGCTGCCATGATGGCATCACCGAAGCATGCGCCCACCGTAACCTTGGCAACCGAGACCTCGCGCCCGCATACGTCGGCGATAGCCTGCATCCAAACTGGATTCTTGGTTCCACCTCCGACAAGCATAATGCGCCCAATTGGCAGTCCATGCTCTCGCTCGATAATGTCGACATGGGATGCAACGGTATACGCGACGCCTTCCAAGGCGGCGCGAACCATATGGGCTCGCGTATGCCTTCCGGTCAGGCCAAAGAAGACGCCACGTGCCTCGGGATCGTTGAGCGGAGTACGCTCCCCCGCAAAGTACGGCAGGCACAGGAGCCCATCGGCACCCGGCGCCACATCGGCGGCATCATGCGCCATGACCGAATATGCATCGGGGCCACCGTGGCCCTCGGCCTCCACGGCGTCGCGATACAGCTCTTGGCGCAGCCACGATGTGAGTGCACCCGCCGTATTGGTCCCCGCGCAGATCCCGTAAGTTCCGGGAATGATAAACGTCCCTGGCCACAGGCGGGCATCATCGACCATATGATCAGCTAGGTAGATGAAATACGCCGTGCTCCCCAACTGAACCATCATATCGCCGGGACGAAATACACCCGTCGAAATGGCCTCGGCACCAGAGTCGCCCGTTCCCACTAAGACAGGTGTCCCTGCCGCGAGCCCTGTCGCCTCAGCCGCGCGCTGCGTAATCGCCCCGGCAATATCGGTAGCCGACATTACCTCCGCCATCTGGTCAGGCCGGCAGAAACGAGCACATTCCCGAGCATCAACCCTCCAAGTGTAGCGGTCGTATAGGGGAAGAAAATCCTCCGCCAAGTAACGGTCCACCGTAAAACGCCCCGTCAACTTTGCGCATAGAAACGATGATGCCGTCAGGAACTTCGCGGCACGTTCGTGCACCTCGGGCATATTCTCCTTAAACCATAAGATCTTAGGAGCAATATCTGATGAGCAGGGATCGTGCCCGAAAAGTTCGCGTGCGCGACCTGACCCATATTCGGAAAGGAGCTCGTCAATCTGCGGCTTCGAACGTGCATCGACTCCATACAAAATCGCGGGCGCCAGCGCGTTGCACTCGGTATCGACCGGCACACAGTCGCAACCCAATGCGGAAAGGCCCACGCATCCGATCTGCGCCGCGTTAACCCCCGATAGCATCACCAGCTCGCGCGACAAGCGGCAAAAATCGCCCCACCAAACTGCCTCAGCATCATGCTGGTACCATCCATCACACGGGTTGTCCGTCTCATGTCCACAAGAGGCTTGGCAAACGATGTTGCATCGATCATCGATTAAAACGCCTTTAGAGGCGCTTGTCCCAATATCAATACCCAGATAGAGCGCCATAGGTGCCTACTCCCCTCGCGCCGTACGAGCGGCAGCCATAAAACGAACCACCCGCTCAACATCAATCGGGGCATCCAGCTTTCCGTCGCGCTTTAAGCACGTGCCGACAAACGCGCCATCGTAGTGAGCAAATACGTCAGCCACGGTATTTTCGCGACAACCGGTGCCACATACCACGGGCACTTCGCCAACACGCTCGCGGACCTCGTCGGCAAGCTCGCCCGAAGCGCCACGACCGGCAGCCGAACCGCCGATGACCATCGCATCCGGTAGGCAATTAAAGAGAAGTGAATCGGCAATGTCCGCGGTCGTGCGGTCGTTGAGATAAACCTCGCCCTCGCTCGTGATGAAGTGAAAAAGCTTGAGGTCGTCCAAGCGCAGCGCCGCCTTGCGACGCATGGTGTGAGCGAAATCTCGGTTAATCAGCCCGAGATCACCGGCCCAGGCACCGCAAAAATTGCAGCGCGTGAACTGCGCGTCGACGGCAGCGCACAGCTCGATTGTGGCATCACCATCGTAAATTGCCTCAGCTCCCCAAGGAGTCGACAGATCATGGGACAGAGCCCCGATTACATAGCCCATCGATGCAAGGGTTGAGGGAGAAACATGCTGCTCATAGGGCATCGAGAGCTCATTGGTAATCAAAATGCCATCGACACCGCCCTGCTGCAACGCCTCGAGATCGCGCTTGGCGGCTTCCACGACCTGCGATACGCTTCCGCCCGGGTAATACAGCGGATCGCCCGGCAGAGGACGCAGGTGCAGCATTCCGATAACCGGCCTTTCGTTCTTGAACATCGAAGTTAGAAACGACATAACGTGCTCCTTCATAGGGTTATTGCAGGGACGTTACTCCCCCAGCACCTCGACGTACACTTTTCGCTTCTGCGGACCGTCAAACTCCGCAAGATAGATGTTCTGGGCACTTCCGCACACGATGTGGCCATCTTGGACGGGAAAGAAGCAACTGTTTCCACAAATCATGCTCTTGATATGCCCACAGGAGTTGTTACCGGTGGCTCCGTAGCTCGGCAGGAAGTGTGCATGCGCATAGGGGGCATCGAGTGGGGCGATGCGATCAAGCGTCTCCATAAGATCCGTCTCCACGCAGGGCAGCCCCTCGTTTACCACGATTCCGCAGGTCGTATGCGACAAAATAATCGCCGCCAAGCCATTGGTCACCGAGCTGCGTTCGATGGCAGCGTGCACGTCCTCGGTAATATCGATGAACTGGTCCGGAGCAGTCGATAGATAGCTCAATGTCTCGAGCGTCACCATGTTCACTCATCCCCTTCAAGAAAACGCAGGGCATTACCCCAGTAGAGCCTTTCTCGCGCATCATCGCGCATGGGCACGGTATCGAGCGCCCGCTTGAGTTTGAATGCACGGAAGCGCGGCGTATTGCTGGCGAACATCACTTGGTGCGATAGCGCGCGCTCATACCACAGCGGCCCCATATCGACCGTGAAAAGACGCTGCATCATCTCCTCGGGCGAATCGATGTAAGTGATAGAGGTGTCCACGTAGCAGTTGGGATACTTGAGCAGCATCGCCACGGTCTCGCGCACCCAGGGCCAGCCAAAATGGGTCAAACTAAAACGCACATTTGGATGCGTTGCGATTGTGTGCTCAAATGCAAGCGGGTTACTGCGCGAGAGCTCTGCGCCCGGCTCCCAAGACATACCGGCATGGAAAACCACCGGCTTGTTATAGCGCTCGCACAGTTCGTAAAGCGGCTCGGCCACAGCATCATCGGGGGCAAAACCCTGCTTTGCAGGATGCAGGCAAAGCCCCTTTGCCCCCAACTCGGTAAAGGCGCGCTCCAATTCGTCTGCGGCACCGCTCACCTGCGGGTCTACGCTCGCAAATCCCCACAGACGATCGGGATGTGCGGCAACCAGCATGGCAATCTGGTCATTGGTGCCAAAGTGCCCTCCGCATGCCGTGGTTACATCGAGCGGCATGAGCACGCTCTTCTGCACATCGCAGACGTCCATCTCGACTTGAAGCTCATCCCAATCCATGGGGCCCATATGCCCCATACCAAATTCTCGTGACCAAAAACCGAATCCATCAGGCTCATCACCCGGCGTACAGATCTCGCCGTAGAGCATAGGATGGACCAACATGTCGATAACCATTTCGTACTCCTTTCCAGGCATTTGACCCTAGTACGGCTCAAACGAACCAATCACTCGGGACGACAGCTCAGCGCCCGCCTTCATACACGCCGGAATATCAAGGCCATCGATCACGCCCTTGGTAAACCCGGCGATATACGAGTCGCCGGCACCCACGGTATTAACGACCTTCTCCGCCGGCACGATCCCGCACTCATAGAAGCGCTCACCGTCATAGGCAATGCTTCCCTTCTCGCCAAGCGTGGCAACCGCAACGCGCGGCCCCAATTCCTGCGCGTGACGTACCCAGTCCCGCAGCTCCGGAGTGTCATCTTCAAACGACATAAATGCGTAGTCAACGTAGGGAAAATGATTCTCGCAGGCATATTCGGGATCTTGGCTGAACACCGAGAAGTCCATAACCACCGTCTTGCCCGCATTATGCCACTCGGGCAGGAGGTCCAAACAATTGCCAAACAGGTCGGTATGAATGATGTCATGCTCTAGGATAAACGCCCGGTCATCTTCATTCGGACGATATGTCTCCATTACGCCATCGATTGCCTCGAGATGCACGCGATCGACGCCGTCTTTCAATGCCATGAGCATCACCGAGGTGTCGCCATCCTCCACCCGCAGATGAGAGATATCAAACCCCTCGGCGGCCAGCGCCTCTCTCATCTTGTCTCCGTACTCGTCCTTGCCGACAACCGACACGGCGGATACCGAAACGCCCAATCGTGCAAGATGGATACCCCAGTCAATGCCATTACCAGTCGGATAGAACACGCCGATGTTTTGATAGACGTCCGCACAGCAAAAACCAGCCGCACACGCTTTAATACCCATGGTCTTCTCCAATGTTCAAAAGGGGACCCACCACATGGCGAGCCCCCTTTTCGCGTTTCGCTTATTGTTTTGCATCGGCTGTCCAAGGCCTCATAGCCAGACCGCCGTACGCTTTCTTAAGCTATTCGACGATTGGTGCTCCGTGGCCCCAAGAACCTTCCATGCCGCACACGGTCGAGGCAAACCCGGCAGCAAAGTCGAGCGCGCGCTCGATGGCCTCGGCGCCGCCCTCACCACGCTTGGCGGAATCGAGATAGCACATCAAAAACGAGGTGAGGAACGAGTCGCCCGCCCCCATGGTGTCCTTCATGTCCGTTACCGGTTTAGCCAGCTGGCGGTAATAACGCTCGCCGTCGTAAGCGATGCAGCCCTCGGCGCCCGCCGTAGCCGACACAAAACGCGGACCCAGACCCTTCACCCATGCCAGACGCTCGCGAATCTCGTCCTCACTCGCGGCATCCGCCGCACTAAAGAAAGCAAAATCGACATAGGGCGCAATCTGCTCGTAGTACTCGTCGGTGGAGTCGTCCGAAAAGTCAAAAGAGACCGTGACGCCCGCAGCCTTCAACTTGGGCAGCTCGCGCTCGGTGAAGCAATAGTTGCCCGAATGAACCACATCGAACTGCTTCATGTACGAAAGGTCAAAGCGATCGAGAACATAGCGCGCATCGCCACGGATACCGCCCTCGTTGGAGCCGAGGAAGACACGGTCACCGTCAACGACGGTCACGCGAGCCGCTCCGTTCTCGCCAATCATCTGCTCGCACTTGTCAAGCTCGATACCCTCATCCTCGAGGCTTGCAATGACATGCTCGGCAGCGGCGTCATTGCCAAAAATGCCCATGTATGCAGAGCGTGCGGCACCGCATTTCTTGGCATAAACGGCGAAGTTCACCGCATTGCCGCCGGGATACATGGTGTGGATATGCTCGTAGCGATCGACGACGTTGTCGCCAAATCCGAGCGCGTTAACGTTAAATGCCATGGCCTTTGCCCCTTCTAGTACTCGACAACACCCATATAGCGACGGAAATCGGGATCGTGATCAAACACCTTGCCGCGTGCAGCACGCAGCTCGCAGTTCATGGCGTAGAACAGCACCGGGTCCAGATAGGCACGGACACTCGCCGGCACGGCTTCCATACCGTACTCCTTGGCATCGAGCACCATCAGCGTATCGGTATGCGTCTTAAGGAACGCAAGGGCGCGCTCGTCCATAGCACGGCACTCGCTGGAGCCCATCTGCAGGAAGTAAAAAACGCCATCCTGAGTAGCCTCGAAGGGGCCGTGGAAGTACTCGGCAGAGTGGATGTAGCTGCAGTGCTGCCACTGCATCTCCATAAGAGAGCAGATAGCGAAACCGTAGGTCTGGCTAAAGTTGGGACCGCTGCCCAGAATGTAGAAGAACTCGTGCTCCTGGCAAAGCTTGGCAAAACGATCACCTAGCTCGGCATTTACCTTCTCACGTGCCGGGGGAAGAATCTTATCCATCTCGGCGATACCGGCATACATATCGGCAAGATCGGCGTAACCCTCCTGCTGATCGAGCAGCTCGGCCGCAAGCGACAGCGAAATGCCAGCGGGGACCTCGGCCTGCGGCACGCCCTCGCCCCAGGGGTAGACCCACGTGGTCCACTTGCCGGAGTCAATCTTGGATCCAGCGTTGTCGGTCTGGGCGATCACCGTAGCGCCGGCAGCAAGGGCAATCTCGCAGCCCTCGACGACCTCGGGGGTGTTGCCACTGTGGCTGCAAGCAATGACTAGGGATTTCTCACCCAAGCGGCGCGGGCGCATGATATCAAACTCGCGAGCCGTATAGATATACGAAGTGAAGGTGGTTGCCTCGCGCTGCAGAAGCTCATGAGCCGGGATCAAATCGATCATGGAGCCACCGCAAGCAATCCAGTAGACGCTGTCGAACTTGCCCTTCTCGGCAATTGCCTCTTTGATCAGATCGTGTGCGTTCATATCCAGTTCCTTTCTTGTTTGGTCCGCAATCAATGACGTTGGCTGCGTGGCCGATAGTTGTTTTAGTCAATCAGATATTTCTCGAATGCGGCCATGTTCTTGGCATCTGCCGCCGCCGGGTCATCGTAGTAACGCCCGTCCGTGATTTCCTGGCCCAGCATGCCATCGAAACCATGGGCATTAAGCGTGGCGACGAAGGCGTCCATATCGTGCTTGCCATCGCCCCACACCAGATGGCCATACGGGTCACCGTCGATAAAGTGCATCTCGTGAATTGCCCCATCACCAAAGGCGGCAAACCAGTCCTCGAGCGTCTCGCCCGCAACGCCCATCGCGGTTGTATCAACCATGGGCTGTAAGTACGGGCTCGCGACCTCGTCAATCATGCGCTTCGCATCGGAAACCGTCGTTACAAGGTTGCTCTCCTCGGGACGCAGGCTTTCCATCGTAAGCACCAGACCGTGCTCACCGGCATACTCCGCCAGAATGGACAAGTGCTCGCGGCTGCGCTTCCAGGCTTCCTCGCGGTCCTCGTCCCAGTCGCCCCAGCCCGAGTTGACGGACATACGGTCGCACCCAAGTACCTCGGCAAGCTCAATGCCGTGCTTAAAGTACGCCAGGCTGCGCTGTTCATGCAGCGGTTTGCGTGCGCAGTACTGCCAAGGATAGACAACATTCTCGGGGCACAGAGTACGATACCTAAGCCCACGGTCTGCAGCCTTTTTCGCCAGGACCTCAGCCTCAAAGTAGCCCGTGTGGTCGAGCGTCACATGCGGCTCCGCACACCACAGCTCAATGGACTCAAAGCCCAAACGCTGCTGCACATCAAGGAAGTAATCGAGCGACCACATGATGTAGTGGATATTCATGCCCGCAATCTGTTCGCGGCGCAGCGTCGGTTTGGATTCAGACATCTTATGCCTCCTTATTTCGATCGAACACGATTTGTCCGTCCGACATCGTCATATCAACCGCAAGATCGCGTGCGTCGCGATAATCGAGGTCGAACACATCCCGATTGAGCACGCAGATATCGGCAAGCTTGCCAACCTCAAGCGTACCCAGCTCGTCTTCGCGCATCAGATCGTACGCGCCCCCGGCAGTCCAAGCGCGCAAGAGCTCGACAAGCGTCAGCGTGTTGACCTCATTCACGGGCAGTCCGTCGGCGAAGAATCCGCCGCACGCGCTGTAGATTGACTCGCCCAGGCTCGGAATCAGCAGTGGCAAATCCGTTCCACAGCACACTGTGCATCCGGAATCTTCCATGCCGCGGCGATTCCAGCTGTGCAAAAGTCGCGTCTCGCCAATTTGTCGACGCATCATCGACAGGCAATCCTCGCGCCGGTCCAGCGTCAGAATCTGCGGATAGACCTCGCAAATTCCGCCTAACTTGCCAAACTCGACAAGATCGGTCGGGTCAGAGTTCTCGAGATCGGTAATCGCATGGCGGCGAAGCATCCGTCCATGCTCGTCTCGAGGCAGCGAGGCATAGAGCGCCACGGTGCGGCGAACGGCGCCATCGCCCTGGCAATGCAAGGAATATCGGAAGCCGTCAGCATCAATTGCACGCAGCTCGTTCTCAATCAGATCCCACTCGGGCTCTTCGACAACCGTCTTGCCGGCAGCTCCCGCATCGGCCGTGTCCTCATAGGGGTCAATCATCTCGGCAAGCCCCGCCCATACGCCGCGATCGGTCATACGGTTGAAGCCAGAAAAACGAACGAACGGTCCCCGGAAGCGCTCTCGCGCCTCGCGGGCATATGCCAAATTTGCACCGGCACCCACCGGCTGCGACATCATAGAGACGCGAACCGTCAGCTCACCAGATTCCTCACGGCGAGCCATTTCGTCGGCAAAGCCGTAGTAGTCATCAAACGCCATCTCCTTGATGGCGGTAACGCCGCGCTCGTTAAGCATGCTCATGTAGTCCGAATACCCGGCGCGCACCTCGGGTAGCGCGAGGAAATCGCTCATCATGCGCCAGATCTTCTCGGCATAGCACGCCTGGGGTGTAAAGCCGTATCGCGCACTGGCGGCAGCATTGAGAACGCAGGTCTCCGCACCCGGTGTAAAGCAGACGACAGGGATATCGCCAAAACAATCGTCAAACACAGCTGCCGTATTTGCGTTCTCGGCATCCGATGCCAACGTTTCGGGCATGTTGTGGCCAAAAGCCGCCGCACAATCCGGATGATCATCTTTCCATGCACGCAAGAGCGACACGGCCTCTTTGGCATCGGCGACGCCGGATAGATCAGACCCCAACGTCCGCAGCGCCCAGCCCGTATAGAAGGTATGCACATCGATCAGGCCAGGCATGACGGTGCGGTCGCCCAGGTCAACTACCTCGTCCGCTTGGGTCAAATACGAAGCTACCTCACACTTGGTGCCAACAGCCTCAATTCGATTGCCACGGACCGCTACGAAACCTTCAAACGGCAGGTCCCCCGTACCGGTAAAGACGCTCTTAGACGTCAGGACCGTCAAACGATCAGACATCACAACCACCTACATCGGAAGCATGCCAGAGATTGCCGTTACGATCAGGCCAAAGACGACCATGAAAATGAAGAACTTCCAAATGGTCTTCCACCATTGGCCAAACGAAATCTTAGCCACGGCAAGGCCGGCGACCGTCATGCCCGCCACGGGACTGATGGTGTTGATGGTCTGATTAGCAAACTGGAGCGCGGTAACGGCTGCCTCGGGATTGAGGCCCATAAGCTCGGTCAGGGGGCCCATAACAGGCATGGTGAGCGCCGCCAGGCCAGAACTCGAGGGAACCAGCAAAGAGAGCAGGCCAAGGACGATATACATAAACGTGGTGTAGACGGCGGCGGGTGCACCGGCGAGCGCAGTAGCGAGCGCCTGGAGGATGGTGTCGATGATCATGCCGCCCTCGGCGATGACCAGAATACCGCGAGCGATACCAATAACGATGGCAGCGTACGCAAAGTCGGCGAGACCCTTAACGAACTCCTCAGCGATCGTCTGCTGGTCAAGACCGCCCAGGATACCGGCAAGCAAGCCCATGCCAAGGAACACGGCGGAAATCTCATTCATGTACCAGCCCTGGGTAACAAGACCCCAGACGATAATGCCCATACCGCAAGCAAAATCGATAAGCACGAGCTTCTGACGGATAGTGAACTCTTCCTCAATGGAGGCATCGGTCACGGAAAACTCGATACGCTTGAGCTTATCGTCCTCATACGTAATGGACGACTCGGGGTTTTTCTTGACGCGCATGGCGTAGCGCATGGCCCATGCGATACCGACGGCAGTGAAGATGACCCAAGAAACGGCGCGCAGCCACAGTTGCGGATTGCCCTCGATGCCAATGATGCCTTGGGCGATCAAAACATTAAACGGGTCGATGGTCGAGGCACAATATCCCAGGTTAGGGCCAAGGAAGCAGATGATGAATGCCGTCATCGAGTCATAACCGATACCCATCATGATGGGAATGAAGATGGCATAGAACGGCAGGGCTTCCTCAGACATACCAAACGTAGTGCCGCAAATGGACAGCAACGTCATCGTGATGGGAATGATGAGGATGTCCTTGTTCTTAAGCTTTTTAATCACACGGCTCATGCCGGCATTCAAAGCGTTGGTCTTGGTGATGATTGCGAACGATCCGCCAATCAATAAGACGAACGCAACGACGTCGGCAGCCTCTTGGATACCTTTGGTGGGCGCTTGCAGGACCGCGAAGATATCCTGGCCCAAATTGATGGTCTCACCGGTCTCGGAATCGGTGTAGTTCTTATCGACCTGTTCATAGGTTCCAGCAACGGCGACTTCACGCTCGCCCGCCGCTGTCGAAATCGTCTTGCGCTGATACTGACCAGAGGGAACGATCCAAGTCAGGACCGCAAAGACAACGATCAGCAAGAACATTATCGTATAGACATGCGGTAATTTGAACTTAAAACGTCTGTTTGTCTTCTTCGCCTTCGTATCTGACATAGATACCTCCAAAGAACTCGAGACTGCATCGCATCTCGCTTCAACGTTTGCACAATGCAAACGTTCTATGACGTTCTATAGATTACCAGCAGCTTTTTCCTTCATCAAGATAATTTCAAACTGATTGCCGCAACGCGGTTGAACGGTTGCGTTTGCGCCGTGAACGGTATGGAAACGCCCGGTGAGATGATCCACCGGGCGCTTCCATTCGCAATGTCCTAGATGTCAAAAACGTAGCGAGACCCAACGATTCGCTGACGACCGATGATAAACGGCCGCCGCTGCTCATCGAAAAAGAAGGCTTCCATATAAAACAAGGGTTCGCCAACGGGAACTGCCAACAGTCGAGCGACCTCGGGCGACGCGCAGGCGATCTCGAGCGTGCACGGGTCGGTAAACGCGGGCGTGCGGCCCGTCCGGTTGCGCACGAACTCAAAAATGGATTGGTTAGATAGAGGTGCCGTTGATAGATAGGCGTTGTCCTCGTAAACATATATGTTGTTCTCAAGCATGACAGGGACGCCATCGGCAGTGCGCACGCGCTCAACGCAAATCAAGTCAGTTCCAACGGGAACACCAAAGAACTGTGCTTCGGTGGAATCCGCCGGCAGTATCTTTCTCGAAATGACACACGCCCCCGGTTCCATTCCGTTAACGCGGCATGCGTCCGAAAAACTCTGAACGTCATCCTTCTGGCGAATCTTGCGCTTGAGCTTGGGGGCATTGACAAACGTGCCTTTCCCCTGTCGCTTCGTTAGAGAGCCCTGCTGGACGAGCTCCTCAATAGCGCGTCGCACGGTAACGCGGCCAACTTTATAGCTCTCAGCCAATTCGAATTCGTTGGGTATCCGCGCGCCTGCCTTGTAGGCGCCGGAGTTGATTTCGTTTTTAATGATATCAATGACCTGTTGGTACAGCGGTATCGCTGCTTTACCGTCAGTCGGCCCTTCAGTCGGTGGCATATACCCTCTCCCAGCACAATTAATTCTAAAACGGGCTTAAAGGCATTCAACAAGCCCTTAAGCCCGCATTAGCTTAAAGTATGCTAGGTGTCGCACCAAAATGTTGGCTATTTACTCATCAGACCCGAAAAACGCGCAACTACCGCGCTCCTAAGAAAGCGTGAGCAGCTCCGGCAGCTGGTCGATAATCTTGTCCGCGGCATCTTGGCTAAAGCCAAAGCGCTCCTCGCGCTTGGCAATAACTGTCAGACCGGCGCGCTTGCCGGCAGTGATGCCAGGCACCGAATCCTCAACGCAGCAGCAGCGATTCGCGGGCAGCCCCAGTAGGTCAAGCGCATGCAGGTAGATGTCGGGCTCGGGCTTGCTCTCCTTAAACTGCTCGCCACTCACCACATACTCAAAGGCATCCGACAGCCCGCACGCATTGAGTACTTCCTCGATGCTATCCATGGGCGACGAGCTAGCAAGCGCCACGCGAACGCCGCGGCGCGGCAGCTCTCGAATCGTATCCACGGCGCCTGGGTTAATCAAAGTCTGATAGTCGCGCGGACGTTTATGCGCCCACTCATCCCAACGGGCCAACGCCTCCTCGCCAGTAAAATGTCCCTTACCGGCACGCTCAAACCAATCGACCAGCATGTGGAGAAAGAACTGATGCGAGGTACCGACCTGCCCGTTCAACTCCTCTTGGGTCAGGTTCAACCCAAGCTCCTTGGCAAACGCGGCAGTCTCGCCCAGATAGTAATACTCGGTATCGACAATGACACCGTCCATGTCAAAGATAACGGCGTCGAACGGAAATGCGGACACGGCACCCTCCCTAACAAAAGGGCGCCTGTAAGCAGGCGCCCGAACCATGCATTATCGGCGATTCTAGCCCAGCAGCTTATCCAGCGCCACTGCAATACCGTCTTCGTTGTTATTGGCGGTCACCATCTGGGCTACCGCCTTAACCTCATCGACGGCGTTGCCCATGGCAACACCGGTACCCGCCCACTCAATCATGGACTTGTCGTTCTGGCCGTCGCCAAACGAGACGACCTCGCTGGCATCGATACCGAGCTTGGGCAGGGCACCCTCGAGCGCGCGGGCCTTGTCGATACCGGGCGCCGTGTACTCAAAGTACCAGTCGGCCGTAAACATGCCCGAAAGCGTCTGGGTAAAGGGCGCATGCATCTCCTCGTAATGCGCCTGTAGGTAGGCCGGGTCGCCTGCCGTCAGCAGCTTGTCCACGGGATAAGCGTCCACAACCTCATGCAAGCTCTCGACCTCGCGGATCTTAAGGTCACACGCATCGCGCTCGTATTTGACGATGTTTTTCTGCGAGCCATCCGGCAGCGTAATCATGCAGCGGTACGAATCCTCGACATGCAGATCGCGACCGAGCGAAATCATAGGGATCACGTCAAAATTGCGCAGATGATCAATCAGGCGATGCAATTCGTCGGCAGGCATAGCCTGATCGAACAGCACCTCGTCGGTCTGAGCATCGACGACGTGCGCGCCATTAAAGGCAACTAGCAGACCATCATGGTTCTGAAGGTCGAGCTCCTGCGCCAAGGCATGCAGCCCCCATGCGGGACGACCCGAAGCCAAGATAAGCTTAATGCCCGACTCCTGCGCCGCGAGCAGTTTCTCGCGCGTACGCGGCCTGATGACCTTTTGGTCGTTGGTGAGCGTACCGTCGATATCCATTGCGATGGCTTTGATTGCCATATATGCCTCCCTGACATTGAACAACCTTGTCTGAGCCATCATACAGAACACCCACGGCGGCGTTGTTTGCAACGGGAAAAATGTCATATTGTCCCAAACATGAACGGCGCGCCTTCGACGATTGCGATGCCCGTCGAGGCGCCTCCCGATACATTCCATCCTATCCAAATAGCAAAGGGCCCGCATCCCAACGGATACGGGCCCTTGTCGGCTATGCGTTAGTTTTCGCAGCGAATCCTACTTGCGGTGAGCTCGGTAGAACTCGATGAGCGCCTGGGTCGAAGCGTCCTGTTCGGCCTTGGCGGCGTCGTCGTGGAAGGCCGGGGTGATCTGCTTGGCAAGCTGCTTGCCAAGCTCGACGCCCCACTGGTCGTAGGAGTCGATGCCCCAGACCGTGCCCTCGACAAACGTGATGTGCTCGTACAGGGCGATGAGCTCACCAAGCGCGAACGGGGTCAGCGTGTCGCCAAAAATCGAGGTCGTCGGACGGTTGCCCTCAAAGCAGCGGGCCGGGACGATCTGCTCGGGCGTGCCCTCGGCACGCACCTCATCGGCCGTCTTACCAAAGGCGAGCGCCTTGGTCTGGGCCAGGAAGTTGCCCAGGAACAGCTCGTGCACGTCCTGACCGCTGTCGGTCGCAGGGTTGGCGGTATTGGCAAAGGCGATGAAATCGGCCGGGACCACCACGGTGCCCTGGTGCAGCAGCTGGTAGAAGGCGTGCTGACCGTTGGTGCCGGGCTCGCCCCAGAAGATCTCGCCGGTATCGGAGGTCACAGCGCTGCCGTCCCAGCGGACATGCTTGCCGTTGGACTCCATGGTGAGCTGCTGCAGGTAGGCCGGGAAACGGTGCAGATACTGGCAGTACGGAAGCACGGCGTGGCTCTTGGAACCGAAGAAGTTGACGTACCAGACGTTGAACAAACCCATCAGCGCGACGGCATTGTTCTCGAGCGGCGTGTTGCAGAAGTACTCGTCGATGGCGTGGAAGCCCTCAAGGAACTGCTGGAAACGCTCGGGGCCGAGCACGACGATCAGCGACAGGCCCACGGCGGAGTCGACGGAGTAGCGGCCGCCGACCCAGTTCCAGAAACCAAAGGCGTTAGCCGGGTCGATACCGAAAGCCTCGACCTTCTCGAGTGCGGTGGAAACGGCGACGAAGTGCTTTGCCACAGCCTCGGCGTTCTGCTCATCGGAGCCATCGATGGCGCCCTGAGCCTTGAGCTGCTCGAGCATCCAGGTCTTGACCTCGCGGGCGTTGGTGAGGGTCTCGAGCGTGGTGAAGGTCTTAGAGACGATGATCACGAGCGTGGTCTCGGGATCCAAACCCTTGAGCTTCTCGGCCTGGTCGTTGGGGTCGATGTTGGAGATATAGCGGCAGTCGATACCGGCGTCGGCATAGGGACGCAGGGCCTCGTAAGCCATGACCGGGCCCAGATCGGAGCCGCCGATGCCGATGGACACCAGGTGCTCAATCTTCTTGCCGGTAACGCCCTTCCACTCACCGGAGCGCACGCGCTCGGCGAAGGCATACATGCGATCGAGGACCTCGTGCACGTCGGCGACGACATCCTGGCCGTCGACGATAAGCTGGCCTTTCTCGCTTGCCGGACGGCGCAGCGCGGTGTGCAGGACGGCGCGGTCCTCGGTGGTGTTGATGTGCTCGCCGGAGAACATGGCGTCGCGGCGCTCCTCGAGCTTCACCTCGCGGGCAAGATCGCACAGCAGCTTGACGGTCTCATCGGTCACCAGGTTCTTGGACAGATCGAAGTGAAGGTCGCCGGCGTCAAAGCTCAGCTTGTTCACGCGGTCGGCGTCAGCGGCGAACCAGGCCTTGAGGTCGATACCCTCGGCCTCGAGCTTCTCCTGATGAGCCTCGAGCGCCTTCCAAGCGGCGGTCGACGTAGCGTCGATAGGTGCGGCAACAGTTGCCATAAAGTCCTCCTCAGCATACGGGCGCAAGCCTCCATGCGCCCGGATAATCAGATAGTCCTATTCTAGCGCAGGTCAAGACTACAATCAGCGAGCGTTGCCAATCCGCCCCCCAACGGCAACCGACCAAAAAGGGACAGGTTTATTTTGGCAGGTCAAACGCTTTACCAACCAAAAATAACCTATCCCTTTATGGTAAATATTAGGCCGCGGCGCACACACTGCCGAGCAGCTCGCGCAAGGGCGAGCCGATACCCTCCAGCAGTTCGGGAGCGATGATGGCGAAAACGGGAACCTCGCCGGCACCCACAACGGCGGGCACCTTGCCCTCCGAGACAATGCATCCATAAGGGACAAAACCGTCTTCGCCGGCATCGAACGACGCCATGCGACGCGCGAGTTCGCGCGCAAAGCCAGCAGTATCGGCATCGCCAATCGCCAATACAAAGTCCACCCCTTCGTCGGTCGCCAGGGCCACGGCTTCGTCGATCAGCTCGTCTCCCCCGTCGCCCTCAACCGAGCCGCAGCGGAAAAGCACGCGCTCGAGCAGAGCTCGATCAAGCGAGCCGAGTGCCGCCGAGACAAGCTCATCACGCGTGTGCTTGTCGCCTCCCAGCACGACCAGTGCCTTAGTGCCGCCATAGTGGGCAACCAATCGCCCGCACCAGCGAGCCACATCCCCATCCGCAACCAAGCGTGTCGGCATACCAAACCCATAATTGACCATCTTTCCCACAGCCCTTCCGTGCGTATAGGCGGTATCGATTGTTAGGCTCATGCTACGAAGCAAGGTTTTCCGAGCTGTTTCGCACTCTTTAGAGCTGCGTTAAAAAACCCGATGCAGCCGCACGACCATACCTACCAAAAAGGGACAGGTTTTGACGATGTCCGGACGAGCGGGTATTATCGAACAAGTATTCGATAAGAACATGTGTTTGATGGGAGGACGCGTGGGACACGAGCGTCACACCTATATCTGCATCGACCTCAAGACGTTCTACGCCAGCGTCGAATGCGTCGACCGCGGTCTCGACCCGCTCACCACCAACCTGGTCGTTGCCGACGAATCGCGCGGGCGCACGACCATCTGCCTTGCCATCACACAGGCCATGAAAGACCTCGGAATCCATAACCGCTGCCGTCTGTTCGAGATTCCCGACGGTATCGACTACATCAAGGCCGTACCGCGCATGCAGCACTACATGGAGGTGTCGGCGCAAATCTACGGTATCTATCTGGAATTCGTCAGCCCACAGGACGTGCACGTCTACTCCATCGACGAATGCTTTATCGACGTGACGCCCTATCTGGACCTCTATCACACCGATGCCGAAGGGTTCGCCTGCATGCTGCGCGACGAGGTCCTCGCGCGCACCGGCATCACGGCCACCGTCGGTATCGGCCCCAACCTATTCCAGGCTAAGGTAGCGCTCGATATTACCGCAAAGCACGTACCCAGCCGCATCGGCATACTCGATAACGAAACCTTTCGCAAGGAGATCTGGCCGCATCGACCCATCACCGATATCTGGGGTATCGGCCCCGGTGTGGCAGCCCGGCTCGAAAAGTACGGCGTCTACGACCTGATGGGTGTCGCCGCGCTCGACGAAAACCTGCTTTACGATGAACTCGGCGTCAATGCCGAATATCTCATCGACCACGCCTTCGGGCGCGAGCCGACAACCATCGCCGATATCCAAGCGTATCGCCCGCAGGCAACCTCAACCACCACAGGACAGGTGCTCTCGAAGGGCTATGCCTACGAGCAGGCCTACACCGTCTTACGCGAGATGGTCGACAACGCCGTGCTGGACTTAGTCGATAAGCACGTGGTGTGCGACAGCATCTCGCTCTTTGTGGGCTACGCGAGCGAGCGCGCCGACATACGCCGACTCGATGCCAGCGGTACAGCGCAATATGTAGACGGATGCGGACACCTACGCTCGAGCACGTCAAGTATCGAGCCCACCGCAACCGCCGGCCCTGAGCTCGCACCCCGTGCGCCCAAGCCCGTCCAGCGCAATGACGAACGGCGCCGACTGGTACGTGAGGCGCAGGCAATCGATGGCATCTTTGTGGGAGAGCATGGCGGCAAACCGCGCGGTGGCTATGCCGCGCTCTTCGCGCACTCAAACGCTTCGCGAAAGCTGCCCGAGCGCACCAATTCGTTTAAGAAGATCATGGGCTATTTCGATGAGCTCTGGGCGCAGACTGTCGATCCCAAACGACCGGTCAAGCGCATCAACCTGGGATTTGGCAACCTCATGCCCGAGGAATTTACCACTATCGACCTGTTCAGCGATGTTAAGGCCGATGAGCGCGAGCGCGACCTGGCGCGCGCCGTCCTGGCCGTAAAGGGCAAGTACGGCAAGAACGCGCTCGTCAAGGGGCTGAGCTTTACCGCCGGCGCCACCGCACGCGAACGCAACGATCAGGTAGGAGGACACCGTGCCTAAGCCCCAACAACAGCCGATGCGGCCACCGACATCCTTTGAACGCCTAGCGGACCCCGAGGGAAGACGTCGCTCCGCCGACTCAAAGCTCACCGCCAACGGCGCCGTTCGCGCCGGCCGTGCCGCGCAGTTTATGCCCTTCGCCGCTCTCACGGGATACTACGAGCTCGTACGCAAGCAAGAAATCACTGTCGAGCCCAAATGCGAACTCACGGAAGAAAAAGCCCTCGAGCTTTCAAAAAAGCTCGAGGGCCTCAAACGTGGCGACTTGGTTCGTGTCACCTATTACGATACGTACGGCTATCGCGCTCGCACGGGCATCCTTGATGAAGTGCTCCCCGCGTTCAAGCTGCTCAAACTCAGGGATATCGCCATCAACTTCGACGATATCCAAGGCATCGAGCTGCGTGGTCGAGCCTAGCGACGAGAACGCTTGCGCAAGACGAGAGCAATGCCAAGCACTGCGGCAGCTGCAACCAGCAATCCCAAGACAAGCGTGAGGGTCGAGTCGCCAGCGTGAGGCAGCGAGCCGTCCTTCGGAGTCTTCTTGGTGGTCGTCGAAACGGTCGTCGTGGTGCTGCTCGACTGGTCATTGCCGCCCGTCTGGCTGCCACCAGGCTGATCGCCGCCACCCGGCTGCGAAGGATCGGTGGGTTCCGTCGGATCCGGAGTACCGGGATCAATCGGATTCTCCGAATTCTCCTTGCGCTGGATCCAAACCTGGCAGCCATAGAACGGGTTGGCAGTACCGAGGCACAGGCCCTGATCGGTAACGGCAAAGGTGCGCAGACCATGGTTGTACGGATCGTTAAAACCGTTAGTCGTCAGCGTCGTAAAGTTCACGCCGTCCTCGGTCACATACATATCAAAGCCGCGCTCGGCATCGCGCAGGTAGTACATGCACGTAAGGACACTCTGCAGCTTCTTGAGGTTCTCCTCGCTCAGCAGCTTATCGAGCGCATCCTGAATATCGCCCGGCAGCTCGGTGCCATAGGCATCCTCGTACTGCTGCTTCAGGCTCTCATAGCTATCGAGCATGTCCTGATACTGGTCGGCAAAGGACTTGAAGTACGCGATCTCGCCATCGATCTTCTGGACATAAGCGGCGTCGTCCTCAACGTCCTGGGACATCGTCGCGGCCTGCTCGCAAAGGTCGCCCGCGGCATCCTCCAGCGCATCGCTCAGGTCGCCAAAGCCCTTAGCGACCTCGGTCTTCTCGTCATCGACCTCGACGGCCTCAGCCTTCTCGTCATCGACCTCGACGGCCTCGTTTGAATCATCGTCCGCAAGCGTGTTAGCGGGAACGATGGGGTCGTCAGGCGATTTCTTGTCGAGCAGGTGATCGAGCAGGTCCCTAAGGCGCTGAACCTGAGAGTTCCACTCCTCGGGCGTCATATCGATAATGTCGCCATTGGAGAACTGGCCGATCGGCTCAAGCAGGCTCGCGGTATCAAAGGTACCGATATACAGCTTGCCGTCGAACTTCTGCATGCGCCAAATGTACTGGTTCTCGTTTCGGCCAAAGCCCGAAGCCAGGCCGGAAATACCGCCCTTGGGGAACATGACGGTGGGATCGCCAACGACAAGATCCATGTCCTCGTTCTTGTCCATGCGATAGATGTTGACCGACTGCTCAAGATTGGCATTCACAAACGAGCAGTCAACGCCGCCCATGCCGCTCTTGCCGCCCTCTTCGGTGTTGGACTTGTTGAACAGGATGCGCTCGAGAGCAATCTCCTCGTCGTTGTATTCACCGATATAGAGGTAGTCGTTGTAGACGATGAGGTTGGCAGCACCAGAACGGGTGCGGGCAGGATCGATGCCAAAGCAGTACTATGCACCGTCCCTCTCCTGATCGCCAACAACGGGAGTCCACGAATAGCTGCCGTCGGCGTTCTTGTCGCCACGGACCATGGCGAACGACTGCATGGAATTATCATCGGGAGCGTTCTCAGGCGTACCGGTGCAGATGGTCGCATAGAGATGGCCATTGTACGAGACCATATCCCAAATGGCGCCGCCGTAGATGCTGTCCTGATAGCGAATCGCCGGATAGCCAAACAGCGTGCCCGAGTTGGCAATCTCGGTGAAGCTGTCCTGGCCCTTCGACGGGTCAGACGACGTCAGGATTGTCGACACAAAGTTACCGGCCGCGTCTTTACCCACATTACTGATGACGAGCTGGCCATCATGGACGCACATGCCGCGGATACCGGTAGAAATGCCCTGCTTGTAGGCAGCACCGTAATCCTGCATGCTCGAAAGGCCCTGATAGACAACTTTGTACTTATCATTCTTAGGATCGATCTCATATACAGCAGGCAGGCCGCTTTTGCCGCCATTGGTCCTGACGCTGCCGCAGAAATAAAGCTTACCCTTATAGCTCACGGCATTGCGGAACAAAGGACCGACGCCGTTGAGCGATTCAGAGAGCAGCAGCTTGGTCTCACCGGTCTTGGTATTGATCTTGACCAGGATGCCGCCGCTGTCCTTGTCGGCCGTGCCGTCCTCCTTCTGCTGTCCATAGAAGAAGGTGCCGTTAAACATGGCCTCCAGCGTCAGGCGCATGGTTTCGGCATCAAAGGAATCACCCAGCGTGCCGTTCATGAGCGTCAGCGTGTTGCCCATCGCCGCATAGCAGGTGCCCACATAAAGCCAGTCACCATAGCTCACAGCCGCCCAAGTGTAGCTCTGGCCGCGATCGCCTTCGTTGTTGGCCGCGTTACCGTCGGCGCCCGGAACGGCAACGGCACCGCCACCCTGGTAGTCGACGATGCCATCCGGCTGCGACGTTCCTACCGTAGGATGCGAGAGCTTTTCAAAGGAATACCCATTTCCCGCATTGTAGGTAACGGCACCCGAAGCGTCTTCGGCATGCGCCGGCAGCGGCGATACCAAGATAGCGGCAAGCGCTGCCACCAAGCCAAGTGCTCCCACTCGTCTCATAAGGCTATAACCTCCCCTGTCCTAAAGCCCAGCTTTAGCATTCTTCATTTCTGTCCACGGTTAATTGCAATCTGAGCACAGCAATAATCAGCGTATAAATATACACCTGTAATTTTTTGGACGGGTTAATAGATGCTCGATTGGTAGCGAATTCCGCGCAAACCGTCACCAAACTCCACTTTTACCGCATCTAAAGGTTATTTTTTACGCAAATTTTTGGATGTCGATAGTCGCAATGAGCAGGAGGCCGGTATCCACCGGAGAGGGCAACGCCTACATTTTCATAACGTAATAGCCCGCGCCCCTCACCGCCGTCTCGAGTGTGTCGCGATCAACCGGGAGCTTCGAGCGTACGCGTGCTGTGTGGTCCGCATACGTCACCGTAGCCCACACGCCGTCCAGTGCATTGAGGGCATTGGCTACGTTCTGAGCGCAGCCGTCACAGCTCATGCCGCCGATGAGCAGCTCATCGCTATAGGGATAGTGGGACTCGTCGGTGTCTGCCACCACAACCTTCTTGGCTTTCTTGCCGCTCGCGCCATCACTGCAACAGCTCTTTCCATGCGTCGACGCCGCAATGCGACGCAGCCCAAAAAACATGCCGACGGCAATGACGGCCAGCACGATGAGATTCGCAGGGTTGAGCAAGTCACTCATGCGTTCCCCTTTCAAGTAGCCCTATCTAGATACCCCCATGGGGTGTTCCCATCTTAACCCAAAATCATGTCCGTTCGGTCAATTAGTTTCCCTCTTCAAACTTTTTAGTTGACCAAGGCTTACTTTCGTGTATAAGTTTTCCTAGGCTAACAGTTTAGATCCGTAAGGAGCGTCGTGACTCGAACCATAGACATCCCAACGTTTCAGGCGGCAGTCGTGCGCAACTGCTCCCCCACGCTCGCGGGCATCAAACCGGCATCGCTCTTTACCTATCCAGGAGTCTATGCCGATCAAGACGGCTCAAGCGTAACTGCGGCGATCGAGGATCGCCGAGCACGCCTGCTCAATGTTATCGCCCGGTGCAACCGCGAGCTTAATCCGTTCGGTATCCATCTGAGCGTTTTGGTCTGGCGCCCCTGCGGGGCGCTCGTATACGCATATCGGCCCAATAGCCTCGCCACTTACCTTGCTGACCCGCGCGCCAAAACGGCACTCGCCAAGAAGGGCTACGACACCGGCAACCTCTCGGCATGTCTTGTGCACCTGGCATCACGCATCACGCTCGCGAGCAATAACGCCGCGGAATGCGCCTGCGGCCAGACTCGATGCGCACTGGATCAGCAAGTCTGCTGCAACAACGACTGCGCCTGCGAATTTCCACACGAGATTGGCTACTTCCTGGGGTACCCCTGCGACGACGTATACGAGTTCATCGCTCAGCGTGGCGAGAACTACAAGATCTTTGGAGCCTGGAAGGTCTATACGAATGTCGAGCAGGCGCTTGCGACGTTTGATGCGTACCGTGCCTGCACCCAACACCTCACCTTTATCTATCAGCAGGGCTGCAGCTTGGCGCAACTTGCCCAGGCGACCCGATAGAACGTACAAACCGCGACCGCACGCCGCACAACCGAAAGGACTCAACATGAGCAAGATCGCCGTCGTCTACTGGAGCGGCACGGGCAACACCGAGGCCATGGCAAACCTCGTTGCCGAGGGCACCACGTCCGCGGGCGCCGAGGCCGAAGTCATCCCCTGCGCCGACTTCTCTGCCGACAGGGCCGCCGACTATGATGCCTTCGCCTTCGGTTGCCCCGCCATGGGCTCCGAGGAGCTTGAATACGATGAGTTCCAACCGATGTGGGACGAAGTCAAGGAGACCCTCGGCGACAAGAAGGTCGTCCTCTTTGGCTCTTATTCGTGGGCCGAAGGCGAATGGATGGACAATTGGAAGGCGGACGCCGACGAGGCAGGCGTCAACGTGGTCGACTCCGTCATCTGTTACGACGCCCCCGACGATGAGGGCGAGGCGGCCTGCCGCGCCCTTGGAGCCGAGCTCGCCTAGCTGCAATGAGCTCCGCCCGTAACGCGCTCTGCACCAAAACACATTCGCGTCCCAACAAAAACGGGAGCCGGATCACATCCGGCTCCCGTTTTCTGCTGTGTCAGTCATATAAAGCGGCTACGAGATATTACCCAAGAACGCCTTGGTGCGCTCGCTCTTAGGATGGTCGAAGACCTCGCTCGGCGTGCCATCCTCCACGATAACGCCGCCGTCCATAAAGACGACGCGGTCGGCGACGTCGCGGGCAAAGCCCATCTCGTGCGTCACCACGATCATGGTCATACCGTCATGCGCAAGATCGCGCATGACGCCCAATACATCGCGGACAAGCTCAGGATCGAGCGCCGACGTGGCCTCGTCAAAGAGCATCACGTGCGGATTCATCGACAGGGCGCGGGCGATGGCCACGCGCTGCTGCTGACCGCCCGAAAGCTGACTCGGCATAAAATCGATGCGCTCGGCCAGGCCGACCTTGGTCAGCTCCTCGATGGCAATCTTCTCGGCCTCTTCCTTGCTGCGCTTGAGCACCTTTTGCTGCGCAAGCATGACGTTCTTTTTGACCGACAGGTGCGGGAACAAGTTGAACTGCTGAAACACCATGCCCAAGTGCGTACGCACCTTATTGAGGTCAACGCCCTTGGCGCACACATCCACGCCCTCGACGACAATCGAACCACTCGTGGGCTCCTCGAGACGGTTAATGCAGCGAAGCATCGTCGACTTGCCCGAACCCGAAGGGCCCAGGACTACGACGACCTCGCCCTTGTGCACATCAAGGTCGATGTCGCGCAGGACCACGTTATCGCCAAAGGCCTTCTGGAGATTCTTGATGCTGACGACGACCTCGTTCGAGTTATTGGTTTCGCTCATAATAGAACCTCCTTACAGACCAGCGATATGGTCGGCGGGCGTCGCGACAACCTGTCCGGCGCTCTTGGTGGGACGCTTCTTTTTGGTTTCGGCCGTACCCAGCAGCCTCGCCTCAAGACCGCTCACCAAGCGCGCAAGCGGCAGGGTAATGACCAGATAGAACAGGGCGGCAACCACATACGGCGTAATGGAGCCCGTCGTTGCCACGATGGTGCGGGCGTTCATGACGATCTCGACCACGCCCACGGCGGCGAGCAGCGACGTATCCTTGTAGAGCAGGATAAACTCGCTGGTCAGCGTAGGCAGGACATTGCGGAACGTCTGCGGAATCATAACGTAGAGCAGCGTCTGGAAGGCATTCATACCCAGCGAACGAGCGGCCTCGTTCTGGCCCTTGGGGATCGATTGAATACCGGCACGGAAAATCTCGCACAGATACGCAGACGAGTTCATGGCCATGACGATAACGCCCAAGACATAGTCGTCCACCTTGACGCCGGCAAGCGGCAGGCCAAAGAATGCAATATAGATCTGCAGGAACGCCGGCGTACCGCGGATGACATTCACGTAGATGCCGGCAAGGCAACGCAGGATGCGCGATTTGGATATGCGCATAAGCGACAGGGCAAAGCCAAAGGGGATCGCCAGCGGAAACGCCACGAGCACGATCGAGAGCGACATAAGGAAGCCCTTGAAGACGATCGGCAGGCTCTGGACCAAAATGACCGGGTTCAGGAACAGGCGAAGGAACATGTTGGAATTCCATGCCTCGACCCACGGCTGTTCCTTAAGGTCGGCCAGGAAGTTATCGAACGCCGTCACGCCCTTAATCTCGACGGAAGGAATCTTGGAAATCTTCTTGGTCGAACCGTCGGCGAGCGTATAGGTTCCGCTAAAGGCCTCATCGCCGCCCTCGACGGGGAACGTCACGCCGTAAACCTCGACACGGAAAAAGCCGCCGGCAGGCGCCGTCTCGCCAAAGTCAATCTTGAGCGTCTGGCCGTCAGCCTTGCACGTGGGCTTCATGGGCGTACGATCCATGAGGTCCTCGCCCGAGAGCATCGTCAATCGCGTGTCATCGGTACCAAACGTTGTGCCGTCGACAAACGTCAGAGAAAGACCGCTCAGCTCCTCGTCGGCATCGGCCTGAACTTCCCAGGTAATGCGCGTCTCGGTGCCGCCGACCACAGCGCTGCCCGAACCGGTGTTGGGTCGGGCGGTAATCTTTGCGGTCTCAAGCGCCTGGGCGGTCGTGGGCGCATATGCCCCCACGCACACCAGCGCGAGCGCCACGGCCATGGCGCAGGCTAGCTTTTGGAGCAAGGCGGGCAGTGGAAAACGCTGCTCCGCAGCCCCTTTGTTCAGTCGAGACAAGGTGGCTCCTATCGTAGAAGTTGCCGGCAAAACGAGACGGAAACACTCTCCGTCAAGAGAAGCGCAAAGGCCCTCTCCGCCAAAACGGAAAGGGCCCGCGCGCAATCAAGTAGCTATTTTACTTGATGTTGTACTTAGCCATGAGGGCGTCGACGGTACCGTCGTCAGTCAGGTCCTTGATGGCCTGGTTGATGTCGTCCTTGAGCTTGGTGTTGCCCTGGTTGATGGCGATGGCGTACTCCTCGCCGGTGCTGACCTGCTTGATGGTCTGGCAGGTGTTGAACTGCTCGGCGGTCAGCTGGCTGGCAACGGAGCGGTTGGTGACTACGGCGTCGCCCTTATCGGACTGCAGGGCGCTGAAGCACTCGGTGGCGTCCTTGTAGGGGACAATCTTGGCCTTGGGGAAGTTCTCCTGGGCAAAGGCCTCGGCGGTCGAGCCAGACTGGACGATGATGGTAGCGTCGGCGTTGTTGAGCTTCTCGCTGAAGTTGTCGGCCGTGATATCGGTGTTATCGACCTTGGTCACGATAGCCTGATCGTCCATGTAGTAGGAATCGGAGAAAGTGACTTCCTTCTCACGCTCGGGCGTGTCGGTGATAGCCGCGATGGCGACGTCGTACTTGGCGCCCGAAGCAACGCCGGGGACGAGCGTGTCAAAATCATTGTTGACATACTCGACATCCAGACCCAGCTTATCGCCGATAGCCTTAATGAGTTCAAGGTCAAAGCCCTGGTAGTCGCCATTGTCATCCTTGTACTCAAACGGAGCGTACTCGGCAGAGGTGCCGACGGTCAGCGTACCGTCCTTGACGAGCGCGTACTCCTTGGAACCGTCGACCTTCTCGACCTTAGCGTCGTCAGAGCTGCTGGAACTAGCATCAGAACCAGAGGTGGCGTTGGACGAGCCGCAGCCCGTCAGAGCAAGGGCGAGCGCCATAGCACCCGTGGCGGCAAATGCGCCAAGCTTCTTCAGCTTCATAATCAGTCTCCTTCCAATGACCCCACGTGATTCAGGGGTCTGCAAAAACTGAGGGTTATTATGCACCCGCTTGGAAGAATCCGCAATTAGAAAACTGATTGAAACAAACCCATAACGTGAATGGAGCACTCCACTTTATGACAGTCATCACTGCTGCAATGACCTTAACAATTTGATTTCAGCCGCATAACCTGCAAGTTCGTTCGGTGTCTCCAAAATGAATGGCAATGCGCGCAAGCGGCCATTCGATACAATATTCTGCATAACCTGCATACCGCCGCCAAACTCTTCGCTACCCAGGTAGCCCTTACCGATGCATTCGTGGCGGTCCTTATGGGCGCCGCAGGGGTTCTTGGAGTCATTGATATGCACGGCGCGCAGGCGCTCGATACCCACCACACGATCGAACTCGTCGAGCACGCCTTCAAGATCGTGGACGATGTCGTAGCCGGCGTCATTCACATGGCAGGTGTCCAAGCAAACGCCCAACTTGGCCGACAGCTCGGGGCACTTGTCGGCAACGCCCTGGATGATGAGTGCCAGTTCCTCAAAGCTGCGGCCCACCTCGGTGCCCTTGCCGGCCATGGTCTCGAGCAGCACCGTCGTCTGTTGGCCCTCAAACATCACCTGGCACAGGGTGTCGACGATCATCTGAATGCCGGCGTCGGAGCCCTGCCCCACATGCGCACCGGGATGGAAGTTGTAGTAGTTGCCGGGCAGCGCTTCCATGCGCCGCAGGTCCTCCGCCATGGCCTCCAAGGCAAACTCGCGCGCCCGCTCTTTGGCCGAGCAAGGGTTATAGGTATACGGGGCATGAGCCACAAGCGGGCCAAAATCGTTCTGTTCCATAAGCTCGCGCAGGGCGGCCACGTCATCCATGTCAAGGTCTTTCGCCTTGCCGCCGCGCGGGTTGCGTGTAAAGAATGCAAAGGTATTGGCGCCAATTGACAACGCCGTCTCCCCCATCGCCCAATAGCCCTTCGTCGTGGATAGATGACACCCGATCGTCAGCATCCCCAGCTCCCCCTCATCAGTTGCGGTGAAATAGTTCCTGTCGATGCCTTATTCTGCCGCAAACAGGAACTATTCCACCGCAAGTTATAAAAGGGTCACGAGGAGCGCGTTTTGCCGAAGGCCTTAAGCACCGCCGTCACGGGGCCAGGCTGAAAACGGCGGCGTACGTCGTCCAAGCGCCCGGGGATATCGATATGCTGTGGGCAATGCCGCGCGCATTTGCCGCACTTGACGCAATTGCTCACCAGCTTGGGCTCGTTCGTCCGCACCGCGCTCGCCGTAAAGTATTGAGACAGCCCCGTAAACCAGCTGTGCGCATAGCTTGCGTTGTAGGCAGCAAAACACCCAGGGATATTGATGCCTTTAGGACACGGCATGCAATAGCCGCATCCCGTGCAGGGCACGCGATTCGATTTTTCAAACTCCCTCAGCACGCGTGCGATGGCATCGAGCTGAGCAGCCGTCATCGAATCCGGCAGGGCCCGATCGGCCAACGCCGCGTTCTCATCCACTTGCGCGGTATCGGTCATACCCGAAAGCAGCATCGTCACCTGAGGATGGTTCCACACCCACGAAAGCCCCCAGGCGGCCGGAGTGCGCAAATGCGGGTCACGGGCGCCATCGAGCACAGCGCGTGCCCGCGGCGGCAGTTTGCCCGCTAGACGACCGCCCAGCAGTGGCTCCATCACAAACACCGCAAGACCGCGCTCCGCAGCCGCCATGAGTCCTGCCGTTCCCGCTTGGTAACGCTCGCCGGCATAGTTGTACTGGATCTGGCAAAAATCCCAGTCATATGCGTCAAGCACCGTCAGGAAATCCGCCGCGCTGCCGTGATACGAAAAACCAATCTGGCGAATGCGCCCCGCCGCCTTTTGACGCGCGATCCAGTCCTCGATGCCCAACGCCACCACACGTTCCCACTGGGCGGGCGAGGTAATGTTGTGCATGAGGTAATAGTCGATATGGTCGGTCCGCAGGCGGCACAGTTGCTCGTCGAAGAACCGGTCGAAATCCTCCGCGCATTTGCACGAAGCATGCGGCAGCTTGGTCGCGAGCAAAACCTGGTCGCGTAGGCCTAGGCGCTCAAGCGAAGCGCCCACGCAAGCCTCGTTGCCGGGATAGAGATAGGCCGTGTCCAGGTAGTTAATCCCCTGCTCCACCGCACGGGAGATGATGGCGTCGGCTGTCTTCGCATCCGGGCGTCCCGGCGCACCGGGAAACCTCATGCAGCCCAGCCCCAACGCCGAGATACGGTTACTGCTTTTGGGGTCAACGCGATATTGCACGGCCCCTCCTCCCCCATCGAAGCCCTGATAAGGCGAAACAAACCTGTCACGTCATCGAAGCACATCGGAATCGCAATCGAAAACGTATCGTAACGCAGCAGAAATCAGGCCGTCACGGCACCGCTTTAACATCAGCAAAAAGCCCGATGAAAGGAGGCGAGCGTGGCCACGCGTGAGGACGCCTACCCCTATCCCGGCGAGCAATACATCCTCTCAGTCGACCGCTACCAGATCGAGGTCATGAACCATCTGGACGAGCTTCCCGCCACGGGCGCAGGCATCATCTGCACCTTCCCCAAGGTGCGCGATGGCGTTGGATATCCTGTGCGCGTTTTTGCGGTCTGTCCCGCGGCATAAGCGCACAGTGCAATAGTTCTTTTTCGTAACAGCAGTCCCGCGCATCCACCAATCACCCTGGCAGCATACAATCCATCAGGCGCCCCTTACGCGGGCGCCTTTTATATGGGGAGATGATTCACATGCAGATCAACAAGGTCGCCTTTATCGGCAAGGGCGGCGTCGGCCTGCTCTACGGTAGCATGATTGCCACGGCCCTCGGCAATGACGCCGTCGAATACGTTATGGATGACGCCCGTTTCGAGCGTCACGCAGGCGACGCCCTTACGGTCAACGGCGAGCCCTGCGCACTCAAGTCCGTGCGCGCCAGCGAGGCAACGCCCGCCGATCTTGTCATTCTCACGGTCAAGACGACGGGACTCAACCAAGCACTCAAGACTATGGAGCGCGTCGTGGGGCCCAACACGCTCATCGCCTCGCTGTGCAACGGCATTACGAGCGAGCAGAAGATTGCCGAGCGCTTTGGCTGGAAGCATACCGTTCTTGGTATTTGCCAGGGCATGGATGCCGTGTTCCTCGACGGCGCGCTCACCTTTACCAATGCGGGCGAGATTCGCTTTGGCGCGGCAGCAGGCACCGAGCCCGCAACCGTCACCGCCATCGACGAGCTCTACACACGCTGCGGCATCGCCCATACCGCCGAGAGCGACATTGCGCACCGCATGTGGGCCAAACTCATGCTCAACGATGGTATCAACCAGACGTGCATGGCCTACGGCGGAACGTATGGAAGCGCCACAGAGGCCGGCTCCGAGCAGCGCCGCTGCTTTGTCTCCGCCATGCGAGAGACACTTGCGGTCGCCAATGCCGAGGGCATTGAGCTGACCGAGGCAGACCTGACGCAGATGGTGCACCTCATCGAGGGAATCGACCCCACCGGTATGCCCTCGATGGCGCAGGACCGCATCGCACAACGAAAGACCGAAGTCGAGGAGTTCGCGGGCACCATTTGCCGCCTGGCCGCCAAACACGATATCCAAGTGCCGCAAAACGATTGGCTCTACCAGAGGATTCGCGAAATAGAAAGCAGCTGGTAGCCTCGGCCGCATCGCGACGTGCGCAATACAAGCAGACAGGCCTTCGCGAGGATTCCGTCATTCGCGAAGGCCTGTTGCATTTAGCTCGAGGCTAAAACTGAGGCTTATTTTGCGATTCCGGAACCTCGTCCTCGTCATCGCGGCAAAGTAGCACGCCGGCGCTTCCCAGCAACGCCGCTGCAATCAAGGCGCCCACAATCACAGGAGCGGCGCCCGTAGCGGACTGCAAGCCGGCAGTTAACGCCGCCGTCGGACCAAGGCATCCGATCAAAAGGGCAACGACGGCAATAGCGACATCTCGAGCGTTCATGGAACCACTTCCTCCACGAGAAAGACTTTGTTTCTCGTGACTTAGTGTGCCCCGCGCCCATATGCGCGGCGTACTGCCACGGTAAGCGCTCTGTTAACTCAAATGCATACATAGAACGGGCGCCCTTACGTTGCCCTAAAGCTCGGTAAAGACGCCCGTCCGCCAAATATTCGTGATGCAGAAAAATTACCAGCCAGTGTAGTAGTCGGTGGTTCCGGCTGCGCAGCCGGAGTCATAGACCTTGCACTCGCCCTTGGAACCGGTAAACGTGGAGCCCTGAGCCTTATCGCCCGCGGCAACGACGTAGTAACCATCGGAATCGCGCCAAAAGCCCTCGGAATCCTGAGTCCACTCGCCCGTGCGGTGATGGTAGAGCACGTTGCTGCTGTAATAGGTCTCACGACGACCGTTATAGTTATTGACGCCGCTCGAGCGCGTCAGGCCCGAGCCGTTCGCGTAATACGCAGCAGACGCGTAAGACGAGCCGGAGCCGGCGTTGTAATACAAAGCCTGAACGGCCTCAGCGGCCTCGGCTTCGGCGGCCGCAGCCTCGAGCGCCTCACGCTTGGCATCCTCAAGCGTCGTGCGCAGCTCATCGAGCTCGGTCGATTTGGCGTCGACCTCCTCCATCGTCAAAAGACCGCCCGCACCATCGATACAACCTTGCAGTACAGCGCGCTCGTCATCGGTGGCATAGTCACCGTACATGTTCATGATGATCTGGGCGCGGACCTCCAGGGAATCGCGCTTGGCCCCCATAGAGGCATTCCACTCCTGCATGGAGCCAAAGCCGTCGCCGCGATAGTCGACGGGCTGCATCAGCGTCGCCTCGGACGGCGTGGATCCGACCGTGTCGGACAGTGTTGCCGCGTGGGCATCGGTTGCGCCGGCGCCCGCTAAAAGTGCCACGGTCAGAGCGGCGGAAAGGGCGGCGGCTTTCGGTTTTCGTGAATCAATCCTCATGTAGCTGGAAACCTCCGTAGTGCGTTTTTGCTGCGTTTGAGCTGCGCGTGATTCGATCGCGCTGCATAGTACTCCGAGCAAATCGCGACCTGCGGTTTTTCTCAAAAGGTGCACGTCATTTGCGTAAAACTCACATCCTCTCAACAGGAGTTTTCCACATCTCGATTGCATAAAGCATGTCAAAAACCCTGTAATAGCGCCCTTCCTATGCAAAAAAGGCGCCTGCGCAACCATTGCTTGCGCAGGCGCCTTGAGCAGGCATTTTATGCAGCTATACCTATCGAGTCGCAAGGGGTCCTTGCACAAGTCGCCCTACTCGTCCAGTGCGGCAAAGGCCTGCTTCAGGTCCCAAATGATATCCTCGGCGTTCTCGGTACCGATGGAAAGACGGATCGTGGAGGGCGTGATGTTCTGCTCGGCGAGCTCCTCGGCAGAGAGCTGGGAGTGCGTAGTCGTAGCCGGGTGCACGACGAGCGACTTGACGTCGGCCACGTTGGCGAGCAGCGAGAACACCTGCAAGTGGTCGATGAACTTCCATGCAGCCTCCTGGCCGCCCTTAATCTCGAAGGTGAAGATCGAGGCACCACCGTTGGGGAAATACTGCTTGTAGAGCTCATGGTCGGGGTGCTCAGGCAGGCTCGGGTGGTTCACCTTGGCGACGTGGCTGTCACAAGCCAGGAACTCAACGACCTTCTTGGTGTTCTCGACATGGCGGTCGACGCGCAGTGACAGGGTCTCGGTGCCCTGGAGCAGGATCCAGGCGTTAAACGGGCTAATGCAAGCGCCCTCGTCACGCAGCAGGATGGCGCGGATATAGGTCGCGAAGGCGGCAGGGCCGGCAGCCTCGGCAAACGAGACGCCATGGTAGGAGGGATTGGGCTCGGCGATCTGCGCATACTTGCCGCTCGCCTTCCAGTCAAAGTTGCCGCCATCGACAATCACGCCGCCCAGCGAGGTACCGTGACCGCCAATGAACTTGGTCGCGGAGTGGACGACGATATTGGCGCCATGCTCCAGCGGACGGAACAGATACGGGGTGCCGAAGGTGTTATCGACAACAACCGGCAGGCCATGCTTCTTGGCAATCTCGGAGATGGCGTCGATGTTGGGGATGTCGGAGTTGGGGTTACCGAGCGTCTCGAGATAGATGACCGTGGTGTTGTCCTTGATGGCGCCCTCGACCTCGTCCAGGTTATGGGCATCGACGAAGGTGGTCTCGACACCAAACTGGGAGAGCGTGTGCTCCAGCAGGTTGTAGGAACCGCCGTAGATGGTCTTCTGGGCGACCACGTGGTCACCAGCCTGGGCAAGTGCCTGCAGGGTATAGGTGATGGCAGCGGCACCGGAGGCGACGGCAAGACCGGCCACGCCACCCTCGAGCGCGGCGATACGGTCCTCGAAGACGCCCTGGGTGGAGTTGGTCAGACGGCCGTAGATGTTACCGGCGTCGGCAAGACCAAAGCGGTCGGCGGCGTGCTGGGAGTTGCGGAACACATAGCTCGTGGTTTGATAGATAGGCACAGCACGGGAGTCGGATGCAGGATCGGCGCTCTCCTGGCCAACGTGCAGCTGCAGGGTATCGAAACCAAAGGTGTGCTCGGGGTTGTTGATAAACTGGCTCATGATGATCTCCTTGATCGAACAAAAGTAATAAGAGTAAGAGAAATAAGTCGCTGTCTCCTGATCACGCCGACGGGCGCAAGCAGGAGCCCGGCATTCGTCTTGGTAAGCAATTCATATGCGGGCCTCCTTTCGCATCCCGGTTCCGTGGTCGGCTTAATTACCTACCGCCTTTGTGTGTTTTGAATAGTACGAGCATTGTTTCGCTCGGTCAATCACTTAAAAGCGCTAACCTGTTATCGGTTTTTTAGATAGCTATCGAAAGGACGGGCGTCGATGACCCTCCAGCAGCTTCGTTTTCTGATTGCCGTGGCAGAGTCCGGCTCAATCAACGCCGCAGCTCAGCGCCTCTATACCGCTCAGTCCAACATCTCAAACGCCGTCAAAAGCCTGGAGCAGGAGCTCCATCTGGAAATCTTTACGCGCTCCAGCCGCGGCGTCACGCTCACCAACGACGGTACCGAGCTCTTAGGCTATGCGCGCCAGGTCGTAGAGCAGGCCGACATGCTCGAGGCACGCTACGAGGACGGCGGCACACCCCAGGCGCGCCTTGCCATCTCGGCCCAGCACTACGCGTTTTCGGTCGAGGCCTTTGTCAACGTCGTCGAGCGCTGCCGCGACAGTAAGTTCGAGTTCATCATGCGCGAGACCACCACCTCGCAGATCATCGACGACGTCCGCGCATTTC
This sequence comes from Coriobacteriaceae bacterium, assembly GCA_905194345.1. Classification (GTDB taxonomy): domain Bacteria; phylum Actinomycetota; class Coriobacteriia; order Coriobacteriales; family Coriobacteriaceae; genus Collinsella. The sequence continues at coordinate 132,042 of CAJJRZ010000002.1, forward strand.
GCAGCGATATCGGCATTCTGTACCTGGATGACTTTAACGCCCGCGTTCTGCAGAAGGCCTTCGCCGATGCCCGCGCAAGCTTCCATCCCCTCTTCGACGCGACGGTCCACGTCTTCGTTAGCGAACGCCACCCGCTCGCACGCCGCCCTCAGCTGTCCCTTGCCGACCTCACGCCCTATACGCGCTACAGCTTTGAGCAGGGAACCTCAAACTCCTTCTATTACGCCGAGGAACCTTTTAGCTATATCCCTTGCGACCGCAACATACGAATCTCGGACCGCGGAACACTTACTAACTTACTTATCACGTCGAACGGTTACACCCTGTCGACCGGTGTCCTTTCCAATGAAATGCAGTGGGGTATGGCATCGATCCCGTTAGCAGACGCCCCAACGATGCACGTAGGATATATCATGCACGACGAGCGCAAGCCCTCTCCTCTCTTGCGGCAATACCTCGACGAGCTCAACCGCATCATCCATGCCGACCAGCTGTCGGAAGACGGGGTAGAAATCGTAGATTGCTAGCCCGCGGCGGGCATGGCGCTACAATGGTCACTCACACGAAGCGTACCCAACGAAAGGAACCATGTGAAGGTCATCATCTATACCGACGGCTCGGCCCGATCAAATCCGGGACGCGGCGGCTACGGCGCCGTGCTCAAGTACACCAACCCCGCCGGCAAGACCTTCACCTCCGAGCTTTCGCGTGGCTACGCCAAGACCACTAACAACCGCATGGAGCTCATGGCGGTCATCGTGGCGCTCGAGGCACTTAACCGCCCCTGCGAGGTCGAGGTCCATTCCGATTCGCAATACGTCGTCAACGCCTTCAACAAGCACTGGATCGACGGCTGGAAAAAGCGCGGGTGGAAAACTGCCAACAAGCAGCCCGTCAAGAACCGCGACCTGTGGGAGCGTCTGCTTGCCGCAAAGAGCAAGCATAAGGTGGAGTTCATCTGGGTTAAGGGGCATGCCGGCCACGAGCTCAATGAGCGCTGCGACGAGCTCGCCACCACCGCGGCCGACGGAGCCAACCTCGATATCGACGCCGGCTTTAACGAGAGCGACCTGTAATAGCGTTTTCGCGCAGCTTTATATCCCCACGCGCTACACTCATCCTGTAGACCAAACAACGCAAGGGGGACGCATGCTGCGTATAGCGACCATCGGCACATCCATGATCACCGACGACTTTATCCAGGTCGTCAATGCCAACGACCAAGCCGCGTTTGTGGGCACGCTTTCACGCGATGCCAATCGCGGTACCACCTTTACCGCCGAGCACGGCGGCGAACGCAACTTCACCGCACTCGACGAGCTCGCGTCCGCCGACGACGTCGATGCCGTCTACATCGGCAGCCCCAACGCGCTCCATCACGAGCAGGCGCTCGCCTGCATCGCCGGCGGTAAGCACGTTATCGTCGAAAAGCCCTTCTGCGCCACCGAGGCCCAAGCGTTCGAGGTCTTCCGTGCTGCCGAGGCAGCAGGCGTCGTGGCCCTCGAGGCCATGCGTCCCCTCCACGACCCCGCTTTCCACGCCGTCGAGGACGCCCTGTGCGAGATTGCGCCCATTCGCCGCGCCTCACTGCGCTTTGGCAAGTATTCCTCACGCTACAACGAAATCCTCGCTGGACGCGCCACCAATATCTTCGACTGCAATATGGCATCGGGTTCCCTCATGGACATTGGCGTCTACGCCGTCGAGCCCATGGTCGAGATTTTCGGCATGCCCTCTGGTCTCACCAGCATGACCACGCTGCTCGACCCCTCAACGCAAGAGCTCACCCATGGCCCCATCGACGGTTGCGGTTCCATTCTCGCCAGCTATGGCGGTGGCTATATCTCCGTCGAGCTCGCGCACTCCAAAATTACGAATGACCTGCTGCCCTCGCAGATCGAAGGCGAGCGTGGCACTATCCAGATCGACCATCTGTCCACGCCCCGCAACGTCCGCATCGACTATCGCGGCGACGTCGTACGCGGCTCGGCGACCGAGGCGCCGCGCGAACAGGACGACAACGGCCGCGCGCTCGACCTTCCCAAGTCAAGCAACACCATGGAATACGAACTCGCAGACTTTATCACCGCCATCGGAGGCATCGATAACGTTAAGGAAGAGATCTGGGAGACCCCGGCGGGACGCCATGAGCTCGGCCACTACCGCGATGTCACGCTCGTCTCGCTGCGCATCATGGATGCCGTGCGTCAGCAGGCCGGCATTACCTTCCCCGCCGATTCAGTCAAGCAGGCCTAGCGATGGGCCTCTTCGATACGTTCTTCTCCAGCGTCACCGGCGGCAGTCGAGAGCCTCAAAAACCATCAAACATCGAGCTCGAGCTGCGCCGCAGGCTTACTGTGCTCGCAAGCGACGAGGCCACTCAAGACACTCCCCTGCGCTACTTCCTGCACTGGACGGGGCAAGTCCAAGGCGTTGGTTTTCGCTTTACCAACACCAACCTCGCGCAGGCACGCGCACTCACCGGCTGGGTGCGTAACATGGAAGACGGCTCCGTCGAGATGGAGATACAGGGGGCTCCGGCAAACATCCTATCTCATCTCGAGGCGCTTCATGCCTCCTACGAGCGCATGGGAACGCGTTTTCGCCTCGCAGACGCCCAGGCCCGAGCCCCACTTACCAATGAAGACGGTTTCAGTCCTCGTTATTAGTATTGTGTGCTAAATACGGTATCATTTACCTACGACCGTTGATAGAAAAGAGGCGAGGCGCATGGCGGTGCAAAGAAGAAACACCAAGCAGCGGAAGCTGGTTCTTGACGCCGTGCGCCAAAGCTATAACCACCCCACCGCCGATGAGATCTACAACGCCGTGCGCGCGCAGGATGACAAAATCAGCCGCGGTACGGTCTACCGCAATCTCAATCTCTTAGCCGACGCCGGCGAGATCCTCTCCATCAAGACGCCGGGCGGCAGCCGCTTCGATCGCACGATCGAGCCGCATGCGCATATCATCTGCACCTCGTGCAGCCGCGTCATCGACGTACCGCTCCCCTTCGATGCCCAGCTCGACGCCAAGGCGTCCGAGCAAATCGGCTGGAACGTCACCTCGCACTACACCATCTTCGAGGGCCTCTGCCCCAACTGTAGGTAGATTTTGGGACATGCCTACTCAGCAAGTAGACGACGCAGCTCTTCTTCGACCGTGCGCACGTAGCGGACACGGTCATTGACACCGCGCATGCTGGGATTGCAGCTCTCCATCAGATAGGGATGGCCCACCACGTTGAGCATGTCGCGATCGTTTTCGTTATCGCCAAACGCCATCATTTCGTTAGGTGAGATCCCCAGTGCGCGACCATAATCGGCAAGCGCGGACCCCTTGCCCGAATCAAAGCCGATAAAGTCGGTCCATTCGGTTCCCGACGTCATCACATCGACCCGGTCGCTAAAGCGACGCGCAAAATACTCCAACGCCGCCGGCTGCTCTGTCTCGGGCGTTTGAAACGCAATCTTAATGACATCCTCGTCAATGTCCTCGGGACGGTCGACCACCGCCACATCGCAGTGGACCTCGTAACGCAAATGGTCGATGAACGCATCGTTACCGCTTATGGTGTAGAGGTGCCCCTCGCAGGAAAGGGTTACGTCGGCATGGGGGTAGGCGACCACGGCATTCGCGATATCCATAGCAAGGCTACGTTCCATGGAACGTTTGACAACGGCACGCCCCTCGCTCATCACCAGGGCTCCGTTTTCGCATACATAGGCGAGCTCATCGGCCACCGGGGCAAACAGGTAGCGCAAGCTCGCATATTGACGGCCACTCGCCGGCATAAACACAATGCCGCGACGATGCAGCTCGTCGATGAGCTCAAATGCCTCAGGACGCGGCTCGCGCTCCCCCGGATGCAGCAACGTGCCATCCAAATCGCAGGCGATCAGTTTGATTCCCTCAAGACCCATATGCTTCCCCCAAAGCACCCCATCAAAAGTAAGACGGACTTTGAATAGTTGCCTCTCAAAGTCCGTCTTACGCATACGCACGTTAGCCGCGCGCCTTCTTTACGATCGTAAAGTCTGGAGCCATACTCACAACAACATCCGCCGCGCTCGATGCAAAGCGTCGACTGGCATCGAGCTCGCGTGTGACCACCGAGAGCCGAACACCCTCGACACCCCGGAGCATGCGGCCCAAAACAGGCCGCACCGGCGTATACATGCGCACGGTATGCTCGTCCGAGTCGCCCCGGAAGAGCGGCGCATGCATGTTGCCGATTTCCCAGCACGCATGCGCGAGCGCAATCGGATCCATGCGGTCGACTTCGACCAAATAAACCTCGGCGCTGCGCAGGCGCACGACAACCGCTACGGGCACCGTGCCCGTGCGGTCGACAGCGAGCACGTCACCGTCGGCAAGACGCTCGCCATCAGTGGCATCCAGCCGGGCATTCACCGTGCGCCCCAGCTCCGTCACGCCCACAAACAGGCGCGCATCAGCCTGGTCCCAATCGAGTAGCAGCTCGTCAACCTCAAAGACGCCACCCAGCTCCCGACGAAGCAGGAGTTCATAGGACGGGTCGTTGAGATTTCCCAAGCGCTCCGTAGCTACCAGGTCCACGGACATCAACTAGTCCTCGACCTCGACGAGCTCGATATCAAAGTTGAGGTCCTTGCCGGCGAGCTCGTGGTTGGCGTCGAGCGTCACAGCCTCGGGCGTCACATCGATGACCACGGCGGGGACGGGCATGCCGCTCGGCGTGGACAGGAAGAGCTTCATGCCCTTCTCGATCTGCTCGATATTGGGAACCTGCTCGGCCGGGAAGGTGATAACCATCTCGGGATTGTGCTCACCGTAGGCATCGGCCGCAGGAATGTGTACGGACTTCTTCTCGCCCACCTGCATATCGATAACGGCGGCATCGAAGCCTTTGATCATCTGACCGGCACCGCAGGTGAACTCCAGCGGCTCACCGCGATCGTAGGAGCTATCGAACTGCGTGCCGTCGTCGAGCGTGCCGCGATAATGGGTCTTGACCTTCTTGCCCTTGTTGGACATGGTAACCTCCGTAATAAGGGCGGCGCACAACGCGGGCCGCCATGAACATATGGCGCTAACTATACCCTAGTCATACAATTCAAAGACAGTTTGCAAAGAAACGCTGCAACCGGAGGAACCATGGCATATCCCGTATTTGACTTGCACTGCGACACCGCCGACCGCATCGGCTGGGCCACGCTCGATCTCGACCTGCGCTTTACCGCCGGCACCGACGGTTATTTCCCCGGCGACGAAACGCATCCGCAAGATTTCGACCTCATCGAGGGCAACGCCTGCGCCATCTCGCTCGCAAAGATCGGCAACACGCCGTGGGCACAGTGCTTCGCCACGTTTGTCCCCGACGAGATTCCCACCGCCCACGCCGCACGCTTCCAAGCACAGATCATGGCGCACATGAGCGGCCAGGTAATGCTCGACCACGACCGCATGGTCAACGTACGCAGCGCCGCTGACATTCGCCCTGCACTCAAAGACGGCAAGGTCGCCTGCATCCACACCATCGAAAACGCCACGTTCTTTGCCGAGGACCCCGCGCTGATCGAGGCGCTCAAGAGCCTGGGCGTACTCATGTCATCGCTCAGCTGGAACGCGCAGGGGCCGCTCGCGAGCGGCCACGACACCCACGCCGGCCTCACCGCCGCCGGCATCGAGGCACTTACGCAGATGGAGCACGCCGGCATGATACTCGACGTCTCCCACCTCAACGATGAGTGCTTTGACGAGGTTGTCGCCCACGCCACGCGCCCCTTCGTCGCCAGCCACTCAAACTCCCGTGCGGTTTGCGGCGTCAAGCGCAACCTCACCGACGACCAGTTCCGTACCATTCGTGACATGGGCGGCATCGTCGGCCTCAACTACTGCAGCGAGTTCCTCTCCAACGAAGCAACCGACGAGACCGCCGCAGATGTCACCTTCGACCAGCTGGCAGCCCATATCGAACACTGGCTCGACCTGGGCGGCGAAGATGTCATCGCGCTCGGCGGCGACTGGGACGGCGCCAAGGTACCCAACTTCCTCTCCGATGCCAGCAAGATGCCCGAGTTCCAGAACATGCTTTCCAAGCACTTTGGCAAGACCGTGATGCAAAAGCTCTGCAGCGACAACGCCCTTGCCTTCTTCGAGCGTTATTAATTTCACATCCCTTGAGCGGGCCGGTATGCCGAGCGATCGACATGCCGGCCCGTCCCCAATCCAAAGGATAACTTTTGACGCAGCAATTTACGATTTTCCTACCCCGACCGGATGGGACGCCTATCCCCGTCGTCGTTACCAAAAAGCGCGTCAAGAACTTTAACCTACGCGTCACATCGAGCGGCGAGGTCCACGCCAGCGCACCGCTCGGCGCCAGCCACGAGCGCATCGAAGCGTTTGTGAAGCGCAACAGCGCCTGGATTATCAGCCGACTTGCCCAACGTGAGCAACGTCAGGCGACAGCGCGAGAGCCGCTCAGCCCCTCGTCCATCATTGCACTTTGGGGCAAGCCCATCACGGTACAGGACGCACTCGATCACAACTTTGCATCGCCCGCACCGCGACCCAAGCAGGCCACCTTCGCAAGTTTTATGGGTACCGACGAATCGGACGAAAGCCCACAGGCCAAGCGGCGCGCAATCCTCGACGGCCTAACGTCCGACGAGCTCCAAGCCCACATCGACCAGCTCTACGCGTCCGAGGTCACCGCAGCGCTACGCGACATCGTGCACGCGTACGAAATCGCAATGGGCGTCACCGTGGCCCGCGTCTCCGTGCGCAGCATGAAAACGCGTTGGGGCTCCTGCACACCCAAAACCGGCGCCATTCGCATCGCGCGCGAGCTCGCCGCCTACCCTGTCGAATGCCTCGACATGGTTGTCGCCCACGAGCTCGTCCATCTGCTCGAGCCGAGCCACAATCAGCGCTTTCACGCCCTGCTCGACACGTACTGTCCCAACAATAGAGCACTGTCTCAGCGGCTCAAGCAGCCACCCCTCAACAAGCTCTAGCGTCGACTAGCGCACGCGCTCGATCTCGACGCCGCAGCTTGCCAGGGGCAGGCCAACAGGAGCCCACGGCTTATCGAGCTTTATGCGCACACCAAGCAGCGAGGGATAACGGCGCAGCAGCATCTGGGCTGTCCCCTCGGCTGCCGCCTCGATGAGCTTAAACGTATGCTCGCGCAGATAGCCATCGACATCGTGGCACACCGAGCCGTAGTCAATCGAGGCGTCCAGGTTATCGTGCTCCCCCGCCGCGCGCAGGTCGGCATAGAGCACCAGAGAAACGATGAACTTCTGACCCAGCGCGTTCTCCTCGGGATACACGCCATGGTTGGCAAAAACCTCCAGGCCGTCAATGACAATACGATCGGCATGGCGCAAATCGTCATAGCTCACGTGAGGCACCGCCGTTGCGGTGGATATTTCGCCCCTTCCACGGCGGGCGAGCTCAGCACCTTCAGTCTTGGTTGCATTCTCGGGCAGTTTTTTGTTACTCAACGCGATCGTCTCCTTCGTTTAGAACCCCAACCGCGCAAACTAACTACACGCGAATCGACAGGTTCTTTTTATCATCGCTCCAGTTGCAAGCATTGCGCGCGGGGCATGCAAAGCAGGCGCGCGACGCTTTGTCGGCTGCATAGAGCAGACGCTCAAGCGGTTGGCTGTTCACGCGCAGCTTTCGATGGCCCAGAATGGCCGTCTTAATGGCTGCGGCATCGGCCGGCTCAAACGCCACGTCATCGGGCATGCCGCCGAGAATCGCATCAGCGACGCGTTCGCTTGCAACATCATGGGATATACCCGATTCATACTGTTCATCTTTGCCGATATCGTGAAGAAGTGCCGTGGCGTAGATGACCTCGCGGTCAAATTCGAGCTGTTCCTCGAGATTCTTGATCCACATAATGCGAGCGACATCGAGCAGATGGTCAATACCGTGGCGGCAGAAGATGCGCCCCGATTCCAACTGTGCAATGTTGCCCAGGTGCCGTCGGAACAGCCCGTTGGCACAAATGTAATCAATGCGAGGCATGGCACCAAAGGGGGCCAGGCCCGAAGCCATAAAGCCGCGACGCGACGTCCCCTCATCGGTCTTCGATGTAAAGTCGTTGACGACTCTCATGGTTAGCGGCCCAACATCCTAAAGAAACGCTCCTCGAGCGCGGGATCGGTCTCAAAGACGCCGCGGCGAGCGAGCGTCACGGTCTTGGTGCCGGGCTTTTGCACGCCACGCATCGTCATGCACATATGCTCGGCCTCCATCAACACAATCGCTCCCTGGGGAGCGAGATAGTCCATGAGGGCATCGGCAACCTGTGCACACAGTTGCTCCTGCAGCTGCAGACGGCGCGCATAAACCTCAACCGTGCGGGCGAGCTTGGAAAGCCCAGCCACCCGACCGTTAGGGATATAACCAATGGCGGCCTTGCCATAAAACGGTAGCAGATGATGTTCACACAGCGAATAGAACGTGATGTCACGCTCGATAACCAAATCATTCGAAGCGACGGCAAAGGTTTTGGACAGGTGCTCCTCGGCACTCTGGCCCATGCCGCCGGCGATCTCACCATACATACGGGCAACGCGCGCCGGGGTCTCCAACAGGCCCTCACGAGTTGGGTCCTCGCCTATGCCCTCAAGCAACAGCTTAATGGCGGCCTCGACTTTTTCCTGATCGACCATCTGGGCCTCACTTTTCCGATTTCACGTTCGCGCTATGGTACCACGCCCTCCGGCATCGACCACAAGCTACATAGTATGGGTCGAATAGACCGGATCATCACGCCAAAGTTCAACCGCATCACAAAGCGCAACGCCCTCGCGCTCAGCACGGGCGCGCGTAGCGTTCATATCGATCACGCGCTGGTTACTCGAGCCCCTAAAACGCAATGAGATATCATACAGATCCTGAACAAACGGGCCATCCACCAACATGTCGAGGCAGGCAAGGATACGGTCCGTGACCTCGGTATGGTGGCGGCCTCCCGGCATAAGCTCCTCGAGCACATCGCCGGTGAAACACCAAATAGTCTTCCCCGACCCCGCTGGATAGGCCGCGCGAACACGCTCGACAAAATCAACGAGTCCCGCTTGATTCTCGGGCTCCATAGGCTCGCCGCCCAGAATCGTCAGGCCGTCAATAAAGGGATGATCGAGGCTCTCGATAATCTTGTCCTCGACGGCACGATCAAACGGCTCGCCCGCGGCAAAGTCCCACGCGACGGAGTTAAAGCAATTCTTGCAGCCACGACGGCACCCGCTCACAAACAGAGAAGTGCGGACGCCTTCTCCATCAGCAATGTCGAAATACTTAATGTTCGCGTAGTTCATAGGTAACTCTCCCGGGAGGCCGGGACATATCATCCCGTCCTCAAACATTCTCGGCCTTCGGCCTGCGAAACTGCGGGCGGGACGATATGTCCCGGCCTCATGCAAAGGGTAACTCAATGAACGAAGCGAACATCGAGTATAGGGTTCGAGGTCTAATAAAAACTGGGTTGCGGCTCAACCGCCATCGCAAGCAAAGCGTTGTTGCAAGTCAACTCATTTCCGCTAAGAACTTCGAGGAGCGAGCAGGCTGCGTGCTGCATCTCAGCTACATCAACTTGGCCGCCCCGTAGCGAGGCCCCGGACCTTTGCTCGATATGAGTTCCGCACGAACAGGAGGCGCCAGTGGCGCCTCCGTCGTGAGCCAGGACTGTCCGAAATAGCGAGTAAAGGTCCGGGGCCTCGCTACGGGGCGGCCTGGGATGGTTATTAGAGATGCAGCACGCGGTCGCGGATCTCCTCGGTTCGACCCTGGTTCCAGAACTGGGTACCGATGTAGCCGCACGTACGACGAGCGACGTTCATCTTCTCCTGGTCGCGGTTGCCGCAGCTGGGGCACTCCCACACCAGCTTGCCGTCATCCTCGACAATCTTGATCTCGCCATCGTAGCCGCACACCTGGCAGTAATCGCTCTTGGTGTTGAGCTCGGCGTACATGATGTTGTCGTAGATGTACTGCATCACGCGAATGACAGCCTTGAGGTTGTCCTGCATGTTGGGAACCTCAACGTAGGAGATAGCACCGCCCGGCGAAAGCTGCTGGAACATGCCTTCAAACTTAAGTTTGTCGAAGGCATCGATCTCCTCGGACACATGGACGTGATAGCTGTTAGTAATGTAGCCCTTGTCCGTCACGCCCGGGATAATGCCAAAACGACGCTGCAGGCACTTGGCGAACTTGTAGGTCGTCGACTCCAACGGCGTACCGTACAGCGAGAAATCGATATCACTTTCGGCCTTCCACTCCGCGCACCTGTCGTTCATGCGCTGCATGACGGCCATGGCGAACGGCGTGCCCTCCTTCTCGGTGTGGCTGTGACCCGTCATGTACTTGACGCACTCATACAGGCCGGCATAGCCCAGGCTGATGGTGGAATAGCCGCCCACGAGCAGCTTGTCGATCGTCTCGCCCTTCTTCAGACGCGCCAGGGCGCCGTACTGCCAAAGAATCGGCGCGGCATCCGAAAGCGTGCCCATCAGGCGCTCATGACGGCACAGCAGGGCACGATGGCACAGCTCAAGGCGCTCGTCGAAGATCTTCCAGAACTTATCCATGTCCTGATGCGAGCTCAGCGCGACATCGGGCAGGTTGATGGTCACAACACCCTGGTTAAAGCGACCGTAGTACTTAGGCTTGGTCGGGTCATAGTTCAGCGCGTTGGCGACATTGTTAAAGCCGTTGCCCGAACGGTCGGGCGTCAGGAAACTGCGGCAACCCATGCAGGTGTAGCAATCGCCGTTGCCGGCAGTCTCGCCCTTAGACAGCTTAAGCTCGCGCATCTTCTTCTCGGAGATGTAGTCGGGCACCATGCGCTTGGCGGTGCACTTGGCGGCGAGCTTGGTCAGATAGAAGTACGGCGAATCCTCGCGAATGTTATCGTCCTCGAGCACGTAGATGAGCTTGGGGAATGCCGGGGTGATCCACACGCCGGCTTCGTTCTTAACGCCCTCATAGCGCTGACGAAGCGTCTCCTCCACAATCATGGCAAGGTCGTGCTTCTCCTGGGGCGTACGGGCCTCATTGAGATACATAAAGACCGTCACGAACGGCGCCTGGCCATTCGTGGTCATAAGGGTCACGACCTGATACTGAATAGTCTGGACGCCGCGACGGATCTCGTCACGCAGGCGGTCCTCAACAACCTCGCGGACCTTTTCGGGAGATGCGGAAACGCCGAGCTCCTCGAGCTCGCGGGCGACCTCGCCGCGAATCCTCTGACGGCTCACCTCGACGAACGGGGCAAGATGGGTCAGCGAAATCGACTGGCCACCGTACTGGGAGGAAGCAACCTGGGCGATGATCTGCGTCGCGATGTTGCAAGCCGTCGAGAAGCTGTGCGGCTTCTCAATCAGCGTACCCGAGATAACAGTACCGTTCTGGAGCATATCCTCCAGGTTCACCAGGTCGCAGTTATGCATGTGCTGGGCAAAGTAGTCCGAATCATGGAAGTGGATCAGGCCCTCATTGTGAGCATCCACGATCTCCTGGGGCAGCAGCACACGCTGAGTCAGGTCCTTGGAAATCTCGCCGGCCATGTAGTCACGCTGAACGGAATTGACGGTCGGGTTCTTGTTGGAGTTCTCCTGCTTGACCTCTTCGTTGTTGCACTCGATGAGCGACAGAATCTTGTCGTCGGTCGTGTTCTTCTGGCGCTTCAGGCTCTGAACATAGCGATAGATGATGTAATGGCGAGCGACCTCGTAGCAGTCGAGACGCATGATCTCGTCCTCGACTAGATCCTGAATCTCCTCGACCGACACGGTGTGGCCCGCGTTCTCGCATGCCTCGGCGACGTTTTGTGCCGCGTAAACCACCTGGCGGTCGGTAAGACGAGAGCTCTCCTCGACCTCCAAGTTTGCGGCGCGGATGGCATTGACGATCTTATCGATGTCAAAGACAACCTCGGTGCCGCTGCGCTTGATGATCTTCATCCTCTTGCCTCTTTCGCGTCGTAGTCTCATTGCGCTTCAGAGCCAAACGATGCCCGGCAGGGCTTGCCCCGTCTTGCGGCGCCGTCGCGCAATCTGTGTTCTCGATAAACCATAAGCCTCAATGCGGACACTCCCAGGAGCCGATCAAGCGGCTCAAGGACACGTTCAAAAGAGGCAGTTAAGGTCTTCGTTCTCTGTCCGCCATCTATCATACGACAAAGAGGCATCTATATCCTGTATTCTTTTTTTAGGTCAAACACAACATATAGTGTTTCAGCAGGTCAAAGCAATTGGTCATTTTGCAGACGCATTAAAAATGAGGGGTTCGTGGCAAGTCGGTAAAACGTTACCAGCACGGCTACCTGCATGGCAGTTATAAAACCCCCTTAGTTAGGCCGCTGACAAATCCTACCAAAACCAAGCCGCTCACGCCAAAAGAATCCAAAAGATTATGCTTGACCAACATGTTGCGGTCGTGCCTTGCCGAGCCTCATGCAACCGCGGCACGAATCCTTGAAAGATATGTGTGTGCAAACGGAGAAGATGAGAGTTTCCTCGGATGACTGCTGAGAAGCATCCCGGAAGATCAAAAACTCGAAATTTGGTGACGTATTTGGCGACCAAAACAAAACAGCTCAGGGGCTAAGCCTCTGAGCTGCGAACATTTGGTGGGCGTTAGAAGATTTGAACTTCTGACCTC
>CAJJRZ010000003.1:0-140612 GCA_905194345.1 Coriobacteriaceae bacterium
ACGCCGGGCCGACTCGCTTCGGATCGGACGCTACACCAACTTTCTCGACACTACCTTCTAAGCTCATGCCGCGCCCTTGAAGCAGCCGTATAAAACAAAGTCCCAGGCTCTGGCATGTAGCTCATGGACGGCTGTTCCCATAAGGCTTGATCAACATCAATCAAAATTACCGCAGCAGCCTCCATCCCCTTGAACTTCCTCACCGTATGGACGGGAATCTTCTGACCTTTCCACCTCTTTAAGCTCTGATCGCCAGTGAAACAGCCCGACAGCTTAGAATTTTCCAATGTCTTGCATGTGATAATCACAATGTCATTAATACCGGCACTCTTGAGTAGAGTAATATGCTTATCTACATATGCCTCTTGCGCGGCGGCGTCACAATCAATCATAAGCAATGGAGGCTTGCCAAGCTTAGCCATAACCTGTGTTCTAAAACCGTGCGCTTCACCAAGAGCACTCAGGGAAGACTTCTCGATAGCCTCCGTATTCCGGCAGTTTACATAAAGCGTTAGCTTGCAATCGGCATCCATAAGGAAGCTGGGCATAGTTGAGCCTTGGACAAACTGCCTTTTGTCGTAAAAGAGATACATGGTGCTTTCCGGCTTTGAATCCACAATAGAACGTAGCGTTTCGAGCACCATCGCGTCCTCGATAGCCTTGAGGCCAAAATCTTGGCCTTCGTCTATTACGATGTGCTGATAGGGAAACGAGTCAGGGTGCTCCATGAGCTCTTCGGTCAGGCTGGCATAGTTTGGCTCGAGAGAATTGCAGACCTTGCAGGCGTAGCCCGGAATTGTATAGACGTCGATTTCCGGAACATCCTTGCACCTTCTAGCAATCTCTTCCTTCAAAAGCGAATTAAAGCACAAAAAGAGAACCCTGCCCGTACAGGCGGCCTGCCTAGCCCTCTCAATTGCAATGAGGGTTTTACCAGTTCCTGCCGCCCCATTAATTACCGCCGTCTTCTGATCCTTGATGAAATTCAACACGCGAGCCTGCGAGTCCAGCAGCCTTGCGAACACGAAATCGTTATATCGATAGTCTACCGAATTCGTCGGGACGATATCGAACTCCGGCAAGAGCACTTTATGCAAAACCTCTTGAGCCTCGGTCTTGGAGAGTCTCGTCTCCCTTCCCCCGACTTCCATACTCATGATGCGAACTATTTGAGCAGTTGGATCCCCAAGGTCTGTCTTGCACAGAGTAATATCGCGAGAAGCCTCAGGAGAGTAGTCAATAAAACCAAGCTCGTGGGCGCCCAAGGACGGAAGCCAAACTGCATGAGTAACCTTGCACCTATCGCACAGCTCCCTCAACCCTACATCTTCAAATCGATTAATGAGCTTCCATTTAATGCTATCCGCCTGCCGATAAGGCCCTCCATGCCTCCGCATCGATATGCCGCTACCGTATAGCCACTCGCCGTTTTCGCAGCGGATCTTTCCCGCCTTCGCCTCGATGACAAGGATACCGAGTCTGCGATTAAACACGACGAAATCGGCTTCCCTCTGCTCAATAGCGTTTCCATCCACAACATCCAACATCTTGTATGAATGGATAACCGTAAAATCATCGGGAAGCTTACTCAGTGCGTAATAAATCTCCCCCTCACGGCTCCGATCGTCGTATTCAGCTGGGCCAAGGCTCGGTATCATTCTTGCAGCCATGGCTATGCCTCTTTATCGATCTCTCTCATTACATCTTCAGCGGAGCACTCGCCGGCAACAAACAGACTCCAGCCTGACGCAAATCGCCAAGCGGAGCCGAAGGCATTGTCAAAATCGCCCGCCGCTTCCTCGTCAAGAAGAATGACCTTGGACTTGCGCCAAACAAGCGTGGCATAAGCGCTGTCGTCGCCAGCATCAGATAGCTCCACATCTATGCCCGGAGTCTCCCAGCGCAGATGCGAGTCGTAGCTCGTCATTTCACGAATCAACTCGATCCACTCCTCCGAAGAATCAGATCGGATTGACAGCTTCATCGCTTCGGCCAACGATAGCGCCTTGTTGTTTGCGCCATCATCAGAGGCATATAGCTCAAACCCAGCAACGGAGTCCGAGGCATCCAGCTCGCAATCGAGTTCTTTATCCTCATCGGAATTGCCGGCAGAACAAACGGAAGGCGATACAGCAAGAAGAGTCCCCAAAATTCGCTTTGCAGCGCCTCGAGAAAGGTTCGCCTGCACAGCTTGGTTGTAATAATTTGCAATACAACCGTAGCAGCAAGTTTCTTCACCGCATCCACAATGACCGTCTACGACCTTATAAGCCTCTTCAATTAGCTCCGCCACCTCTTTGCTGAGCTGGCGCACATGACCGGCTCCTCCAGGCACGTCATCATAGATGAGTATTGAAAAGCTGCCTGCATCATTTTTGTATGTAGTCCCTCCGAGTTCGGTCTCGGGAACCTCAAGGATTTTAGCCGCAGCGGTAAACAGCGCCCACATCACAGCTTCCCAGTCGCCATCGCAGCAAACCGTCGCCGCATCAAAATCAAATACGAGCTCGAGAACGTCGCTCACAAATGCCGTACCCAGTGCGCTGAACCTATTAATCTTTGGAGCAGTGCCGCTCTTCTCGCACCAGTAGGTATGTTGGATCTTCTCTCCACCAACAGCAGCGCGATTGCAGTAAGAGCAGACTTGGAAGCCCTTAGCAGGGCTATTGAGCACACAAAGTTGCCCGTTCTCGGCATATTTTACTTTCACCGCACCGCCAGGAAAACAAAACTCTCCGGTCGCAGTCTCGTTAGGCCAGTGCTGGCTAAAGTGCACCGATGCATACCCCTTTGGCCTCGGCCTTCTAAGCCCGATGCCTTTTTTGTTTTCCGTGCCGACAAAACCATAGGAAGGTATGAGCATATTCTTTTCGAGAGCAAACTCGGTATGGCAAACGGGACACTCGCCTTTATCACTGTAGTTTTCAATAGGCCATACAAATGTTTCGCAATTTGGACACTTTCCATACCTGCGCTTTCGCAACTCTTGTCCTTTCGGCTTTCTGAGTCCAACGGACTTCCAAAGCGTCTTGCCGGCAACGATTTCCGCCCCCGGTGCATATTCCCTAATGGCTTGACGCATACCCCTAGAAAGCTCGAGCCTGTTCTCACCTACAGAATTCTCGATATCAAGAAGATGGAGCTCTACGAGATCAGTCGGAAACCCGTACTTAGGCAATACTCCGTTCTCGGCAAGAATTGCGATAGTTCTCTCCTTCTTGAGCGCATCCCTGGACTTTAGAAGCTTGGATGTGAGAATGTCGTTGACGCCCATATTCAGCTCAATACCATCCTGAACACGCTCAAAATCAGCATGCTTAAGGCTATGTGCAAGGAGAAGCCTGCCACCGCCTCCATTCTCAGCCGAATCGATTGGCCCAACAAGCTTTGCTATCCACCCCCACTCGTTTACGCCAACTTCTTCCGCCACGGGCATGCCTTGCGGAACAACGCGGACGAGCTGTTCATAGACACTCTTTGGCCGCGATGCAAGGAAGCTGCGAAGATCTTCGAGGCCTTCCGGCTCCGATTTAGAAAGATCCATAAAGTCGTTGTATCCATGAGAGTAGTCTTTGCCCAAGCTCCGGCTCGCGTAGCGAAAGAACTCAGACATAGCGACAGCGAAAACATGCCGTATCGCAATGGCATCGTTATTCAGATAACACATTGGCACTCTCGTGTTGCCGCCAATTATCTTGGCTGGGTCCTCAAAGTACGCGACATCATGGGGCCGCAAGCGAGCAAACGTGATGGCATATCCAGGCTTGCCAGCGCGGCGTCCAACGCGACCGGCTCGTTGCGTATAATTCGCGGTACTAGGTGGAACGTTTCTCATAAAAATGGCCCTCAAATCGCCAACGTCCACACCCAGCTCAAACGTGGTCGTGCAACTCAAAACATTAACGTTGCCTTTGATAAATTCGCTCTGTATTTCTCTAGCCTTTTTGGATGACAGCTGTGCAGTATGTTCCTCGATGTCGAGGGGAAGCGCCTCATCTTGATATACGGTTTTATAGAAGCGGTCTTTGTCTCTTGCCTCTGCGAAGCTCATTTTCACCATCGTGCCGTTGCATTTCGTTGTCATGCAAACGCCATGCGTGTCCAGATGAGTCTCACATCCACATGCATCGCAACGATAGACAATATCATCGTTGGAATGCGGATACATAGTCCAAATATCTCTGCCAAGCCTAAAGTGTTCACGCGAATCGATCAAATATCCTTCGCCCCTAAATAGCTTGCAACTTAGATACTCCCCCATAAACTGGAATAGACTTTGCAGAATCGGGCGAACGTCCTCACGGGTCAGCTCGATACCGTGGACCCTTTTGACGTACTTGCGAATAAAGGCACTGCGCTTATTTTCTGTACCACGTACCGCATCTCCCGCAAACTGAACAATATCCTTTGACGCAGAGCCGCCTCCCTCAAGCACGACAAGGTTACCGCGCTTCTCATGATTGTTTCTTAGCTCAGGGACCCCTTCAGGAACCTCGATAACGTTTTTCTCTCGGAGCAGTTCAAGACAGGTCCTTGCAAACAAAATGTAGTCTTCGAATGAAAGCCAGGCTGCCCCATCGGCATTAAGTCTATCCACCTGTCTTTCGACAAGTTTTTTCGCCCCAGGATGGGAAAACCCCTTGTTAAATTCAGTAGGCTCGATCCTTACAACGCCAAGGCCTTCAAGGCTGTTCCGCGAATCCTCAGCCGCAAGCTCATCGAGAATCCAGGCCGTCGCCTGGCCCCTCTTGTTGGAACCCAAGACCCCCGGATATCGCCTCTTTGCAACACTTGTTATCCAATCAATAACTGAGCTCGGCTTACAACCCTCACCGTCGCGAGACAGGGTTTCCACCGCTTCTCTTATCAGCTGACGACGTGTGATGTTCCCATAAGTTCTATCCATTGCGGGCGCGAAGAAAGCCGCGTCCTGGCGCTTATCCGAGAAGCAAATAATACTTCCTGCCCTGCGCTCCTCATCGAGGTCTGCGAACAAATCATCCTCGTCAGCTTCTTCCTCATCAAAAGGCGGAATATCCCTGACCAGGTCGTAACAGACGACACTGCCTGCAGCTTCAGGCGAAACGCGCATTGGCTGAATTGCCACAACGGACTGATATCCGCAATGACGACAACGCGCCTCTGCTTCATCTGATTGTTTTTTCTCGTTTTGGTTGAGCGCAATTGGGATGCGCGCAACAATCTCATGCTCGAAACGATGAACACCACCCTCGGCTTCATGATACAAAGACCCGCATATCGGGCACAGCCATTGGATCTTTTCATCGGGATCCCTCTCCGATTCGTCAGAGAGAAGACGGTAGTAGACTCTCGGAAGAAACTCGTCGTCGGAATCCGTTCCTTCATGTCGAGGACTTAGCCACGCAGTCTTCACCTCGGGATCAGAGCTCTCCTCACCAAGGATGTATGCCTGCCCACAATGGCGACAGACCGACACCTCATATACAGGAGTATCGTTTTCATCGTCATAATGCTCCGCAATCGTTTTGTGAGGAGTCAGCTTACGTGTATGCAGATTTAAATAGATGCCCTCAGGAGCACGCAAGAAAGAATGGTAGCGACTCGTAAGAATGGGAACATCCTTGGAGCGCTGTGCAGAGGAAAGCACCTCAACCATGGCAGTGAGGATTTCCACACCCCGCTTATCTCCCGTGAGCCCTTCGATCTCAAGCTCCTCAATGGTGTCAAGATCAGTGAGGTCGAAAAGACGCTCACAGCGTCTCACCAGTTTTGTCGCAGACGATTCACCCAGAAGGATCTTTCCTAGTCCCATTAGGGGGGACTCGCCGTCTAGTCTCGCTACAACCTCTTCAGGAGCTCCACCAGATGCGAGTGCGCTGCGAATGTCTTCTACGTTTGCGTTTTCGGGATAGGAAAGTTCCCTGCGAAGTTCCGCCCAAGTGTCTAGAGAAAGCGCGCCCCAAGGCTTTTCATCAAGAGCATCTTGGGGCTGATCTTTCTCGCTCGTGATGACATCGAGATCCGCGGGATCACCCGAGAAAGGCTCGCCAAAAAGATCCCGAGCAAATTTAGCCACCTTCGGCATATCTTCTTCTGAGCCGATTGTTGCGGAAGTTGCGTAACAATGAAGCTTGGGCAGCTCCCCCGTTTCCGATTCGATACGAGCCTTTACTCGACGCAGCAAATATGCGATTTCGGTGCCAAGCGCGCCTGAATAAACGTGCGCCTCATCGATGGCGATATGCCGCCAGTTTGCACCAAATGCTCCTTCGAACAGCGGCGCATCCTCCGGACGTAGAAGGAGATACTCAAGCATAGAGTAGTTTGTAAGCAAAATGTTGGGTGGGTTCTCACGTATTTTCTCGCGAGAGATGATTTCATTTGGCAGTCTAGTTTGATCCGGGTTTTCGTCTTTCCACTTACGGAGAGCCACGGACTCTTTCTCCTCAGTATCTCCGGTATAACGCCCGAAGGAGATATCGGTCCCCTTCAGCAACAGTCGCAATCGTTTAAGCTGATCGTTTGCGAGAGCATTCATCGGGTAAAGTATCATGGCACGGACGCCAGCGGAGGGCCCGCTCTTTTCGAATTCTGAGAGGATGTCATTCAGAATCGGAAGCAAAAAGCACTCAGTCTTACCCGAACCCGTGCCCGTAACGACTGCGTAATTACGCCTGGCAACGCTCTTTTCAATAGCCTTAACTTGATGCACATATAAGGGGCGATAGGGGTCAAAATTACGCTCTTCTCCGCCGCCTAAACTCATCATGCCCTTGCAGAGAAGCCCCTCGTCCACCAGGTCTGCCACAGTTTTATCCTTGCGGTACGGAGGCGCCGCCTCAAGAAACGGTCCCTTTGCAAGATATCCCGGCTCGCAGAGAATCGTCTCAAGCTGCTTCTGCAAATCCGCGTCATCAAAGTGAATAGTAGTGGCAATGTACTCGCGATAAGAGTCCTCCACTTTGCGCGCAGTCTCAATGGGGTTGAATTCTTTTGCATCCATCATTATTTGCTCCTGCTATTTAAGAATGATACTGGTCGCGTATTCTCGCCGAGGGTCTCCAAAGAAGTCGCTCGGTGACATTTCAACTGCAACCTCTCTCTTATTGCTCAGCTGCCTCACCACGCTTAATGGAAGAGTAACCTCCGCAGAGCCCTTTTCCGCAAAGGCCGTAGCAATCGGCTTTTCGTCTCTTTCCTTATACTTGGAACGCCTAAAGAACCTGAAATGAATGTCGCACAAGGGCTTGCCTTCAAACCGAAGAACATATCCAAGGGATTCTCCCGGCGATAGCTTCCAGCCGTTAATACCGAGCCCCTCGGCACAATCAAGCATTTGAACATCGGTCCAAGCTGGAATCAGTTCTCCAGTTGATACGTCATCGCCATAGCACAGGGACAGCCTCAGAGGAAGACGGCTGGATGCCCTATAGTCAGTCTGTTGAAAGAGGCTTGCATGTCTAAATAGATTGAATCCGTATTCGCCAGGCTGTTTGAGGTTCTTGAAGAATAGGGGTTTTGAACCGAGCATCACCAGCGCAGCCCTGTTGTACCTCCAACCATAGGAGATAATCTTAAAGTTTGCCGCACTGGGGCCGAGTTCCAACGCATCTGCCAAACAGATTGGACGCTCCTTGGATAGATTTGCAAGTCTTTCTGGTATGTCAACGCCTATTGCAGCAAGAGCAAGTTTGGCATCGGTTTCTTTGCCGCTCTCCCTCGAACGAATACGGAGATGCAAGAACTCATCCTTCAGGAGGGCCTTCGCTTCATACCGCTCCCAAGCATTGAGGGAATTAAGCCTGTCGCATTCGCCTTCCGCATCGGCTTCTTCATAAATACGCACAACATCAATGGGAAGACACGCCTGGAAGCCATATTCGGCTACAGCACGCCCGTGATCAATGCTGATGGACAGAGGCCTAAATTCTTGTATGGGCACCACTGCGAATCGGTAGCGGAAAACAACCTTAACACCGGCAGTTTTCTGCCTCGCCTCCAGGACGCACTCTTCGATATGCCAACTGAATTGACTCGTTTTTGAGGGATTGAATTCTATTCTTGCAATACCTGAATTTTCAGTATCGTCCTCATATATGGCGCAACGAGGCATCGACACCAGCTCGCCATCGCAGCAACACATGATGTCCAAGTCTTTTAGGGCGCTCGCGCCATCAAGCGCTTCAATGCTCACAGAGGGCAGGCCGTCGCTGGTATTGAGTTCGTTCGGAACGCACCCATACAAGTCAACGCCGTCGCTCGTTTCTCCGATAATGCGATGCTTATCAACCTTTGCGACATAACGTTCTTGCCAAACGGCAACTTCCTCGCCCGTAAGCTCGTCAACAACCGAACCTGCCGAACCGGGCTCAACGTCGTAGATAAAAATCTGGTTATCGTTCCAATCGCCAGAAGCCTCATACTCCGAAACGGCTTTCATGCCTTGCCCGGGAACAATCTTGTATCCGTCTTTAACAATGTATGCGATACGACGCTTTTTCGTTAACCGCTCGTTCTTGCCACGCAAGCGGTAGAAGCCCTTAGCGTCCTTTATAAATTCAAAACAACCGGGCTTGTTCCTACTGAACGACTGGCTCAAAGAACTAAGCTCGATGTAGTCACCCGCTCGCTCATCTTTCTGCATGAGCTTCAATTCCACGTCGTAACGAGCCCGAGGGTTAACGGCAATACCGACGGCATTCAAAATGCATTTTCCGACACTCATATCGAATTCAGAGCTTGCCTTTAGCTCGCCGTCAACATAATAGTCAATCTTGTCACCAGCAAAATGCAGCGGGAACTGTTGGCGCGGCCAGCGCATGGTCACAACACCCTCAGATAAATCCAGCTGCAAACTGGCAATCGGAAGATAGATCAATCGGTGGGTGCCACTTCTCCGCTCTTGCGTCTCAGCAGCAGCCCTTCCTCCGGTCGCCAAGGGCGGCACACGCTCTTGGTTGTCACGAAGGGCCTGCATTGCGGCTTCAGGCAGACCGAAACTAGATAGCATCGTGTAGCGGCTTCCAGCCCTATTCGAGTCAACAATTTGCGCCGCCACGCGCATGGACGCCTCAAATAATGGAGCAATGGTTGAATCGGGCGCTTTCTCAAGAATGTTAAGGACTGCCTTTTCGGGAGCATACCGACTCTCAGGGTTCTTTAGCTCCCTAAGAACGGAGCGCCCGTCCATCTCTCCGCCAAAACCTAGACTGCCTTTAGAAACTTCTTTCGCAAGCGGAAGTAATTTCTCCCACAGGTTTGACCAAGAATCTTCCGATAAGCCTCCGTGGAGAAGAGCAGTGTAGTAGTAGTGATTAACTTCCTCATCGCGACCATACAAAGGCATTCCACGCTCTTCAACATGTTTTATAAAAATGTGCTTTACTATCCCCTGCACACTACCGTCACGAATGCCAAGACTGGCAAAAAAGTTGCCCCACAGGTTATGGCCATTGAATACCCTGCGCGCTTTGTCGGCAACATAGACCATAAAAGCGTTCGGCAAACACCTATCAATCAGCATCAGAACAATGCGAGGTTTTGTCGGGTAACGCTTTATGAGTTCTTCAAAAGCAGTGCTGAGCCCATCAAGGTCTACCGAGAATTCCTCAAACGCTTGATAAACCATGACGTTTTCAGACCTTGAGCCAAGGTCGTCAAAGGCACCCCGAGCTCTTTCTTCAAATTCCTCCAATTTTGCCGAAAACAGCCCATGGGAGCGCGTGAGCGGAAAATGGCTCAAGTCGTATTCATATTGCTCTATCGAAGACGCTGTCTCGATATTTGACTCGTGAGGAGGTCGGCTTTTCGGCGAGGCTTTCACGTTCGTCGGATTCTCGACCATCTTGGGCTGAAGCATGGATGCCGCGAAGGCTTCAGGAACTGCGCGGTATTTCTTTCGCATCTTAATGATTGAATCGGCATATCTGCCATCAAAACGAGCGTCTATCTCTTGATCGGTAAGAGACAAAGGATCGGGCAAGTAGCAGAAACCAGCATTCTGGATTAAACGCCTTAGCCCCACATCATCAAAACTAAGCTCCGAGATGGGCGCTTTCTTCAGCCTCTCCAAGTAGTTCGCTTCGCTCATCAGCATCCCCTATGCCGTAATTGCATTCGATGCCGCCATTTCTGACCTTTTATTGACACCGGTCTGACACGACGTGCTTTTAATCATACCGTGAGGGACTTGCGCAACTCGAAGAACAAAGATGTCCAATGGAACCGTTTCTGCAGACGGTCACTATCACCCGGCGA
Source organism: Coriobacteriaceae bacterium (assembly GCA_905194345.1). GTDB lineage: Bacteria > Actinomycetota > Coriobacteriia > Coriobacteriales > Coriobacteriaceae > Collinsella. The sequence goes on from CAJJRZ010000003.1 coordinate 10,240, forward strand.
ACAGTTCCCTAAAAGGTCGATCATGGTTCAAGCACGCTTGATTGCGCAACAAAACTACCGCCAAAATGATTCAATTGTGAACATAGATGCACGGATCAGCCGGCTGGGGGTCCAAGTTTTTCCTACCGCCCATCGCTTTGCCCCAATCCTGCAAGGCGCCCGCACGCTATCATCGATATAGATTGAATGGGCAAGCAATACAGGGGGGGGCTCTGCATGCCAATTGAAAAAGTTCCATTCTTGCAAAACACTTCAGGCTCGGTAATTGACAACCGCCACGAAGCTTATATGGCTGCCCAGCAATCCATCGCCCGCGGCTACGATGACCTCGTAAACGGCCGCGTGCGCCCTTGGAAACAGGCAAAGGCAGAGGCAGATCGGATGCGAGCCATCAGGTAAGGTCACCCCTCCCCCATGTAACAACCCTGTAAATCATAGCGACGCACTCGGGTTTTACTGTGATGCGGTCGCGCCTGGCGCTCCACTGTGCTAAAGTATCCCGAACGTTCAAACGACTACGAGGGGGAACCAGAAGATGGCACGTGTGCACAACTTCTCAGCTGGCCCGGCCGCGCTGCCTACAAGCGTGCTCGCCGAGATCGCCGACGAGATGATGGACTATCGCGGTTGCGGCATGTCCGTGCTCGAGATGAGCCATCGATCTAGCATGTACCAGCAGATCATCGACGACGCCGAGGCAACCCTGCGCCGCCTGCTGAGCATCCCCGACAACTACCGTGTCCTGTTTTTGCAGGGCGGTGCCACGCTGCAGTTTGCGGGCATCCCCATGAACCTCATGCGCCGCGGCCGCGCCGGCTACGTTGTGACCGGCAACTTTGCCAACAAGACGTACAAGGAGGCCGCAAAATACGGCGAGGCTGTGCTGCTCGCGAGCTCCGAGGACACCAATTTCGACCGCATACCCACCATGGCCGACATCAACGCGCGCATTGCCGCCGAGGCCGCGGGCGACGGGCTCGACTACGTCTACATCTGCCAGAACAACACCATCTTTGGCACCATGTACCACGAGCTTCCCGCTTGCGGCGATGTGCCGCTGGTCGCCGATGTCTCGAGCTGCTTTCTGTCGCAGCCGCTCGACGTTGAGCGCTACGGGCTCATTTACGCCGGCGCACAGAAAAACGCCGGCGCCGCGGGCGTGACCGTAGTCATTGTGCGCGACGACCTCATCGCAGATGGCCCCGCCTTTGCGCAAACACCGCAGTACATGGACCTCAAGACCCAAGCCGCCAAGGGCTCCATGCTCAACACGCCCAACACCTTTGGCATCTACGTGTGCGGCAAGGTGTTCCATTGGGTTGAACAGACCGGCGGACTTGCCGCCATGGCCGAGCGCAACTGGGCCAAGGCCAACCTGCTCTACGACCTGCTCGAGAACAGCAAACTATTCCACGGCACCGCACAGACAGACAGTCGCTCCATCGCCAACGTCACGTTCCGTACCGGCGATGCCGACCTCGACGCGGCCTTTGTTGCGGGCGCGGCAGAGCACCAGATTCAAAACGTCAAGGGCCATCGCCTCGTCGGCGGCATGCGCGCCAGCGTGTACAACGCCGTCACCATGGAAGACGTGCAGGCACTGGCCTCGTATATGAAGGACTTCGAAGCGCAGCATAGTTTGAGTCCGCGATCTAACTAGCCCGCAACGAGCGGGCCGACCAGCCACTTCAAACCACTTGTTATAAACAAATCCGCTAAGGAGTTTTTCATGCGCAAGATTAAAACCATCGACGACATTACCAAGGACGGCAAAGTCGAATTTGGCGAGGGCTACGAGTTTGTGGGCACCGCCGAGGAGGCCGACGCTATTCTGATGCGCTCCACCGACCTGCACGGCTACGAGCTGCCCGAGGGCATCCGCGCCATCGCCCGCTGCGGCGCCGGCGTCAACAACATCCCCGTCGAGGAGTACGCCAAGAAGGGCGTCGTCGTCTTTAACTCCCCCGGTGCCAACAGCAACGCCGTCAAGGAGCTCGTCCTGGGCATGCTGGTGCTTTCGAGCCGCGGCGTCGTGCAGTCGATGAACTGGGTGCGCAACAACGCCGACGACCCCGAGATCCAGGTCGATGCCGAGAAGGCCAAGAAGGCCTTTGTGGGCCGCGAGCTCAAGGGCAAGCGCATCGGTGTCATCGGTCTGGGCAACGTGGGCTCCAAGGTCGCCAACGCCTGTGTCGATCTGGGCATGGACGTCTACGGCTACGACCCGTTCATTTCCGTCGAGCACGCATGGGTGCTGAGTCGCGAGGTGCAGCGCGTGGGCACGCTCGAGGACCTCTGCCGCGGCTGCGACTACCTCACCGTGCACGTGCCCAGCAAGGCCGATACCATTGGCATGATCAGCACCGAGCAGATCGACCTGCTGGCCCCGGACGCCGTGCTCATCAACTACGCGCGCGAAACCATCATTGACGAGGACGCCGTCGACGCTGCCCTGCGCGAGGGCAAGCTCAGCTGGTTTAGCTGCGACTTTGCCACGCCCAAGACCGTCAAGATGCCCAACACGTTTATCACCACGCATTCGGGCGCCGGCACCGGCGAGGCCGAGGCCAACTGCGCCGACATGGCCATCAGCGAGCTCAAGGATTACCTGGAAAACGGCAACATCGCGCACAGCGTCAACTACCCCGCCTGCAGCATGGGCAAGGCGCGCGCCGCAAGCCGCATTGCCTGCCTGCATGCCAACGTGCCCAACATGATCGGCCAGATCACGGCCATTCTCGCCAAGGACAACGCCAACGTGCAGCGCATGACCAACGAGTCCGCTGGCGAGAACGCCTACACCATGTTCGACACCGATGAGCACCTGGACGGCAGCACGATCGAGGCACTCAAGCATATTCCGTCGATGTATCGTGTGCGCGTGATTAAATAGCGCCGGCGCCAATCCTGCCAGACAGACCACGAAGCCCATTCGGCCCCCGTTTTCACGAAACGGGGGCCGATTTTGTTGCTCCGGACGACTTTAAAATGATACCCATAACAAGTTTTTTCAGATAATCGATAGTGAGGCTCAAGTCGCTAAGCACACCCGCTTTGATAAACAGCTTTATCAGGGACTTTAGTAGGTAAAAATCGATCTCTATGTGCCGAATGTAAGTTGACTGTCCATTTTCCGAAACAACTTATTCTAGATAGCATTTTTAAGGCCCCTCCAAGGCGAAATATAAGTCTTTTTGTGACCAAAACTCTAGTCCGCGCGACCGTTTTCCACCCGCGCGGCTACATTCCTGCCCAATCGATAAAAATCTCCTCACGAAGCCGCCGTTCGAGCTCCTGCTGTCGCGGCGTCTTGTCTTTCAGCGGCACATCGAGATAGGACATGATGAGCTCCATCACCACGCGGAAGGCATCGGAGTCGGCCAGCTGACCATAGGTCATCAGAATGACGGGATATCCCATCGCTTGCAGCGCCGTCGTTCGATCGGAGTCCGAAATCTTGGATTCAATGGATCCGTGAATGGCTTTACCCTGGCATTCAACCAGACACTCTCGGCTGCCGTCCTTATTTGCCAGCAGGATATCGGCATAGCGCCTATCAAGCCCCGAAATCAGGCGGGCGCTGCGCGTCATACGAATCTCAACGTTATTGGTAAGGCTCAGCCCTTCGCCGCCGCGCAACCTCGTAAGGCCAAACAGCATCGAAGCCTGGACCTCGAGCGGCGATGCTGCCACCCCCGTAATGCATTTCGCGGCTCGTATGAACGATTTAGCGCCGCGGAGCCCCCGGACCTTATCGACGAACTCTGTAAGCTCAGAGAGCTCGATCAAGGGAGGTCGTTTCCACAAGTCCGTTGGATTCCCCGAGACATCCTTTACGTTTTCCCAGCCCGACCGTGCGTCACTCCATCGGCTCCCATATGCCTGCTCAAGTGCCGACTTTACCTGAGGCGCAATCTTGCACACGGCAAAGGTGCCGCACATCTCATACATGCACATGATTAGACGCTCGTTTGAGACCGAGGAAGCCAGGGTCAGCAGGGTAAAGAGCGGGGACGCGACATCGAGGCCAAACTCCGTCTGCCGCACGGAATCAAACGGCCTCTCCCCGTTCCAAACATGCCTGACAATGCGATCGCCCTTGCGCCCGCAGACGCCCTGCGCCAACACGTGTAACGGGGTGCCCAGGAAATGCTTGACGAGCGGATGCTCACATAGGTGCTCCCTGCGCGGATCGTCCGCAGAATCGGGCAGGTCCGGCATTATTGCCAAGACCTGTGGGGGTATCCGGTGATACCGAAAGGCAGATATGTCGCACAGCATGTCGTCCATGAAGGGTACGTACCCACCGCGTCGTTTGTAAACCCGCCTGGACGGCAAACGCGCTGGCTCGGCCTGCGAACGGTAAATACCGCTGCGCGCACGCCGCGGATCTCTCAAGAGGCTTACAATCGGTTTGGAAAGCAGACTGATTGTGAGGTTGCATATGGTTGATGAGGACTTTGCCTGGCGGCTTGCGCAGGAGCTCGTGCGGATCGACAGCTCAGACCCGGGCGCGTATGAGGATGAAATTGAGCGGTATATCAAAGCGCTGGTTGAGGCTCAGCTGGAGCGGTTGAGTCATCCGGTGCTCCATGCCGTGCAGGTTGAGGAACTCGAGGTGCTGCCCGGGCGCCGCAACCTTAAAGTCACCGTGCCGGGCCAAAGCGACGAGCCGCGGCTGATCTATATCTGCCACATGGATACCGTCACCTTGGGCGATGGCTGGGACGCAGACATCGCACCGCTTGGGGCGGTTGTGCGCGACGATAAACTCTATGGCCGCGGTGCCTGCGATATGAAGGGTGGCCTGGCCTGCGCCATTGCCGCACTGGTCCATACGCTCGAGCGCGTGGCGGCGGATGGCGCGCTGCCACGCCGCGGCTTTTCGCTCATCTGCTCGGTCGACGAGGAAGACTTCATGCGCGGCTCAGAGGCCGCGATCGATGCTGGCTGGGTCGGCTCGCGCGAATGGGTGCTGGACACCGAACCCACCGACGGACAGATCCAGGTGGCGCACAAGGGGCGTACGTGGTTCGAGATCGAGATGGCCGGCGTCACGGCTCATGCAAGCCAGCCTTGGAAGGGCGCCGACGCCGTCGCCGCCATAGCCGAGGTCGTGTGTTCGCTTCGTCGCGCGTTTGCGGCGCTGCCCGCGCACGATGAGCTGGGGCCTTCGACCATCACGTTTGGCCAAATCGAGGGCGGATATCGCCCCTACGTCGTACCCGACCGCGCCAAAGTCTGGGTCGACATGCGCCTGACCCCGCCGACCGATACGGCCGCCGCAATCAATATGGTCGAGCATGCCATCGCCGTCGCCGAAGCCGCCGTTCCCGGTTGCCATGGCAGCTACACCGTGACGGGCGACCGCCCCGCCATCGAGCGCGACCCGAACTCTCCCCTTCTAGCTGCACTCAAGCGCGCCGCCGATGGCGTGACGGACGCGGACACGACCGTCGGCTTCTTTACCGGCTACACCGACACCGCCGTCATTGCCGGCAAGACAGGTAACCGCAATTGCATGAGCTACGGTCCCGGGTCGCTCGCGCTCGCGCACAAGCCCAACGAATATGCGCCCCACGCCGATATCGTTCGTTGTCAGCAGGTGCTAATCGCGCTCGCCGATAACGTGCTCTGGGACGCGAGCAGCCAAGTTGGGGCATAATAAGCCGCGAACAAACCGACTCGTGCGTTAGGACCGCCCATGAAAGCACTTCCGTTTCCCTGCATCCGCCCGGCTCAGGACCGCGTGCTCGAGGCGCTGCCCGCAATGGGCAGCATCCTGAGCGGCAACGATGCTCTGCGTGGATCCATTGCCGATGGTCTGATGCTCAAGGACCCGGGTGCGGCGTATTACGTGTACGAATGCTCGGGCGAGCCGGGACGTGTGACGGGTGTCGTGGCGATTTGCCCGGTTAACGTACTGACGGGTAGCGACGAGGCTGCCGCCGAGAGCGTCGACGCACTCGCCGCCGCGCGCGCGATCGCCGAGCTTAAGGTGCAGCCGCGCCCCGTGTCGCTCGCCTACGAGGCGTCGCCCGTCATGGATATCATTTTGAGCGCTGCCAAAGAGGGCGCATCGCTCTACGCCGTCACCGATCCCGCGGGCGTCACACATCGCGTGTGGGAGGTCAAGCGCGAGGACGCCGTTGCCGCCATCCGTGCCATGCTCGATCAGGCGCCCGACCCGGTGTTCGCCGGTGACTCCGCCTATGTCGCCGCACTGGCTGGGGCATCGCAGATTCTGGCCGACGAGGCCCGCGCTGCCGGCGCCTACTCTGGCAAAGAGCCGTTCAACTTTGCTGTAGCCGTGCTGTTCCCCGCCGCGCAGGTCAGCGGCAGCGCGCCGCAGGTTCCGACGGGTCTGCTCACTCACCAGGTCTCACGGTTCTAGCGAACTCAAACGCTAAGCTGGAAAACCCAGCATCCAAACAAACAAGGGGCGGAGATGCAGCAAACGCATGCACCTCCGCCCTTTTCGCATCAAACAATTACGCCGGTAAACCGGGCCGCAACGTCAGCGTTATCCACGCTGCGGACCTGCCGCCGCCACGAGCGGCTCTAGCCCCAGCTCGCGCGCGTAGTCTTCCTGCGTAAAGACTTCGACCAGTTCAAACGTATCGGCCGCATCGTCAAACGCAAAATGCAGCACTGAGCAGTTGCCCGGCACGCGTTCGCGCTCGTCGGCCGCCGCGCCCCGCACGTGGTCCAAAAACTCCTTGATAGCTGAGCCATGACTTACCGCGAGCACGCACGTATGGTCCGGACGCCGCATAAGATCGGTCAGCGTCGCCACCATGCGCGTGCGCACCTGGATCTGGCCCTCGCCGCCAAACTGCCGATAGAAGTCGCGCCACGGGCGCTCGGGCATAAGCATCACGCGCTCGGCCTCAAAGTCGCCAAAGAACCACTCACGCAGGCCGTCCAGGCGCTCGTACGCCAAGCCCGGCCACAAGTTGGCGATAGTCTGCTCGGTGCGATGAAGCGTAGAGGTGTAGGCATGATCGGGCTCAATGCCGCGCGCACGTAAAAACATGCCGGCGCGCGCCGCCTGGTCGCAACCCAACTGCGTAAGCGGCGAGTCACTCCACCCCTGAATGATACGCTTAAGGTTGAATATCGTCTGTCCATGACGGACCAGATACAGATCTTTATTCATAGGGGTCCTTTCGTTCGTTACCAACCCAAGAGCGAAAACGCCCCGTCGCAATAGCCAAAATGAAGCACGGCCCCGTTGTCGGGTAGCTCTCCCCCGCCAGTCACATACTCAAGAAACTCCTGGCAGGCTGAGCCGTGGGAAACCGCCAGCACGCAGTCGTGCTGCGGCCGGGCCATAATACGGGACAGCGCCGCGACCATGCGCGACTGAAGCTGCACTTCCGACTCGCCGCCAAAGGCCACCGGATAATCGCCCCAGGGCTGCGGCGGCATCTCGCGATTTGATGTGCCCTCCAGCGAGCCAAAATGCCACTCACGCAGGTCATCGACCAGCTCAATGGAACGGCCCTCGCCAACGATAAGCTCGGCCGTATGCCGCGCCCGGCCCAACGGCGAGGAATACACATGATCAAAGGCCACGCCACGCGCCGCAAACGCCGTACGCGCCGTCAGCGCCTGCTCGCGCCCGCGCGCCGTAAGCGGCGAATCGTGCCAGCCCTGCAAAATGCTCTGCACATTGAGCTCAGTCTGCCCATGCCGCACCAAATACAGATCTGCCACACGCTCTCCCCTCGTACCACCACAAAGGGGACAGGCACCTTTGTGGTGGTTTACCGTCTGATCACGCCGCGGTGACGCTCAGCTACACCAGCACGTCGGCGAGCGGGCGCTTGGGTACGTGGTGCACCTGCGCATCGTCACGCAAGTAATTAATTGAGCCGTCGGGGTTGGAATCGATCGCATCGATCATCTGCGTCTCGGCCGGCACGCCAAAAGCCATGATCAGCTTGAGCTCATACTTGTCGTTATCGAGCCCCATAGCATCGATCGCGCGGGGCGTAAAGGCCTTGAACATGCAGGCTGCCACCTCGGGCGTGGCGCTGCGAGCGGCGAGCATCATCGTCTGCGCGGCAATGCCCGTGTCGACCTCGGTGATGGGCGCGGCGGGCTTACCCGGAACAGCGCGCTCGGCAAGAATCGCGATGTAGCCGGTCGGACGCTCGCCCTCGGCAGGACCCGACCAATCCTTAAGCGCGCCGGCCCATGCAAGCTCATCAAATACACGCGCGCAATCCTCGGCACCGCTCACCACATGAAAACGCAGACGCTGAGCATTGGCGCCGCAGGGAGCCAGGTGCGCCAGTTCCGCCAGCTCGAGCAAAAACTCGCGCGGCACGCGCATGGACTCGTCAAAACGGCGGCACGTACGGGCGCGGCGGACCAGCGCGTCAAACGTGTCCAGGCCAAGCTTTTCGCAACCTTGCTTTGCCATCGATTCGACACTCGACGGTGCCTCGGGAACTGCTTCGTTCATAGGGACCCCCAATACAAGCCAATTGTCCTTAGGAAAATCTAACCTAAAACGTAGGCAATAACGAACAGGGCTGCAATGTTCTACACCTGTTGAATAGAAAATCGCGACGTGGGGAACAACGGAAACAATTCGGGGCCTTTGGGTTACGTTTCGCCCTCCCCGACCCATACGTCAGCGCCCTTAGGGGATACTGGTTGTAACGATCAAGGCTTACGCCGCACGGAAAGGAGACTTATGGGCATCTTTAAGAACGATGATCAAAAATCGAGCCAGTTTGGATTTGACGAGAAAAGCATGGCGGGCAAAGCCGTCAAGGCCGTACGCTGGATCTACGCCATCACGGGCGTCTTAGCACTCATTGCTGGTATCGCGCTGCTTTTTGCACCTGTCAAGTCCCTCGTCTTTTTGACGACTGTCCTGGGTTTTTACTTTGTAATCACTGCTGCCATCAGACTATTCACTGCCATTTTTGAGCCGCTGCTGCCCACCGGCTGGCGCGTTACGAGCATCATCTCCAACCTGCTCATTATTCTGGGCGGCGTAGTGATTCTGCGCAATCAGGCCTTCTCGACCGCGACGCTCACCACGCTTGTAGTGGTCGTCGCCGGCTTTGGCTGGATCGTCGAAGGCGTCATGTCGATTCTGGAATCCGAGCTTTCCGCCAACCGCGCCCTCGCCATCCTGAGCGGCGCACTCTCCATCATCGCGGGCATGTTCGTGTTTATCTATCCGCTGTGGTCGGCCAAGATGCTCGTCATCTTTAGCGGTGCCGCGCTGCTGGTGTTTGGCGTGACGCTGATTGTTCGCGCTATTCAATTTGGCAAACTGGTGCGCTAGATGCCAAAGACGCTTTTTATTGATGCCGACGCCTGCCCGGTCACACGCGAGTCGATCGACTGCGCGCGGAGGGCGGGCGTCGCCGTCGTTATCGCCGGCAACAGCACGCAAAACCTGGAACGCCACATTCGCCGCGACGATCCGCGCGACGTTGAGCATGCGCGTCGGGGCTTTTGGGTCACAACGCTCGATGTGAGTGTGGGAGCTGATAGCGCCGACTTTGCCATTATCGAGCGCCTGCAGGCTGGCGATGTGGTCGTGACACAGGACATAGGCCTGGCGAGTATGGTACTCGGACGCGATGCCGCCGCCATCGGCGTGCGCGGGCGCGTGTACGAAAAAGCCACCATCGATATGCAGCTGTTTATTCGTCACGAGGAAAAGAAGGTGCGCCGCGCTGGCGGTCGCACCCGCGGGCCGGCGGCATTTACCAGCGAAGATCGCGCCCGCTTTAAACGCAACCTCACCGAGTTGCTGCACTAACCAAGGTAGATTTTTGAGACATGCCTAAAATCTACCTTTTTGTTTTGAGCGGTGTGAGCGCTCGGAATCCATGGCTCAACAAAAAACGGGCTTCAAAATGCCATGCGTCGCCGCATTGCGCAGGCGCTGAGCATGGCTATTTGAAGCCCATTTTTTAGGCCTACTTAGAGGCCAACGGCGGAGAGGATGAGGCCCCAGCCAGCGCCGATGACGTACATCATGATCAGGAACACGGCATTTTCGCGGGCGCTGCGGTTGGTGCGGAACAGCACCAGATAACCCACGCCGGCGGAAATGAGCGTGCCGGCGAGCATCGGCGCCAGTTGCAGCGCGCCTTCCAGATACAGCTGTGTAATGACCACGCTCGCCGAGCAATTGGGAATCAGCCCGACAAGCGCCGAACCCAGGACAGCGAGTGTCTCGTTGCCGCGCAGGAACTGCTCGATCGCGGACTCGCCGAACGTCTCGAGCACGGCGACCAGAATCAGCGTCACCAGAAAAATGAATACCGAGACCTGCACGGTGTGCGAGATCGCACTGCGGATGATCGACAGGACAGGCGTCCCTTCGTGGGAGTGAGAGTGACCGTGACCATCATGGTGTTCATGTTCGCCCTCATGACCGTGATCGTGGCCATGTCCGTGTTCGTGCTCGTCCTCGTCTTCATCACAACCGCAATGGTCGCGCTCGCACAGCTCGTGGATGTGGTCGGCGCTCACGCCTGCCTCGGCCACCTCGTCGATGATGTCACCGCCGCTGTGGTCGTCGTGCGCGCAGTTCACGTGGGCCGGGTTGGCCGCGGTTCCCAGCACGGTACGGCGAATCGCCGCGTGCGCGCGGGCGTTACGGCGCAGGCCGCGAATGGCAGCGTCCACGATAAAACCCGTGACCAGTGCGATCAGCGCTTTCGAAGCCAAAAGCATCGCCATAGTCTGCACGGGAACCTGCTCGGCAAGCAACAGCGGCAGCATCTCATCGGAGGTCGAAAGGAACACCGCCACCAACGTGCCCAAGGTCACGACACGGCCGGCGTACAGCGTTGCTGCCATGGCCGAAAATCCGCACTGCGGCACCATGCCCAGCAGCGAGCCAACCACGGGACCCGCAGCGCCGGCGCGCTTGATAGCGCCGTTGACGCGGTCGCCCGCAACGTGCTCAAGTGTCTCGAGAGCAAGATACGTCACCAACAAAAACGGCACCAGCGACAGCGTGTCCTTGCCGGCGTCGAGCAGAATATCAATCAGTAAATCCATGACGGATGGAACCTTTCGTGTCTTTCGGCAGCATTGTAAAAGTCCTAGCGGTCAACTAGGGTATTGTAGTTGTCCCGGGCGCGGTGCCAATAGTTGCCTATGGTAAACTATCATCTCGCCATAACTCAGTAACCTCGAGCCGCACAACGCGGCCCGTCCAAGGAGTAGCATATGAACGTATCGCAAGCACTCGAATACGAGCGCCAGCCGTTTATCCCCATGTTTATCTACGGCGACCACGGCGCCATGGAGTCCGAGCGCCAGAAGGGCGAGGAGGCCCTCAAGGTGCTCGAGACCGAGTACTTTACCGCCGAGGGCGACCCCGGCTTCGACTTTGCCACCGTGCGCGACCTGGCCGACCGCAACCGCGACCTGTGCGACCAGATTGGCGAGGCGCGTCTGCGCAACGTGACGCCCGCGACGCTCTCGCGCGGCCTGTCCGATGCCGACACCTGCGCCGCCATCGGCAAGATGCAAAAGCGCACCGCCGCGTCCGTTATGCGCGAAATCCGCGGCGACCGCGACGCGCTCGGCGTGGCCTACGCCCGCAAGCCCATCCAGGGCACCGTGCTCGGTATCGACATCGAGACCACCGGACGTGCACCCGAGCGCGGCTATATCATCAACGTGGGCTGGGAGATCATGGAGCTCACCAGCGACGCCGTCCCGCATGACGCCGAGGCACACTACTGCGGCCTGCCCGACATCTACCGCGGCGAGGATGTGCCGTTGTCGAATATCCACCACATCACCTGGGACGACATCGACGGCAAAAAGCCGTTCCGCGAGAACAAAGAGCTGCAAAAGCAGCTGCTCAAGCTTATGAAGAAGTACCCGTACATGGCACACAACGCCGCCTTTGAGGACAGCTGGTTCAAGATCCACCTGGACGGCTACGCCGAGGCACGCCGCGCCGGCAAGATCATCGTCATCGACTCGCGCCAGATCTGCCGCAGCCTGGACGCCGACGTGCGCTCGCTCCCCCGCGAGTCCGCCCCCGCCGCGCTCGAGAACTGGGCACGCCGTCGCGGCACCCTCGCGCCCGACGCCAACGAGCAGCATCTGGGTCTGGACGACACCGACCTCATGCTCCGCACGGTACAGGCCGAGTTCAACCTCAAGAACCTATTCGCGAAATAGCAACGCCTGCGACAAACACTACTTGCTCACGAGCGGCCTCGCAGCGGGAAACACCGCAGCGGGGCCGCCCTATGTTCCACAGATAGATCTGCCATCACAAATTCTGAACCCTCATTTTGAACGATTTCGGCCAATTCCCGACACGTAATTCGTTGTCGGATGGTGATGCATCGATATCAAATGTGCAGCAATTGAGTTTTTATATGCTATAGCTAAGCTGCGATAACATTGATTTTAGGCATGCCAACCCATAATTGCGTCAAGCTTTTGGACAGCATTTGGTTAGGCCCCTAAAACGACTTTCCCACTCAGCGCCATCAGCACGGCATTAGCTGACACGATATATACCATGAGTATCGTATTGTCACATACCACTGCAAAAGCGGTCTACCAGGCCGCGCATTCGGCGTCTACGAAAGACACCGAGCCCTGTAACCCTGCCGCGATTTACGGATCATGTCCCACCGGAACGCTCCTTGACGCAGCCGCAGAATGGCTCACCAAACACGATGTTTCCCTTGACGCAAATGATTGCCTCGAAGTAATGGTGTTTGATCGCAGGAATGCGCGCTATGCAATGAACTGTCAATGCCACGTTTCGTCAAAACGATTCTCGAGCTCACGCTTTATAGAGCTCAAAGATGGCATCTTCATTGTTGGCGTTGAGCTTTGCGCACTTCAGGCCGCCACCTATCTCCCTTTTCGCGAACTGGTGGAGTACTACTTTGAATTGTGCGGCGCTTACTCCCTTGGAACCGGCTCTTCCACCTCGTATAACGAGCGTTTCGCGCTCACCTCGACCGAAAGGTTAAAACAGTTCTTTAATTCCATTACCAGATGCGACGGTCTGGCCCTTGCCCGAAAGGCGATTCAATGTGTGCGCGACGGATGCCGGTCTCCTATGGAAACGGCCTTTGTCATGATGCTAACGCTGCCTAAAAGCGAAGGAGGGCTTGGTATTAAGGGAATTGAGACCGATTGCGAGGTGCAGGTCACCGCTGCCGCAAAGAATCTCACGAGACGCAAAAAGTTCTTTATGGATGCGTATCTAAAGAAATCTCGCACAGACATTGAATACAACGGGTTTTATCATGACGCGGAAGAAGACCGCGCCATCGATGAGGAGCGCAAGAATGCGCTTGCGTCCATGGGATACGGAATCATCACCGTCAGTCGTTATTCCTTTATGCATGCCAGCGCTTTCGTTAGGGTCATGGAGGCGATCCAACGGAAAGAGGGCATACGCCCCTCGCGTCTGCCAAAAGACTTTCAAATCATGCAAGAGGACCTGAGACAGTTTGTGCTCAGAAGGTTTATAGAAGAGAAAAAGAGAATTCAGAAGCAGCTTCGCCAGGATTCCGAAGATCGTCAACGAATCGACCTCGAAAAAGCAACACTCGAAGGCATCACGCTGGATGACCCGACAATAAATGAAGTTCCGGCAATCGATGACATGCAGACTGTCGAATCCGACAGCCCATCATTTGCCCAAATAAGCAGCCTCGCGCCCGAGGGCAGAATCTTCGGGGCCGGAAGCTAGACCGGCTAACAAGGTGGGTACCCTAGCGATGTGCAAAATTGCGAGTATTCAGCAGGGTCGGCCCTCCAGCACCCACAAGTTAATCCAAATGAAAAACAAAAACGCTATCGAACGGGAACGTTAGGCAACATTTGAGGAAGACCTTGTCTGTTTACCGCCCTTGGATAACTCTTGAGCGGCTTTATTTGGCCTGGAATAGATTAACGGACCCCCTATAGTTGCAGAATACTCCAATTTTTGCACGGCGCGGGGGCACCCACCCCGGCATCGGCTATCAAAACCGCTCAGTCCGGAATCTCGTCCACTATTCCCCATCATTTTATGCGACGAATTACCTGTACGTCATTGACATATGAACATGCGCTCATATAATCGGAAGTAAGTTATATGAGCGCATGTTCATATGAAAGGATATTGCAATGAGCAGCCACGCTGATGAAACAAAGACTGGCATCGAGGCCACCGAGCCGATCGTCCCCACCACCTGCTCGCCCGAGGACCTTCCCGACGAGGAACTTCTCTACGACCTTGCCGACCTGTTCAAGGTCTTCAGCGACACCACGCGCATCAAGATTCTCTATGCCCTCATGGGCCGCGAGCTCTGCGTGGCTGACATCGCCGAAGCGACCGCGACCTCGCAGTCTGCGGTGTCGCACCAGCTGCGCACGCTTAAGCAGTCGCACCTGGTCAAGTTCCGCCGCGACGGCCGCAACATTCTCTACTCGCTCGCTGACGATCATGTCTATACCATGCTCAACCAGGGCATGAGCCATATCTGCGAATAGCAATCAACCACGGTATCAGCGCGGCCGGCACCCAGACCGCCAACACAGGGAAAGGAACCCACCATGAAAAAGCAGTTTAAGCTCGACGAGATCGATTGCGCCAACTGCGCGCGTGAACTTCAGGACGAGCTGGCTAAGCTCGATGGCGTCAAGTCCGTTTCGGTCAACTTTATGACCCAGAAGCTGACGCTCGAGGCCGACGACGCCAAGTTCGACGAGGTCCTGGACCGCGTCGTTGAGTTCACCGCCGACGCCGAGCCGGACTGCGAGATCATTCTCTAACCCGCGCACACGTTGACCTGTAAGGCCGCGCTTGCCGCGGCCTTTGCTCGCGAAATTATATGAGCAAGTGTTCATACACTCAAATGGGAGGTTTGAATCATGGCAGCCGCCGACCCCAAAAAGAAAAAGAAGAAGCGCAAGAAGAAAGAGTCCCTTGAGCACAAGCGCAACCGCATCCTGGTAGCACTGGGCATTTTTGCCGTTGTTTATGCCCTCGACGAGCTCGGCGCCCTCACTATCGCATTTGGGGAGCCCGGCAACATCTACGCCAGCTTCGCGCTGTTCCTCGTGCCGTTTTTGATTGCCGGCTACGACGTACTGCAAAAGGCATTCAATAACATCCGCCGCGGCAAGGCCTTCGACGAGAGCTTCCTCATGGCCGTCGCGACCATCGGCGCGTTTGCCATGGTGCTCTTCCCCGACACCGACCCGCACATGGCCGAAGGCGCCGCCGTCATGCTGTTCTACCAGGTCGGCGAGTTGTTCCAGGCATACGCCGTGGGCAAGAGCCGCAAGTCGATCAGTGCCATGATGGACATCGCGCCCGACTACGCTAACGTCGAGCAAGCCGACGGCACACTCGAACAGGTCTTTCCCGATGACATCGCCGTCGGCACCGTGATCGTGGTCAAGCCCGGCGAGCGCGTGCCTATCGACGGCGTCATCGTCGAGGGCGAAACCCAGCTCGACACCGCCGCGCTCACGGGCGAGTCAGTCCCCCGCCCCGCCAAGACCGGCGACGATATCATCAGCGGCTGCATCAATATGACGGGCCTCATCCACGTGCGCACCACCAAGCCCTTTGGCGAGTCAACCGTCGCGCGTGTTCTGGAGCTCGTGGAGAATGCCAGCGAAAAGAAGGCGCGCACCGAGAACTTCATCACGCGCTTTGCCCGCGTCTACACCCCCGCCGTCACCGGCGCTGCCGCGGTGCTCGCGCTTGGCGGCGGCCTGGTGACTGGCGCTTGGTCCGATTGGATCCTGCGCGGCCTGACCTTCCTGGTCGTCAGTTGCCCGTGCGCGCTCGTGATCAGCGTGCCGCTGAGCTTCTTTGGCGGCATTGGCGGCGCGTCCAAGCTGGGCGTTCTCATCAAGGGTTCTAACTACCTCGAGGCGCTCGCCGACGTGGACACCGTCGTCTTCGACAAAACCGGCACGCTCACCAACGGCACATTCTCGGTGGTCGCGGTGCACCCCGAGGCTGGCTATACCGAGCAATCGTTGCTTGAAGTCGCAGCCCTCGCCGAGTCATTCTCCGACCACCCCATCGCGCAGTCGGTACGCGCCGCCTACCTGGGCGAGGTCGACCCCAAGCGCGTGAGCGACTCCGCCAACGACGCGGGCCATGGCGTGACAGCGACCATCGATGGCAAGCACGTCGTCGTCGGCAACGCCAAGATGCTCGCCGCAGCCGGCGTTGAAGCGCCGGACTGTGAGGTCGTCGGTACCATCCTCCACGTGCTCGTGGACGGTGCGTATGCCGGCCACATCGTGATTGCAGACGCCGTTAAGGCCGATGCCGAGCAGACGATCCGCGACCTGCACGCCGCCGGCGTCAAGCGCACCGTTATGCTCACGGGCGACCGCGAAGAAGTGGCTGCTGCGGTGGCCAAGCAGCTCGGACTCGACGAGTTCCACGCGCAGCTGCTGCCGGGCGACAAGGTCGAGCGTGTTGAAGCGCTGCTCGCGGCCGAAAGCGGCAAGGGCAAGCTCGCCTTTGTCGGCGACGGCATCAACGATGCGCCTGTGCTTACGCGCGCAGATGTGGGCATTGCCATGGGCGCCATGGGATCCGACGCCGCAATTGAGGCCGCCGACGTGGTGCTCATGGATGACAAACCGTCCAACATTTCCCGCGCGATCCGCGTAGCACGCAAGACCATGTCGATTGTTTGGCAGAACATCATCTTTGCGCTGGGTATTAAGCTGCTGATTTTGGTGCTTGCGGCGATGGGCATCGCCAACATGTGGCTCGCTGTCTTTGGCGACGTGGGCGTGGCGATCATCGCCATCCTGAACGCCATGCGCGCGATGGGTGTCAAGAACCTGTAGCGCCTGTGGTCCCTCCGGCCGGGGCCGGGCTTGGTTTTGAAAACGTCCTCGACCAATGAAGTGCCCCCGTTCTGCTCCTTCGGAGCTACGAACGGGGGCACTTCTGGTCTGCGGAATGTTTTCAAAACCAAGCCCGGCCCCGGCCTGCGGTGACGTTGCTGACGGTTCTTGGGCATCGCTTGCTGGCGGGGTTCCTTGGCTGAGTTAGACTTGGTTGGTAGGGCCTCCTGTCCCGGTCGCTGGTTCGCGCTTTGCGCGAACGGCGCGCTACTGGGGGAACGTTAGTCGGTCATTGTTGGGGCCGATGTGCCGTCCCGGCCCAGCATTGCCCTTAGCTTCTCAAAGCTTTCCTCGCTCAGGCAGTGCTCCATGTGACACCCCTCTTGCGAGGCAACCTCTTCCGAAACGCCTGCGTCCTCGAGCAGCCCAACAAAAAAGCAATGGCGCTCCCACATTTGGCGAGCGACCTCCAGGCCACGCTCCGTCAGATGAACGTCGCGTTTACCCATTTCGACATAGCCGTTGTTCTCCAGCGTCGCCATGGCTTTAGAGACGCTCGCCTTGGTTACGCCCAGGTATTCGGCAACGTCAATCGAGCGAACGACGCCCTGGCGCTCCGAGAGCACATAAATAGATTCGAGATAGTCTTCTCCAGATTCACGTAGGGCCATGGGCCGCCTTTCGCGATGGCTTCTAGTTAGCCTTTGGATACTTTTGCTTGATTTACTTTACCGCAAAAGTTGCCCGTGTCTTACTAAATTGTTCAGAAAGTTAACCATGTTTCACAAAACATGGTCATTGGGGACGTTCTTAAACGACTAGCTGTCGGGGACAGTCTTTGCCGATTGGCCGACTCGCCGGCCGGGTTGGCAAGGGTGTCCCCAACTGCCGGCAGAAAAGGAACGTCCCCGAGTGCCGAATCCGCAGCTACACCAGCCCGAAGTGCTTTGCGGCGTTGTAGATGCCGTCGTCGTCTACGGCGGTCGTTACGTAGGTCGCTGCGGCCTTCACAGTATCCTGCGCGTTGCCCATGGCAACACTGGTGCCCACGGCTCCAAACATCGACAGGTCGTTCTCGCCATCGCCAAAGGCAATCGCTTCGCTCACGTCGACGCCCAGGCGCTCCAGCGTCGCCGCAACGCCCAGATCCTTGCCGCCGTTGGCAGGGATAATGTCGCAGAACAGATCGCACCAGCGCGTCGTGAGCGAATGCGACACCGCATCGGTCACGATATGCTCGTCGGCCGGATCCACAAACGCGCAAAACTGGTAGACCGGCGCGTCGAAGGCGTGGTCAAACGGCTCCTCGTGGTAGACGATTCCCGCGTTGTTGCCGGCCGCCACCACGCGCTCGGACAGGCGGTTCACAAACGAGTTCTCGCCCTGCATGCACAGCGAGTCGTAGCGCCCCTGAGCCACCTGGTCCACGATCACCGCAACATCGTCCGGATCGATCGGGCAGCTGCGGTAAACACCACTGGCATCAAAGCAATGCTGACCCGAAAGCGTAATGTACGCATCCCAGCCAAGGTCGAACAGCCAGTCCGGCATCTGGTAGGTCGGACGGCCCGTAGCGATCACGCACGCAATCCCCTGCTCGTGAAAGCTGTCGAGCACCTGCTGCGCCGACGCCGGAATCCGGTGGGTCTTAAAGCTCAGCAGCGTGCCGTCGATATCGAAAAACGCGGCCCCGATCATCCTCGTCTACTCCTCGCCCTCGAGCTTTTCGCTCGCCTCGAGCCACGCCATCTCCAGCTCGTCCATGGCGGCGTGGGCCTCGTCGATCTTTGCCTGCTGCTCGCCCAGCGCCGTGTAGTTGGTGGGATCGACCTGGGCCATGGCGGCCTCGGCCTCCTCCACGCGAGCGCGCTGCGTCTCCATCTTGCGCTCGAGCGAACTCACCTCGCGGCGAAGCTTCTGGCGTTCGGCGTTGGAAAGGCCATTGGGCTGCCCGCTCGTCTTGGGCTTTTCGGCCGCAACCGCTGCGGCGCCGGTGTCGAACGTGCCGGTCTTGGCGCTCGGCGCGCCCACGGGCTCGCCCTCGGCGGTGGCGTTGCACAGGCGCAGGTACTGATCCACGCCGCCGGGCATATGCGTCAGGTGGCCGTCGAGCAGCGCCCACTGCTGGTCGGTCACGCGCTCCATGAGGAAACGGTCGTGCGTCACTAGGATCAGCGTGCCAGGCCAGCCGTCGAGCAGATCCTCGACAATCGCCAGCATGTCGGTATCGAGGTCGTTGCCGGGCTCGTCCAGGATGAGCACGTTGGGCTCGTCCAGGATTGTCAGCAGCAGCGACAGGCGACGGCGCTGGCCGCCCGAAAGATCGCCGATGCGGCTCCAGAGTTGCTGCGTCGTAAAGCCCAGACGCTCGCAGAGCTTCTCGGGCGAAGTCTCCTTGCCGTCGATGACGTAGTACTTCTTATAGTTGCTGAGCACCTCGCGGATCGTGTCGCCCATGTAGGGCTCGAGCTCTTCGAGCTGCTGCGACAGCACGCCAAAGCGCACCGTCTGGCCAATCTTCACGCGACCGCGCAGGGGCGCGATCTTGCCCTGGATCACGTCGAGCAGCGTCGACTTGCCGGCGCCGTTCTCGCCCAAAAGACCATAGCGGTCGCCCGCACCAATGAGCCAGGTCACGTCGGAGAGCACCTGCTTGGGCGCGCCGTCGGTATCCGCATAGCCGGCGTCCACGTCGACCACGTCGATAACCTGCTTGCCCAGACGGCTCACCGCCAGGCGCTTGAGCTCCAGCTCGTCACGCACGGGCGGCACGTCGGCGATCAGCTCGCGAGCAGCCTCAACGCGAAACTTGGGCTTGGTGGAACGGGCCTGGGCGCCGCGGCTCAGCCACGCGAGCTCCTTGCGCGCCATGTTGCGGCGGCGCTCCTCGGTGACAGCGGCCATGCGGTCGCGCTCCACGCGCTGCAGGATGTATGCCGAGTAGCCGCCCTCGAAGGGATCGACCTGGCCGTCGTGGACCTCCCACATGCTGGTGCAGACCTCGTCCAAGAACCAGCGGTCGTGCGTGACCACGAGCATCGCGCCCTGACCGCGCTGCCAGCGGGCCTTTAAGTGACGCGCGAGCCAGTTGATGGTGCGCATGTCCAGGTGGTTGGTGGGCTCATCGAGCATGAGCACGTCGTAGTCGCCGATCAGCAGGCGCGCGAGGTCCACGCGACGGCGCTGGCCGCCCGAAAGCTCGCCCACCGTGCCCTCCCAGGGCACGTCGCTAATAAGGCCGGCCAGGATCTGACGCGTACGCGGGCTCGACGCCCACTCATACTCGGGCGCGTCGCCCACGACGGCATGATGCACAGTATCGGTGTCGACAAGCTGGTCCTTTTGGCCGAGCAATCCGATCGTCGTGCCGCGGCGATGCGTCACGCGTCCGTCATCGGGCTCCAGCGTGCCGGCGAGCACGCTCAGCAGCGTCGACTTGCCGTCGCCGTTTTTACCGACAATGCCAATGCGGTCGCCCTCGCCCACGCCGAGCGTCACGCTATCGAAAATATGCTTGGTGGGAAACTCTAGGCTGATGGAATCGCATCCCAAAAGAATCGCCATATGCCCTGCTCCTTCGTAGAAATTCAACGTTGTCCATGATAGCAGCGAAAAGGCGGGGCGCACACGACACAAAAAGGCGGACCATCTCCCGCAAGAGATGACCCGCCTCTCCAATCAGTCCCGTGGCGACCGTGGCCGCCGCGGGCCTCAAGCATGTTCCGGACTAGGAGAACATGCCGGTGAGGTAATCATTCAGCCGCTTATCCTTGGGCCGCTGGAAAATCTCGTCGGTCTCGTCGTACTCGACCATATCGCCCATGTAGAAGAACGCCGTGCGGTTGGACACACGCGACGCCTGCTCCATGTTGTGCGTCACGATGACGATGGCGCGGTCGGCCACGATCGACGACATCAGGTCCTCGATCGCCAGCGTCGAGATGGGGTCGAGCGCCGAGCAGGGCTCGTCGAACAGGATCACGTCGGGGTTGAGCGCCAGCGTGCGCGCAATGCACAGACGCTGCTGCTGACCGCCCGAAAGCGCGTAGGCGCTCTTGTCGAGCTTGTCTTTGACCTCGTCCCACAGCGCGGCACCGCGCAGACTTTCCTCGACCATGCGGTCGAGCTCGTCACGGTCGGTGATGCCGTGGCGCTTGGGCGCAAAGGTGATGTTGTCGCGAATGGACTTGCGGAACGGATTGGGCTGCTGAAACACCATGCCAATAGACCGACGCAGCTCGTAGGTGTTCTCGGTCTTGGTGTTCACGTTGCGCCCGCGGTAGTTGATCTCACCCTCCACGCGGCAACCGCGAATCTCGCGATTCATTAGGTTGAGGCTACGCAAAAAGGTCGACTTGCCACAGCCCGAAGGCCCGATGAGCGCCGTGATCTCACCCTTGTGGAAGTCGAGCGACGTATTGTGCAGCGCATGGTGGTCGCCATAGTACACATTGACGTCCTTGGTGGAGACCACGACCTCGTCGCTCACGGCCTTGCCGCTCACGCGAACACGTTTCTCGCTCTCCCCCACGCTCGACAAAAAGTCCTGGGTGTCGGACGATGCCGCCTCGGTTGCGGGCGTCGCATTCATCTCGCTCATTCGGCCGTCATCCTCCTTGCCAGTTGCTTGCCTACGATACGGGCGACTACGTTAAACAGCAGCACGCAAATCATCAGCAGTGCCGCGGTGCCCCAGACGATCTGCTGGGCCTCGGGGCTGCCCTCGCCATAGATCTTGTAGATGTGCACGGCCAGCGACTCGCCGGGACGGAACACGTTCCAGGCGCAGGTGGGGCTCGACAGGTTAAAGCTCAAGAAGTTCAGGCGAACCGGCGAGCTCATGCCCGAGGTAAAGAGCAGCGCCGCGGCCTCGCCAAACACGCGGCCGGCCGAAAGCACGATGCCGGTCACGATGGCGGGCATGGCCTCGGGAATCAGGATGTGCAGTGTGGCCTCCCAGCGAGTGAGGCCCATGGCCAGGCACGCATCGCGCTGGGCCTGCGGCACGTCCTCGAGCGCCTGCTGAATCACGCGCACCAGGATGGGGATGTTGAACATGGTGAGCGCGACGGCGCCGGAGATGATGGAGTACTTCCAGCCCAGCTGCACCGAGAACACCAGAAAGCCGAACATGCCTACGACAATGGAGGGCAGCGAGGACAGCGTCTCGATGGCGGTGGAGGCGATGTCGCGGATGGGGCCGTCCGGCGCGTACTCGACCAGGAAGACCGCGCCGCCCAGGCTGATGGGCACCGAGATACCTAAGGTGATCAGCAGTAGGTAGAACGAGTCGAACAGCTGGTAGAGCACGCCGCCCTGCGTTCCGTTGGCGCGTGCGGGCTGCGTGAGAAATCCCGGCTGGAACAGCGTCGAGATGCCCTCGAACAGAATATAGGCCACCATGGAGACGACGATGAGCATGACGATGGCGACGATTGCCGTCAGCACGCCCGTGGCGATGCGGTCCTGCTTTTGGACACGCCCGAGTCTCGCCTCGTCGATAAGGATGCGCGTGCTAGCCACGAGCCTTCGCCCCCTTGCGGCCGATGAGATGGATGATCAGGATAAAGATGAGACTCATGCCCATCAGCAGCAGGCCGAGCGCCCACAAGACGTCGTCCTGGGCCGAACCCTCGGCATAGACCGCCATGGACGTGGTAAGCGTGGTGGTGATGGTGGACGCAGGCGACAGCAGCGACGTCGGCATGGCCTCGATGCCGCCGATAACCATGCGCACGGCGAGCGTCTCGCCAAAGGCGCGGGTCATGCCAAGGATGACTGCGGTCATGAGCGATGGCATAGCGCTCTTGAGCACCACGTGCCAGATGGTCTGCCAGCGGGTGTAGCCCAGCGCGAGCGAGCCCTGACGGTAGCTATCGGGCACGGCGCGCAGGCCGTCGACCGAAAGCGTAGTCATCGTCGGCAGAATCATGACGGCCAGTACGATGGCGCCGGGCAAGATGCCCAGACCCGTGCTCACGTGGAAAACGCTCTTCATGAGGCCAACGACCACGTGAAAGCCGATCAAGCCAAAGACGACCGAGGGAATGCCGGTCAAAAGCTCAATAAGCGGCTGAAAGATCTTGGAACCAAACTTAGGCTGGATCTCGACCGCAAAGATGGCAGAGCCGATGGCGATGGGCAGCGCGATAAGCGTGGAGAGCACCATGACCGCAAACGAGGTGACGATCAGGGGCAGGGCGCCAGTATAGGGCAGGCCGTTTTCGGCTGTGTTGGCCAGGTCCCACTTGGTACCGGTGAAAAACTCGACGACCGAGACGCCGTCCTTGACAAAAGCCGAGAGGCCCTTTTGGGCGACCATAAAGATGAGCGCGGCAACGACAAGCGTCACGAGCGCTACGCACGCACCCGTGACGCCCAGGCCCACGTTCTCAAGGTCGCGCTTTGGCAGCTGTTTTGCCATTGCAAACCTTTCCGGGGCGGTTACTTATTTAGCAGAGACCTTGCCGCTGGCGTCCTTGACGACCTTCATGGCAGAGACGGGGATAAAGCCCTGCTCCTCGACGAGCTTGCCCTGGACGTCGTCGGAAAGCATGAACTCCAGGAAGGCCTTGGTAGCCTCGTCGGCGTCCTTTGCGCAGTACATGTGCTCGGTAGCCCAAATCTTAAAGGAGTCGTCGGTGACGTTTGCGCTCTTGGGCTCCACGCCCTCCACCTTGATGGCGTTGAACTTGGAGTCATCGAAGTGCGAGAAGTCGAGGTAGGAGATGGCGTTGTCGGTACTGGCAATCTGAGTCTGGACGTCGCCGGACTTGTCGAGCTCGGCGTCGCCCTTAAAGTCGACGGCCTCGTCGCCAAAAACGGCGGCCTCGAAGGTAGCGCGGGTGCCGGAGCCGGCCTTGCGGTTGAGGACGACGATCTTGGCGTCGTCGCCGCCGACCTCCTTCCAGTTGGTGATCTGGCCGGAGAAGATGCCCTTGAGCTGCTTGAGGGACAGGTCGTCGACCTTCACGTTCTTGGAGACGACGGGGCCCATGCCCACGACGGCGACCTCGTGGTCGACGAGGTTCTTGACCTGATCGGCCTCGAGCTTGGACTCGGCGAAGACGTCGGAGTTGCCGATGGTGACGGTGCCGGCGGCAACAGCGGTCAGGCCTTTGCCCGAACCGTTACCCGAACCGGAGATGGAGACGTCGGGGTTGGCATCCATGAACTTCTCGGCAGCAGCCTCGACGAGAGCCTGGAACGAGGAGGCGCCGTCGTAGGTCACCTCGCCGGAGACGGACTCGGCAGCAGCGGCGCTACCTTTGTCGGCGGCGTCGGATGCGCCTGCGCCGCCGCAACCAACGAGACCGAGACCGACGATGCTGGCAAGACCACCAGCAAGGCCGAGGAACTGACGACGAGAATAAGCCTGATCGAGCATGATCTTCCTTTCATACATGCGACTCGCGGGCACCCTGCCCGCTTTGCTGTTTGGAAAGATACGGCCCCGACCGGGCATCGCCCGCGCCAACTACGGTTTCTTACGGGCATCTGATAGACCCTTACCGCAAGCGCGGCAGGGCTTTACAAACGAATAACAATCCCGCCGACAAGCATGACCCGCCTTTTACACCAAATGATCCGTTTTCCTCCGTCCCCAAGGGATCATTTTCAGAAAGAGGACGGCATAGACCTTCTGGTCATGCCGTCCTCTTCGAAAGACAGGTTGTCACTCTGGCGTTCGCGTAACCTTAAAGCTCCAGCTCGTTCAAGCGCAGGATTGCCACGATATAAATTTTGAGCGCCTGCTTGAGCTGCTCTTCATTGGCGCACTCGTTGGGGCCGTGCATCTGGCCGCCCCATGCGGGCAGCTCCAGGCCGGTCTCCTCGGGGCCAAACGAGACGGCGCGGGCAAAGTTGCGTGCGTACGTGCCACCGCCCATGGCGAAGGGTTCGGCATGCTTACCCGTAAACTCGTTATAGGCGTCAATCAGCGCCTTCACGGCCGGGTCGTCGGCAGAGACCGAGAACGGCACCTTTGCGCGATCCACGCGATACGTCACGCCAAAGCGGCCCACAAGTGGCTCGAGCTGCTCGCGGATGGTATCGGCGCTCGTGCTGTCGGGGAAACGCACGTCAATGACCTGCTCAATGTGGCCATCCACCACGCGGATGACGCCGGGGTTGCACGTGAGCGGGCCAAACGCCGTGTTCGTCGCATCGATTCCCAGGCCACGACCATAGGCATCCGCGTGCACAAAGGCCAAGAACTTAACGAACTCGTGCTCGGCAGGCGTCAGCAGGCGCTCGTCGCGCGCACCAAACGCATCCTCGGCCTCGCGCAGATACGCCACGATCAGGCCGACGGCATTGACCGTTCCCTCGGGCATCGAGGCATGACCGCCAATGCCGTGGGCGAAAATCTGCGCATGCCCGTTATCGAGCGCCGTGATCTCCAGGCGGTCGGCGTTCTCAACGGGCGCCGGCAGCTCATCGACGGCAATCGCAAGCTCGCAGATAGACTGCGACGGAATGGCGTTGCTCGCCTCGGCACCGCTCCAGGACACAATGCGCCCGCCGTCGATCTTGGAGCTCACAAACGTCGCCCCAAACTGGCCCTTCTCGGCATTGCAGACCGGGAACTCGGCATCGGGCGTAAACAGGAAATCGGGGTCTGCATAGTTCTCCAGATAATGGTGAACGTCGGACATGCCCACTTCCTCATCGCAGCCCAGCAGCGCGCGGAAGGTGTAGCGCGGGGTAATACCGTGCTTGAGCAGATAGGCGCCGGCGTAGAGCGACAGCACGGCAGGACCCTTGTCGTCGATAACGCCGCGGCCGAGCAGCCAGCCCTCGCGACGCTCCATCGCAAACGGGTCGGTGTTCCAGCCGGGGCCGGCGGGCACCACGTCCACATGGCAAATGGTCGCGAGCTGCTTGTCACCGCGGCCCGGGATATCGGCAATGCCCACATAGCCCTCGTCGTCGCTCGTCTGGTAGCCGAGCTTTTGCGCAATGCCGAGCGCGCAATCGAGCGCGTCACGGACCGGGCGGCCAAACGGCGCGCTGGGCTCTGCATCGGCAGAAACTGCCACGGACGGATAACTCACCAACTGCTTGATATCGGCGACGACATCTTCCCAGACCTCATCGACATACTCAGCGACGCTCTGCTCCACCTGATTCATGGACGACCTCCTTACCAATGAGCGGCAGCGTGCCCGCCCCTCACATCACATACTTATATAGCGAAAAGTTTAGCAAGCTCGGCCACCGAGTGCACCACCGCATCGGCACCCGCGGCCTCGTGCTCCCCCGGCGCCGCCGCGCCCGAATAGATGCCGATACACGGCACACCCATCGCGTGCGCGCCCTCCACATCGTTAAAGCGGTCGCCGATCATCACGGCCTCGTCGGCCGTCCCACCGAGCGCCGCCAGCGCATCGCGGACCGAATCTGCCTTGGTCTCGCGCCCCTGCGGCGAATTCATGCCAACCACGGCTTCGAACTGGCAAAGCCCCAGCTCACGCACCATATCGATGCACTTTGCCTCCATGCGCGACGTCGCCACGGCCATACGCTTGCCCTGGGCGGCCAACCCATCCAGCAGCTCGGGAATCCCATCGAACACGGGGTACTCCCCCGGTCCCAGCTCATCAAAAAAGGCGCGGTACTCATCGGCCACCACAAACGACTCCTCGCGGGAGAAGCCATAAAAGTCGTGGAAGCTCTTCCACAGGGGCGGCCCGATCATACGGCGCAGGTCACCCATCTGCGCCTCAGAAAATCCGCGGGCAGCCAGCGTCTTGCGCGTCGAGGCCATCACCGCCCGACCCGTATCGGCCACCGTGCCGTCAAAATCGAACAGCACAATCGGCCGCCTGCATATCTCCAGTGCCTCCATCGGCATCCCTCTTCCCCAGTTGATGATTTCCACACCACCACTTCAAACTGTTGACTATTAAACAATTGAACCTAGCAATGTAGAGCAACTCCACTATACTTGTCGCACTTTGCTCTCAGAAGGCGGCGCGCAAACGCCCCAACGAAAGGTGCAATTATGTCTTTTGCCATCATAACCGACTCCACGTCGGACATCTCCCCCGCCCGCGCCCAAGAGCTCGGCATTTACGTGATTCCGCTGCATGTGATTATCGAGGGCGAGGACCTGCTCGACCAGGTGCAGATTACCGCCGAGGAGTACGTCGCCCGCATGGCCGGCTCCGAGCAGCTGCCGCACACCTCGCAGCCGAGCGCCGGCGAGTTCAAGGCGCTCTTTGACCGCGTGCTCGCCGACGGCCACGACAGCGCCATCTTTATCTCGCTGTGCAGCGAGTGGTCCGCCTGCTATGCCAACGCCAACCTGGTGGCCGAGACCCACGAGCTCGACGTGCGCTGCATCGATTCGCGCACCGGCTCGGGCGCCGAAGGCCTGCTGGTGGAGTATGCGCTCGCCATGCGCGAGGACGGTCGCAACCTGGACGAAACCGAGGCGCAGATCCGCGCGACGCTGCCCGACGCCCACCTGCTGCTGATTCCCCGCACGCTCGAGAACCTGGTCAAGAACGGCCGCGCACCTAAACTCGCCGGCCAGCTCACCCAAATGCTCAACATTCGCCTGGCCGTTTCGCCGGAGTGGAAATCGGGCGAGATCAAGGCCATCAAGAAGGGCCGCGGTGCCAAGCGCATCGTCGCCAACACCATGGCTGACTGCCTCGAGTTTTTGACCGAGCACCCAGGCTCAAACGTTCGCGTGCTCACGACCGGCGCCGCCGAGGAGCAAGAGCTCGTCAACCAAGCGCTAGCAGGCCAGGACTACGTGGACGCCGGCACCGGCCCCATCGGCTGCACCATCGCCACCCACGTAGGCGTCGATGCCATCGCCATCAGCTACTGTCCCCGCTACCAACCTGCCAATTAGGGACAGGTTTATTTTGGCAGGTTTTATCTGGGCAAACGTTAAACGGTAACAAAGGCTTGCCTGGCAAGATCGGACATGCCAAAGCCGTCGAACAACCGAAGTACACCCAGCCACAACAAAGCCATCACGCCGACGCGCCGCAACTCAAGGCGCGCCGGCGTCTTTTTAGGAGTCGCGGCGGAAAAGGGGCCGTTTTAGCCAAAAGGCCGCGAAACGCTTCCCATTACGCCGCAACTTCATTGCCGCCCAACCAGCCAATCGAGAAATTGGCGGCGATCGATGCTTTGTCCAACCCCCTTGCGATACCCTCTGGGCAAAAAATGGCAAATATGAGTACTGTTACCAGTTTAGTAACAGCGAAATCTGGCTGAATTTGCCATCTTCCGCCAATTCCGAGCGTCATAAAGTCCCGAATCGCCATGTTTAGAGGGTTGATTATATCCAATCCGAATCGATTGGTCTTAAATACTTTCCAGATGATATGTTACTGCTCAAACCACAGTACTCATATTTGCCATTTTTTGCCCACAGGGTCTATTCGAGGATAGTTTCCTGCGCCTCCAGCCCACCTCATGGCCGCCAAAACCCATTCAGCAACAGCTACCGCACATTTTGACATCAGCCAAACACCACTCACGGAGCTGTACTCCGCTATCACCGAACCAAAATCAGAGTCGAGTCCCTTAAAAATCAAAATAACGTACCCTCATTTCAATGAACTCCGACAAGAACGGCATTTACATGAGCACCGTCACGCATCAATACGCCCTCATCGGGGGTACGCTATTCCAATTCAAGAAAACCGTCGCCCATGTATCGGAGCCGCACAGCCAAATCGTCATCTGCGGCAACGGTCCAGACATCCGTTACGCAACACTGGAAGAATGGGAGAAAGCTGGCGAATCTTTCGATAGACGGGCACAGGTCGAAGGAATCGTCACCAGTGCGAGCCCAGCGCGCGACAAACTGGAACTCTTTCGCAATCTCTTTACTGGCCGCAAAGATGTTTACGCTCATGGGTACCGCAGAAAAGACGGGGGCATCGGCTATACACCCGCCTGCGCAAATGAATGGAAGGCAGGCATTTGCCCCAAAGTAAATCGTCAGAAAACCAAATGCGCGGAATGCGGCAACCGCATCTTCCCCAAGCTGAGCGATGCCGCGATCATCGCCCATTTCAAAGGCAACGACGACAGGCTCCGAGACGTCATAGGTCAATACGTTCTCGATAGTGACAGTAACACAAAAGTCCTGGTCATCGACTTTGACGGAGCCGATTGGAAAGAAGCGACAAACGCCATTCGGCTTGTCGCAAAAAACCATGGGATCGATGCTGCAGTCGAGCGATCGAGATCAGGTAACGGCGCACATGTCTGGTTTTTCTTCCTAGAGCTCACCAGCGCAAAGATCGCACGAGAATTTGGAAGCAGCCTTATCACCGAAGCGGCGGCGCTCAACAAGACAATCACCTTTGAAGCTTTTGACCGGATGCTGCCCGCGCAGTCCACCATTCCTGAGGGCGGCTTCGGAAATCTCATAGCACTGCCTTTTCAAGGAAAAGCGCAGCGAAAAGGGAACAGTGTATTTGTTGACGAGCAATTTGAGCCCTTTCCCGATCAATGGCTTTACCTTTCACAAATTCAGCTGGTTCCACATGCAACGGTGCAAAATCTAATCGAAAGCATCGACAATAAACCGCATGGAATATCAGCTGCAGTGGCGGGAAACACCGCCGCGCCACATTCTCAGAGGCCGCGAAAGCGGCTTCCGCTCACGCTGCAGGACTTCCCGTCATCGCTACCCGTCACGCAAGCCGATATGCTCTACATAACCGAAAGATCTCTGAGCCCGGCCGCCCAGATGGAGGTTCGCAGGCTTGCAACATTTGCCAACCCGGAATTCTTCCGTGCCCAATCAATGCACCAATCAGTATTTGGCAAACCGCGGTACATAGACCTCAGTGAACTTAGAGATGGCTGCGTTGCGATTCCCAGAGGCTGTAAAGCTCAACTCGAGCGGCTGCTTCAAGAAGCCGGCGCTTCTGCTCACCATTCAGACAAGCGCATGTCGGGCAATCCAATTGTGATGACATTTAAAGGGGCTCTTCGCCCTGAACAGCAAATTGCCGCCGAACAGATGCTCAACTATGAAGACGGGATCATGTCCGCGCCGACGGGTTTCGGGAAAACCGTCATTGGGGCCTATCTTATTGCTGCCATCGGTCTTCCAACGCTTGTCATCGTTCCCAAGACTGCGCTCATTGCCCAATGGAAATCCCAGCTCGAACGGTTTATCGACATTACGGATAACAGAAAGCCAGTTCGAACCCCAAAAGGACGAATCAGTAAAAGGCAGCCTCCGCTCATTGGCCAAATCGGAGGAGGCAAAACCACCATAAGCCATCTCATCGACATTGCTTCATTCCAGTCTCTGTCCAGCAAGGACCCCCAGACCGGAGAACCAATAGCCAAGGAGTTCGTTCGTGATTACGGCCTCATCATCTGTGATGAATGTCACCATGCAGCCGCACCACAGCTTGAGCTCGTCCTCAAATCCGCTCCAGCCAAATATGTATACGGCCTTTCCGCGACGCCCGAACGCTCGGACGGACTCACGCGAGCACTCTCAATGCTCTGCGGCCCGCTTCGCCATGTCATTGATCCAAAAACGCAAGCAATCCAACAGGGAATTCAGCGCGTTGTTAGGCCGCGTTTTACCGGAGTTCGACTACCCGCCTACGAACCAGGGGCGTCCTTTAATCAAGTTCTCGATCTCCTGTGTGCGCACACAGCGAGAAACGAAGCAATTGTCGACGATGCCCTCGAGACCGCGTCAAACGGTCGACATCCGCTTGTGCTATCCAAAAGGAAAAAACATGCCGAAGAGCTATGTAGGCTGCTTCAAAGCCGCGGACACGAACCTATACTCTTAACCGGAGAAATCGACGCCAAAGAAAGAAAGGCAATACTGAACAGCCTTCCCGGCTTCGAGCATGAGCATCGAATTATCATCGCAACCGAAGGCCTTCTGGGCGAGGGTTTCGACCTGTCTTACCTTGACACTCTGCTCATTGCCACACCGATATCTTGGGACGGCAGCATAACGCAGCAGGCAGGCAGGCTACATAGAAGTCACGAGGGCAAGCAGCGGGTTGAGATATTCGACTATGTTGATTTGTCGATACCCATGCTCGCGCACATGTACCAGAAGAGACTCAAGACCTACGCCAAGCTGGGGTATGAAGTCTTTGCAGCAAATGACAACAAACGGGCCGATCAAAACATCCTCGTTAGGCCGGCAAGGGCCGTGGAGGCCTTAGCGGATGACATCGAGCGCGCAACGAAAAGCATTTTTATTGCCGCGCCCTACGCATCCGCTGCATGCCTCGCAAAGCTCGCTGCCGTACTCACAGGCGCCGCCGCCCGTGGGATTGCCCTTGAGATTTCAATTGCCTCGACTCCGCACAATGACGTGAAAGCGATTTTTACCGAGATGAACGTCGACTATTCCATCAAAGCCGAAGGGCGCCTGCGCGCGTCAGTAATTGACGAGGAAACCGTCTGGTACGGAACTATCCCGTTACTGGCCTTTCCTAAGAAAGAGGACTGCAGCATCCGTTTCAAAAGCAGCGAAGTTGCAGCCGAGCTTTTAAGCGAAATCCAGCGAAGAGGAGAACTGGAGGTCGCAGCCACGAACGGGACGTCTCCAACAGTTACGGTGGAATAGGGGCTGTTTTAGCCAATCGGCCGCGAATCAATCCCTATTTCCCCGCGAAACATAAGCGAGCAATCAGCCCTGCGGGCCCTGAAATAACTCCTCATGCGAGCCCATTCTCACCAGTCGGATCACAGGATTAGTCTCATGCGGCAAGTACAGAACGACCACATCGACCAAGCCATCGGATAGATGGAAATCGATGTGGCCGTTGTAGTTGCCGCCCGGGTTTGAAAGCTCGTGGGCACCATATTCCGCGGGAAGCGAGCCGTGAGCCGCAAGCTCTGCGACCGCCGCCTTAAACTCGGTTTTTAGCTGCGGATGGATGCGCATCGCCCGTTTGTAATCCGCCTTAAACTGAGCCTCGACCTTAATCTCAAACATCGCTAGTCCTCATCGAGGAATGATATAAGCTCATCAGCGTTATTGAATGACGGGCTGTCGTCCGGCAGAATCCCCAACTCATGAGCTTCGGCGATCACCATGGCACGCCTCGTTGCCTCGTTGGGCACCTCCGCCCTTCCTACGATCTCAAAAGGAATCTTTCGTTGATTTACCAGCTGCCGAACAGCAAGGTTGAGATACGAATTGAGACTCAGACCAACCGTATCCAAAAACTCAGTCGCCTGTTCCTTGAGCCCCTCTTCGATGCGAACCGTCGTAGGCTTAACCGTTGCAGTAGACATACGCGACCTCCTCGCCTCGTCTTTTGCATCAGTATACCCAGTTTAGATGGCATACTGATGTTAAATAGCATCAGTATGCCGTTCACATTACTATAACAACAGTCACAGCACCCTACATCAGCCCGCTCAGGGCAATGTCGACGGCCTCGTTGAGGTCGTCGGTGATGTGCACAAGCTCCGGATCGAGCGGGCTAATCATATCGGCATCCATCACCGGGCCGTTGAGCCAGTCGAACAGACCCTGCCAGTACTCGGTGCCCACCAGCACGAGCGGCATGCGCTTTACCTTGTGCGTCTGCACCAGCGTGAGCACCTCGAACATCTCGTCGAGCGTGCCAAACCCGCCGGGAAACACAATAGCGCCCGAGCTGTATTTGACGAACATAGTCTTGCGCACAAAGAAGTAACGGAAGTCCATGCCAAGGTTCACGTATTTGTTGAGCCCGTGCTCGTGCGGAAGCTCGATACCCAAGCCGACCGACTTGCCGTTGACACTCGCCGCTCCCCTGTTGGCCGCCTCCATGACGCCGGGACCGCCGCCGGTGATAACCGCCACGCCGCGCTGGGCGATCTTGCGACCGACCGTGCGCGCCGCCTTGTAGAGCGGATCGGTCTTGGGCGTGCGGGCGCTGCCGAAGATGGTCACTGCAGGACCAAGCTCGGCAAGCGCGCCAAAACCATCGACAAACTCTGCCTGAATGCGCAGCACGCGCCACGGATCGGCATGCAGCCAGTCGGTCGACTCCTCGGGCGCCAGCAAGTTGGCATAGGTGTTGTCCTTAGGAATCATGGGGCCGCGCATGACCACGGGGCCGCGGCGGTACGTCTCGTCGTAGGCAGGCTCGCCCTCGACGTTTTCATTCTTAATCATGGGTACTCCTATCGAGAAAAAGAAAAACGGGCGGGGTCGACGCCATGCGCCAAACACCCGCCCGAACATCAACTATTCGGTATGGTACCCACGATGCATCAAGTGCTTGCAAGCTATCGGTCATCGGTCGCGCAGACGGTGTTAGCGAACGTGATGACCGGCCGGCGCTCGTCCCTTGCCGTTGCCCGCGCTTTGCAAGCGCCCGCGCCGCTCTTAGTAGTCCACCGCCGCAGGGCTGTTCATCCAGTCGCTCACAAACGCGCCGTAGCGGCCCTCGATAATGGCCTGACGGGCACGCTGCATAAGGTTGAGCAGGTAGTAGATGTTGTGCATCGACAGCAGAATACCGCCGAGCATCTCCTTCTGCGTGACCATGTGACGGATGAGCGCGCGGCTGTAGCCGCCCGTGCACACCGGGCAGGTGCAGGTGGGGTCGATGGGGCCGTCGTCGTGCGCAAAGCGCGCGTTGCGGAAGTTGAGGCGACCCTCGCTCGAAAACGCGGTACCCATGCGGCCAGTGCGCGTCGGCAGCACGCAGTCGAACATGTCGATGCCCACGCCAACGCCGCGCACGAGCGTGGTAGGGTTGCCGACGCCCATGAGGTAGCGCGGCTTGTGCTTAGGCATGTACTCGGAAACCAGCGGCGCCAGCGTCTCGAACATGGTCTCATGGTCCTCGCCTACCGAGTAGCCGCCGATGCCGTAGCCGGGGAAGTCGCCGCACTCCTCCAGGTGGCGCAGCGATCGCAGGCGCAGATCCAGATGCATGCCACCCTGAACGATGCCAAAAAGTGCCTGGTCATCACGGGCATGAGCCTTGTAGCAGCGCTCGGCCCACATACTCGACAGCTCCACGGCGCGCTCGACATAGGCACGCGTGGCAGGATAGCCGGGGCATTGGTCGAGCTGCATGCAGATGTCGGAGCCGAGCTTCATGGCGATTTCCATGTTGTCCTCGGGTGTCCAGAACACGTGGCGGCCGTCGTAATCGTTGACGATAAAGCGCACGCCCTCGTCGGTGAGCTTGACGGCGTCGATGTGGCTGAAGACCTGGAAACCGCCCGAGTCGGTGAGGATGGGGCCGTGCCAGTTCATGAACTTGTGCAGTCCGCCCAGCTCGGCGATGGTGTCCTCGCCGGGACGCATGGACAGGTGATAGGTATTGGCAAGCACGATCTGGGCACCGAGCTGCTTGACGGTCTCGGTGGGAATACCCTTGACGTTTGCCTTGGTGCCCACGGGCATAAAGATCGGCGTCTCGATGTCGCCGTGCGGGGTATGCAGCACGCCGGCGCGCGCGTGCGTGGTCGGGTCCTCGGCGATAAGGTCGAATTTAAAGAGGCTCTGGTCCATAAACTGGAACTCCTTGGTTGCGGTTCATACGCAGACCATTATACGAGCAACCATCGAACCGCACCGACTCGACAGAAACTGGCGCATTAAACGACTAGTCGTTGGGGACAGTCTTCGCAGCCATCTTGCAAAGGAGTGTCCCAATCTGCCGGCACTCAGGGACTGTCCCCAAGTGCCGACAAGAGTGTCCCTTTCGACTAGTCATTTAAGAACATCCCCAACGACTACCCATGAGAGGCCTTCTGTCAACAACACAAACGCCGATGCTATGGCACCGACAGCGAAAACCCGCCAGAGCGAGCAAGGTGCCTTGAAACAAGGCGGCATTGATCTTTTGATCATGCCGCCGAAGTTGAAAGGCAGATTGCCGCTCTGGCGGGTTTGCAGCGTCAACTGGTTACGCGGTTCGTAGAACCGCGTAACTGTTAGGGCCGCTGGCCCATGCCACCCTCGAGGGTGACGGTCTCGCCGTTCATATACTTAAAGTCGGGACCGCAGAGCTGAACGACAACGCGGCCGATTTCCTTCTCGACGTCGCCGTAGTGACCCGCCGGCGGCATGTGGACGTTGGCCTTGAACGCCTCGGGATAGGCATCCTGGAAGTTCTCGAGCGCGGCGGTCCAAGCAAGCGGGCAAACGATATTGACGTTGATGCCGTCCTTGCCCCACTCGTTGGCAGCGACGCGGGTCAGACCGCGGATGCCCTCCTTGGCAGCGGCGTAGCTGCACTGGCCATAGTTGCCAAACAGGCCGGCGCCCGAAGCAAAGTTGACCACGGAGCCCTTGGTCTCCTTCAGGTGCGGGTAGGCCTTCTGCATGTACAGGTAGGTGGCATACAGACCGGAGTAAATGGCGAGGTTGAACTGGTCCATGGTGTGATCGGCGATCGTCACGCCCGAAGCGCTGGCCTGAGCATTGTTGACGACGGCGTCGATGCGGCCGAACTCCTCAATGGCCTTGTCGATGACGTTCTGGACGACGGCCTCGTTGTCCTGACCAGCCGAGACATCGGCCTGAACAGGCAGAACCTTGACGCCGTACTCGGCCTCGAGGGATTCCTTGGCAGCCTCGAGCTTGGCAACGTTACGGCCGGTAATGACGAGGTTTGCGCCCTCCTTGGCAAAAGCGATATCGATGCCGTAACCGATGGAGCCAGCGGAGCCGTCCTTGAGCGTGGCCTTGCCGCCGCCGGTAACGATCACGGTCTTACCAGTGAAAAGTCCCATACAAAGTCCTTTCAAATCGCGACGGGCCCGCCCGTCGACTGCGCGCATCCAACTTCACGCGCCAAAAGCTGAAATGCAACTTTAGCGGGTTCAAGTGAAAAATAAAGCCCATGGCAGGCGAACGGCGCAACGTCTTTCGGCGAAGGGAATGTCAAGCACGAACTGGATAAAGTGGCCGAGTTTTTGCTATCGACGCGAGCCATCGAACACGTTTTGAAACTTTGCTGCAGCGCGCGGGATGTCGACGCGAGACTTTATCATAGGGTGACAAACAACGATGAGGAGCACATGCCTATGACAGACGAGCTGGACCCCCAGACTCAACAGCATATTGATGATTCCGCAGACGTCACCGCAGATGCTGACGCTGTGACCTGCGATGATATTGACCTCGACGACCCCATCTTGGACGAAAGCGCTACGGCGGAAACCCCCGGCGCCGAAGATGCCGGCGAGCAAAACGACGATGCGCCCGCTCAGGACGACCACCCCGTACAGGATGCCGCTCCGCAAGCTACGGGCCCTATCGAGGTTTCTTCGGAAGAAGAGCTCGACGCCGTCATGGACTCCATGATGGATGCCGTCAAAGCGATGAAAGACGCCGTGGCCGACGCTGACGTTGACGCCGAGGAAGAGGAGGCCGCCGAGGCAGCCTCGACCTTCGTACCCGGCGAGACTCCGGTTGCCGACCAGGGCAGCACCATGCCCTCGTTTCTGCAGCTCGAGCATCCCACGATTGGCGCCGATGCGGTCGACCCGCACGCAGCAGGCTTTTCTGTGGTCGAGGGCGGCACCGGCAATATCGCCGCGCCGCAGGCTACCGATGCGGACGCCGCCGACACCGCTCGCCCGACCGCCCCGCACTCCCCCGCCGCGAGCCGCGATCTGGGGACCGCCGTCTCGAACACCGCGAACGCCGTGGGCACCTTTATCGCCCAGGGCGCCTCGGCCATGCGCGAGATGAACGCCGCGAAAAAGGCACTTGCCGATGCCCGTGC
Source organism: Coriobacteriaceae bacterium (assembly GCA_905194345.1). Classification (GTDB taxonomy): domain Bacteria; phylum Actinomycetota; class Coriobacteriia; order Coriobacteriales; family Coriobacteriaceae; genus Collinsella. Next base: position 46,800 of record CAJJRZ010000003.1, read on the forward strand.
CCACCTGGCCGAACTTGAGCAGCGCATTGCTGACCAGACCGAGGAACTCGAGACGCGCCAGGATATCGCAGGCCGCTACGACCAGATTGTCGCCGACCAGCGCCAGGCGATTGCCACGGCCCAAAAAACTGCAGCGGCCGCCGAGATTGACCGTGATGCCCACGCCTCCAAAGCGACAGAGCTCAAGGGTCAGCTCGAACAAATGAAGACAGAGGATGACGCGACTGAGCTCCGTCTGAAGGCCGCGCTCGATGCCGTGGAGGCCCGCGAGGCGAGCTCGCGCGAGACCGGCAACCGCCTCGTTCGACGTCTTGAGGATTCCAAGCGCATCCGCGACAAGGTGAAGGCAGAGCGAGACGCCGGCATTGCCGCCGCACAACAAACCGTCGACGCCACGCGCGCCCAGCTCGAGACGCTGCGTCATGAGTATGCCGAGCTGCAACGCAATCCCTCGGCAAATCCCGCCAACTATACGGTTCGCACCAGCGAGCTCTCGATGCAGATTTCCGACACGGCAGATGCCCTGCGTAAAGCCGAAGAAGATGTCCCGCACATCACCGCCGACCTTGAGCATTCACTTGCCGCAGCCGAGCAGGCCGTCGAGCAAGCTCAAGCCCCTATCGCCGACGCAAAACGCGCGCACCAAGCCGTGACGACCGAAGCCGATGCCGCGCGCGACGAGTTGCAGACGGCGAAGACTGCCGCCGCGACTCGTCAGCGCGAACTGCGCGAGAAGATCACTGCCGAGGACAAGGCACGCCGCGACCAGGAGCAGACCATCGCCAACGCCCAAGCAGATGCCGCACATGCGCAGTCGATCATCGAACAGGCGACCGAAGTACACGACCACCCAGAGATCACTGAGTCGCTTGCAGGATCCCTGGCCCGAGACAAAGCCGAACACGCCGAGACCGAGCGAGAAGTCGTCCAGCTGGAGGCCACCGAAGACGACGTACGAGAGCGCACCCGCGACTCACGCATCAAATTCACCGGCGCCATCGTCTGCATCGTCGCCGCAATCCTGGTGATCATCCTAGTCTGGCTGTTCGCAAGCAAGTAGTCGTTTAAGAACGTCCCCAATGACCACCTTTCGCCAGCAACGCAAACGCCAATGTTATGGCAGAGTCAGCGAGCGGGCCGCATTTGAGACAAGGTGACGTGAAACGAAAGGGCGCTGACCTTCTGGTCGCGCCCTTGAAGTTGAACGTCAGATTGTCCAAATGCGGCCCGCGCAGCGTCGAGCCGTTACGCGGTTCGTAGAACCGCGTAACTAACAAATGAGCATCGCGTCGCCAAAGCTGAAGAAGCGGTAACGTTCTTCGATAGCGGCGGCGTAGGCATCCATGATCTGGTCGCGGGTGGCAAGCGCGCTGACGAGCATCATGAGCGTGGAGCGCGGCACGTGGAAGTTCGTGATCAGCGCGTCGACCACGTGATAGGTCGAGCCGGGCATGAGGTAGAGCTGCGTCGTGGCGTTCTCGCGCACCACAATGTCACCGCGGCCAAGCGTATCGGCCCCGTCCTCGCGACCCTCAAAATAGCGCGCCGTCACGGCCGGATCGGACACCGGTGCGTCCGCGTCAAACGCGCTCTCGAGCGAGCGCACCGCGGTGGTGCCGACAGCGATCACACGATGACCCTCGGCCTTCGCCTTATGCACGGCGTCGACAACCTCCTGCGATACGTGGTAGCGCTCGGTGTGCATGACGTGCTGCGTGGGGTCGTCTTCCTCCACCAGACGGAAGGTGTCGATGCCCACCTCGAGCTCGACGGCGGCAAACTTGGCACCCTTGGCCTCGATGGCAGCCATGAGCTCGGGCGTAAAGTGCAGACCCGCCGTGGGAGCGGCAGCCGAGTGTTCCTCCTTCATGGCGTAGACGGTCTGGTACTTCTCGGGATCGCCCTCGTAATCGGTAATGTAGGGCGGCAGCGGCACGTGGCCGGCAGCATGGATGGCCTCGTCGAGCGTGCGCGGGTCGCCGGCGGCATTGCAACCGGCCGGCTCAAAGCGCACCAGACGGCCACCGCGGCTATCGGTGACAAAGTCGACGACCTCGGCCGTCAGCACCACGGGAGCCCCCTCGGGCGCATGGGCGCCACCGGCGCGATACTCAATCTGAGCACCGGGCTTCAGGCGCTTGCCCGGCTTGACCAGGCACTCCCACACATGGCCGAGCGGATCCACATCCTCACGGCGCTTGAGCAGCAGCGTCTCGACCACGCCACCCGAGCCGGCTTTGCGACCGATCAGGCGGGCCGGCATCACGCGCGTCTGGTTGATGACGAGCACGTCGCCCGGCTCGATATAGTCGATGATGTCGCGGAAGATGCGGTGCTCAACAGTACCGCCGTGCTCCAGCGGCTTCCCCGCCTGGGAGCCTTTGCGATCCACCACCAGCAGGCGGCAGGAGTCGCGCGGCTCGGCAGGAGCCTGGGCAATCAGTTCCTCAGGAAGGTTGTAGTCAAAATCATCGGTACGCATCTTTGCCTCTTTCACAAAGCGCGTCAGTCGAAAAAATCGACTGACGCGCGCATCATTCTCCCCTGTATCCTATCAGCTTGTTGAGAGAAATATAGTATGGCAAACAGATTTGCGACTGTTTTCTCAACGCCCCGCTACTTAAGCGTTGCGTACATCACCGCCTTAATCGTATGCATGCGATTCTCCGCTTCTTGGAAAACACGAGACTTATCGGACTCAAAAACCTCGTCCGTGACTTCCATTTCGGTGACTCCAAACTTCTCAGCAATTTCGGCACCAACAGTAGTATTAGTATCGTGAAAGCTCGGAAGGCAGTGGAGGAAAATTGCCTCGGGCTTTGCCATAGACATCACCTCAGCGGTCACACGATACGGCGACATGAGCTTAATGCGGCTTTCCCACAGCTCTGCGGGCTGACCCATGCCAACCCAAACATCCGTGTAAATTACATCGGCATCACGAGCGCCTTCCTCAATATCCTCTGTAATGGTAATCGTCGATCCATGCTCGGCCGCAATACGACTACATTCTGCAAGGAGTTCAGGATCATAGGATGTAGCCCCCTCCGAATTTCCCCCGATTGGGCCGCAAGAACAGTAGTTAATGCCGAGCTTAGCGCAAATGACCATGAGCGAATCGGCGACGTTTCCGGCCGCCTTACCAAAAAATGTAAGTTTCCTGCCCTTAATCTCTCCAAACTCTTCACGTATGGTCAGAATATCGGCAAGCACTTGAGTCGGGTGGAATTCAGTAGTCAGCCCATTCCAAACGGGAACCCCAGCTTTTGCAGCAAGCTCCTCAACCTTCGCCTGTTCAAAGCCGCGGTATTCAATTCCGTCATACATGCGGCCAAGGACGCGAGCCGTGTCCTCAATCGACTCCTTTTTGCCCATCTGGGACGAGCCCGGATCCAAATAAGTTACACCCATGCCAAGGTCAAGTGCACCAACTTCGAAGGCGCAGCGAGTACGCGTGGAAGTCTTCTCAAATAGCAAAACAATATTCTTGCCTTCAAGGTATTTATGCGGAACACCGGCACGCTTCATGCTTTTGAAGTTAGCAGAAAGCTCAAGCAGATACTCAATCTCTTCCGTCGTGTAATCAAGCAGCTTCAGAAAACTGCGACCAGCGATATTAACACCCATATTCGCCATCTCCTATCACAGTGGATTTGCAACTAAATATCTTCGCGCCAGAAGGGCATGCTCATGCAGCGCGGGCCGCCACGACCGCGGGACAGTTCCTCGGAGGGAACGACCAAAAGTTCCAAACCGTTCTTGTAGAGCTCATCATTTGTGACAACATTGCGCTCGTAAACACAGACTTTACCAGGAGCAACGGCAAGAGTGTTCGACCCGTCGTTCCACTGCTCGCGAGACGCCTCAACCATATCGCCGGCACCGCACTCAATAAGCTGCACCTTCTCCACGCCAGTAGCCATTTCAAGAATATGCTCAAGCGTGTCATCAATCTCTTGAACAGCGACCATTCCCTCAGAGTCACCACGAGTCAGACGATAAACACGAAGGGTCTCAAAAATACCGGGATAAACTGTAAACTTATCGAAATCCACCATGGTGCAAACGGTGTCAAGATGCATGTAAGCATAGCCGTTGGGGATTTTAATAGCGTAAACGGTATCGATCTCAGAATTCCCAGATCCCCAGAACAAATTCTTTGCAAGCTCCTCAATCGCAGCCGCCTCAGTTCGCTGGCTAATTCCAATAGCCAAGGTATGAGCGTTAATGTTAAGCACATCACCGCCCTCGATATGCCAGGGATTCTTATGGTCGTACCAAATCGGAGTCCCTGCATAATCGGGATGGTATTTGAAAATCGCTTCATAGAAGGGCACTTCACGATCTCGCTGTTTCCAATACATATGGTGAAGCAGAACGCCTTTGCCCACGGAAGCAAGAGGGTCGCGAGAGAAATATGAACTCGGAAGAGGCTTCAACACCAAATCATCGGGCTTCGCATCCTCATTATCCATCATGCTAAGCGTAGTCGAGACGCGAGGCAGCTCAAGGTCACGATAACGATACCCCCCCATAGCCTCAAGTACAAACTGATACGAATCTGAAATAGCGTCGAGCTTTTCACGAACAGCCTGCTCAAGCATAGGATTGACAATTCCGCTCTCAGCCATAAATGTATCGGTAAACTCAGCGCGAGCCGAGGGGCATGCATCCAGCGCTTCAGCAACGAGTTTCTCCATATAGAGAACCTCAACACCTTCGCTCCTCAGAAGATCCGCAAAGGCATCATGCTCCTTTTGAGCCACATCAAGATAGAAACAGTCGTGAATCCAGACATCCTCGAACTCTTCTGCCTTTACGTTCACAAGGTCACGACCGGGGCGGTGAAGCACAACTTTCTTGAGCTTACCAATCTCGCTGTGTACATTCAGTCCTTTAGACATTCCTGTTACTCCATTTCAACCATGAAACCTACAGGGCAATAAGTCCCGAGATTGCTACGAATACGATATTGATGAGCGACACGACCAAGAAGAATTTCCAAACGGTCTTCCACCACTGGCCAAGCTTGATCTTGCACACGCCCAAACCCGCTACAAGAATGGCGCTAGTAGGACAGATCAAAGACATCGTCGCGCTACCCATGGAGAGAGCCCACACGGCAGCCTCGGGATTAAGGCCCATGAGTTCGGTCAAAGGTCCAAAAATGGGAGCGGTCAGTGCTGCAAGGCCAGATGAGCTGGGAACCAGGATCGCCAGGAGGTTCTCAACCGCATAAAGAAGCGTAGTAAAGAGAACCGCCGGGATGCCGCCCAGACCAGTGGCGAGCGCATTGAGGATGGTATCGATGATCATGCCGTCAGAGGCAATGACAAGGATGCCACGCGCAAGTCCAACGACAATTGCCGAGAAAGCAAAGTCAGCGATACCCGCAACAAATTCCTGAGCGATGACGTCCTGACTAAAGCCCGCAATAACACCAGCCAACAGGCCCATGGCCAAAAAGACCGCAGAAATCTCGTTCATATACCAGCCCTGGGTCACAAGTCCCCAGATGATAAGGCACATTCCAGCGATAAATACCGCAAGCACGCCTTTTTGACGACCCGTAAATTCCGCATCAAGGGCAGATTCATCGGCAGCGAACTCGACTTTCTTGGCGATATCATCCTCAAATGTGATCGATGACTCAGGATTCTTCTTTACCCTTCGTGCATAGAGGACAACCCAAGTAATTGCAACGGCGGTCAAAACAACCCAGGCAATCATACGCAGCCACAGCTGGGGGTTGCCCTGAATACCAAGAATACCTTGCGCAATGAGAACATTAAACGGATTAATCGTTGAGGCGATGTAACCCGTGCGCGCTCCAACGAACACGACCATGAACGCCGTCATCGAGTCGAAGCCCATAGCCATCATAATTGGCATGAAGATCGCAAAGAATGGGAGAGTTTCTTCCGCCATGCCAAAGCTCGTTCCGCCCAATGCAAAGAGAACCATCGCAATAGGAATAATTAGAATGTCTTTGTTCTTAAAGCGGCGAACGACACGACCCATTCCGCTCGTGATAGCGCCCGTTTTAGTAATAACCTGAAACGAACCGCCCACAATCAAGATGAATGCAACGACCTCAATTGCCTCTTGTATACCGCGCGTTGGAGCCTGAAGAACATCGAAGACACCTTGTCTGAGATCTACTTCATCCCCGGTTTCCTCGTCAATATATGTCTTTTCACTCTGCTCATACGTACCTGCGACGGTGACTTCACGACCGTTCACCTCCTGACGCTGATAGGACCCAGAGGGAACAATCCACGTGAGAACAGCGAAGATGACCATAAGTGCAAAGATGATCGCATATACGTGCGGGACCTTGAACTGCTTGATGCCTTTCGAACTTTCCGCTGCCATATCTCCTCCTTCATTCCTTTTCCCATCTATCCAGCTGGCACCATAAATGTATGAGGTTGCTCAGCGGTGGTCGGCCAACCATCGCTATCGTGTCGTTTTTCACCTATGAACGGCAGCTAAAGTGACGTTATTAATCAATCTGATATTTTAAATTGATGTTATTTGTCAATTACATACGTCTTTTAACTTTTCCGCAACACAACAAGGAACCTGCCTTAGCCTTATATAAAAACCAGCAGGACAGGAGACAGACATGCAAGGCATACACATAACAAATGAAATCGGTCATTTAAAAGCCGTACTTGTCCATCGACCAGGAGCTGAAACACAAAACTACCCTGATGCCGACTTCAGCCAAGTTTTCTCCCTGCGAAAATGGAGCGGTCGTTTTGACCTCGACAAAGCAATGTATGAGCACGATTCCATGGTTCAATTGCTTGAGAAGCATGGCGTAGAAACCATTGAAATTAGGGACCTTCTCGAAGACTCACTTGAAACTGAGCCCCAATCACTTAAAAATTTTATTGATGACTACCTCCGTTGCAGCGGGGCAACAGGCAGAGAGTTCCTCGAGACAATAACCCAGCTGTTTGAGAACGCTAAGAACACCCAGGAATTGGTGAATATAGTACTTAACGGCATTCGCTTTGGAGACACTGAGCTATGTTCAAACCAGTCGGAAACACTACGGGCGCTCGTGCACGAGCAATTTGATCCCGCCTCGCTCTTGGTCAATCCCCTCAACACGCTTTTTTTCACTCGTGATCCTGCTGTGGTAGTCGGAGACGGCATCATCCTAAATCATATGTATTGGCCTGAGCGTGATCGTGAGGTCGCCTTATACCGGCAGATATTCACCCACCACAAGATCATGGGAGAAACTCCAATATGTGATTTGAACAGGAGTAGCTACCATATAGAAGGCGGAGACATTATTGTTATCAGTGCTAAGACAATATTAGTTGGAATCTCTGACCGAACTGAACCCGCCGCCGTCGAGTCACTTGCCAAAGAGCTCCTGACCTCAAATAAATTCCAGACCACCGAGCTAATTGCGATTCGAGTCCCCTCTGACGGGCTGCGTATCCACCTCGATACGTTCATAAGTAGAATTGATCACGACGCGTTCCTCATCGATCGTGAGATATGCAATGCCGTTGATGCATACAGCATTCAACTAAAACGATCCGGAAGGGGCCTTACGATCACTCCTATCGATCGCACGATTCCGGAAATACTCTCTGCAGCCTGTTGCGAACCAATAAAAGTGATTGACTGCGGAGGCGGGAATCAAACCGCCTACGAAAGAGAACGCCGGAACAACGCAACGTCTATCCTTGCGCTCTCGCCAGGAAAACTATGCGTATATGAAGAAAACGTTTGGACCAACGAAGCGCTTGAGAAAGCAGGAATGGAATTATTCCCGCTATCCATTGACGAGCTCACCAAAGGCTATGGTGGCACAAACTGTCTATGCCTCCCTCTGTGGCGAGAGGATCTATAGCCATGGGCTTCGGGGCAAATATTCGTAAACTCCGCACCATGGAGCATCTTGGTCAGGCGCAACTTGCAGAGATGTTGGGGGTATCTAAAGAGACCGTTTGTCGTTGGGAAAAAAGTCGGTATGCCCCCCGTGAGCGCTATATTGAAAAGTTACAAGCGCTCTTCGGTTGCACCCGCGATGAACTTGTTGGCGAGGAAAACGGTTTGGCCGTAAAGCTCGCAAATAAAAGAATCGTCACCGACGAAGACCCTGCTATCCACGAAATGGAGGGCGCATTTCCCGTCATCGATATCGAATCGCAAAAGCGCCGCATCACGCACGGCCAACAAAATGCTTGCGCGCCTGTAGACGTAGCCGAACGTCACCCACATAGCGTTTTCGTTAAAATCAAAGGCGACGAAATGTCCCGCATTTACCCTCCCGGCAGCTTACTACTTGTCGATACCACCGCAAAGCCTTGGAACGGCTGCGCTGTATTGGCGCTCGCAGACGGTAAAACACCGGTAATTAGGCGATTTGCAGAAGGAAACGACATGATTGTGCTGTCGTCCCATTCATATGCAACAGCAAGTCCGGATCTGATGTTTAACAAACGGAGGATTAGAATCATAGGAGTCGTCGTTTGGTATCAAGCGAGCCACGATCACACGCTTAATTAAATCGACTTTCCCAAAAACGACCGTACCGCACAGACAGTTCAAAGTCCCAGCCCAAATGAACTACTTTTTGGCAGCCTTGCGCTCGTCGCGGATGCGGGCGCGGTCCATGGCCGCCTCGACAGCAGAAAAGCGGCAGCCGCAGTAGTTCTGTCGATACATGCCCAGTTCGCGCGAACGGCGCGTGGCCTCGGGATAATACGGGCGAAAATCGCGAATCACCGGAGTGAGCCCATGTGCCGCTGCCAAGCGCTCAAGCACGTCATTACAGGTCTCGAACAGCTGATACGGCGAGACGGCGAGCGTCGTGCCCACGTATTCAAACCCGCGCTCCTGGGCAACGCGGCATGCCTCGGCCAAGCGCAAGGCATAGCACGCGCGACAGCGACGGGGACGATCGGCACCCAGCGGGGCCACGCCGGCCTCCCAGCGTTCGCGGTCCTCCCCGGCCTCGATGAGCTCGATGTCGCCATCGGCACACCACCGGCGCAGCTCGTCCAAACGCCGCTGCCATTCATCGTGAGGTTGAATATTAGGGTTGGTCCAGCAAATCGTGGGCTCAAACCCCTCCTCGCGCAGCAGGCGAACCGGCTCAAGCGAGCATGGTGCGCAGCACGCATGCAGCAACAACGACTTCATCGACATCTCCTCACCCAAAAAAAGCGCACGCCAAAGGACGTATCCTCGCAGGCGACAATGCGGCGGTCGCGCAGGATGGTCCGCACGTAATACCAATCGCCCACGCAGCCCGACAAGTGCTGACCAGCCGCCAGGTAGCACAGCAGCGGATAGTCCGAGAACGCAAACCCCAGGGCAAATGCTGTCGTCACAACAACCGTCGGCGCCAGGCAAACCGCCATGTACCGCCGGCGCGAATACACAACGCCCTCGGCGCAGGCATAGATCATCGCCGTCTCGAGGTTCGCCCCAAAGGTCACGCGCGCGCCCGCAGGAGCCAGCAGCTTAAAAAACACCGCATGTACCAGCTCGTGCACGGCAAACGACGCCATTGAGACCGCAGTCAAGCCGACTATCCAGCCCACGACAGCCATCCAGCCGCCCGCCTCAGCCGCGTCCAAGTCCGCAGGCCCGCCCAGCAGCATAAACATCGGCACCAGGCACACGGCAAACACCGCGATCACGGCCATCCCCCACACAAAGCAGGCGTGTAGAAAATCCTCGTCCTCAAACGCATGTATGTTGGAAATCTCATTCATAGCATCTTAGGATAGCGCCCCTGCCACGTACCCGTCCGCATGTGCGATAATGTCGAACGATATGCACGAATTGACCACCGCGTCGCCAGGCCTTGCGCCCGGCCGCGCTCTCACCATATGCGAAGGAGTCCCATGGCATCCAAATACTCCATGAACGACCGTCCCAGCTGGCCTCGCCGCGCCATCGTTACCGCCGGCGAGCCCTACGGCAACAAGGGCCTTCACTTTGGCCACGTCGGCGGCGTCTTTGTCCCGGCCGACTTCTTCGCCCGCTTCCTTCGCGACCGCCTGGGCCGCGAGAACGTCATCTTCACCTCGGGCACTGACTGCTACGGCTCGCCCATCATGGAGAGCTACCGCAAGCTCAAGGAGAACGAAGGCTACGATAAGTCCATCGGCGAGTATGTCGAGTCCAATCACTCCCGCCAGGCCGCGACCCTCAACAACTACAACATCAGCTGCGATATCTACGGCGGCTCGGGCCTTGAGCCGGCTGCGCAGATTCACAACGAGGTAACCGCCGAGATTATCAAGCGCCTGCACGAGCAGGGCACCATCTCCAAGCGCTCCACGCTGCAGTTCTACGATGCCAAGGCCGGCACGTTCCTCAACGGCCGCCAGGTCATCGGCCGCTGCCCCATCCAGGGCTGCAAGTCCGAGAAGGCTTATGCCGACGAGTGCGATCTGGGCCACCAGTTTGAGCCCGAGGAGCTCATCGCGCCCAAGAGCCAGCTCACCGGCGAGGTGCCCGAGTTGCGTCCGGTCGACAATCTCTACTTTGACCTGCCGGCCTACCTCGACTTTATGAAAACCTACACCGCCAAGCTCGCCCAGAACCCGCAGGTTCGCTCCGTGGTCTCCAAGACCATGGAGGAGTGGCTGCTGCCGGCTCAGCTCTACATCCAGAACAAGTTCCGCGAGGCCTTCGATACCGTCGAGGACCAGCTCCCCGAGCACACCGTGCTGGAGCCCGAGGGCAACAAGAGCAGCTTTACCGTCACCTTCCCCAGCTGGAGGGAGCGCGACGACGCCCACGCGGTGCTCGCCAACGGCGGCGTGCGCTTCCGCAGCGGCAAGGCGCTCGTGCCCTTCCGCATCACCGGCAACATCGACTGGGGCGTTCCGGTGCCCGAGGTCGATGGCGTCTCGGACGTCACCTGCTGGTGCTGGCCCGAGAGCCTGTGGGCGCCCATCAGCTATACGCGTACCGTGCTCGCGCGCGATGCTAAGGCCGCCGGCGTGACCGAGGGCGTCGCCGCCCAGGACGCCGCCCTCATGGGTGAGCCCGCTGCCGACTCCACGCAGGTGCCCGCGCCCACCTACCAGCACAGCTCGCTCGACTGGCGCGACTGGTGGTGCTCGGACGACGCACAGATCTACCAGTTTATCGGTCAGGACAACATCTACTTCTACTGCATCGCGCAGACCGCCATGTGGGAGGCCCTGGGCTGGGACCTCACGCAGAGCACCGTCAGCGCCTGCTACCACCTGCTCTACATGGGCAAAAAGGCCAGCTCGTCCTCGCAGACGCCTCCCCCGCCGGCAGACGACCTGCTCAACCACTACACCTGCGAGCAGATGCGCGCGCACTGGCTGTCGCTCGGCCTGTCCGAAAAGCCAGTGAGCTTTAGCCCCAAGGCATACGACACGCGCGTAACCGGCAAGGACAAGGACGGCAACGAGGTGCGGGCCTGCGACGACAAGCGCGTTATCGACCCAGCCCTTAAGGAGAGCGCCCTTTTGACCGGCGTGTTCAACCGTCTGGCCCGCAGCTGCTTCTACGGCGTCGCCGTCAAGGAGGGCGACGAGAGCCCCTACCGCAACGGCTGCATCCCCGCCGGTGCCGCTTCTGACACCGTGGTCGAAGCCGCCCAGCAGGCAGCCCTCGCCTTTGAGCAGGCCATGTACAAGTTCGAGACGCACCGCGCGCTTGCCGTGTGCGACGACTACCTGCGCGCCGCCAACAAGCGCTGGAGCGACGCCTCCAAGGCCGCCAACAAGCTCGAGGGCGAACCGGCCAATGCCGCGATGACGCAGGCCCTTGTCGACGCCTTTACCGAGCTGCGCGTGGCGACCGTCCTGATGCACGGTATTGTGCCGGCCGGCTGCGAGCTCATCTGCGAGTACTTCGACGTCGACCCGGTCGCTTTCTTTAGCTGGGATAACATCTTTGCCTCCACGGACGAGTTCGTGGAGATCCTGGGCGAGAAGCCCGGCGAGCACCGCGTGAAGCCGCTGCCCCCGCGCTTCGACTTCTTTAGCAAGCACGAGAGCCAGTACTAAACACTCGACATGTAATGGAATGGGAAGGAAAGACGGATGTCCAAGCCGCGTCGTCGTAAGCAGAAAAAGCAGGTTAAGCCCGAGCTCAAGCTCAGGCAGTTTGCCGCCACCGAGCTTTCCGACCAGCTTGCCGCCCAACACTCCGCCGCCGACCTGCCGCGCTTTATGGTCGACACGGTTGCCGGCGCCTATGTGCCCGCCGATGCCGAGCTCATGATCGAGGGCTTCGGCGCCGCGGCCACACGCCCGGTCACGCTGCGCGCCAACACGCTCAAGGCAACCGCCGAGGACATCGCTGCGGCGCTCGATGCCGCCGGCATCGCCCACAACCCCGTCACCTGGTACCCAGACGCCTTCATCCTGCCCGAGGCCCAGGTTTCCGACCTGTGGGATCTCGACATCTACCGCGACGGCAAGATCTACCTGCAGAGCCTGTCGTCCATGATGCCGCCGCTGGTCCTGGGCGCTCAGGCAGGCGAGGACATCCTGGACATGTGCGCAGCCCCTGGCGGCAAGACGACGCAGATCGCCGCCCTCACGCAGGGGCAGGCGCACCTTACCGCCTGCGAGATGAGCATTCCCCGCGCCGAGAAGCTCGAAGCCAACCTCCACCGCCAAGGCGCAAAAAACGTGCCCGTCTTGCGCACCGACGCACGCGAGCTCGACGAGTTCTTCCGCTTTGACCGCATCCTGCTCGATGCTCCCTGCACCGGCACGGGCACCGTCATCAGCGGCAACGAGAAAAGCCTGCGTGGCCTGACCGAGCAGCTGCTCGTCAAATGCGCCCGCTCGCAGCGTGCGCTTCTGGACCGCGCCATGGGAGCCCTCAAACCGGGCGGCACGCTCGTCTATTCGACTTGTTCGATCTTGCCGCAGGAAAACGAGGACGCCCTGCAAGAGGCCCTCGACAAGCATATGGACTGCGAGCTCATCCCCCTCGACGGCACGCCAAGCGAAAGTGAGGCACGCCGCGCCCAGGAAGCTGGTGAGGAGCCGCGCATCGAGTCCAACGCCCTGACCGAGGCCATTGCCGCGGGTCAGGTATCGGCCATCGCCAACGGCCTGCCCGGCACGCTCACCATTCCGCCCAGCCGCGAATTTGAGGGCTTCTACATTGCCCTGATCCGAAAACGCAGCTAGCGCACGGATCCAAAACTCAACAAGCTATCTCCGTGCGCGTTTGCCCTGCTGGTCGCGATGCTGTTTAAGCATCGCGCGCTCCTTGCGTTCGGCCCTTTTGCCCTTAATGGCCGTGACCACAAAGTAGATGACCGCGGCGGCAACGATTGCGCCCACACACAGGCCAATCGAGCCAAACATTGTTGTCAATTCCATACCGCGTCACCTCTCTTTTAAACGGGACATTCAAGATAGCACCTCAATACCCGCCACCACAGCTCCTTCACGTTCGCCGGCCCTTCGGTCTAACGGATGGCGCGGCGGGGAAAAATCAACTCGTCAAACGATTTAGCATTCGCAATTCCGGCTGCATCGCGCCGGCCGTCATCACATAGAATCGAGCTTCCATGGATACCCTCAACGATCTAAATGAGCGCGTCGACGCCTTCGTCGGCACCAGCTCCTTCGACACGCCTGCCGCGGCAAACGACCAAGCCCCCATCGATGTGCCCGCCGAGGTTCACGAGGACATCGTCGCCTCGGTCGATTTCTCCGAGGTCGAGCTCGCAGACGAGTTCACCGAACCCCAGGTAGCCGTGACCCCCAACGGACTGCTTCCCATGGAGCCGCTGCCCATCGACGGGCGCCTGCGCAAGGCGGCCCTTCGCATGCCTGACGAGATTGAGGAGGCCAGCGGCTTCACGCTCTTCGGCCGTCGTATCAAATCGCTCATCTACACCACCGACGTCGCGGTCATCCGCAACTCCAACGCCGATGCCGTCTTTGCCGTTTACCCCTTCACGCCGCAGCCCGCCATTACGCAGGCGCTGCTGACCGTCGCCGAGTGCCCGGTCTTCGTAGGCGTGGGCGGTGGCACCACCACCGGCAAGCGCTCCGTTCAGATGGCAGCCGTCTCCGAGATGCAGGGCGCGGCGGGCTGTGTGGTCAACTCCCCCGCCACCGCCGAGATGGTCGAGCACATCACCAACATCGCCGACATCCCCGTCATCGCTACGGTCGTTCGCTGCGACGACGATGCCCACGCCAAGGTGCGCGCTGGAGCCAAGATTCTCAACATCGCCGCCGGCAAGAACACGCCCCAGGTCCTACGTGAGCTGCGCAAGCACTATCCCAACCTGCCGCTCATCGCGCCGGGCGGCAAGACGCCCGAGAGCATCCGTGAAACCATCGCCGCCGGCGCCAACGCCATCATCTGGACGCCGCCTTCGGCCCAGCAGCTACAGACCGACATGATGCAGCGTTATCGCAAGATGAAGGAAGACGCCACACCTGTCATCTCGCACGACGATGTGCCCATTATCGACCAGGTCTCCGCCGCCGAGGTCAGCCAGGTCGAGAACATGAATCCCGACGTGCCGATTCCAGACGAAGTCATCGAGCGCGTCGCTTCGATCCACGAGCGCGTCGAGGAGCATCGCGCCAACCGCGGCCTCAAGCCGTCACTGCACGGCTTCTTCTTCCGCGGAAAGAAACGCTAACCCCAACAGCAAGGCCCGCCCCACAAACGTGAGGCGGGCCGTTTTCGTTTGAGCAATCATGCAGCGATGTGATGGGGCAAACTAATCCACGCGCTTGTCGCCCATAAAGAAGAGCGCCACCGTACCAGGTCCGGTATGCGAGCCAATCAGAGTACCGATGTTATTGATCTCAATCTTGCCTTTAAGCTGCGGAATCTGTTCCTCGATCAGCGCCGCAACTGCCTCGGCATCCTCGCGGCACGCCGAGTGCGACATGACGCACTTACCCGAATAATCCGCACCGTCCTGCACGTGTGCCATCATGGTCTTAGCCATCTCGGAAATCGCGCGCTTCTTAGTGCGAATCTTCTCACGTGGCGACAGCCCACCTTCGCAATCGACCGTCATAAGCGGGCAAATCTTAAGCGCCGTGCCGATGATCGCGCTCGCAGCCGAAATGCGACCGCCGCGCAGGTAGCTCGACAGATCGGTCGAGAAGAACCAGTGGTGCAGGTTGAGCTTGTGCTCCTCGATCCAGACAGCCGTCTCGTCGAGTGAAGCCCCGCTATCGCGCACGTCGGCGGCACATTCCGCCAGCAGGCCAAAGCCCGAAGACGCCGCCAGCGAATCGATGACGCGCACCTTGCCGCCCTGGGGATAGCGATCCGCGAGCATCTGCGCCGCAACGCAAGCCGAGCCATACGTACCCGAAATACCCGACGACAACGTCAGGTGCAGCACGTCTTTACCCTCGGCAACAAGCGGCTCCCAAAACTCCTCGTACTCACCCACGCTCACCTGAGACGTCTTGGGCATGGCGCCTGCGGCAATCTGGGCAAAAAACTCGTCCGGCGTAATCGACTGATACAGATCGTCCGTATAGACAACATCGTCGATCTCGTAATGAAAACACACGACAGGGATATTGCGCGATTCAAAGAACTCCCGAGTTCGATCGGCGGCGGATTCACAGGTCAGGACAAAATCACTCATATGAGGCTCCTTACTCATTGCTGCGCAAATTATCGCACAGTGAGCCTACATACGGTACATATGTCCACTATTTACCAAATCGAACCAAAAATAGCGAACATCTTTACCACCATCGTTTCCACCGACCCCACGCATAAATATCTGAGAAAACACCCTCTATCGTCTCCACTCAACCGCCATATCTACCTCCACTAAATCGATTTACCAAACCGTTCGGCTAACAATTCGGCCGCCCATCCCCAATCGAAACAAAAGCGGCGCATACTGATAAACGTTTGACGCTGTTTATCAGTTTTACCAGCCCTATCGGAAGGTGTTTCATGGTCGCATTCGATCGCAATCCGCAAGACTTCAAGTATCTGCGCCTGCTGTCGAGACAGTTTCCCACCGAGCAATCCGCGTTTACCGAGATCATCAACCTCTCGGCCATCCTCAACCTGCCCAAAGGCACTGAGCATTTTATGAGCGACGTGCATGGCGAGTACGAAGCCTTTATGCACATCCTCAACAACTGCTCGGGCGTCGTGCGCGAGCATGTCGACGAAATCTTTGGCGAAACGCTCTCCTTTGACGAGAAGGGCGAGCTATGCACGCTCATCTACTACCCGCGCGAGAAGATCGAGCTGGTCCGCAGCCAGCGCGAGGACTCGCCCACCTGGTACAAGACGATGCTTGACCAGCTCATCATGGTCGCCCGCTCGCTTTCCAGCCGCTATACGCGCTCCAAGGTGCGTAAGGCCATCCCACGCGATTACGCCTACATCATCGACGAGCTGCTACACACGCATCCGGACGAGAACAACTATCGCGTGCGCTATCACGAGCGCATCGTGGAGTCCATTCTGGAGACCGCCAGCGCCGACGACTTTATCGAGTCGCTTGCCTCGCTCATCAAGCGCCTGGCCGTCGACCACCTGCACCTGGTGGGCGACATCTTCGACCGCGGCGGCGGCGCGGCCAAGATTATGGACCGCCTGCTCACCTACCATTCACTCGACATCCAGTGGGGCAACCACGACCTGCTGTGGATGGGCGCTGCGGCCGGTGAGCCCGCCTGCATCGCCACGGTGCTGCGCAACAACCTACGCTACGACAACTACGAGATCCTGGAGAACGACTACGGTATCTCGCTGCGTGAGCTTGTCGCCTTTGCCGATGCCACCTACACCGCCAGTGAGTCCATCACCCCGCTGATCAAGGCCATCAACGTGCTGCTCTTTAAGCTCGAGGGCCAGATTATCCAGCGTCACCCCGAGTTCGATATGACCGACCGCCTGCTACTCGACAAGATCGACCACGACACCGGCACGGTCACGCTCGCCGACGGCAGCGTGTGGCCGCTCACGACCAACGATTTCCCCACCGTCGACCCGGCGAACCCCTATACGCTCACGTCTCAGGAGCAGCACATCATCGACAAGCTCGTGTCCGAGTTTGTCACCGCCGATCACCTGCATCGCCATATCGATTTCCTCTATTCCCACGGCTCGATGTACAAGGTCGCCAACGGCAACCTGCTGTTCCACGGCTGCGTGCCGCTCAACGAAGACGGCACCTTTAGCAGCATGAACTGCCTGGGCACCTGGCACGCTGGCCGCGATTATCTCGATTTTTGCGACCACATCGCCCGCCGCGCCTGGCGCGTGGGCGACCGCGACGCTCTCGACTGGATGTGGTACCTGTGGATTGGCTTTAACTCACCCGCCAGCGGACGCCTGGTGCGCACCTTTGAGCGCGCCTATATCGCCGATAAGAGCACCTGGGTCGAGCCGATGGACCCGTACTTTACGCTTACCAAGTCGCCCTCGGTCTGCGACGACATCATGCGCGAGTTTGGCGTCGCGCCCATGGCATGTTCGCCGACCGGCCACATCATCAACGGCCACACGCCCGTTAAAACCACCAAGGGCGAGCAGCCCATCCGCGCCGAGGGCAAGCTGCTGGTCATCGACGGCGGCTTCTGCCGCGCTTACCATCCCAAGACAGGTATCGCCGGCTATACGCTCATCTCGAGCTCGCGCGGCTGCCGCCTCAAGTCGCACCGGGCCTTTACGACGGTTGCCGAGGCACTCACACGCAACGTGGACATCGAAAGCGAGACCAACCGTTTTGACCAAGCAGACCGTCGCCGCATGGTGAGCGACACCGATTCCGGTGCCAAGATCCGCAGCCAGATCCAGGACCTGCGCCAGCTGCTCGATGCATATAGAAACGGTGCTATCGAGGAGCGCGCCTAGCTCCACCCGTGGGGATTGGCTAAACTTGCTGAGTTTGTCATCCCCACGGCGTCCCGGCGCCACCCTAAGGCAGGTACCATGCAAAAGCTCCTTGCGCAGATCATGAAGTTTGGCGTCGTCGGCGTCATTGCCACGGTCATCGACTTTGGCATTATGAATCTGCTCCACTACGGTCTGGGCCTCAACATCCTAATCGCCAACACCAGCGGCTTCATCATCTCACTCATCTTTAACTATCTCGCCAGCATGAAGTACGTGTTTGCACACAAGGAGGGCATGAGCCGCCGCCGCGAGTTCATTATCTTTGTCGTGCTGTCCGTGATCGGCCTGGCACTCAACGACGGTATCGTGTTGACACTCAACGCCGGCCTGGGACTCGAGGCCAATATCGCCAAGATCTGCGCCACCGCGCTTGTCATGGTCTACAACTTTGTGACCCGAAAGATCTTCCTGGAAGGCGACGAGACCAAGTAACTCGCAACCTTACAGCTTTACGATGCCCACGGATGACGCGCGTCGAGCGCTGTGTTGTTCGTGGGCTTTGCTCGTTTACGGGCAAATTTTCAACGTTTGCGGATTAGCTCTTGAAAATTTGGCGAGTTCGTATAGTTCTTGGCAAAGACCTTACGTTTCCCTTGCAAAAGCTCTAAAGTATCCTCTGCTCGATTCATCAACGCATTGGATGTGATTACGTGCGCAAGGCACTGGCACAACCTCATACCAAGCAGTTCCTCAAGTTCGCTGTCGTGGGTCTTATCTCCTTTGGCATCGACTGGGGTATGCTCATTGCGCTCGTCGAGCTGTTTCACCTCGACTTTTTGATGAGCACCACGGTTTCGTTCATCACGTCCGTCGTGGTCAACTACTGGCTCAGCATGAAGTACGTGTTCGACCATCGCGAGGGCATGAGCCGCAAGCGCGAGTTCACGATCTTCACCATCCTGTCGGTGATCGGCCTGGGCCTCAACGACCTGTACATGTTTGTGGGCGTCACGTTTTTGAGCATCGGCTACCAGGCCATGAAGGCCATCGCCACGTTCCTCGTCACCTGGTACAACTACTTCAGCCGCCGCTTCTTCCTCGAGGGCGCACGGTCGTAGTCGATTCGCTATTTGCTTGAATGTATAACCGGTTGGAATTCCCATTCCAACCGGTTTTTTGTTTGCCGAGAGACCCGGCGACCCAATCCCATTCGCATGAAAAACGGGCGGCCCGGATGTCTGTCGGAACCGCCCGTCTGGCGCGCTATGTCGAAGCCTCTAGCCTGTAACGTAATACCAGACCACGTTGTCGCCGTTGGAGAGAACGTAGTTGCTGCAGGCCGTCATGGGCGTTGTGCCGTTGACGGAGTACATCCAGCCGCTCGTGCCGCCGTACTGTTTCTCGGCCAAACCACCAATCGCGGAGACATACGTGCCGTACGACGAGCCATGTGCGTTGACAGAAAGGCCCAGCGCGCACAGGGCATCGTAGACGGTAGCGCCTTCGTTAAAGGTAAAGGTGCCACCAGAAGACACAGGATTGCCCACAGCGCTCGATGTGACCGAAACCGTCACTGTTATGTAGCTGGACTCCTGCGAGCCGCTCTGGCCGCCCGAGGAGGCGTTTCCACCATTAGAGGATAAGGCTCCATCAGACGACTGGCCACCGCCAGACGCATTGGAAGTATCACCGACTCCCGTATTTTGGGCAGCGGATTTATCGCCAGACTTCTTGCCGTCCTGGTCCTCGGACTTCTTGTTATCCGAGTTCTTGTCCGATTCCTTGTTTGAAGACTCGGAATCGTCCTTGGACTTGGACTCATCAGAATGCTTGGACTCATCTTTTGCGTCATTCGATGACTTGGAATCCTTAGAACTGGCCTCGCCCGAAGTCGTAGTCGAGCCAGACACCTTGGTGTCCTTGGTGACGACGCTCTCCCCCGTCACGGTCTGAATGATCCAGTCGATGGACCAGGCACCGCTCTCGGAAGGATGGACGAAACCCAGCGAGACGACGATCAGAATGGTGCACGCGGCAGTCAGGGCGCCGAGGAGCGCCTTGCGACGGGGGGCGGACGCCGCCGAAGCGGCGCCCTGTTGCTTTGCATCGTCAAGCTGGATAAACGAGGAATCTGGTTGCTTGGGGTCAGCGTCCTTGGATTTATTGGACACAGCCCTCACCTACCGACGTTTGGTGAACACGAACACGCCGACGATGGCGAGACCGATGACGCCGGCGGCAACGCCAACAATGGCGAGCGGGTTGGTGCCAGCCTCCTGCTCGGAGGCACTAGAGGACTTCTTAGCAGTGGTCGTGGAAGCAGCACCCGTATCGGACTTGGAATCGGACTTCTTGTCGGACTTGCTGTCCTTCTTGTCAGACTTCTTCTCGTCCTTCTTATCGGACTTATCGGTGTCCTTCTTGTCGGACTTGTTGTCCTTGGTCTCGGTCTTGGTCGACACCGTCGTCTTGGTCGTCGGCTTATGACCCGGGGCGATAGCGCCGCCGGCCTGCTGGCCCTTAGAGCCGGAGCCGGAACCCGTGCCAGTGCCAGCGCCAGCGCCGGAACCGTTGCCAGCGCCACCGTTGCCACCATTAGTGCCAGAACCGCCATTGCCGCCAGGGTTAACGGCATTCTTGGTCCACTTGGCATACAGCGTCAGATCGGCCGTCACCGGCGTACTGAAGTCATACGCCTGCGTGCAAGCCTCATCGGTGAACCAACCGCCGAAAGTGTAGCCATCGCGCGTCGGATCGGCCGGCTTGACCAGCTTGCCGTCGGCCGTAGCAACGAACTTAGTGTCGCAAGCAGACCCGCCGTTGGAATTAAAGGCAACCGTCCAAGACTCGACAGCCCCCAGCTTGAACAGCGTACCCGAATCATTGATGTAGTAGAGGTTGCCAGAAGCATCGGCAATGACCGGAGAGTCGCAGTGCTGGTAATGGCCAGCCGCATCATAAATCTGCGTCGCCTCTGCATCGCCGAGCGTATAGCGATACACGCCACCACCAGCAGAGTAGTTGACGTAATCCTTGCTATCCGCGCTGTTAACGGTGAAGTACACATAGGTCTTGCCGCCCTGAACACTCACCAGCGGAGTAGCAGCAATACCGTTAAATCCGGCCGGCAGTTCTTTACCGTCAGCAGCGGTGACCATCGTGGTCTTACCGGTCTTCAGATTATAGAGAGCCAGAGCAGAGCCAGTAGCCGTCTGTCCGCCGACAATCAAGTTTTCGCCAGCCACCGCCGGTGCGCTCATGTTATTAGTAAGACCCAGGTCGACCGTCTTCTGCTCGCTTAGTACGCCCTTCGCCGAAAGCGAAATCACATGGAGCTTTCCATCGTGCGTCATCTGATAGAAGGTCGAACCATTGGACGGATCGGCGACACAGTCGGCGTTCGCGAGAGCACCGAGCTTCATAGTCGAAACGACATCGCCCGTCGTCTTATCAATGCACTTAAGCGTGCCCGCGCTCGTAGGAACAATGGTGTACTTATCCGTCAGCGCAGCACCAGTCCAATAATAGCCCTCGGAAGGGTCAATGTTCTGCCAAGAGACTTCGCCCGTGGCAATCTTGATACGCTTCAGGGAGCCGTTGCCGTAGGTCGCGTTGTAGTTCTCGTCATACGAAATATCGACCGTACCAACATAGACGTACTCGCCATCCGAAACCACGGTGCAGGAGCTCTGCGTCAAGTCCGTCAAACCTGGCGTCAGCCACTTGCAGATCAGCTTGTCCGCAGTAATCGCCTGGACCGCACCGCCGTTGAGCGGAACGATGATAAGGCCATTGGTATAGATCGGACGAGAGGTATAGCTCACCTTGGAGGCAAGCGGCGCAGAGGCAACCTTTTTACCCGTGGACGAATCGATCTTAATGAGCTCGTTCTCGGTCGCGATGTACACAAAACCGTTAGCAATGACAGGCTCGCTGCAGTTGGCATACTGCTGGCCAGACTCGGCCTTCCAATCGAAGGCCCACTTAAGACCAGCGGCCTGCGCAGGCGTCTTGGCATCCGTTACGGTCGAACCGTTGCCACTGTTGCCGTAGCCGGCCCACTCGGCATCCCAATCAGGAGTCGTCGCACTCGGGTCCACGACAATCTTGTCGGGATCGGGCATGGGCGAATCGTCGGTGGTATAGGCAAGCGTAACCTTATCGTCGCTCTTGAGCGTAATCTGATTGGCGCAGAGTAAGGAGGGCTCTCCATTGATATACAGATGCCAGTATTTATTGGTCGCACCATCATAGCCGTACGTCTTGCCTCCGAACGGCGAGTCGATGGAATTGAGGAACCAGTACTCACCGCTCTGGGAGCCGTTGTACGTAACGCCCTTTGCCTTCAGAACCGCTTCGATAAGGTCCTGGGCCGTAGAGCCTTCGGGCAGGGAAACATTGCTTGCCGAGCCCCAGCGAGTATTGTTGCCGTTGACATCGGGACCGATAACATCGACAGACCCAAGAACCTGGCCAGGAAGGGCATCGCTGTCGCCAGCATACATAAAGGTGACGGCGTCACCCTCATGGAGCTTGTAGGCACCGGCGCCAACGTCGGCGAACTTGTACTTTACGTCGGACTTGCCCTTTACGTAGAAGCGCCAATAGCTATTGGTCGCAGCATCAGAGCCACAATAGGTCTCACCATCAAGCGGCGAGGTAATGCCCCTGAGGTACCAGCCCCAAGACTCTTCTGTAGCTTTGAGTTCAAGACCAGTCTGCTCCAACAGATCCCTAGCAGTGGATCCTGCCTTGAGGCTCGTCTGGCCCGTCGAGGCCCAAACCTGCTGTTTGCCGTCCTTGTCCTTACCAAGTACCTGAACAGAAGCATGGACAGAATCGGAGGGCAGCTGGTCGCCCCAGCCACCGTAGAACCACGTAACGGTATCGCCGGCATGGATGGTGACATTGTCCGCCGTATAGTCACTCGACTTGCCGTTGATGAACAGCTGCCAACAGGTCGAATAATCGAACGGCGTACCCAGCTCAACGCCGTTGTACTTAAGGCTCAGAATGAAGGAGCCCGCAGCAACGGCGTCGATGCCATTCGCCTCGAGCGCGACCTTCGTAAGGTCAAGTGCGCTCGAGCCGGACGTCACCACATACTGCGCGTTATCGACCCAAGTCTGAGTCTTGCCCTGGGCATCGCGACCAATGACGGTCACATTAGCGGCAACCTGGTCCTTAACGACAGGGGACACGCTACCAGCCGTATAGGCAAACTCAATCTTCTGCCCCTGGGTGAGCTTGACGCTGCTCGCGCCAACCGAGGAAGACGCGCCATCGACGAACAGCTGCCAGAAGGCATAAGTCGTCGGATCGTAGGCAAGCGTGCGGCCATCGCTCGGGGATGTGATGCTTTTGAGGTAGAACCCGTATGCCGTGTTCGGATCGTAGTCCGCCTTGAAGCCCGTCTTCTCCTGCAGCTTAATAAAGGCATCCGCAGCCGTCGCGCCCTCGTCAAGCTTGAGCTGCGTAGGTGCCACCCAGGTCTGAGCCTTGCCGTCGGCATCGGTGCCGATAATCGAGAACGAGACCTCGACTTGCTTCTTGGCGACATCGCCGGTTTCTGTCGGGCTCTCCGTCTGGACGGCAGCCGCGGCGGCAGATCTTGCTTGGTCAGCGGCTACCGTCGAAGACTGCTCACTCGCGGCAGGGTTCTCCCCCGTCGCCGAGCCTTCGTCGCCAGCTGCCGCCCCTGTTGTGGCGGCACTAGCTGCGGGCGTGCTCCCAGAATCTGAAACCTCGGCGCCGCTCTGCTCGGCGGCACCGCCCGCAAGCGCTGCACCCTCGTCCGGCGTCGCAGCCTGAGCCACAGCCTCGGCAATGCCCTCGGCGCCCTCGGCCCACAGCTGAGCCGGCGTGGTGCCAAAGGCCATCGCGAAGGCCAGGAATGCCACCAGGCCGCGCTTGGCTACGCCGCGCGCAATTGCGCCTCGGCGATGCGAGACGCGCTGGCGCTCGTCCACAAACATATCCATTTGTCTCCTACTGTCTGTACTTGGAGCGTTGCCTTGAGGCTGCCCCACGTCATCGCGCATGTTGCGCTCGAGTTCCCCCATCGGGGTCCCCTTCCCTCCAGAGCCCTATGCACACCGGCGGCATACGCCGCAGCCGCATACAAGATGGGAGGCGATCCGACTTAACCTTAACGGCTCAGGCGCGCCGTCCAATCTGCGACACGAACATCCCGAGCCAAGAGGAATTACGGTTACTGGTACAGCCGGGGACTTGCACCCCAATTCTCCCAAACGCGCAGGAAAACCGCGCATTCGTGCGTCTCCGCACCACCATCTAGGCCATCGATTATTACCGTCAGTATGGTATCACGCAAAAGGGCCTCGCACGCAGGCGAAGCCCAAGGTAAAAGCTATTGTTTGCGATAGGAAAATGCGGTGACGGTCGCGGCCTCTAGTGCTTGCCGCCGTGACTGTTGAGCCAGATATTGCGGCCCAGCATAAGCGCCAGCACCAGTGCGCTGACGTAGCCCATAAAGCCAATGACCGGGATACCAAACACAACCGGCTCGATGCGCGCGTAGTACACCACCGACGAACCGATAAACAGGCCAGCAATCACAATTGCCATCGACATGCGGTCGATAATTCCGCCCAGCTGTCGCAGCGCCTTATCGCTGCTCATGATCTGCGTGTTCACCTTAAGCTGACCGCGCGTGAGCATGCGCGAAGCCAGGCCAAGATACTCGGCCGCCTCGAGCGAGCCTTTTGCCGCGCGATAGCTGCTCGCGGCAAGATCGCGTCCCATATCACGCAAACGCGCATAGGTGCTTTTCTCGTTTTTAATATGGGTTTGGATGATCTGGATCATGTTGACGTTGGGCATGTACTCGGTCAGCAAACCCTCGAGCGTCACCATGCCGCGGGCGAACATCGTTACCACGCTCGGCAGCTCAACATCATTCTTACGCGCGAGGTTTAACAGCGAGGTCAAAAACTCGCCGATATCAAGATCCTTCAGGTCAAGGCCTGCAAAGTCAGCCACGATGAAGTCAAGATCGGACAAAAAGGCCGAATGATCGAGCTCAGCCGAGTCGCCACGCGTCACGGCGAAGCGCATGAGCGAATCCTTGAGCTTTGGCACGTCGCCCTCGGCCACGGCGAAAATCATGTCCTTTACGATACCGCGGTCGTGGCTCGACATGCGTCCGACCATGCCCAGGTCGATAAAGTAGACGATGCCGTCCTTGAGAATTATGTTTCCCGCATGCGGGTCGGCATGGAAAAAGCCGTCGTCGAGCACCTGCGTCGAATAGTCCTCGACAATCGCGGCGCCAATCTTCTCTAAGTCATAGCCCTCGGCCACCAAGCGTTCAGGATCGGCGATCGAAATGCCGTCGACGTAGTCCATGACCACCACGTGCTCGGTGCACAGGTCCAGATAGGATTTAGGACACGTCACGCCATGAACGCTCCTATGGAACTCGTAGAAGTCGTTGAGGTTTTTGGCCTCGGCCAAAAAGTTGGTCTCCTCGCGAAACGAGGTCCACAGCTCCTCGACTACGCCGTGCAGGTCAACGAATTGATCGGTGTTGACGAACTTGGAAACGATACGCACCACCGAGCGGATGATATCGATGTCCTGTGCCATAACCTGCTGCGCGCCGGGGCGCTGCACCTTGACGGCCACGTCCTCGCCCGTCACCAAACGAGCGCGGTGCACCTGCGCGAGCGATGCGCTACCGAGCGGATTGGGGTCGATCGCATCGAACATCTCCCCCAGGCGCAGGCCGTATTCTTCTTCCAGACAACTGAGTACGACCTCGTACGGCACCGGCTCCACGTCGGACCGCAGACGACGCAGCTCGTCGCAAAAGCGTTGCGGCAGAATCTCGGACCGGTTGGCCAGAATCTGCCCCATCTTGACGAACATGGGGCCGAGTTCCTCGAGCAGGCGGCGCAGGCGAACCGGCGTGAGGTTGTCCCACACGCGGTACTTTTTGACCAGGCGAACAATCTGCCCGATGCGCTCGCGGCGACCCGCCGGCGTGAGCTGGTATTCCTCGTCCGGCGCCATCGCGTCGGGCTCCTCTGGCACCATATCGACAGCGCGCGGCTTCTTGCGAGCGCCCGAGACGGCGGCGTCGACCTCATCGACAACCGCTGCCTCGTCACCCAAGGGATCTTGATTGTTGTAATCGGTGGTGGAATCTGCCATCTGCGCTGCTACTCGGCCTCTTCGGTATCCTTCGCATCGTCGGGCTCAACGGACTCGACGGGCACCGAGGTCACGTTGTCCTCGACCGAATCGACGATGTCGCGCACATGGGCCAGGAAGGCCGTGCGCTCGGGGGCGGTCATGACGCGGACGCGGGCAAGGATGAGCTCGTCGAGCACGCGCTGGGCCGCGGTCTCGCCCTGCATGCCCAGACGCTCGGTCAGGTCGGAGATGGTGCCACCGGCCTGCTCGAACATGTCGGACACACTGCGGGCGATATCGGGAGCGCCTGCGTCCTTGCGCACCTGCTCGCCCTTGGTATTAAGGTCGTCGAGAACCTTCTTGCCGCCTTCGACAGCAACGGCGGCAGCGCCAAAGCCCACGTTAATGGCGCCGTTAACAAGCTGATCGAGTTTCATAACCATGGTTGTCTCCAATCACAAACAACTGCATTGGCGTTCTTGTACCCAAGATTGAGCGAAAGCGACAAAGCGTTTTAGCGCTATTCGATCGACGGGAAATCCCTACCTCACGTTGTCGTTCATCGCGAAAGAGTTCTTCATGGCGCAGCTCGTGGTGTAGAGCACCTTGCCCAGTAGAGCATCGGTCTCCACGCGAACACGCTCGGCAAAGGCCTCATTGGCGCGTGCAAGCTCGGCAGGTACCTCGGCCTCGGGCAGAGCGGCTACGGCAGCATCGACGTCATGGATCTGCTTGTGGCCCATGCCACCGACCTTCTCCTGGTAGTCCTCCACAGCGCGGCCGCACTCATGGAAGCGGACGTCGGCCAGCGCGCCGATCAGGCGGTTGGCCCAGTAGAAGTTTTCGGACGTCACGCGAGCCTGCGTGTCGGCATAGTACTCGGGCATGGTCTCGACGTTGGCGTACAGCGGAACCAGCGCGTTAAACGAGTTGGAGCCAAAGGCCATCCACTGCACGGCGCGGTAGGCCGGCTGCGCATAGGGGCGCAGCTGCAGCACGGCGAGCTGGCTGTTACGGTTGATGCCGATGGGACGATAGGCGCCGCGTGTGGCGGGCGTACCCTTGCTGCCGTAGCAGTCGTACTCCGTGCCCTGGTAGTGGCTCGAAAGCACGTACTTGATGTCCTCGATGGTCACCTTGCGCTCAGGCACGCGGCTCCAGGGAATATCGTCGCTCTCGGGCGTGTAGTCGGCCTCGGGACCGTCCCACACATCGCTGGGGTTAAGGCAGCGCTGCATATACCAGGCGCGCGGCGTGTTGTAGACGTGGTCGCTGTCGCTGTGCGAGCCAAAGGCCTCGCGCGGGTTGAAGACCGCGGCCGGACCGTCGCCCTCGACGCCCAGCGTCAGGTCCAGATGCCACTCGGCCATCCAGGAGCGCAGGTCGGCGGAGCACATGTGGTCGGCCTGGGCGCCCTCGGCGTCATCCAGGTCAAAGCTATCGATACCCAGCTGGTTGGGCATGGTCACATAGGCGTCATCGGGCACGCGCTTGGCGATCCAGTGGTGACCGCCGATGGTCTCGAGCCACCAGATCTCGTCCACGTCGCTAAAGGCGATGCCGTTGTTCTCGTAGGTGCCATAACGCTCGAGCAGGTCACCCAGAATGCGTACGCCGTCGCGGGCGGATTTGGCATATGGCAGCACCAGGGTCACCATGTCCTCCTCGCCCAGACCGCCGGGCTGCGCCGGAACATAGCCGTCCTCGCCCTCGTTGCCCTTGGCGGGCACGTAGTCGACGAGCGGGTCGGCGCCGCGAACGCGCTCGTTGGTGGTGAGCGTCTCGGTTGCGGACATGCCCACATTGAGCTCGTTGAAACCGGCCTCGGCCCAGATGCCGTGGCCCGGGACAACATCGGGGACGCTCGTGTAGCGCATGGGGTTATCGGGCAGCTCAACGGTCAGGTGACTCAGGACGCTCGTGTAGACGCGCGGCTGCTCGTCGGGATGCACCACGCGCATGCGCTTGGGCTCAAACACCCCGTTGGACGAGTCCTCGTTGCGAGCAACCAACGTCGACCCGTCGTAGCTCGCGTTCTTACCAACCAAAATCGTTGTGCACGGCATGCGCATCCTCCTTGAGCGAAGAAATCAAACGATAACAGTGTATCGCTTCGGCGCAGAAAGGGCGAAACCGCGGCCTCGGCAGCCCTTGTGGTCAAAAGCCTATTTCGATGCGCGCTCGGCCGCCTCGATCACGTGTTTGGCGAGGATCGCCGTCGTCACAGCGCCCACGCCGCCCGGCACGGGCGTGATGGCGTTAACAACCGGCTCCGCAGCATCAAAATCGACGTCCCCGACCAGCTTGCCAGCGGCCTCGTCCCAATTAATGCCAACATCGATGATCGTCTGGTCCTCGCGAATGGCATCCACGCCAATCGTGTGCGCGCGTCCAACGGCGGCAACCACAATGTCGGCAGCACGGCACTCGGCAGCAAGGTCGCGCGTATGCGTATGGCACGTCGTCACGGTCGCATTGCGCGCCGTAAGCATGGCGGCAACAGGACGCCCGATCACCAGCGAGCGCCCGACCACAGCAACCTTAGCTCCATCCAGCTCAACGCCGTAATGATCCAGCAAAGCAAGCACGGCTTCGGCTGTGCAGGGGGCAAAACCCTCGCCGCGCCCCGAAAGCGTGGTGAGCAGCGAAGCCGGCGTCATGGAGTCAACGTCTTTGGCAGGATCGAGTGCCGCGGCAACCGCGTCCTCGTCAAGGCCGGCGGGCAGCGGGCGGAACATCAGGCAGCCATGAACAGACGAATCGGTATTGATGTCCTCGATGGCCGCCAACAGCTCGTCCTGCGAAACATCGGCGGGAAGCAAAACGCGGCGAGCTTCAATGCCAACCTTCTCGCAGCGCTTGAGCGCACCGCGCTCGTAGGATAGGTCGTCCTCGCGTTCACCCACACGCACGATAGCCGACGTCGGAACAACGCCCCGCTCGCGCAGGGCTGCGCAGCGAGCAGCAAGTTCCTCAGTCAACGCGCGGGCGACGGGAGCACCCTTCAGTAGCTCAGCCATGGCTATCCCCTCTTCCTTGCGGCGTCGGCGGCGCGGCGCGCCAGCGCATCGGCGCGCGGCAACCACATGTCGAGCAACTCATCACACGCCGTCTCGAGCTCCTCAGCACGAGCGCGATCCTTCATAGACGTGGTGTTCGCAAAGAGCGTCAAGCTCGCGCCCTGCATAGCAGAACGGCAGAACACGGCGCCGCACGCCACATCGGACAGCAGCTGACGCGAACCCTTGTCGGCCATGTCCTCGAGCAGCGCCAGCGCACGCCCGCAGGCATCCATAATGCGATACGGCGGCATAGCGGCCACATGCAGCGCATCCTGAATCGCGGTCGCTCGAGCCGGATCGTCACGCGGAATACCGTACGCCGCGGACACCTGCCCATAGGCACGAACGTCCTCGGCAACCAACTCGACAAGCTCCTGGGCCAGCTCATCAGCATGGACAAACGCACGCGTCAGGTCATCCGCACGATCAGTAAGCGCGGGATTGGTCGCACCGTAGCGGGCAACCATTCCGCACAGCGAGGCGCCCAGCGCGCCCACAAAGGCGCTCGCGCTGCCACCGCCGGGAACCGGCTCGCGCGCGGCCAGCGCCTCGGCAAACCCGCGGCAGGTCTTGTCCATCATCTCTTGGCTCATGCACATGCACCTTCAAGTCATATACATCGGTCGGGTGGCAACCGCCGACCGACCGCATCGATCACGTAATGGTGCTAAGTCTAGCCCATAAGCACATGAGCGTCAGCGCACCTGGCCATCGCGGATTTCTATGGCACACGATAGGCGGCAGCGACACAAACATGGGACACATGGCCCACCTTTCGAGACTCCCGGGCAACACAAGCTGGGGCATATCTATAAGTAAGGAACCCGTTGGGGCACGGCCGCGCAACGGCCACAAGCGATGAACGGAGGTATAAGCCGGACAGTACACAGAGACATCCGCCGCCAGTGCAATCAGTACCCCAACAGCATGCGGCGCCGTGATGTCATCGACAGACAAGGAGGACACCATCATGAAGAAAAAGACCCTATCGATCCTTTCCCTCTGCATCGCCCTCTTTGCCGCGCTTGCCCTTGTCGGCTGCGGCGGGAGCGCATCGGGCGGCGGCAGCGCCCCCAAGAGCGAGAGCAAGGAAAAGGCCCCCGTCGCCAAGAAGACCGACTTCATCTGGTTTAAGGTCGAGATGCCCGAGGGCGTCGGCGTAAGCGACTCTGCCGGCAAGAATGCCGACGGGGTCCAGCTCACCTTCCCCGAAGACGAGAACGCCTCGGCCGATCGCTTTATCCCCGTTTGGAAAAAAGCGCTGACGGCCGAGGAATCCCACGCCGACCAGGCGGAAAAGAAGGGGGATACGTTCCAGTGGAAGGATGGCGGGTCCGTCGAGTATAACGGCAGGACGTGGCTCGTCGGAACATACGAGGACAACAGTGGCATCTCAACCATGCTTTTTACCGATGTTGAGCCGGGAAGCGTCTACGTCCTCATCTCGAACTTCGACCAGCACAAGAAAGAAGCCGAGGCGCTCCTCAACTCCATCGAGTTCCCCGATGACATGGAAGAGGCAGTTTCCGAGGCACGCGAAGTCGAGATTTCGAGCATCGAGATCAAGTAACGGGACACCCGCACGCGCCTACGCGCACCCGCGCACATGCGCCCCATTAAAACAACGGGCACCCAACCCGGGGAGGGCCGACAGTATCGGCCCTCCCCTCTTTTACACCCGCGCATATTGCCACTTAACGGCGCAAATCCGGCCCTCAGAATGGGACACATGGCCCACCCTAGCGAGCCGTCCACGCGTACAGTAAAGGCAGGTAATCCATGGGCGGTTACAGATTGAGGAGGACACGACCATGAAAAAGAAGGCCTTAGCGATTCTCACCCTCTGCATCAGCCTCTTTGCCGCGGTTGCCCTGGTGGGTTGTGGCGGAAGCGGTGGCGCTACCGGCAGCAGCGGTGGCGGCGGCGCGGAAAAGCCAACCGTGGATATGAGGACCGACTTCATTTGGTTTAAGGTCGAGGTCCCCGAGGGCGTCGAGATTACCGACGTTGCCGGCGACACGGCCGACAGGGCCCAGTTTAAGTTCACCAAGAGCGAGCACGCCAGCGACCGTTTCATCCCCGTCTTCGACCCTGACAAGAACGCCGACGAGCTGTTTGACTACGAGGCCAAGTGGAAGACCGACTTTGAGTGGACCGAGAATGATCCCGTTAAGTACAACGGCAAGACCTGGCGCAACGCTTCCTACACGCACACGGGCGGCGTGACGACCGAGTACTTCACCGACGTTGACGGCGGCAGCGTGTACGTGCGCATCGACAATGTCGAAGAGCACAAGGACGCCGTCGAGACCATGATGAAGTCCCTGGAGTTTGCCGATGATATCGCCAAGGCCAAGACCGAGGCCATGGACGTCAAGCTCGACGATATCGAGATCAAGCGCTAAGCGACTCGCGAGCGTAACGGGAAACACGAGCGCAGTGCAAACAAGCGACGGTGCCCCAGCGTTTCGTACTAAGGGAGGATCGGCTCGCCGGCCCTCCCTTTCTTATGCCGATAGCCGGCGAACGCGAGGGTGCCGGACGGCAAAACCACCCCCAGCGCGGTAGCAACACAAATAGACAAGCGCCCCAACGCGTCCGCCCGCCGATTAATAGCACCGCGCAGACAATTAAGCCAACACGTTTAGACATCCGGGCAGTATAGTGACCAAAACGAGCGCATAACCGCACCCCGCGAATGGAGGAGTTATGACCGAACACCACGCCATCAGTCGTCGAGCATTTACGCTGGGCCTAGGACTCGCAGCATTGTCGCCATTTGCAAGCCTGCCCGAAACCGTGACGCCGGGTATTCCCCTGCAAGCGGCATTTGCAGAAGACGCGCCCACACCGGCGAAGAGCCTCCATAATTTCGTCATTCGCCTTCGCCCCGCGGGCTATTTTCGCACCGCAAGCGTCAATGAAGACGGCAACGTTATCGGCAACGTCTGCCACCTGTTTAATGACGGCACGTCCAGCAAACTCATCCTTGAACACGTAGTGACCGATGCAGATAATACAAATTGGTATGCCATCCGCACCTTACTCAATTTCGAAGAGCATAAAAAGACGGGCTACAGCATTTGGTCGGTCGACGGCGACTCGGACAAAGATGGAAAGGTCATCCACGTATGGAGTGGCGAGTATGACGACAAGCCCAGCCGCGCTTTTGCGTTTAAACGCCAGTCAAACGGAACCTATATCATCCGAGACCGCACGGTCGAGAAAGAAACCGAGAAAAAAGACATTAAGTACCTGGCAATAGAATCGGACGGCAAAGACCAGGACAACAATAAGATCTGCCATAAGAGTAAGAGCATTCCGTGGGAGCTCGAACTTATCGGTTACGATATGAAAAAGAACGATGCCACGGTTAGAAGTATCGACTGGACCACGTATAGCAGCTACGTCGACGGGCCCTGTTGGATGAAATACGTCGACAACAACAAGTTCCTCGACGAACTGAGCATCCCGGGCACGCACGATTCGGGCACCTGCAGCGTGGACAACGACACCGAGCCCCAATCCTCCCAAGCAAAATGCCAGCAGGATTACATCCCCACGCAGCTGCTCGAAGGCGTTCGCTATTTTGATATTCGACTCGGAAAGGGTGAGAACCCCGGCATCGACCACGGAGCTTGTTACCTACTCAAAAAAGACGGGAACTTTATGCATCTCTCCGATGTCATCGGGTACTTCAATACGTTTTTGAGCGAAAACCCGACAGAAGCGCTCATCATGCTCGTGTCGCGGGGCAATGACGAGGCTACCAACGAAAGCCTCACGACGGCCTTGGGCAAGGTTTTTGATGAGAACCCCGACCTATTCTACACATCGAGCCGTATCCCCACGCTGGGCGAGGTGCGCGGAAAGATCGTCCTGCTGCGTCGGTTTGGGCTCGCTGGCAACAGCGTAAGCAGCCACACATGGGGCCTCGACCTCACCCAATGGGACGACAAAATCGCAGCACACACCGACAGCACCTCTATGTGTCTCGTTCGAGACGAGCGGGGCTTTGAAGCCGTGGGGAAAACGGGTGACGAAGAGCCCTATTGCACCAAGGTATACGCCCAGGACCATTACGAATGCACAGGAACCGACAAAATCGGCTGGGTCGATATGGCGCTGCAGGAGACAACCAAGCTCGCCCGCATCATGGTGGACGTCGAGGACAATAACGGGGCCAAGGTAAAGGTCCTGGAGCACAGCTGGTGTATCAACTACACCAGCTGCACGAACTACAAGCAAGGAAGCAATCCTTTTACCGCGGCGCGAGTGGTCAACGAGCATCTATACAAGAGCCAGTATATAAACAGCACCGGAAATGAGAGCACAAAGGAGGACTGCCTCAAGCACATTGGCATCATTGCGTCCGACTTTGTTGATGCGGCACTGGCCCGAAGCATCTACCAGCGCAATTACGATGCGAAGCACAAGCAGACCGTTTCGTACTACCTCCCGACCCGTATGCGCATGACATACGGCGACTCGTTGAGCGATGCCTCACTCCAGGATGGAAAGACCGTTGGCGAGGGTCGTTTCCGCCTTGTCGACAGCAGTAACGTACTCAACGTGGCGGCTTCGGGCAACACGTTTGCTATCGAATACGTGGATGTCGACGCCCTGGGCAACGAGACCGTTACGGAACTGCAGGGTTCCGTGCCCATCGATATCGACCCGCGCGCACTGACGCCCCACTTTGAAGGGCTCGAGGGCCTTAAGGCCGGCGAGGACGTGCGCGCAAAGATCGCGGCGCCGCTCGAGGGCAAGCTCGAAGGCGATGCCTGCACCGCCCAGCTCGAGTTTATGCACGATGCAAACGGCGCTCCGGGCACGGCAATGGCCGAGGATGAGGCATTTGCCGCGGGGACGTATTGGGTGCGTGCGAAAGGCCTGTTGGGCGACGCGGCGCAGAACTACACGCTTGCCACCGACGGAGCCGCAAGCTTTACTGTGACGACTTCGGGCGACGCGGGCGGTGCAGGCAACACCGGCACCGGCACCAACGCGGGCAGCGCCGACAAGAACGGCAAGGGCAACAAGAGCAAGGGATCGGGCGAGAAGCTCGCCGGCACGGGCGACGGCTCTGGCATTGCCGCCGGGCTCGCTGCCGCCGCCGTGGCGACAACGGTCGCCGGCGCGGCAATGCTTGTCAACGATCGCGAAGACAGCGAAGGCGCTAGCGAATAGGCAAGCCGGCTTTCAGACGCATCGGCTCAATCAGGAGCGCAGAATATCGTTCTGCGCCCCTATTTTTGACATGAAGGGGTAGCAAAGTGTTGTTGTCCATGCATGTCACCCCCATGAGGTTCGCTAAAACTGCCTCTATGGCCACATTTTAGTCACCGCAAGGCTCCCATGCGAAGGTGCCAGACAGCACAGCAATTCGTGTCCGCGCGAGGCTTTAAACTAAATGCGATAAAGATGCATTCCACAAGAGGAAAGTGGGGCGACAGTGATGGGCGAACTGGTAAACCGTGGAGAATCGGCAATCGTGCCAGAAGTTTTTTACAAGCAGGTTTCCTCGATTCTCAACGCCGCTCGCGACAAGGCCTATACCGCCGTTAACTTTGCGATGGTTGAGGCGTATTGGGAGATCGGCAAGAGCATTGTTGATGAGCAGGGCGGAGAGGAGCGCGCAGTATATGGAGAGGCATTGATTGCAGGCCCCTCCAGAAGGCTTACCGCGGATTTCGGAAGAGGCTTTGGCATCGCAAACCTTCGCAATATGCGTCAGTTCTTTCTTGCGTTTCCAATTCGCGACGCACTGCGTAGCGAATTGAGCTGGACTCATTACCGCAGGTTGATGCGCATTCCCGACCCCGATGCTCGCGCCTGGTACATGAACGAATGCGCCGATTCTCGTTGGAGCACGCGTCAGCTCGAGCGCCAGATCAACACCATGTTCCGCGAGCGCCTGCTTGCCAGCAAGGACAAGGAGGCCGTCACCCAGGAAATCCAAAAGAGCGCCCCGGCTCGTCGCCCCGAGGATATCATCCGCGACCCATATGTACTGGAGTTTTTAGGTTTCTCGGACGATACTGCGTTTCGCGAGAGCGATCTAGAGCAGGCGCTCATCACGCATCTTCAGAAGTTCCTGCTGGAGCTTGGCCGTGGTTTCGCTTTCGAGGCGCGCCAAAAGCGCATCACCTTTGATGGGCGCCATTTCTATATTGACCTTGTGTTTTACAACTATCTGATGCGCTGCTTCGTGCTCATCGACCTTAAGACCGATGACCTTACGCATCAGGACCTGGGCCAGATGCAAATGTATGTGAACTACTACACGCGCGAGCTCATGAACGAAGGCGACAATCCGCCTATAGGCATCGTGCTCTGCGCGGACAAAAGCGACTCGATTGTCGAGTACACGCTGCCCGAAGACAACGACCAAGTGTTTGCCGCCAAATACCTGCCGTATCTTCCAAGCAAGGAAGAGCTGGCGCGCGAGCTGAGTGCCGAGTACCGCGCCATCAACGAAGCGACTAATGGCGAAGCGCAAGGGTAGCAGCACGTTGCGACCGATGCCCCCGACGGCGTTTCATATCCCCCGACACAAGAGGAGCGCTCCATGACAGACAGACCGAAAACAACACTGCGCGACTGCATCTATGGACTTGCCGTCGGCGACGCGTTGGGCGTTCCCTACGAGTTCAGGCCTCGTGGCACGTTCGAATGCACGGACATGATCGGCTACGGCACGCATGGGCAGCCCGCCGGCACCTGGAGCGACGACACATCTATGACGCTCGCCACCTGCGACTCCATCAGAGAGCTCGGCCGCATTGACACCGAGGACATGCGCGACAAATTCGTGAGCTGGATCGCCAACGACGAGTACACGATTGATGGCGTCTTCGACTACGGAGGAACGACCGCCCGCGCCCTTCGCTCCGGCAAGGGTGGCTCCGGCGAGCGCGACAACGGCAACGGCTCGCTCATGCGCATCGCACCCCTGGCGTTTGCCGATGCAACAGACAAAGAGATCCGTGAGGTCTCTGCAATCACCCACGCTCATAGAACATCGACCGAGTCATGTGTCAAGTTCATCGAACTGTTGAGGTCCGAGATGGACGGCGCGCTCCCCGAATGGACACTCTGTCTGAAAGATGCACCCGAGCACGAAATCAGATCCGGCGGCTTCGTGCGCGACACGCTTAAGGCAGCCACTTGGTGCTTCGTCAACACTAACAGCTACGATGATTGTGTGCTTGCCGCCGTCAACCTGGGCGACGACACCGACACCACCGCAGCCGTCGCAGGCGCCCTCGCCGGCGCAGCATACGGCATGGACGCAATTCCGCAGAAATGGATCGACACCCTGCGCGGTAAAGAGTTGATTGAGAGCTGCTTGTTTTAGGGCGCCATTCAAGAAATAAGGTAGGAGGCATCATGGAGAGGAAGATCGCGAATATCGATGAGTTCCAAATGGGCGAAAACGAGACCCCGATACTCCCAACGGGACTGATGGAGGAAGAAAACCTTTACGTCCTTCCCGACGGGCGCTACCTCCCCTGCGGGGTCTACCGGACCGAAGATGGCGGCTCACTCATTTATGAGCCATCCGGGCTCAGCTTCTTCGGGCAGATGCTTGCTCAATTCAAAGAGAGCTAAAGGCTTGATTGCCCGTCAGATCGACACTGCTCCAAACCAGGGGGTGGATAGGATGTCTCCCACCGCGGCCTGTGAGGTAAAATCTTGACCGCCGCGGAATCCGCCTGCGGGCAACGCTCCGATCTCCGATTGGGGTGAAGCCTATGAACTTGTTTCTTGAAATCCTGCGCCTCTCGATGTATGTGACCGGCATTGCCCGGAACCTCTACTCGATCTGGCGGGAATATAAGCAGTAACGGATAGCGAAGGGAGTCATAGAAAAGGGTCGGTTGCAGCCGACCCTTTAAGACGATAGCACCTGCGTTGCCCGCGCTTCCAAAGTTGACCGACTGAGGAGCGGGTTCCGCGGCACATCCTGATTTTACACAGTGGCAAGGCTCTTTTACAGCCGTTCCACCGTTTATTTACATCTGCCAATCAAGACGAGACTACTACGCACCTTTATTACACACGATATTTTCAGCCTAGTATAACCAAGTTCAATAATAGAATGCAAATCCAACCACCGTGTCTGATTACAAAAAGATTTTTGCCTTTTCTGCAGCAAACTCTTCCTCGGTAAGTACTCCACTCTCACGCAGTGCTGCAAGCCTCTCAAGCCTTGCAACTACATCAACCACTATCCGCCAGCGTCTCAATAGTCTGTGAAACCTGCGGATACCGCTCGAGCTCCTTCGATAGGGCATCGACTATCTCGGCAATATTCTTTGCATTTTTGCCCCCGTTTAATACGTTTGCCCTGACCTTAGATGACGACTTGACAGTAACGCCAGATCCGCCTTCAACTGGAACAACCGAAATACTGATATTTTCGCCCCAAGACCAAAGGCTCATACCAATCTCGGCTGCAACTGTTCTTGTTGAGGGCGATGCACTATCAACTTTTACTTTAGGCAGCTTTTCCATAGCTGCCTTCAAGGCATTAAACGTGTCGTCAGGAGAATACGGTACCTGAAGCTGAAGCTGCTGATCCGCAAAACCCATAATCTGGCCTCCGCTTCTTACAAGATTAAGGCTATCGGCAATGGTAGCACGTTCCCAGCAGTCTTAAATTCGTCTCATGACCTTGCGATGCAGCCCGACGCCCCGGCTCCGCTTCCCTACTTCCCAAAGATCGCAGCGAACAATCCCTTGCGCTTGGGTTTTTCTTCTCGGTAGGAACCCTCGGCAGCCGCTGCCACCTGACGTGGCTGCTCGTCGCCTCCACGGCGCACAATTTGGTACAGGAATGGCGATTTGATGTATTTGACCTCGACGGGCGTGGCGTGAACGGTGCTTTCGCCGGACAGATGCAGGCTCGGATTGAGCGGCGCCACAATATGCGTCTCGCGCTTGTCGCTAAACACCACCGCCGCCGCACGGCCCGTCTGGCCGTTCACGGCAATGCGCACCTGCTCGCCATTACGTCCATCCGACGCGGGACGATCGACAAAGTAGACCGGCACCATAACCAGGCCGTCCTTGTGCTTGCGGGCCTTGCGCGCCCAGGTGCGGATGCTCTTTTTATTGAGCCCCAGGAAAGTCTCGGCATCGTTGCCAACAATGTCGAACGCCAACTTATCAATGACCACCTGGTCCTTGGTGGACGCATCGACGGAGACAACGCGGAAGTCGCCTTCCTGCATGGCCGGGTCGAACGACCCAACCTTGGCAAAGTCCCATGGCTCCAGAATGCCCATAAGGCGAACGTCCAGGTAGTTTGCCCTGGGATATGCCCAGTCGAGCACCTCGTAGTACACCAGGGTCTCCTTGCTCAGGCCCTTGCCCGGGAAGGACGCCATCATGCGCAGGTCCGCGAGCGCCATGGGGAAGTAGAAGAGCATCATGTCGTTTTGAATCGCGTCTTCCACATCGTGACCGGCAAAGGCGTCTGGATATCGGCGCACCAGCTCAAGCGCATTGGCGCACGCCTGCTGCGGCGTTATCTCGCAGGGAATACCCTGCTCGGGCACATATTCCGCACCAACGCCCATGGTCAGGCGCTTGCTAAACGTCCCCGGCTTGAGCAGGTCGGCGACACCGATCTTATTGCCGCAGGACGGGCACTCAAACACGCGCTGGGTCGACTCGCCCTCAAAGGACGCTCCGCAGAAGGGACAGGAGATGCTCACGTGCGTGGCCTCTTGGAACTCCTGGGCCGTGCCGCGGTCTTCCCACAGCAGATGCTCCAGAACCGACTGATTGCGCCAGTGCTCATTAAAGAAATACCAGTCGGGGTCCACCGGGCGCTCGAGCTGCGACACATGCGTGAGCTTAAGCAGCCCATCGACAACCGTCAGCGGCGTATGGCGAATGCCCAGGGCGCTCTTGGGCTCCCCCGCATCGGCCTGCCACGGAACGACCGTGCCGCAATAGGCGCACTCAAAGCTGCGTTTAGCCTGGTGTGAGTACATAGGGCCGCCGCAGTTTTGGCATTTAATGGCAAACATCTCGTCCATGAATACGTCCTCCTTTGCACTGGGGCTGTCGACATTAAGTATGTCGGGCAGGTAAGCACGTGCCCATACCCATGTGGCCCAAAATCGAGCACCCAGGCAGACGAGAAGGCTCGCTCGTTAGCACCGGCAGACCATTGCTGCATTTTCTGAGCATCGGTGCACAGCGCCTCCGCGCGAGCTACACTATCCCCTTAAACATGATTGTGAGGACGACCGCTATGCTATTTGTAAATCGGCTGGTACATACGCTTGTTCCCGGCAGCGAGGGCGAGCCGGTCGATACCTCCTGCCGCACCAACGCGGGCTTCGCCGCAAGCCTCATCTGCATTGGCCTCAACATCACTCTGTGCCTGGCCAAGGGCATCGCGGGCCTGCTCGCCGGCTCTGTCTCGCTCATCGCCGACGCCTTCAACAACCTCTCCGACGCCTCGAGCAACATCGTGAGCCTGCTCGGGTTCCGCCTTGCCAGCCGCCCGGCAGACGAAGGCCACCCCTATGGCCACGGCCGCTACGAGTACCTAGCCGGTCTGTTCGTCGCCGTCCTGGTTTGCGCCGTCGGCATCAACCTGATCCTCGAGTCGGTCACCAAGATCATCAAGCCCTCCCCCACCGCCTACACGCTGGTCTCCCTAGCCGCTCTCGTCTTGTCCATGCTCGTCAAATTCTGGATGGCCGCATTCAACCGCGCGCTGGGCAACCGTATCGATTCCGAAACACTCATTGCCACGGCGCAGGACTCCAAAAACGACGTCATTACTTCGGGCTCGGTCTTAGCGGCGGCGCTTATTTCGCAAACGACCGGCTTTGACCTCGACGGCTGGGCGGGCTTGGGTGTGGGCATCTTCATCTGCATCAGCGGCATGGGCCTAGTGCGCGACGCCATCAGCCCGTTGCTGGGGCAAGCGCCCGATCCCAAGCTCGTCCAGGCAATCCGCGACAAGATCATGTCCTATCCGCAGGTCTTGGGCACACACGACCTGATGGTGCACGACTACGGCCCCGGTCGTCAGTTTGCCAGCGCCCACGTGGAGATGCCCGGCGAGGGCGACGCATTTGAGCACCACGAGATCCTAGACACCATCGAGCACGACATCAAGCGCCAGATGGGCATTGGCATCACGTTGCACTGCGACCCCATCGCCACCACCGGCGACGACCTACGCGGCTGGGTCAAGCGTGGCGTTACGCAGATCGATCCCGCGCTCTCCATCCACGACCTGCACGAGCACGACGGGTTCGTTTCGTTTGACCTTGTGCGTCCCGACGGCTTTGACATATCCGACGAGGAGCTGCTGGAGCTCGTCACGCGCATCGTGCACGAGCGCCGACCCAATGCCTCATGCGTCGTCACGTTTGATTCGGGCTTTAGCTCGCCCGACCGTCCGGCCGAGCAGCTGTAGCCCGCTTAACAGCTAGTTTCCCTGCGTGCCCGAGATGCCGTTTTGTAGGGCGTTCCAGGCATCCGTCGCCATGCCGCCCAAGTTCTGAGCGGTGTCGCCCAGGTTCTGGGCCGTGTCGCCCAGCTCTTGGGCCTTATCCCCAAGCTCCTGTGCCTTGTTGCTCAAGTCCTCCAACGTATTGGAACTCGAGCTGTCGGTACCGCTTTGGCCGTCGGGTGAGTTGCCCGAGCTATTCTTGTGCGTGAGTTGAATTTCGAGGTTGCCGCTGTCGTTATAGTAAGCAGAAGTAACGACCCAGTTGGCATCGATGACGGGCGTTGAGCCATCATCAGTCAGGACCACGGCATTCGAAAGATTGGCGCCGCGCGACTTGAGGAGCTTCTTGGCGTTGGACCAGTACTGCCCCGGGATATCGCTCAGATCGACGGTGCTAGACGAGGCGGACTCGGTTTGCTCGGCAGCGGTATCAGCCGTTGAACTCCCTCGCTTGTTGAGCATGCCCGACACAATGGCAAACACAACCGACAGCGCAAAGAAGATCGCCAGCACGATGAGGATCTTCTTGATCACGCTCGACGAACGCGACGGCTTCTTCTCCTCGTCCTCGCCATATTGCGGAATCGACTTGGGGTACTCGCGATACGGCTCGCGCGACTCGTAGCGAGGCTGCGCCGTGCGAGGCATATACGTCGTCTGCTGAGGCTGCGGAATGGGATTTTGCGGCAGGTCATCATAGGGATTCGGCGTCGAGGCGGCATAAGAATCCTGCGGCGCGTAATCAAACGGGTCCGGAGCTGCGTCGCCATAGGAGCCTTGCGAAGATACAGCATAAGAATCCCGCGCTGTCTCGCCATAGCCCATAACCCGGGTTGGCTCGGCAGAAGGCTGCGTCGCGGCGGGGTCGGTATAACCGGGGTTGGGAACAACGCGGGTCGCATCGGCGCTATCGCCAGCCTGCGCGGAACCGTAGCCGCCCATCACGGTTGTCTTGTCCTGATCCATGCAACGATTCCTTTCCGTCGCCCGTAAGCATCAAGTTATCCATGCATTCTACCCGCGCAAAAGCCCATGATGGGCAAAGCCCGTCGGTATCTACAAGACAAGCGCGGCTAGAAACAAAAGCCCCGCCGTGCTGTGGGGCACGGCGGGGCGGACAGGCGGCAATAACGTCGCTCTTGCCTAGAACAGACCGGTGATGTTGCCGTCGTTGTCGACGTCGATGTTCTCAGCCGCGGGCACCTTGGGCAGGCCCGGCATGGTCAGAACGCTACCGGTCAGCGCGACCACAAAGTGAGCGCCGGCAGAAACCTTGAGCTCGCGCACGGTGATGCGGAAGTGCTCGGGAGCACCCAGTGCCTTGGCGTTATCGCTAAAGCTGTACTGGGTCTTGGCGACGCACACCGGCAGGTTGCCAAAGCCGTTCTCGCGCAGCTCGGCGAGCTGACGCTTGGCAGCGGGCGTAAAGTCGACGCCATCGGCTCGGTAAACCTTAGTGGCAACGGCCTCGAGAGCGTCGGCAATATCGGCGCCGTCCTCGTAAGCAAACTTGAGCTCGCTCGGCTGCTCAATCAAGCGCATGACCTCATCGGCCAAGTCGAGCGCGCCCTCGCCGCCCTTGGCCCAGACCTCGGAAAGCTTAACGTTGACGCCGAGCTTCTGGCACTCGGACTCGATGAGCGCAAGCTCAGCCTCGGTGTCCGTCGGGAAGCGGTTGATGGCGACCACGCAGGGCAGACCATAAACGTTCTGGATGTTGTCGACGTGACGCAGCAGGTTGGGCATGCCGGCCTTGAGTGCCTCGAGGTTCTCCTCGTTGAGGTCGGCCTTGGCGACGCCACCGTTGTACTTCAGCGCACGAGCGGTGGCGACGACCACGACGGCGCTGGGGCGAACGCCCGTCATGCGGCACTTAATGTCGAGGAACTTCTCGGCACCCAAATCGGCACCGAAGCCGGCCTCGGTAATGGCGACATCGCCAAAGCGCATCGCCATACGCGTGGCCATGATAGAGTTGCAGCCGTGGGCAATGTTGGCGAAGGGGCCGCCGTGGACAAACGCAGGCGTGCCCTCGAGCGTTTGCACCAAGTTGGGCTTGAGCGCGTCCTTAAGCAACGCGGCCATGGCACCCTGGGCCTTAAGGTCGCGGGCGCGGACGGGCTCGCCGGCAAAGCTGTAGCCGACGACGATCTCGCCCAGGCGCTCCTTGAGGTCGTTAATGCTTGTAGACAGGCACAGGATTGCCATGACCTCGGAGGCGACGGTGATATCGAAGCCGTCCTCGCGCGGCACGCCCTGGGCCTTACCGCCAATACCGTCGATGACGTGGCGCAGCTGACGGTCGTTCATATCGACGACGCGCTTCCAAGTGATGCGCTTAACGTCAATACCGAGCTGATTGCCCTGCTGAATATGGTTGTCGAGCATGGCGGCCAGCAGGTTATTGGCGGCGCCGATAGCATGGAAGTCACCGGTAAAGTGCAGGTTGATATCCTCCATGGGGATGACCTGAGCCCAGCCGCCGCCGGCAGCGCCGCCCTTAACGCCAAAGACGGGGCCGAGCGAAGGCTCGCGCAGGGCCACGGCACTCTTGACGCCGCGTCGGCGCAAGCCATCGGCCAGACCGATGGTCGTGGTGGTCTTACCCTCGCCAGCGGGTGTGGGGTTGATGGCAGTCACGAGGACGAGCTTGGCCTGGTGGCCAGTCGGCTCGTTGAGCAGTGAATAGTCGACCTTAGCCTTGTCGAAGCCGTACGGAATAAGGTGCTTAACGTCGACGCCGGCGTTCTTGGCCACCTCGGTAATAGGCAGCGGCGTGACAGAACGTGCGATTTCGATGTCAGTAGGCATGGGCGGTCCTTTCGTTACCGAATGAGAAAAAGACCAATTCAGCATAGCACGGGCGCGCAATAGTAAAACGCCCATAACCGATGAACGGCGATATGTTTACCCGATGCCCAGCGATAGCCCAACAGCCCGCCAAAACAAATCGCCCTAAACGGTAGGTTCAATCCCCAGGTGCTCAAAGGTGCGAAGGGTTGCCTGACGGCCCTGCGGCGTACGAATCATCAACCCGCACTGCAGCAAATAGGGCTCATAGACATCCTCGAGCGTGCCCGGGTCCTCGCCCACCGCGCTGGCAAGGGTCGTAAGTCCCACGGCGCGACCGGAGAACGTCTTAGCGAGCGTCTCCAAAATGCGAATATCCATCCAGTCCAGACCGAGCTCATCGATCTCGAAGAACTCGAGCGCCTGGCAGCAGATATCGAGCTCGATGGGGCCGTTGCCACGCACCTGTGCGTAATCGCGCACGCGCTTGAGCAGGCGGTTGGCAAGACGTGGCGTGCCGCGCGAACGCGAGCCGATCTCGAGCGCGCTCGGATGGTCGATCGCCACGCCAAGGATAGTTGCCGAGCGCGTCACAATCTGCGCGAGCTCTTCGACCGTGTAGTAATCCAGGCGATATGAAATGCCAAAGCGGTCGCGCAACGGGCCGGTCAACATGCCTGAGCGGGTCGTTGCCGCTACCAGCGTAAACTTGGGGATATCCAGGCGAATCGAGCGCGCCGCCGGACCCTTGCCAATCACGATATCGAGGGCAAAGTCCTCCATCGCGGGGTACAGGACCTCCTCGACCGAACGGTTGAGGCGGTGGATCTCGTCGATAAACAGCACATCACCCGGCTGCAAGTTAGTAAGGATGGCCGCCAGGTCGCCCGTGCGCGCGATGGCAGGGCCACTCGTGGTCTTGATCTGAGCGCCCAGCTCGTTGGCGATAACGGTGGCCAGCGTGGTCTTGCCCAGGCCCGGAGGACCCGAGAAGATCACGTGGTCGAGCGTCTCGCCACGACTCTGCGCCGCTTCGATAAGCACGCGCAGACTCTGCTTGATGTGCTCCTGGCCGCAGTAGTCATCCAGGCGCTGGGGGCGCAGGGTACGGTCGACATCGAGGTCCTCGGCCGTCAGCTCCGAGCCCACCATGCGTTCACCGTGCGCCATGGATGCCGCCGGCGAGTTGCCGGGCGTCGCCCACAGGTCCTGAGAGTCATCGGCTTCCCACATCACGAATCCATTCCGAGTCGCTTAAGCGCCGCGCCGAGCAAATCCTCGACACGCATATCCTGCCCATCATACCCGCTCAGGGCAACATCGGTCTCCTGCGGACTAAAGCCCATGGAAAGGAGTGCCGCACGGGCGTCATCGATCGCCGAAGGAGCGGCGGCGGGCACGGGCATCGCAACCTGACCGGGGATCACGTCGACCGGCACAAAGCCCTTATCCTTGGCAAAGGTGCTCTTGAGCTCCAGGATCAGACGCTGCGCGGTCTTTTTGCCCACACCGG
Source organism: Coriobacteriaceae bacterium (assembly GCA_905194345.1). Classification (GTDB taxonomy): domain Bacteria; phylum Actinomycetota; class Coriobacteriia; order Coriobacteriales; family Coriobacteriaceae; genus Collinsella. Next base: position 91,654 of record CAJJRZ010000003.1, read on the forward strand.
GAACCTTGGCCATGCCCTTGTCGTCCTCGGCCATCACCAGGGAATACAGCTGTCCCACGGTATAGGTGGAAAGCACGGCGAGCGCCAGGCGCGGACCGACGCCCGAGACGGACACGAGCCTGTCAAACATTGTGCGCTCGTCCTTGGAGGCAAAGCCGAAGAGTGTCATGGCGTCCTCGCGGACCTGCATGCGGGTATAGAGGCGAACCTCGCCGCCGGGCGCAGGCAGCGTGGCGGCAGTGCTGGCCGAGATGCCGAGCTCAAAGCCCACGCCCGATACATCGACGACGGCAGAGCTCATCGTGGCCTCGACAAGCGTTCCATGGAGCTGGGAGATCATCAGTATCCGGTTCCTCTCTGTTGATAGAACTCGCCGCCGGTAAGCGCCCGGGTGCGGCTGAGGTTAACGTGGCAGATGGCGCAGGCCAGGGCATCGGCGGCATGGTCGGGATGCGGGTCGTGATCGAGCTGCGTGAGCGTGCGCACCATGTAGGCGACCTGCCGCTTATCTGCGGCACCGGTACCCACCACAGCCTGCTTGATCTGCATAGGCGTGTACTCGCCGATCTCGAGCGCGCACTCCGAAAGCGCCACGAGCGCGGCACCGCGGGCATGTGCCGTGGGGATTGCCGAGCGGACATTAGCGCCAAAGTAGATGCTCTCGATGGCAGCGGTATCGGGTCGATAACGCTCCACGACACCCTTGAGGTCGCGGGCGATATGCGACAGGCGCACCGCGAGCGGACTGCCTGCGCTGGTCTCGATGCAGCCATAGGCACGGCAGCGAACCTCGCCACGCCGCTCCTCGATAATCCCCCAACCCGTATGAGCCAAACCGGGGTCGATGCCCAAAATAACCAAGCCAACCTTCCCTCGTCTTTTACCAAGCGCAAGGCAAGGCCCCGCGCACTACTCACGAACGTCTGTTCTAGAATAACACAACGGGGTCAAGATGCTTAGTTGAAGTATCGGGGTTGAGAGCGAATCCCATCCCCAGTTTAGTTCTGCGAGAAGAATGGGAACTGTCGGGGATCAACCGACGGATGCGGCATCGGGCCACCCTGGGGCCCACCCTGCGGGCCACCCTGGCCGCCCATCATCTTATCGATGGCGTCCTGAACCTCGCCCTCGAACTTTTTCATTCCCTCGTGTAAACGACGCTGACCGTCTTCAGAGCGCAACTCCTCCATTTGTTCGGGCGAAATACCCAGTAGCTCGCCCAGCACGCCCATCATCTCGTTTCGCACGCGCTCGCTCGTATCCTCGTCAGCAAAACGGCGCACCTCGGCGCGCGCCAGCGAATCGACCGTCATACGCTCCTTGCCGTTAAGCCCCAGGTCGGACCACGCGAGCATGTACGGCCAGGAGCGCTCGGCAAACGAACGGGACGAAACGATCGGCGCCGTCGGCAACATGCGGCGGGCAGCCTCACCCTGTCGAACGAGCATCAGCAGCAGCGAGCAGGCCTCAGGCTTGCCAGCGGCCATCGGGATGTCGTCGAAAGATCGATTGCGGTCCACGTGCGCCTCAAGCGCGCCATCGATCTCACCCGGCTCGAGCCCGCCGAGCAGCTGTGCCGCGCGGTCGAGCATATCGACCGGACCGTCGAGCGTCGAGAGCGCCTGCGCCAGCACTCGCTCCATACAATCTTCCACCGCGTTGAGCGTCACGAGCTCTTGGGGTACCACGGCAGACGTGCGATTGCGCACACGCGCCACAAACTCAAGCGTCGACAGGTACACATCGCCAAAGGGCGCGTAATCGCCCTGGTAGCCGCCGCAAAGCGCCGGCGCCGCCAGCGCGTACTCGGTTTTGGACAGCGGGCTCAGCGCCATCGCACCCAGCTCGAGCGCCGTGTCCTCCAGCATGAGGCCCAGCGTGCGCGAGCGCAGGCGCTCTGCATCGCCCGCCGACACGTCGCGATCGAGCACACGCGCCGCATCCGGTGCATCGCGCTCGACGGTGCGAATGTGCAGACGCTCGGCGATGGCGCGGACGGCGGCACAGCGGGCAGCCTCGGCCTCTTCCTGCGCCGGCGTAAAGATACGGTTGCGCCCCAGCACCAGGCCAATCACATTACGCGGGCCCAGAGCGTCGACGGCCAGCGCCGCCAGCAGGGACGACGGCAAGTCGCCCTCGAGTGCCACCACGGCGCGCGACGCACCGTGGGCCCGGGCGTTGTCGCGCACGGCGAGCACCAGTGCCTGCCACAGCCACTCCTCGGAACGGAACTCGGTCAGTTCGTGATCTTCCAGGGCATCGAGCATCACGCCGCGCTGAATCTCCTGAACCAGCAGGCTCTCCTCAAAACACGGCGCTTGGGCCACCACGCGACCGCAGTCGTCGAGCACAAACGAACCGCCGGTATACACCGACTCGTCATAGGCACCGACCGGCGCCATACAGGCAAACCACACGCTGCGCTTGGATGCGATCTTGCGGTAGGCGCCGCTGCGAACGGCGGCAATGGCGGCAGTCTCGCGGTCGGTCATGTCAAACGCATTGAATTGGAAATACGCAATGAGGTCAACACCGGTCGGCAACATCTCGAGTTCGCGGTCCAAGTCAAAAATCACGGCGATGCGCACGCCGTCCACGTCGAACACCGGCGGCGCCCAACGCGTGTCGTTGTTCTCGCCACGCTGCAGGGCAATGCTCGAACGCGCCGGCACCACATGACCGTCCTTGAGCATCATGTAGTCGAGCAGCGGCTGACCCTCAAACGAAACCGCCGCGGGCACGATGCAGATCATGTCAAGCTCCTGGATGCGCTCGGCGACACCAGTCAAGCCGGCAAGCACGTCGTGCTCAAAGTCGGCAGCGCCCACCAGGCCACCGGGCATGGCGCCCATAAAGAGCGGAGCCGGAACGCACAGCACGCGCGCCCCGCGCTCGTGGGCCAGACGAGCCTGGTCCTCGATGCGGCCGCAAATGCCCTCAATATCACCCAGGCGCATATCGATCTGTGCAAGCGCGAGCTTCATGGCTCAGCCCTTTCCGTCGTAAACCATCGAAATCGTAGTAAAAGCGCCGGCCGCATGATGCAGTCGGCGCTCGCATGTGCATATGCTAGCTATGATACCCCGAGCGGGGGCGCGCTCCTAGAACGTCGCGGACCACAGCCCGTGCAGGTTGCAGTAGGCATAGACGGTACCGGTCTTGGAACCGCCGGCAAAAAACGTCGCGGGCTTCATGCCGGGCTCAAGGTAATGGACCTCTAAGCGGCCCTCGGCCTCAAGGGCGATCCACTCAATATAGTGCTCGGGCAGGCTGGGGTGCTCGACCGAGCCAACGCGTGCGCGAATCACGTGACCGTCGCGCTCGGTCTCGACAACAGGCACGTGCTTCTCGTGCGCCGCGTCCTCAGTGTTTGCGGTCAGTTCCGTGCAACCGGCAGGGGTTGCAACGTCGTTGCCAAGGGCGGCAATGAGCTTACCGTCGGGGTCCTTAAAGAATTTCGCCATGATGTTCTCCTTTGCTGACGTGCCAATGTTCTTGATGGTTCTTATGCCCAAAGGCAGACAAACCATCCACGGCATTGCAAATGAACACATAACGGGCGGGGACGATGGGGCAGCGTGCGCTATCCGCCCTGGCGGCCCCACCCGAGCGGGTTAGCGCCCGTCGCCGCCCAGCAGCGCCAGAACATCTTCGCGGGTAAACAGCGCCGACGAGATGCCGTCGCCGCCGAGCACGCTGTTGACCAGGTCGCGCTTGGACTCCTGCATCTGCATAATGCGCTCCTCGATCGTGTCCTTGGCGATGAGCTTGTACACGGTCACGGTATGTTGCTGGCCAATACGGTGCGCGCGGTCGGTCGCCTGGTCCTGCGCTGCCACGTTCCACCACGGGTCGTAGTGGATGACCACGTCGGCCGCCGTCAGGTTAAGGCCCACGCCGCCCGCCTTGAGCGAAATCAAAAAGACCGGAACCTCGCCCGCTTGGAACTGCGCGACCATCTTGGCGCGGCTCTCCTTAGACGAAGCGCCCGTGAGCTTAAGGAAGGCGATGTCCTCCTTGGCCAAGCGCTTACCGATGATATCGAGCATACCCGTAAACTGGCTGAACAACAGGATGCGATGCCCGCCGTCGAGTGCGCCGTGCACGAGCTCCATACACGTATCGAGCTTGGCGCTCCCCGCCTTGTAATCCTCGTAGTGTAGACGCGGGTCGCAGCAGATCTGGCGCAGCTTGGTGAGCTCGGCGAGCACCTTGAGCTTGTCCTTCTTAAACTCCCCAGCCTCGCGGTGCTGCACCTGCTGGGCGATGCGGTCCTGGTTGGCCAGGTAGAGCTTGCGTTGCTCGCCGGTAAGCTGTGCCATCACCGTGTCTTCGATCTTTTCGGGCAGGTCGGCCACCACGTCTTCCTTAACGCGACGCAGCACAAACGGCGACACGAGCGCCTGCAGGCGAGCGGCGCTATCGCCCTCGGCATGCTCGACGGGGCTCTCAAAGCGCTTGGCAAACGACTCGCGCGTCCCCAAAAGGCCCGGCATCAAAAAGTCGAAGATGCTCCAGAGCTCGGACAGGCGGTTTTCGATGGGCGTGCCCGTCAGGGCAAAGCGCACGCCGGCAGGCAGGCGCTTGGCGGCGCGCGCCACCTGCGTGAGCGGATTTTTAATGTACTGGGCCTCATCGAGCACCACGCGGGCAAAATCCTGCTCGACGTACTCGTCGATATCGCGCCGCATAAGGTCATACGACGTCACGACCACGCTATGCTCGGCCACGCCGGCGATCTGCACGCGGCGTTGAGCCTTGGCGCCCACAATGGCGCACACATCGAGCGACGGGGCAAAGCGCTCCAGCTCGGCAGTCCAGTTGTACACGAGTGAGGCCGGGCATACCACGAGCGTGGGCTTGGTGTCCCCCGCCTCCACGCGCGCCAGAATATGCGCAATCATCTGGAGCGTTTTGCCCAGGCCCATGTCGTCGGCCAAGATGCCGCCAAGGCCCAGGTGTTCGAGCGAGCCGAGCCACTGGTATCCGTCGACCTGGTAGCCGCGCATCGTTGCCTTGAGCGATGCCGGCACCGTAAAGTCCATCTTGCCGAGCGTATCCAGGCGCTCGACGGTACGGCGGAACGCAGCGTCGCGATCGGCCTCGAGCGCCGGCGTGCGTGCGAGCATGCTGTCGACGAACAGGGTACTCGACGCGGGAAGCGACACGCCGTCGAGCAGGTCGACGGCATCGACACCCAGGTCCTCGGCAAGGCCAAACGCGGCGCGCGCCCCCTCGTCCAGGCGAATGATGTCGCCGGACGTAAGGCGCGCAAACGTTTGATGGCGCTTGTACGAATCGAGATAGACGGCAAGGTCCGCGGCCGAAAGCCCGCTCGCGCCCAGCTCGACATCGAGCAGATTGCTCTTAACGGTCGCACGAACCGAGAGCTTGGGCGCGGGGCGGACCGAGATCTGGCGCAGACGGTCGCTAAGCATGACCTCACCCAGCTCGGACAGGGCGGACAGGCCCTCGGTCAGCAGGCAGAACAAGCGGGCGTCATCGCGCTCCTCAAACGCCAGACCGCCCTCGTAGAAATCGAAGTACAGGGCCGCCGTATCCATAACGCGAAACTCCGCCACCTCGTCGCGGGGTGGCACACCGGGGCGCTGCTCTTCGAAGGGGCTGCCCGGAGCGCCCAGGCCAAAGAGATCCGCCGACCAGTCACCGTAGGTAACCGTAATCTTGCAGGTCACGAGCCCATCGTCGACGCCGATTGCCATGGCAAAGCTCGGCTCGGGCGCCACGGTATCGAGCGCAGCGGGCGCGGTAAGGTCGGTATAGTCGCGCAAAATGGGCAGCGCCATACGGCAGAACTCCCCCACCTGCTCGGCGGCGATATGGGCGGGCGTGCGGCACGGCAGCAAGCGCGACAAAAAAGGTGCGGCATGCTGAGCAAATGCAGCGTCGGTACGGCGCGCGCGGCGCGTGTCAACCAAGTAGGCGGCATCGCCCGACGCAAAGCAGTACATATCGGCGGGCAGGCGCAGGTCATAGCTACCACCAGCCGCCGGCGCGATTTTGGCGGCAAGCAGCGGTGGACGCTTAGCGGATGCCCCGTCCTCCCCTTGCGGAGACAGCTCAACCGCCACGTCGTAGGTGCGATGCGTCGTCATCCCCCGCGACCAGGCGGGCTCAAAGGAGATGGTCTGGCCGCGCAGCAGGTCCAGCACATATACGATGCTATGCTCGGACAGCGGCAACTGACGCTCGGCAACAAAACCGCTGCGGACAAAGTCGTACGACGCCGAACGCGAGCTTGTGATGTCATCGAGATAGGCAACTGTCGTCGCAACAAGGTTGAGCAGCTTTGCCGATGTTTCGTCAAAGGCCTCAGGTGAATGGACAAACGTGAGCTTCTTGCCATAGGAGAACGTGCCGCCGCGCACGTAGGCATCGGCCATGCCGTCGATGTCCTTGACCACGTAGGAGACCGATCCACAGCGAATGCGGAACTCGAGCGCCCAGCTAAAGCGGTCAGCGAACAGCGGATTGTAGTACGGCACCAACGAGGGCTCCAACGCCGCTTTGGGGGCGTCGGGATCAACGGCACCGGCAAGCTTGCGGCGCATGCTCGCCAGCTCATCCATGCGCGCGTCCGAAAGATCGGAAAGCGCCGCCACAAGGCTCGGGCTCGTGGGGACGGGCGCCGGGAAGGGAAAGTTGGGGTTGACGGCCGGCGCGGCGGACGCGGCGCGCGCGGGCTGTTTCGGCTGCGCCGTAAACGTGCGAACCGGCGTGCGCAAACCTTCGACGGGCTCGGCGCCGCTGGCATCCAAATACGCCAGCGCCGTGGCAATAGCGTGCTTACACATACCGGGGTAACGATAGGCGGCGGGACAATCGCAGTCGTAGTCGATCACCTCGTGCTCGTCCATGTCGAGCGCCACGTGCGTCTTGTACAGGTCGCCGCGCGAGCCGCGCACCGAGCCCTCAACCGTCACGTTTTTGGAGAAGCGCGAGCCGCTGTCCTCGATCGACAGCACGGCGCCGTTGAGCATGAGCGAACGCCCCTTCATAAAGGTGCCGCTCAACGCCGCCTCTTTGCGAAGCGCCTGCACAAACGTCCCCTGCGCCATCACTTCCTCCAATCTCACCCGGGGTAGCTTAGATCACCGTCACGCGGCCCTGGTTACCCACAATGGCCTTGGCCTCGGCCAGCAGCGGAATCGAACGCGCGTTGACCTTGGCAGGTACCTCGGCACGCAGCACGCGCCCGTCCACCTGCTCGATAAAGATCTCCACGCGGTCGCCGCCCGGGTTAGCGGTGAGCACCGTGGCCAGGCGCGCCATATTGCCCTGGCTAAAGCGGCTGTTGGGCACCATGACCTCAAACACCTTGGGCTTGTTGTTCTCCTCGTTGAGCTCGAGCGGCACGATCTCCTGCGCGATGATCTGGTCGCCGCGGTCCGAGCGCTCGAGTTTGCCCTTAATGCGCACAAAGGCATCGGACAGCTGCGCGCCGGTCTCGGGATCGACCTCGCCGTACAGGTACCCCTCGGCCTCTTTATAGGTCTTGGGGAACACGACGACGGTGGCCTCGCCTTCCATGTCCTCGAGCTGCACGATGCCCATGGGGTCACCGTTTTTGGTCACGCGTTTGGACACGCTCGAGACCATGCCGGCCCACCACAGCGCCTTGCCCTCGGGAATCTCCTGGTTGATGGTGCCGCCCGTAGGATTCTGGACTTCGTAGCCGGTATCGATCTGCGAGAACGAGAAGTCGCGCGCCTTGGCTAGTGCATACTCAAACGGGCGCAGCGGGTGGTCCGAGACATAGATGCCCAGAACCTCCTTCTCCTGGCTCAGCTTAAGGTGGCGGTCCCACTCCTGACCATCCGGATCGGGCACGCTCACCTCAAAGCCCGAGCCCTCAACGTCGCCAAACATATCAAAGAACGACGTCTGACCGCTCGCGCGATCCTTCTGGCGCTTCACCGCGGCATCGATGATGTTCTCGGGGTTGTTCTTATCCACAAAGTGCATCATCTGGCGACGCGGATACCCCGTGGAGTCGAAGGCGCCTGCCTTGATGAGCGATTCGATCACGCGGCGGTTGGCCTGGCTCGAGTCCACGCGCTCGACAAAATCGTGCAGCGTCTTAAACGGGCCGCCCGCCTCGCGCTCGGCGATAATCGCCTGCGCCACGCCGGTGCCCACGCCGCGGATGCCGGCCAGACCAAAGCGCACGCCCTCCTTGGTAGCCGTGAACTCGGTACCGGACTCGTTGACATCTGGCGACAGCACGGGGATGCCGTCGTGACGGCATGCCGAGACGTAGTGCACGATCTTGTCGGTCTTGCCCGTATAGGACGTCAGAACGGCCGCCATGTACTCGTGCGGATAGTGCGCCTTGAGCCACGCCGTCTGCATAACCAAGATGGCGTAGCCGGCGGAGTGCGACTTGTTGAAGGCGTAGGACGCGAACTCGAGAACATCGTCCCAAATCTTCTGGGCGACCTCGCGCGTGTAGTTGTTCTTGATAGCGCCGTTCATCCAGTGGTCGTAGGTGGTCTCGTCCGAGCCATCCTCCCAGTGCAGCACCGTCGACGTGAGCAGCTTGATCTTTTTCTTAGCCACGGGTTTACGGATACGCGAGTCCGATTCGCCCTTGGAGAAGCCGCACATCTCGACGGAGATGAGCATAACCTGCTCCTGGTAGACCATGGTGCCGTAGGTTTCGCCCAGGATGTCGTCCAGGCGGTCGTCGTAGGAAACCGCCGGTTCCTTGCCGTTCATACGGTTGATGTAGGACGAGACCATGCCGGCGCCCAGCGGGCCCGGGCGGTACAGAGCGATCAATGCCACGACGTGCTTGTACTCGGTGGGCTTCATGTTCTTGATCGTGGCCGTCATGCCGGCGGACTCGACCTGAAAGACGCCGGCGGTGTGGCCGGAACCCATGAGCTTAAAGATCTCGGGGTCGTCAAAGGGAATCTCTTCCTCTTTGATGTCGATGCCGAAGTTCTTCTTGATGTTTGCCTTTGCCTTGGAGATAACAGTCAGCGTGCGCAGGCCCAAGAAGTCCATCTTGAGCAGGCCCATGTCGGCAACGGTATGGCCCTCGTACTGGGTAATCTCGACGCCGCCCTTGGTGTCGAGCTTGGTGGGCACGTGCTCGTTGACGGGGTCGCGGCAGATCAGAACGGCGCACGCGTGCACGCCCTCGCCACGGGTGAGGCCCTCGATTGAGAGCGCCGTGTCGATGATGCGGCGGGCGTCGTCGTCCTTTTTATATGCCTCGGCAAAATCGGGGTTAAACAGGTCCTCTTTGCCGGGTTGCTTTTCGAGCACCTGCTTGAGCTTGACCTTGGGGTCGCTCGAGACCATCTTGGACAGACGCTGGCCCATGTAGACCGGGTAGTCCAGGACGCGAGCGGCGTCGTTGATGGCCTGCTTGGCCTTAATGGTCGAGTAGGTGATGACGTGGGTGACCTTCTCGGGGCCGTAGAGCTGGCGAACGTGCTCCACGACCTCGAGGCGCCGCTCATCGTCGAAGTCCATATCGATATCGGGCATCTCGGTACGCTGCGGGGACAGGAACCTCTCGAACATCAGGCCGTTCTCGAGCGGATCGAACGCGGTGATGTTCATGGCGTAGGCGACGATAGCGCCGGCAGCCGAGCCACGGCCGGGGCCGACGCCAATGCCGTTGTCCTTGGCCCATTGCACGTACTCGGCAACAATCAAAAAGTAGGCGGCAAAGCCCTTGTCGCAGATGACTTTGTATTCGTACTCAAAGCGCTCTTTGATGTTGACGCCACCGATCTCGCGCGTGGCCCAGTCGTCACCGTAGTGCTGGCGCAGGCCCTTCTCGCACTCGCGGCGGAACTGACTCTCGTGCGTCTCGCCGGGGTCGAGCAACGGGAAGCGCGGCAGGATGATGGAGTCCCAGTCCAGCTCGACGTAGCACTTGTCGGCGATCTCGAGCGTGTTGTCGCAGGCCTCGGGGCAATACGGGAACATCGCCCGCATCTCCTCCTCGGTCTTCATGTAAAACTCCGAGCCAGTCATGCGCATGCGGTTGGGGTCGTCGACCTTGGCGTTCATGCCGATGCACATGATGACGTCCTGCACGGGAGCGTCCTCGCGGCGCAGGTAGTGGAAGTCGTTGGTGGCGATGACCTTGACACCCACCTGCTTGGCGATATCGATGAGCGTGCGGTCCATTTGCTCATCGGTCAGGCCGTTGTCGGTGGTGATGCCGTGTTCCTGAATCTCGATGTAAAAGTCGCCGGGTTCGAAGGTATCGCGGAAGGTCTCGGCCCACTTGATGGCGCCCTCCATGTCGCCGCGGTCGATGTATTTGGGGATGATGCCCGCGATGCAGGCGCTGGTGCAGATCATGCCCTTGGCGTGGCGGCGTAGGTTGTCGAGCGTCACGCGCGGCTTGTAGTAAAAGCCCTGCACGGCGGCCTCGGAGACCGTCTGCATCAGGTTGACGTAGCCCTCCTGGTCCTTGGCCAGAAGGATCATGTGGTAGAGCTCGGGCTTATGGTCGCGGGCGAGCGTCTCGTCCGGCGTAAAGTAAACCTCGCACCCAAAGATGGGTTTGATGACCAGGGGCGGCTTGAGCTCGTCGATGTTGCCCTTCTCGTCCCACAGGGCCATGTCCTTCACATACTGGGCATGCTCGCGCGGGTTTTCCTCGGGATCGGGCTCCACCAGCTCGTCGCGGCGGTCCTTTTCCAAGAAGGCCTTGTCGTGGCTCCAGGTTTTGTACTCGGGTGTGTTGTGGTTGACGGCATCGCAGGCCAGCGCCAGATCGGGCACGCCATACATGTAGCCGTGATCGGTAATGGCCACGGCGGGCATGCCAAGCTCAACGGCACGGTTGACCATATCCTGGATACGGGTTGCGCCGTCGAGCATGGAGAAAACAGTGTGATTGTGCAGATGGACGAATGCCATGTGATGAGCTCCGATGCAGGTTCGTGTTCTGACTGAACGATTTTACCGCACGGCACGGACAGCACCCGAACCTAGCCAAACCAACACGGGCAGTCTTTTTGGGACGTGTCTTTTTTAGCTGCTTTGACCTGATTGCTTCATTCGTCGCAAAGGGGCCGGACCGCGACCCCATGTCGCGGTCCGGCCCCTGAGGAAAGCTCAGCTCAGGTCCTCGCCGTTTGAGGCAATTACCTTGCGATACCACTCGAACGATCTTTTCTTGCTGCGCCGACGTGTGCCGTGTCCTTCGTCATCGAGGTCGACATAAATGAAACCGTAGCGCTTGCGCATCTGGCCCGTTGCGACCGAAACCAGATCGATCGGTCCCCAGCACGTGTAGCCCAGGAGGTCCACCCCGTCGATTTCGACGGCGTCCTTCATAGCCTGGATGTGCTCGCGCAGGTAATCGATACGGTATCCATCATCCACAAAGCCGTTCTGATCCGGCTCATCCGGGGCTCCGAGACCGTTCTCCACGATAAAGAGCGGCTTTTCGTACCGGTCGTATATGTCGTTCATGGTGATGCGCAGCCCTGCGGGATCGATGAATCTGCCCCATGGCTCCATCTTGAGGTAAGGGTTGGGGGCACTCTTGAGTAGATTGGAGTCGAACTGCCCCTCGGTGTTTGCCTGCGCCACGCGCGTCGAGTAGTAAGAGAAGCCCACGAAGTCCACCGGATTCTGCGCAAGGACCTCCTCATCGCCCTCCGCCCAAGGAATCGCGAACCCTTGACGCTCATACTCCGTGAGCATGTAGCACGGATAGTGGCCGCGCACCTGCACGTCGGTGAACATATAGTGCTTGCGATTCTCGTCCTGAGCCGTTTTAACGTCGGCAGGGTTGCAGGTAGCAGGATAGAAAATACCCGCATTGAGCATGCAGCCGATTTGCGCACCAGGGATGATCTCATGGCAGGCGCGCACCGCGCAAGCACTCGCCACGAGCACGTGATGCACCGCGTTATGAACGGAGACGTAGCGGTCCTCCCCCTCATCAAACACGATGCCTGCCGCCATGAAGCACGCAGAGGTCATGATGTTGATCTCGTTGAACGTGAGCCAAGAGCGCACTTGATTGCGGTAACGTGCGAACACAGTGCGAGCGAAGCGCTCAAACATGCCCACGAGAGCGCGGTTGCGCCAACCGCCGTATGCCGTAACAAGATGCATGGGCACGTCATAGTGGCTGAGCGTCACCACCGGCTCGATGCCCTGTTCGAGGCAGGTGCGAAACACATCCTCATAGAACGCGAGGCCCTGCTCGTTGGGTTCGGAGTCATCCCCGTTGGGGAATATACGGCTCCATGCGATGGAGAGGCGCAGAGCCTTGAAGCCCATCTCGCCGAAGAGCGCGATGTCCTCGCGGTAATGATGATAGAAATCGATGGCCTGTTGGGCCGGGTAGTAATGGTCGGACAGCGGCTCGAGCGGAACGTCGTCACCCCTGATGACGGCGAGACGGTCCCGCCCGTACGGCAGAAGATCCGCGTTGGCGAGCCCCCGCCCGCCCTCGTCCCAGGCACCCTCACACTGGTTGGCGGAAAGCGCGCCGCCCCAGAGAAAATCAGAACGCAATGGCATGGGAGTCCTCCTTATCTTGCTTTTAGTGCGAACGGGCACCACCATGCAGCGGCGCCCGTCCGGGTTCATGGGGCCCCAGTTCCGAGAAGAGACTCGTTGCGCTAAGGCACCCTTCTAGATGCAGCGCTTAAGCCTCAAGGGCCTCCTCGGCTTCCTTCTCGCCCGATTCGCGATTGTCGAAGCCAAAGACCATGCAGAGGGCGAATGTCACCGCAAAGCCAATCGCGCAGCTGATGGCGCCCGGAATGATGTCCTGGCTGAACTTGATGACGTTCATCCACGGGAAGCCGACTCCCGAGAAGACGAAGATGCGCGCGTTGAGCAGACCGCATGCAAGGCCGCCGGCCGCGCCGCCGATCATCGACCAAGCGAGCGCCTTCTTATCGCGCAAGAGGATGCCGTAAATGATGGGCTCGGATACGCGGCCGAGCGCATAGGTAGCGAAGGTAGTCCAACCGAGCTGACGGTTAGCCTTGCCCTTTGCACGGATGCCGTAGGCGAGCGCGACCGCAAGCGTCACGTAAACAACCACCGTCGTACCCGGAGTGCACACGGCGTCATAGCCCACCTCAAGCCAGCCGGGCATCATAGCGGTGAGAATCGGCACATGCATGCCGGTAGCGATCACGAGGTTCCACGTCGCACCGACCACCAGACCGCACAGCGGACCGGCGTTCGCGCCGAGCCAGATGATGATATCGGCGATGATGCCCATAATGAAGGAGACGGCGGGGCCGAAGACGCAGAGTGCAAGCGGCAGCATGATGAGCATGGTCCCCACTGGAATCACGAGGATGCGCAGCATGTCAGGGCAATGCTTCTTGATAAGCCCCTCTACGTAGGACTGAATCCACACGATGAGGATGATGGGAAGCACCGACTGTGTGTAATTCACCAGCGTCATGGGGATGCCGTAGACGTCGAACGGAGCGCCCTCCTCGACGATAGCGAGCATGCTCGGATGAATCATAACAGCAGCCGTCATGAGCGCGAGCACAGGACTCGTCTGGAACTTCTTGGCCGCCGCATAGGCACCGAAGATCGGCAGGAAGTAATATGCCGCGTCTCCCACCAAGGAGAAGAGCCGGTACATGCTGCCCTCCGCGGCTAGAAGGCCCGCGCCTTCCGGACCAAGCAAAATGGTGAACATGCGGAAGATACCCGCGATGCAGAACACGGGCAGAATGGGAGCGATAGAGCCGCTCACCGCATCGAGAATCAGATTGCCGATGCGCTTCGGAGCGAACCGCTCCTTCCAGGGAAGCCTCTCTGCTGCGTCCAGATCTTCATCAATCGCCGTCTGGACTTCAAAGCCGCCTTCCCTGCATACCGCGTCGTAGACCTTGTCGACGGTCGGCCCGATTACGAGCTGCACCTGGCCGCCAGCGTGCACCACGCTAATCACTTCGGGAATCGCATTGAGCTTGGCGTCATCTGCAAGCCCCTCGTCCTTAAGAACGAGGCGCAGACGCGTCATGCAATGCGTCGCGCTTGAAACATTCGCCTTGCCGCCCACCTCTTCGATGATTCTTTGGGCGAGTTTTTGATAGTTAGTCATCATTCCTCCTTTTACGCCACGAATCGTCGTGGCACGAGATGGTTCTCGTACTTTCGGAGGTCATGCCCTGCCCTAACACAGGTTACAATCCTTCTGGCCTGGGTTGTCAGCGTCCGGCTGTGCCGGATTCCGCCTTCGTACAGATACGGTTGACATGGAGCATGAAGTAAAGCTTCTCCTCGTCGGTGAGCTCCGTATGCCATTCCCGCTTCATATAGGTACAGATGTGGTCGATGCATTGCGCAAGCTCGGGAAACTCCTCGCGCGAATTCGCATAAAGCGGCAAATTGGCGCTGCTGAGGCTATCGTTACCCTTGATACGCTTGAACAGATACTGCACGTGTGTCGCAAACCGTGAGAACTCAAAAGACTCCCGATCGATGATGGTACGGAAATCGTACTCGACGATATCAGTGACATCGTTGAGCAGGCGCTCAAACGATTGGGCGCGATCGCTTGCCACAGTAACCTCTGCCCCAGTCTTTGCATTGACCAGATTCATGGCGATGCTTGCCACCTCTTCGCGCGGCAGCTCGACGCCCAACTCCTGCCGCACGCGCGCGGTAATGTAGCGGCCGATTTTGTATTCCAGCGGATAAAGCTGCTGCACATCATAGGTAAGGGGCATATCAAAACGAATGCCCTTCCTCTGCCGCGCAATCGCAAAGGCGATATGGTCGGCCATGATGAGCACGGCGTTGGGACTGAGTTCGTAAGGCAGCTCGTTCTCTACAATATCCATGATCTTTGCCGTAAACAGCACCACATCGGCAGGAAGATCCTGCATGATACGCTGCCCCTCGGCATCGATGCTATAGAACGTGCGCTCGATATGGTCCATCGCGAGCTCCCGGGGGAAGTCACCACCGAAGCCGACACCCTTGCCGAGCGCCACGACCTCGCGACCGCGACTATCTCGACAAATCACGGCGTTATTGTTGAGCTTTCTGATCGCCAGCATATCGATGTACCTCCTCTCTTGATGATAGGGCACTCATTCGGAGCTGAACAAAAAGGGCATGACCTCGGCAGAAAGCAGCACCCTACTTGCCTACGGTCATGCCCTAAAGTGACACCCGAATATATGTGCAATTGAATAACGAACGGAATCCGGATGGCCATGCTCCCCAAAGGGATAACAACCCATCACATGTATTTATAGGCCCACCCGAGATGAACGTCAAGTGTAAATTTGCGTAATCCGCACCCTTGATTGGCAACTTCATCCGCGTAATCCGCACCCCCGACTGATTCTGAGTTGCGGTGAAATAGTTCCTGCTGGAGCCAGCTGGGCCGTAAAACAGGAACTATTTCACCGCAAGTTATGGGGAGACTGGGCGTGCGGACGGCCCTGGTGAGCTAGAGGTTGTAGGTGACCACCTGGGACTCGGCGGGGTTGGAGGGATCGGACTGCTCCACGCGGACGAACTTGACCGTCACCGTCTTAAAGCCCGCCTTGTGCAGAACATCCGAATAGACGCGCGCCTGCATTTAAAGAAACAACGGCGGTAATTGCTATCGCGATTGCGCCAATAACACCGAGCGCTATCTGAATGGGATATAACCCCAACACATATCCAAATATGGAGAAAAACATTGCAGAAAAGAGAGCCCTTACCAGAGACGCGACGGAAAGGATCGTCGCGCGGAGATCGTCCGCTATAGCGTCTTGGATTAAGTTTTCCGAAGTGATGTACACCACTTCTGGGAGAAAACAAAGCACCATGCTAAGGCCAAACAAACACAGCGGATTTGAAGCGAACCACGGAAGAATCATGAAAAGACCAGCCTCGATTAGCATCGAGCCGAGCATGGTATTTCTTTTCCCAAAACGCGATGAGAAGAAATCTGCTGCAATGTAGGCCGTCGCATTTACTGCATAGGATGCACCGAAAAAGATTCCTATTATGGAGACGGGAGCATCAAATGCGTCGAATACCAACTGATTCAAGTTGTAATAACTCCCATAGAATCCATCGAGCATGCTTGTGCCGATTAGAAGAAGCAACACCGCAAAAGCGGATTCTCCAATGCACCAGGTTTCGCGTCTGAAGATCTTGGCTACGTCAAACCTTCCCTTTTCAGAGCTTTCAGAACGGGTCGCTTCCGTCCTCTCAATGGGATACAGAAGGAAAAGCTGCAGGAGATAGAAAACGGAGACACATACGTAGAGGGCGCTCCAAGATACTTGGGCAATGAAAGATCCGAGCACAATTGCCATTCCCGTAGCGATTGATTGTGCGGCAAGCAGCCGAGCATTGATGGTGAGGAAGCGCTCTCCTTGACCGGCATTCCGGGCAATTTCATATAAAAGTGCTTGTTCGGATCCCGATTGAAGGGAGTAGGCGAGTGCCTCAACAAGGGAAAGCACGACAAGAAAGGGGCCTGAGAGCAACAGCATGCCAGCCGTATGGAAGAAAAGCAGCAGCACGCCCACTTGAATCGAAAACTTCTTTCCAAAGAAATCGCCTATCAGCCCTGTTGGCAGCTCGAGGACGACCGTTGCAATGTTAAACAGGGCTTGATAAAGCGCGATTTCCGTGACAGACATTCCTTTCTCCGCAAGGAAAAGTAGAAACACTCCCCGATTTAAAACAAATCCCGCGAGAACGAAAAAGGCGGAATAGATGTGCAGTTGCGTAGCGGCATTCTTATTCATTTGGCACTTCCATCAACTAATTTTGTCGGGCCGCTCGCTACTGACTCGAAGCCTGAAGTGTTCACAGTTTCCGATGAAGAGCTACCTTGCCTTTTTGCGGCCTGGGCACGCTTCTCGTACTTATTGCCGTTGAGCCTGTTGCGGCTGGAGCGCTTGCCCGTGGCGTTTTCGATATCCTGCATGATGGACCCCGCTAGGGCGTCAAAAAGCTCCTCCGGCGTCACCCCAAGCGTTTTGGTGAGCTGCATATGGCTCCTTATTCGTTTGAACCGTTCGAGCTATTGTACCGTCCCAGGCTCTCCCATGCGTTGCGGTGCTATTTGGACGATTGAGGGCTTTATCCGGGGCGGCCGCGTGGGTTTGCCCAAAGTAGCTAAAAAAGCCCCGTCCCAAAAAGACTGCGGTGGAATCGATAGGGATTCCACCGCAGGTTGTTGAGGGCTAAAGGTTGTAGGTGACCACTTGGGGCTCGCAGGGGTTGGCGGGGTCGACCTGCTCCGCGCGGACGAACTTGACGGTCACGGCCTCAAAGCCCGCCTTGTGCAGAACATCGGCGTAGACGCGCGCCTGCAGGGCGTGCTTCTCCCGCAGCTGTTCCGGCGTCTCGTCCGGTGTGCCGCCCGTCTTGTAGTCGATGACCAGCGCGCGTGACGAATCCGCCGGGTTCGTCGCCAAAGCGTCGATGGCGCCTTCGGCATATGCACCGTAGCGAGCGATGTCCTCGTCCTCACAGCCCAGCGAAAAGAACGGCACCTCGGCACGGATACACGGCCACGCGAGCAGCTCGGCACGAACAGCCGACTTGAGCCAGCAGTCCAGGGCAACGTCGAAGCGTTCGCGCTGCTCCGGCGTCAGGCACCACAGGCGCGCCAGCGCATCGGCACGCTCAGCGGGCAGCGCATCGGCACCCATCTCGATGAGCCACTGGCAGGCGGCGTGGAAGGCCGAGCCCAGCGCCATGGGATTGCCGGCGGGCTCGACAGCGGCCACGTCTGCATCCGCCATCTCGGAACCATCAGACTCCGCATCATCGCCAGCCTCGTCCATGGGCACATGCGCCTCGGTGGCACGGTCCTCGGACTCGGCATGCAGCGCCGCGGCAATTGACGAGTAGCTGTACGAATCGCGCACCGGATACGGGCAGATGCCCATGCGTACGCCCACCGCTTGGGGATGCACGAGCTCGAACGCATCGGGTTCGGGGTCGGCAGGACCGGGGACGATTGTACTGGCCGAATCGTCGGCAGTATCTGTATCGACATCGCCGCGAACAAGCCTGCCCTCGGCATCCAGTGAAGCGTTGGCCTCAAACGCCTGCTCGCCAAAGGAAAAGTCCGCGAGCGAAATGAGCTCGTAGTCGCCCGGCTGGGAGTTGTCGAACACCAGGCGGTCGGCATCGAGCTGCGGCATGTCCAGAGCGTCGGTAGGCAGAATACGACGCAGCACGTCATAGGTCAGATCGGTCTCGACGTCGAAGGTCGGCGCGCACAGCTTGCCACGGCTCACGCCGGCATCCATCGCCAAGATCACCAGCTCTCGCGCACGCGTCATGGCAACATAGAGCAAGCGGGCCCGCTCCTCGAGCGAAAGCTGCAGGTCGTCGTCGCGCAGGCGGGCAAATGCCTCGGCGGGAGAGCCCGTCGCACAGACGTCCTCCATGAGCTCTGGCGGCAGCCACAACGACGTGCCCTTGCCCTTAAACGCATGCTCAAACTGCTTTTTGACGTCGTCGCCCTTCACAAAGGTTCCGTCGGCGAGCTTAACGCCGTCGAAGCGTGCCGGCAGCGCCACGATCTGCGCTCCGCCCTCGACGCGACCCATCTGTGCCGCACCCGAGGACTTACGCACGCCAAAACACTCGGCAACCGCTACGACCGGATACTCCAGACCCTTGGACGCATGCACCGTCATGATGCGTACCGCGCCGTCGCCCTCCTCGTTGAGCGCGCCCGGGGCCTCCTTGCCCGCCAAGAAGCGGTCGAAGGCGAGCGCAATGGAGCGCGGCGAGTTGCCGAGCTCGGCCTCTGCCTCGGCCACGGCGTCGAGCGCCTTGAGCACGTTGGCGGCAATGGCCTTGCCCTCGGGACCACGCTGTGCCAGACGTACAAACCAGCCGGAGGCGTTGACCACGTCGCGCGCGATGGCGGCGAACGAATCGCGGCCCACGCGACGGAGCGCATACCGCAGCACCTCGCGGGCGCGCGTCACGAGCGGCAAGTCTTGCAAACCCGGCACATCGGAATCGCTCATGATGCCCACGTCGATGTTGCGGCGCGAGGTTTCCCCCGTCTGGTCGTCCAGCTTGGTCGCCAGCGCCAGGAACTCCTGAGCGCCGAGCGCAAACATCGGCGAGGCCAGCAGCGGCATAAGACCCTGCGCCGTATCGGCCGGGTTAGCAAGCGCGCACACCAGGGCACGCACCGTCTGCACCTCGGCTGCCTGGGCAAAGACCGAGCCGCCTGCGATCACGCAGTCGAGCCCCTGGTCGCGGAAGGCCTGCGCATAGACATCGGCGTTGGTCATGCGGCCCAGCAGCAGGACCATGCTGCCCTGGGGCTGGCCCGCTTTAACGAGTGCTTGGAATCGCTCCGCAATCGCACGAGCTTTCGCCTGCGTTCGCTCCTGCGTACTGCCACCGGCAACGAAAATCGCCTGGCGGCGCGATGCCTTCGCCTTGAGCTTGTCCTCGCGTTCGTCGCTCGGTTCAAGATCCAAGAACCCCTGCATCAAACCACCGGTGTCGCCGTCAAAGACGCGCGCCACATAGCGCAGCACCTCGTCGTGGCTGCGGAAGTTGCGCACGAGCTTGACGAGCTCGCCGGCGGGGGCATCGGAGACGGCAGCCGTCTCGGGCGCAGCAGAGGAGCCCACCTTGCGCTCCTGGCGACGGAATACCTCGACCTCGGCGCCACGGAAGCGGTAGATCGACTGCTGCGCATCGCCCACGGTGCACAGCGCGCGCTCCCCCGCGCCCGTCAGATAGCGAATCAGATCGACCTGCATCTGGTCGGTATCTTGGAACTCGTCAATCATGACCATCTTAAAGCGGCCCTCGTAGGCGGCTCGGATGGCGGGATAATCGCGCAGCGCCTCGTATGCCATGCGCAACAGATCGTTATTGTCGAGTGCGGACTGGTCAGCCTTGAGCGCACGGTACTCCGTCTCTACGGCACGGGCAAGCCCCGTCAGCGCATCAAGTGCCGGGTCACCGCAAGCCAGCACAATATTGACGAACGTGTCGGCAGCCTCTGCCTTGAGAAGCTCGACATTCTCCTTCGGGAACATCTTACTCGCCCGAGGCATGCTGCATGACATCATGAGCCGCGCCACATCCGCCATGGTCTTGCCGCTCGCCTCGAACGCGTCGATGGCCTCGAGCGCCACCTGCGCTTTCTCGGTCGTGGCCTTGCTTGCGCCCAGCGCCGCACGATAGGCATCGGCAAGCGCCGAGGTGTCGGCCTGGCCACGCGCCACGCACACATCGTCCATCCCGCCCGGCAGCTGGCTCGAGAGCTCCAGCAGGTCGCGCACCAGGCCTTTGATGGTGGTACCGGCGCCAAACTGCCCGCCCTCGCCCGCCATGGGATACCAAGCGTAGAGGGCCTTGAGCGAAGCGGCGAGCTCGGACGCGGCATCGGGCGCCGTCGCGCGCCCCAGCACATGCTCAACAGCCTGATCCATAAGCTCATCGGTATCGGTGAGCACCGTGAATTCGGGATCGATGCCCAGCTCCAGCGCGTGCGCGCGCAGGATACGCGAGCACATACCGTGAATGGTCGAAATCCAAGCGTCGTCGACGGTCAGGGCCTCTTCGTCCATACCCTCTTCGATAAGCGCGCGACGCACGCGGTCGCGAATCTCGGCCGCGGCATCTTTGGTAAAGGTAATGGCGAGCACCTGATCCAGATGCTCGACAAACGGACCGGATTCGGGCGAGAGCGCGTAGACGATGCGGCGCGTAAGGGTAAAGGTCTTACCCGAACCGGCGCCCGCCGAGACAAACAGCGGACGGTCGAGCGTTTTGACGATCTGCAGCTGTTGCGGCATCAAAGTCGAAAGATCCATGGTCTACACGTCCCTCCTTACAAACGTTCCTTCGTGGTTATACGAGCAGCGCGCATGCGCGGCCTGAGCCGACGTCGGGTCGACGGCGGCAACGTTGCCTGCCTCGAGCTCGCGTAGGCGCTCGGCGATGCCGGTCTCCACGCGATCGAGTAGCGCATCGAAGTCCATGCTGCCACCCTCGCCGGGGAAACCTTTCTTAAGGCCCGGGATGCGACCGTCGCCGCGCTCTTCCTCGAGCAGCTCGGTGCTCGCGGCGCCGCGCAACGCCGGCTTGCCGCCCTTGGTCGAAAAGTAGAGCGCCGCGCGGGTGTCCAAATCCAGCGCCCGACGCATGGCCTGGGCGTAGATGAGCGTCTGGGTATGTGGCGGCAACCAGCGCGGGTCGTCGATGGGCGCCGTGCCCGATTCCTCGTCGCGCACCGTGGGGTCGGCGAGCTTAAACTCCTCGACACCCGAACGATGCTTGTAGTCGATTACCACGGCGCGATTCTCGGCATCCACGTCAACGCGGTCGATGCGCCCACCGAGTGGCCAACCGGCATACTCAACTTTAAGATCGTTAAAGGCAAACTCCAGGTAGCGCGGAGCAAAAGGAGTCAGCGCCTCGGCTTCATAGGCAAGCACACCCTCCAGCTGCGGCAAAATCTCGGCCACCTGGCGCTCCTCCACCGGAGAGAGCGGCACCAGCGGGCCCTCGGTACCGCGCTTGCCGGCGTGCTCGGCCAGGGTCTCGGCAAAGACCTCGTGCAGCAGCTCCTTGGCGCGCGGCAGGTTCATGG
This sequence comes from Coriobacteriaceae bacterium, assembly GCA_905194345.1. Lineage (GTDB taxonomy): Bacteria > Actinomycetota > Coriobacteriia > Coriobacteriales > Coriobacteriaceae > Collinsella. The sequence continues at coordinate 113,246 of CAJJRZ010000003.1, forward strand.
GCGTCACGCGCTCCATGCCCTCCTGCGGAAGACGCGCATGCAAGTGCTCCAGCACGTCATGGACAAAGTTGCCTTTCTCCATGTTGCCAAAGCCCGCATCGATGGACTGAGGTTTGACGCGATACGAGACGAACCAGCATAACGGGCAGGTGGAATAGGCCTCGATCTGCGAGGCGGACGTCAGGCGCGGCACGAGTGGCGCGTCCTCGCCCTCGCCATCGCGACGACGCAGGACCAAATACGGCACGGCCTCGGCACTCAGATGCTGAGGGGCTTCACAGGTCACGCGCTCGCACTTGAGACCTTCGCCTGCCGCGGGATCGAAGTCCCTTACGATATCACCCTCACCCACGCACTTCGCCTTGTCGGCGCCAGCGGCCTTAGCGTCACCAGTGGCCTTAGCGTCGTCAGCGGCCTTGGCGTCAGCAGCCTTGGCGTGCGCACGCAACTCAGTCCACACGGCCGCCGGATAGCACTCGCGCGCCTGACGATCGTGGGTCACACGGGCGAGCGCAACCGGACCGCGTGCCGCTTGCATCGCGCGGCCAAAGCGTGCGCGCAGCAAGGCCGCAGGCTCAAGCGTCACGCCCTCGCGACCAAGGCTCGCCGTCAGCGTGGCCAGTGGCCCCTCCTCGTGCGAGAGCGGATAGCTGTCCAGATCGACATCGGCAAACAGCACGGCATCGTAGCTGCCGGGGCGCAGAACCGCCGCATCGGTAAGCGAAGCAAAACGAACCTGAGCACGTGGCGCACGGTCGACCTCGTAGGTCTCGTAATCGTAGGCGGCGCTACGCTTGTCCACCTTGGTGCGAATGCCATCGAGCACGGGCACGGTCGCAGCCTGCGACACGTCGAGCGTACGAGCATCGTTCATAAGGATGTCGATGGCATGGCGCAGCAGAGCCGTCTCTGCCTGGCGACGGGCCTGACCGTCAAGGCCGCCTAGAGCGCGATCGGGCAGCGCCTCGGCAACGGCGAGCATGGCCTTGAGCGCCGTCACGGGTTTGTCGCGCCACAGCGCCTGAAACACGTCCGAGACCACGCATGGCACGTTCTTAAACCAGTTTTCTTCGCTGGCAGCCTTGCGGGCGCCCCTCACCTGGCCCTGCACGCTCTGCAGCAGGCTCTTGACGCCCGCAGTGGTCTTGCTGCGCGACAGGCGCATGTTCTTATCGAAGGTTCGCGCGCTGGCGGCATCGGCGCCCGAAAGCGGACTGTAGATCCAGTCGGTAAGCTCCGGCGCGGGCCACCACTCTGTCTTAGAAGCTGCCCCTTCGTCGGCAACCTTCATACGCTCGATCAGGTTGGCGAGCGCCGTGAACTGCCTGCCCGCAATGGATTGGGAAAACGCCGTGAACTCAGTCGTCTCGGCCGCAATGTGACGCGCCGCCAAACGGGCAGCGAGTTCGCCGAACAGCTGGGGTGCCCGGGCGGAAACCACGAGCACGCGCGTGGGGCCGGAGTTTGTCGCGGCGCCGTCGCGCGACACGGACTCATCACATGCCGCGACCAGGTTCTCAAGAGCATCCACATAAGCGCGGGCGCGGGCGTGAGGGCCGGCAACCTCTACAAAGGTAGGCTGAGCGGCGGACTTGGAGGCAATCTGGGGCGCGGCGGCACCCTCCCCCAGCGGCGCGGCCTCAAACAGCACACCGCGGGCATCAAAGGTGGCAGCCAGGTCCTCGCGCATCGCCGCCTGCTCGCGGGCAAGCAGCACGACGACCTCTCCCCCGCTGCTCGCCACGGCCGACAACAGCTCGAGCAGGCTATGCGTAAACGACGTGACCCCACGCACGCAGACGGTGCGGGTGCACGCCGGAAGGTTGTCTGTCAGCACCTCGGCCATAAGGTCAGCCGCCTCGCAGGGCTCGACCATGTCTCGACGATCCAAGCCGCTCGCATAGGCGCTCAACAGCTCGAACACGCGGGCCTCGGCGTCGCTTTTGGGCTCGGGCCGAGCGGCGGCATCGCGACGGCGTTCGTCGCCCGTCCCCGCCACGCCCGGCAACACGTCGCGGGCCATACGCGCAAGCATGCGTACCGTGCCTTGGCTGCGCGAGAGCGGCTGCAGAGCAGCGTCGTCGCGGCGGTCGATCATGTCCGAGAACAGCATCTGGCGCTGAAGGTTATCCACAAAGCTGCGGCCATCGCCCATAAACTCCCACAGCGAGCGGAGCCACGATGTGGGCGTCTTGTAGTCGATGCCCAGCGAAGCCCCGGCTTCTGCCGCATCATGGCGGCACAGGTCGAGCTCGGCAAATGTTGGCGCCAACAGAACAGCGCGCCCGTGGCGGGCAACCAGGTCGGCCAGCAGCGCCGCCTCGGCATCGCTCAAATCCGTGCCGGCATTAGTGGTATAGATTCGAACAGGCATGGTCCTCCACTCAAACTGTTCGCAATATTCAACACATCTATCCTACCCGCCCGCACGGACAACCTGGCCCCAATGCACCAGATCCCCTCGATGATCCGTTTTCCTCCGTCCCCAAAGGATCAATTTCGACACATAAAAACCGCCCCCGAAGGGGCGGCTCCAGCTGATTCGTTTGTTGCCGTTGGCCTACTCGCCATCCTCCAGCTTGATGAGGATCTTGCGATAGCCGCCGTACTCGCCGTTCAGCGCCTTTGAAACGCGGCTCACCGTAGTGGACGAAGCGCCGGTGCGGGCCTGAACCTCAACATAAGGCTCGCCCTCATCCAGATAGCGCGCAACCTGCAGACGTTGCGAAAGATCGCAGATCTCGCGCGGCGTGCAGATATCGGTCAAAAACGCTTGGATATCCTTCTCGTCATCCAAAAGACTAAATGCGTGGACCAGCTGCTTGACATCAGGCTTGTCAAACATGTTCTCGATATTCATCGATCACCGCCAAACCCGCCATAAGGCATCGAAGTTGATACTGACATCGGGCATCGTTCGCCCGTTCTATGCAATAGGGCAACGCCTGTGGCTTTTGCCCGTAGCAGTTTAGCACACCACCAAACTAAAGCGACAAAACTCTCTGCCAGCGGCGCGTTTTCTAGGACGAACGCCGTTTTGAAACCGAATGCGCACGCAAGCTCCACGAATATCTGAGACAATGGGCGCCCAAACAGAGCCGTGCCCGAGCATCTGTCCGAGTTGCAAAGGCATGTGCCTCTCACGCTCCCTCACCACGCCATGCGCAAGAAAGGATTCACACCATGCGCTTTATGCTCAACTGGCTTTTGACCTCAATCGCCATCGCGATCGCAACGTTTCTCGTCCCCGGCATTCAGCCCTTCGGCATGGCCGACGCCTGGGTCTGCTTTGCCTTCGTGGGACTGTTCCTCAACATCGTCGACTCGCTCGTTAAGCCGTTCCTGACGGTCATCTCGCTGCCACTCACTATTATCACGCTTGGTATTTTTCAGCTTGTGGTCAACAGCTTTATGCTCGAGCTGGCCAGCTACCTGTCGGTCAATCTGCTGGGCGCGGGTATCTCCATCGCCAGCTTTGGATCGGCGTTTATGGGCAGCATCCTGGTATCCATCATGCGCAGCATTCTCGACAGCATCGCCCGGAACTAAAGCGACCGGATACGGACCGCCACAACACGCCAAAACGAAGGCCGTCCATCGCAACGATGGGCGGCCTTGCCATTTGTCGAGCCTCAGAGGGCAGGAAAATCTACCATTTCTACCCCGTCCCCCAATAGCAGGTGGGGCTAGATGACGTAGTCGTAGCCCTCGCTGGGGGCGACGAGCGTATCGAGCGTCACGCCATCGAGGTAGTCGTTGATGAGCTTGTCCAGGTTCTTCCACACATCGAGTGTGGGACACTCATCCGAACGCGAACAGCCCTTGCAGTCGCCGTCCAGGCATGCGACCGGTGCCAGACTACCCTCGGTCAGGCGTAGAATCTCGCCCACCGTGTACTGCTCGGGCGGGCGCGTGAGCACGTAACCACCGCCCTTGCCGCGCATGCCCGAGAGCATATTGGCGCGCACGAGTGTGGCCAAAATGTTCTCCAGATACTTCTCCGAAATCCCCTGACGCGCGGCGATCTCTTTGAGGGGAATGCGGCCTGCCGCCTGGTGCTCGGCCAGGTCGACCATAACGCGCAGGGCATATCTGCCCTTTGTGGAAACCAACATATATATTGCTGCCTTTCGGTCTTTTAATTCGTAGAAATTCTAGCCGAAAAATTGGTTTTGAAAATACCTATTCCCGTCAAGATGGTTAATCGACTCGTAATAATCTTCTATTTCCTATTGCATTACTAGGCTTTAGTGCCTACTATGCTTGCCAACAGCAAAACGAACAACCCATAAGGTTTGTGGGTTTCGTTGCTACACACACCGTAAAACCACACGGTATCCAGTCATTTGAACACTTTGGAGGTTCACCATGAGCAATGTGTACACATCCATTGATCAGCTTATCGGCCACACTCCGCTTCTGGAGCTCACTCACTTTGAGGCCGATGGGGACCTCAAGGCCCGCGTGCTCGTCAAGCTGGAATACTTCAACCCCGCCGGGTCCGTTAAAGACCGCGTCGCCAAGAACATGATTGACGAGGCCGAGAAGGCCGGCAAGCTCGTGCGCGGCGGCGACTACACCATCATCGAGCCCACGAGCGGTAACACCGGCGTCGGCATCGCCTCGGTGGCGGCGGCCCGCGGCTACAAGGTGATCATCACCATGCCCGAGACCATGTCCGTCGAGCGCCGCAAGCTTATGCAGGCATACGGCGCACAGCTCGTGCTCACCGACGGATCCAAGGGCATGAAGGGCGCCATCGCCAAGGCCGAAGAGCTGCAGAAGGAGACCCCCAACAGCATTATCGCCGGCCAGTTTATAAACCCCGCCAACCCTGCTATCCACAAGGCCACGACCGGCCCCGAGATCTGGGACGACACCGACGGCAAGGTCGACATCTTCGTCGCCGGCGTTGGCACCGGCGGCACTGTGACCGGCGTGGGCGAGTTCCTCAAGGAGCAGAACCCCGAGATTAAGGTCGTCGCCGTCGAGCCCGCCACTTCCCCGGTGCTCTCTAAGGGCCAGGCAGGCCCGCACAAGATCCAGGGCATCGGCGCCGGCTTTGTGCCCGACGTCCTCGACACCCAGATCTATGACGAGATCATCCCCGTCGAGAACGACGACGCCTTTGCCACCGGCCGCGCCGTGGGCCACAAGGAGGGCGTGCTCGTGGGCATTTCGTCCGGCGCCGCCGTGTGGGCCGCACTGCAGCTGGCCAAGCGCCCCGAGAACGAGGGCAAGACCATCGTGGCGCTGCTCGCCGACACCGGTGAGCGTTACCTGTCCACGGCGCTCTTCCAGGACTAGAGCTCTCGTTCTTAGAACGAGTCCAAGGCACGCCGGTCTCCCCCCTCTCTTCTGGCAGCCTGAGCTCATCCCAACAGGGTGTCCCACAGGACGCCCGAACTTGCTACAATGTCTGCGGCGCGGAACCAGCCTCCCGCGCCGCTTTTCTTTTTTGGCCACATGCCACCAAGGAGAACCTCCCCATGCACAACAAGCGCGTGCTCGTCGCCATGAGCGGCGGCGTCGATTCCAGCGTGACCGCGTATCTGCTCAAAAGTCAGGGTTACGAATGTGTCGGTGCCACCATGCGCCTCACCTGCCCCGCGCCCGACCCCGCAACAGGTATGAGCAAAGTCGATCGCGACATCTCCGATGCAAAGGCCGTCGCCGGGCGCCTGGGAATACCCCATCACGTGCTCGACTTGCAGCAGACCTTCGACCGTAACGTGATCGAGCGCTTTGTGAACGCCTACCAGGAGGGGCTGACGCCCAATCCGTGCATTATCTGCAACCGCCACATTAAGTTTGGCGCGCTGCTCGATGCAGCGCTGGACATGGGCTGCGACTACATCGCCACGGGCCATTACGCCAAAACAAGCCAGGCGGCAGACGGCACCTGGCAGCTGCATCGCGGCGAGGACCCCAAAAAGGACCAGAGTTACTTTTTGTATTCGCTTACGCAGGAGCGTCTGGCGCGCACGATTTTTCCGCTGGCGGGTCTGGACAAGGAGCGCGACGTGCGCCGGATTGCCGCCGAGCAGGGCTTTACCAACGCCCAGAAGGCCGAAAGCGAGGACATCTGCTTTATTCCAGACGGTGACTACGCGGGCTATATCGAGCGCCGCTGCGGACATCCCGCTGCACCGGGCGACATTGTGTGGCGCGACGGCAGCGTGGTCGGGCGCCACAACGGCGCGCTGCGCTACACCATCGGCCAGCGCAAAGGCCTGGGCGTCGCGATGGCGCATCCCGTGTATGTGACGGGCGTCGACGCCGCTAACAACACCGTGCATCTGGGCGAGGCCGAGGACCTGACGGCCACGGCGCTCACGGCCAACGACTGGATTTGGAGCGCCCCTGCCGACCACATGGAAGCCGAGCTGGATGCCGGCGGCATCCGCGTGGGCGCCAAGTACCGCTACCGACAGAAAGACCAGGCAGCGATCCTTACGCGCGGCGAAGACGGGCAAATGTTGCTGACCTTTGACGAGCCGCAGCGCGCCATCGCCCCCGGCCAGGCTGTCGTTATATACCGCGGCGACATCGTCCTGGGCGGCGGCACGGTGACCGGCGCCATCAAGTAGCCCCATCCCCTTCATAAGTTGCGGTGAAATAGGGACTGTTTGGCGGTTTTAAACGCTTAAACAGTCCCTATTTCACCGCAACTTAGAGAGGACGGCCTCGGTCGGTACTGCTGTGCCAGCCGAGGCCGCTGCATCGTTAGCGCTGAACGTAGGCGCGAACCAGCTCGTAGGTATTGCGCACACCGTCGGTGTGGCTGCGTTCGTAGTTGTGGCTCGCGTACACGCCGGGGCCGATCAGGCCATGGCGAATGTCGTAACCGGCCGAAAGCGTGGCCTCGACGTCCGAGCCGTAATGCGGGTACACATCGATGGCGTAATCGAGTTCAAGCTCGCGCGCGATGTTGGACAGCGTGGTCACCAGGTCGTAGTTGTACGGACCGCCCGAATCCTTGGCGCAAATCGACACCATGCGCTCGGTGCAGCCCAGGTCGTCGCCCACGCAGCCCATGTCCACGCTGATCATCTCGCGCGTGTCGGCCGGCACGAAGGCACCGCCGTGGCCGACCTCCTCGTACACGGTAAAGAGCAGCGACACCTTGCGCGAAAGGGTCACCTCGCCGCCAGCAACGGCGCGAGCCAGACCCAGCAGAATCGACGCGGACAGCTTGTCGTCAAGGAAGCGGCTCTTGATGTAGCCGCTCTCCGTCACCGTGGTGCGCGGATCCATAGCGATGATGTCTCCGGTCTGAATGCCCAGCTCGAGCACGTCGTCCTTGCTGTCGACGTTCTCGTCGAGCAGGATTTCCATGTTCTTCTCGATGGTCTTGACCGGCTCATCGGCCACATGCGCCGAAGGCTCGGTATTGAGAACCACGCCCGTGTAGACATTGCCATCGCGCGTGTAAACGGTGCAGTTCTCGCCATCGGCCGTAGACCACTGATGCCCGCCGAGCGTCGTGGGACGCAAGCGGCCATTGTCCTTAATGGAACGCACCATGGCGCCCAGGGTATCGACATGGCTCGCCAGTACGAGCGGCTCACCCTCGCCACCAAGCTCAACGAGCACGTTACCCTTATTAGAACGCTCAGGCCCAAACCCCATATCGCGCAGGGTCTCCATCAGATAATCAGTAGCCGCACGAGTAAACCCCGTAGGCGAAGCAATCGAGGTAAGCGCCTTAAGCTGGTCAGTAATAAAACCAAGCGTAGAATCCATTTGGGACACCATCCACAACTCCAAAGTCAACATCCCGTAATCAGTAAAAGCCCCAACAACGATACCATCACGCACAAATATTTACCTAGCGAGATGACCCATCGAGCTCCCCAGAACTGCGCCCGCCACGATAACGAGCCGGCGGGCCCCGCCCGTTAGCCCCACAATCTTTCCGCAGGACGGAGGAAGCCCCCGCCGCACGAAGTGCGCAGCGGGGGCTTCCGACATGTCCGAGGACGATTGTGGGGCTAACGGGCGGGGCCCGCCGAACCAGGTTAAGCAGCCGGGCAAATCTTCTTGAAGAGCTCGATGACGTCGTCGAGCGTCGCCTCGCGCGGGTTACCCGGGAAGCAGGCGTCGGCCATGGCGTCCTTGGCCAGGACCTCGATCTCGTCGGCCTTCATGGCCTCGCAGACGTGCGGGATGTTCACGTCGGCGGAAAGCTGCTTGACGGCGGCGATAGCGGCGTCGGCAGCCTCGTCGGTGCTCATGCCCGTGGTGTCAACACCCATGGCAACGGCAACCTTGGCCAGGCGCTCAGCGCAAACCGGCTTGTTGAACTCCATGGCAATCGGCAGCAGCATGGCGCAAGCGACGCCGTGCGGGGTGTCGTAGTGAGCGGACAGGGTGTGAGCCATGGCATGGTCGATGCCCAGGCCGACATTGGAGAAGCCCATGCCGGCGACATACTGGCCAAGAGCCATGCCCTCGCGGCCGGAGCCGGGCTGGCCGGACTTGGCCTCGGCGACGGAGTCGCGCAGGTTCTCGCTGATCAGCTTAATAGCCTCAAAGTGGAACATGTCGGAGAGCTCCCAAGCGCCCTTGGTGGTGTAGCCCTCGATGGCGTGGGTCAGAGCGTCCATGCCGGTAGAGGCGGTCAGGCCGGCGGGCATGGAAGCCATCATATCGGGGTCGACGACGGCGACCTCGGGGGCGTCGTTGGTGTCGACGCACACGAACTTGCGGACCTTCTCGGGGTCGGTGATGACGTAGTTGATGGTCACCTCGGCGGCGGTACCGGCGGTCGTCGGCACAGCGATGGTGAACACGGCGTGGTTCTTAGTGGGAGCAACACCCTCGAGGCTGCGGACATCGGCGAACTCGGGGTTGTTGATGATGATGCCGATGGCCTTGGCGGTATCCATGGAGGAGCCGCCACCGATGGTCACGATAGCGTCAGCCTCGGCGGCCTTGAAAGCCTCGACGCCGTCCTTGACGTTCTGGATAGTGGGGTTGGGCTTAATCTCGGAGTAGAGGCTCCAAGCAATACCGGCGGCGTCGAGCTCGTCGGTCACCTTAGCGGTAACGCCAAACTTGACCAGATCGGGGTCGGAGCAGACGAAGATCTTCTTGTAGCCGCGACGCTGGAGCTCGCCGGGGATCTCCTTGATGGCGCCGGAACCATGATAAGAAATGGTGTTGAGAACGAAACGATTAGCCATTGATAGCCTCCCATCGTGTGCGGGGCACCCATTACGCCCCGCGCTACAAGTTCCATCCTAACGCTTTTGAAACAAAAAACGCGTGAGAACGTCAAAAGTCTTAAAGCGTTTCAACATAATAACGGAGCCCCAGTCCTTCCCTCCCGACAGCAGCGAAGGCTAGATTATAGGAGCAATCGCCCAAAGAATACGACCAACTCAGTCTATAAATTGTTTCTGTTTTAGCAATATATGTTTGACAATACGTTTATAAAAGGATACTTTATAGTAAATAAAATGCATGCAGCAAATAGCGTCATTCATTTTGTTAGAAATTGCCCATGCGGTTATTGCAGCTGCATGTACCGCAACGTACAGCGCAATTCTCCGCACGAAGTAGAAGACGGTTCCAATTCGATCGAGGCGATGACGCGTGATGGCTACTGGTCCTAAATCGAGCAAGACGGCTACAAACGAATATCGAATCTCAATTGAAGGTAATCCTTATCCGCATACTCTGGCTCTCATCAACCCAGCGGGAGACAACCTCAACATCAAAAGACATGGGTTCACGGGTCCACTAGGACAGCTATCGAGTCTTAAATATACCGTTTATGACGATGCGAATGAAAAACTCTTCACTGTCGTCGACGGTGGCTTTAGCAACATGCCCAGGGTTGCGCTCATCATCGAACACAAGGAAGTTGCGGTGTTCGATTATGGTCTAAACAGACTTGAGATGAAGTGCGTAACGAACATACCGAATTACGCAATAAAAGGTAACTTCCTATTTGGAGATTACGATATATTCAGCCAACAGGAAGTGAAGCTATCTTCAGTTATCGTCCTTCAATGTGATAAACAATCGTGCTTTAGCATACAGGTTTTGGATAAAGCCGAATTAGCCGCCGCAATTGGAATACCTACAGCCATTGCCCTTCTTAGGGCTCGGATTGAAGAGCATCTCGAATAAATCGCAAAAAGCAGTTCGTAACAACATTCAGGAGCTAGATAGTTTTTCTGGCTCCTGAATGTTGTTACGAACATGCACCTTAGCGCTTAAGACTCGTGGTCTGCCAGTCAGCTACGATGCGGGCCCATTTCCTGTGCAAGTCGCGTTCGCGATCGATAAACATGATGGCAAACGCGATAAACAGCAGCATGCTCGCCACCGCAATGGCGTGCAGCCCCATGCGCTCGATGCACCAGTTGCCCAGCACGGCGCCAAACACAAAGGTGAAGATCACGCCAAAGTACAGCAGGCCGTTTTCCAAAAAGCCGCGCTTGTGGGTGATGATGTAATCGTCCACGTTTTGCAGTGCGTTGCGCAAGTTGCCGATGCACATGGTCGTGGCGATGCCGTGACCGTGGATCTTGCGGAAGCTCTCGACCTGCATGCCGCAGGCAAACGAAGTGAGGCAGTTGGCGAGCAGGTTGAAATCGCCACCGGGAATAAAACTCACGCCCAGCAAGATGACGGCTTCAAAGAACACCGTCACCTGGCGCCAGTGAATCACACTGCCAAACCGCTCGTGAACCAGGTCGGCAAGCATAATGCCCACAGCAAACGAAACCACGGGGAAGAAATAGCGTCCCGCCAGCGCCCAGTTGCCCTCCGAGATGCTCACGCCCACGAGCAGGATGTTGCCCGTCTGAGCGTTTGCGAAAACATGGTCGCGCCCTATGTACGAATAGACGTCCATAAAGCCACCGGCGAGCGCCAAGATGATGCCCAGCTCAATAGACTCCGATATCTGTTTGGCACGCTGCATCGTCGTGCATCCTCCTTGTTGACGACCCTCTCGTGCGTTGGCGGAAACATAGCCGCCGTTCATACTGTAACCCATTGACAACATGGCGCGCCCACGAGACGGGTCTCCCAATGCGCAGATACACAGTCTGGAAACAAACCGTGAGTGCGGCGCCACACCCGATGCCCGACGCCTCGTGTACTCCACCAGTCTTTTTAGCCCCGTCCCAAAAAGACTGGTTACAATTACGTGCAGCATACAAACACCGGGAGGGATCGTGGCAAAAAAGCCTCAGCACGCTCAGAACAACCAGCGCAGTCAGCAGGGCAAACAGGGCCAGCAGCAAAAGCGCGGCGGCAAGGCGCAGGGTGGGCACACCACTCATACTCCAGCAGCGCCCGCCCGCCCCTGGCGCCCGGGCCGCGATAAATTCCTCCCCGTCAGCCGCGCCGACATGGATGCGCGCGGCTGGGACCAGTGCGACTTTGTCTACATCTGCGGCGATGCCTACGTGGACCATCCGAGCTTTGGCATGGCCATCATCAGCCGCGTGCTCGACGCGCACGGCTACAAGGTAGGAATCATCTGCCAGCCCGACTGGACCGATCCCGCCAGCATCACGGTGCTCGGCGAGCCGCGCCTGGGCTTTTTGGTCAGCGCCGGCAACATGGACTCCATGGTCAACCACTATTCGGTGACCAAGCACCGCCGCCACACCGACGCCTATACTCCCGGTGGCGAGGAGGGGCACCGCCCCAATCGTGCCGTCACGGTCTACGGCAACCTCATCCGCCAGACGTTCAAGGACGTTCCCATCATCATCGGCGGCATCGAGGCAAGCCTGCGCCGTCTGGCCCACTACGACTACTGGCAGGACAAGCTCAAGCGTTCGGTGTTGCTCGACTCGGGCGCCGACATCCTCATCTACGGCATGGGCGAGCACGCGATTGTCGAGATCGCCGACGCGCTCGACGCGGGACTGCCCGTCGACCAGATCACCTATATCAACGGCACCGTCTACCGCACGGGTTCGCTCGACGAGGTCTACGACTACGACCTGCTGCCCAGCTGGGACGACCTTGCCGCCGACAAGCTCAACTACGCGCGCAGCTTTAACGTGCAGCAGCAGAATATGGACCCCATCACCGGACATCGCCTGGTAGAACCCTACCCCAACAGCGTCTATGTGGTGCAGAACCCGCCGTCGGCGACGTTAACGACCGATGAGATGGACGAGGTGGCCGAGCTCCCCTACGCACGCGATTGGCATCCCGACTACGACGCGGCGGGCGGCGTACCGGCCTTTGCCGAGATCAAGTTTTCCATTAGCTCCAACCGCGGCTGTTTTGGCGAGTGCTCGTTTTGCGCCCTCACCTTCCACCAGGGCCGCGTGTTGCAGATGCGCAGCCACGATTCGATCATGCGCGAGGCCGAGCTGCTCACGCGCGATCCCGAGTTTAAGGGCTATATCAACGACGTGGGCGGACCGACGGCAAACTTTAGCCGTCCTGCCTGCGACAAACAGCTCAAGCACGGCGTGTGCAAGAACAAGCGCTGCCTGTGGCCGAGCGTGTGCAAGAACATGGTGGTCGACGAGAGCGGCTACACGCAGTTGTTGCGCGACCTGCGCCAGCTGCCGGGCGTCAAGAAGGTCTTCGTCCGCAGCGGCATCCGCTTTGACTACACCATGGCCGACGCCTCGGACGAGTTTTTGCGCGAGCTGCTGGAGCATCACGTCTCGGGCCAGCTGCGCGTAGCGCCCGAGCACGTGAGCGACGCGGTGCTCTCCGTGATGGGCAAGCCGAGCCGCGCCGTCTACGACGCGTTCTGCCGTAAATTTGAACGCCTGAACCGCGAATACGGACTCAAGCAGTATGTGGTGCCGTACCTGATCTCGAGCCACCCCGCCTCGACGATGAAGGAAGCTGTGGACCTGGCCGAAGCCGTGCGCGACATGGGCTACATGCCCGAGCAGGTGCAGGACTTCTACCCCACCCCGTCCACCATGTCGACCTGCATGTACTACACCGGCGTGGACCCACGCACCATGCAGCCGATCTACGTGGCACGCGACCCGCACGAGAAGGCCATGCAGCGTGCGCTCATCCAATACCGCAAGCCCGAGAACTACAAGCTCGTACGCGAGGCGCTGGAAAAAGCCGGCCGTCGCGACCTGATCGGCTACACCAAGCATTGCCTGATTCGCCCCGTGCCGCCACGCCCGGGCGAGACATCTGCTGGCGGGGGGCATGGCACCGGCAAGAAGGGCGGCAAGGCCCACGGCGGCGCTGGCGGTGCCGGCAAGGGGCCCAAAGGCAGCAAGGGGCACGGCGGCATGTCGCGTGCGCAGAACACTGCCGGTCGCAATCGCGCGGCCCAGGGACGGCAGGGCGCCAACGGAGGCGGGCGTCGCAACTAGGGCAGCGGTGCGCTCGCCGCGTCCATCCCACACGCGCGGCGCAGCGACCGCATTGCCTCAACGAGGATGACGCCGGCGATAGCGACCGTAATTGCCACGTCGAACGGCGTGTTCACAAACCAGAGCAACGTCATGAAATACGACCCGGCATTAAAGGCAAAGTGCAGCAGGATCGTGTAGCGGAGCTTTCCGGTCGTCACGAGCACCCAACCAAAGATGAGGCCGGCGGCACCCGCGTAGCAACCCTGCACCCAATTCATGTGCATAAAACCGAAGATTGCCGCCTGCAGCACAATCGCCGCGGCGATACCCCACGTACTTGGGGCCGCCCAGGGCACCATGGTGCCGCCCTGCGCGCTCGCACGACGCCGGCGCTTCCAAAGTGGGCGGCACTGCGGATTAAACGCTCGGAGCGAAAACTCAAAAATAATGCCGCGCACCAGCAGCTCTTCACAAAATGGGGCGCCGAGCACCGTAGTCAGTACGGCCAGATAGCTGGTGTCGCCCATGCCTGTTTCCTCGACAAGCTCGCTGTAGTCGGCCGCGGCATCGGGCAACAGCGACAGCACGGCATCGGTCACGTAGCCAACGACCACCTGCAGGGCCAGGCCGATCACGATAACGCAGGCGATGCGCCTCCACGCCCCACGCGCTCCCCCGCCGAGCGGATGCTCGCCCTGCCGGCGTGCCATAAACGAACGCGGCCACAGATACCGCCACCACAGCAGCGCCATCAAAAACGATGCCGTCTGCGCGACGGCCTGAAGCAATTGAATGTCGAGATCATCGATCGAAAAACCCATGAACACCGACGCGACGCCAAGGGCGGAGAACAAAACGATGCTCAGGGCAATATCGGCAGCGACGACGCCAAAACAGGCAAGCGCCCAAATCATCGCATTGAGCATGCCAACCTCCTCAAAACCCGGCACTTGGGGACGCTCCTTAACTGCCGGCAGAAAAGGAACGTCCCCAAGTGCCGGCAGTTTGGGACAGTCATTGTTGATGAGAATCGGGCGCAGTGCCAAAAGCCCCGTTGGGCGAGATGTCGAACGGGAAGGTGCCGCAGCGATTGAACGCAGCGATAAACATGCGGATGGCGTTGGACGGCGTGGTGCCCACGAGCTGGGTTGCCGCCGCGAAGGCTGCCTTCTCCTCGGGCAAGACCTTCGCGACTACAGGGGTCATGTGTTCTGCCATGGCGCTTCCTTTTTGAAACGACGGTAGTGCGGATAGATGCGGGCCACGCGGCTGGGCGACGGGCTGTGAAGGCAACCCGATTGGCCCGCATCCGGAGTTTGTTTCTGCGGCGTTGGTATTACTTGGTATTCCTAAGTATTACCCCGCAGATAGAATATCACAACCGACTCTATGGGGACGGAGGAAAACGAATCATTTTGTTGTTGAGTCAGTATTTAGAGCGTGATGATGTCCGAGATATCGAGGGCCTGAGCATCGGCGACATCGTGCGTGGCAAGCAACAGCATACGGCCGTCGAGCAGGTCGATCACAGCCTTGGCCGTCGCATCGCGCGCGGAGGCATCCAGCCCGGTAAAGGGCTCGTCCAGAATAACGGCACCGCCCGGGCACAGCAGGGCTCGAGCGATCTCGACGCGACGGCGCTGTCCGCCCGAAAGCTCGGCCACGCGAGCATGCACATCGATTCCCGGCACCAGCAGGCGCAGCAATGCCGCGGCGCTCGAAGCATCCACGCGTACATCGGCGCACACCAGCACGTTTTCCAGCGCCGAGGCGGACTCGACCAGGCGCGCATCCTGAAACACCATCGAGCACGGCGCGCACTCCCCCGCTGCCAACGAAAGCAGCGTCGACTTGCCCATGCCCGAAGCGCCCATCACACAGATACGCCCACCCGCAGGCACGTTGAGCACCAGTCTGTCGAGCGCCGGCGCCCACAGCGCGCGATCGCCCACGGCAAGCGCAAGCTCCGCTGCAGCGCCATCGCTCGCAGCCCCCGCACGCCCGCGCAGTCCATGCCCATGCACCCGCACGGCCGCGCGCCACGCCACGGGTCCCGAAACCCGCAGCAGCCACACCAGCACGCGCTCGCACGCCCACGAGGCGGCAACGACCAGCACGGTCCAAGCCAGCAGGTCGGCCGTCTCAATCAAAAGCTTTGCCTGATAGATGCGCTCACCCACGGTGCCCACCGCCATGCCGATCAGCTCGGCTGCCACGCCGGCCTTCCAGCTCATGCCGATCACGGCACGGGCACACGAAAGCACAAACGGCAGGACTTCGCGCCAGGTATGAGCGCAAAACAGGCGCCATCCCCGCACGCCATGCAGGCGGAACATCTGCTCCAGCGGCTTATCCACTTGTGCCAAGCCCTCGACCAGAGAGAAATATACGCCCGGCAGCGCCATCAAAAAGACTGCCGCGATGCTCACGCGCGCCGACCCCAGCCAGATAAGCAACAGGACCACCACGCAGGCGACCGGCGTCGCCTTTACAAACGACAGCGCCGGAGCCACCAGGTGCGCAAACGCACGCGAACGTGACGAAATCCCGGCAAGTACGCCACCGCACACCGCGGCAAGCGCCAACCCGCCCAGTATCCGCGCGCCCGAGCCCGCCAAAATCGCCCAGGTACCGCCATCGCACACCAGGCGCAGCAGCGCCAAGGCAACAGCACCCGGCCCCGGCAAAATCAGCGGCTGCGCCACCAGCGCCGCCACCAGCATCCACGCGGCAAGCCAAAAGGCGGCGACGGAACCTGCTGCCGACACCGCCTTCATACGCTCTGTCATTTGTCGAGCAAACGCACGCACGGGCTACTCCATGTAGTAGAAATCGTCAGCCGGGAGCTTACCGCCCACAGCGCTCGCGTCCGCATCGGCCAGCACCTGCAGGTACCCACCGAGCGCCGCCTTCATATCCTTGCCTGTCTGGCAGACAAGCATGCACCCGGGAATCGCCTTCTCGGCGATCTTGGCGTTGTCCACGATGCCGGCATCGACCACGGCCTGCGCCCAGTCTGCCGGCGCCGCATTGACAGCCTTAACGCTCGCCGCATGGCAGCTCAAGAACTCCGCAACGGCCTCGGGATGCTCCTCGGCAAAGGCACGGCGCACCACGGTCACGCCCGTCAGCAAACGGGAGCCCGTGTCACCTGCCAGCTCATCCCACACATCGGTCAGACTTACCGGAGCCGACAGTTTGCCTTCGCTCTTGGCGATGGCGGCGGTCTTGAACGGCTCGGGCAGCACGCCCACAGCAGACGGATCGGCAAGCAGGGCCGACAGCACCTCGGTGGGCTCGCTCTTAAACTCGAGCGTCACCTGGCCGGTCAGGCCCGCGCGCTCCAGCAGGTAGTTCATGACGTACTCCGGCGTGGTGCCCTTGCCCGTCATATAGACGGTGCGACCCGCCAGGTCGCCAAACGAGGTCGCACTCGCGTCGCCCGTCACAACGCTCAGCACGCCCAGCGTGTTGATGTCGATGACCTGCACCGCGCCCTCGGTCTTGTTGTAGAGCACGCTCGCCACGTTGGCGGGCACTAGGGCGATATCGACATCGCCCTGAATGACCTTGGGCACGATCTCGTCGGCTGCGGCGCTGATCGCAAAGTCGAACTCGTTATCCGTCTCGCCATCGGCCGCCTGGTCCATAAACTGCACCAAGCCAATCGAGGTCGGCCCCTTGAGCGAGGCGACGTGCACCTCGACCGGCTCGGCAGCGGCACCGTCAGCGGCAGACCCTGCAGCCGAGCCCGCGGCAGACCCCGCCCCCGCAGCCCCGCCGCCACAGCCCGCGAGCGCAAGCGACAACGCGCCCACGGCGAGCGCCGAGGCAAACCCCCGGCGCGTCATCTCAACATCAAACGCGCGCATCGTTAGCACTTCCCCTCGTTAGGCATCGACCAGGCGTGATGGTCGGTATGCAGCAACTCCTCGGCCAGCGGCGAGAGCGGCGCGCCCAAAAACTCGCGGTAGCACGCCTGAACATCGGGATTCTCGTGCGAGAAGCGAATGCCCGCAGCGGCATCCAGGCCCCACAACACCTGGCCGCGCTCGGCCGCCAGCTCGCAGCCGTCGTGGATGGGCTGACCGCCGCCACCGACGCAGCCGCCCGGGCACGCCATGACCTCGACGAAGTCATAGCTCGCACGGCCGTCGCGAATCGCGTCGAGCAGGCGGGCGGCGTTACCCAGCCCGTGCGCCACGGCGACGCGCACCTTGGTGCCATCGATATCGGCGACGGCTTCTTTCCAGCCGTCGAGTCCGCGCACGTCGGTAAAGAAATCGGCATCGGGGTTCTTGCCCGTCACCAGGTAATATGCCGAGCGCACGGCTGCCTCCATCACGCCGCCCGTGCGCCAAAGATCACGCCCGCGCCCGTGCCAAAGCCCAGCGGCGTATCGAGCGGCTCCTCGACCAGCGTGTCAACGCTCACGTGGCTCGCACGGATCATGCGCACCATCTCGCGCACCGTCAGCGCAACGTCCACGTCGGGCGCGCCGCCCTCGCCCATCATGCTCGGCAGCGCACACTCGGCCTTCTTGGCCGTGCACGGCATAACGGACACCACGAACAGACGCTCGGGCTCCACGCCCAGCACCTTGGCGTAGTAGGTCTTGGCGATGGCGCCGAACATCTGCTGCGGCGACTTGGACGTGGACAGGCTGTCGACAAACTCCGGATAACGCGCCTTCACAAAGCGAAGCCAACCCGGGCAGCAGCTCGTAAACATGGGCCAGCCGCGGCTGTCACCTTCGCCCTTGGCGGCGGCGCCCAGGCGCTCGAGCAGCTCGGAGCCCTCCTCCATAATGGTGAGGTCGGCCGAGAAATCGGTATCGAACACGTATTCGAAGCCCACGCGGCGCAGCGCGCAAGCCAGGCGCTCAACGGTGGCTTCCTCGCGAGACATGCCGAGTTCCTCGCCCCAGGCGCTGCGCACGGCAGGCGCGATCTGCACCAGCACGATCTTGTCGGGATTAGCGAGCGCGTCAAACACGGTCTCGGTATCGTCGCGCTCGCGCAGTGCGCCCGTCGGGCAATGCGTAATGCACTGGCCGCACGCGACGCAATCGGTCTTGCCGATCGGCGCGCGCCCGCGGGTACCCACGGCGGTATGCGTGGCGCGGTTGGTCAGGTCCCAAATCCCTAGGCCCTGCACGCTCTCGCACACCTTGATGCAGCGCATGCATTTAATGCACTTGTCGTTTTCGCGGATGATGGGAAAATCGAAATCCCAGCCCTCGCCCGCCAAATGCCTTTGATACGGCAGATAGAAAATGCCCAGGTCGTTGGCGATGGTCTGTAGATTGCAGTTGCCGCTGCGCACGCAGCTCGTGCACTGCGAATCGTGCTGGGACAGCAGCAGCTGCACGTTGGTGCGACGGGCCTCGCGGGCCTTGGGGCTGTTGGTGTGGACCACCATGCCGTCGAGCACGTAGTTGTTGCAGGCGGCAACCAGCTGGTCGCAGCCCTCAACCTCGACCACGCACACGCGGCAACCGCCGATCTCGTTTAAATCGCGCAGGTAGCATAGGGTGGGAATCTGAATGCCGACGGACTTGGCCGCGTCCAGGATCGTGGTGTGCTCGGGCACCACGACCTCGCAATTATCGATAGTGAGCTTGACCATGTTATGCGCTCCGTTTTCGGTGTTGTCGCTGACGGTGGTGTTGTTGGGCTCTACCATTCCAGGTTCCTCCCTCCGCGGAACGCGCCAAAGCCAAAGTGATCGCAACGCAGGCAGCGGCTCGCCTCCTGGCGTGCCTCCTCCTCGGTAAGGCCCTGCTCGACCAGATCCCAATCGTGAATACGCTCGCCGGCCTCGCGCTCGCCCAGCTCGCAGCGGCCGCACTCATGCTTGCCCTTAAACTGGACGGTCGGCAGCTCGACCTCGAGCTTGATCTTGTGGTCAAAGCCCAGGTAGCGGTCGATATTTGCCGAAGCCACGCGGCCGGCGTTGATGGCACGGATGACGGTGGCGGGACCGGTCTGGCAGTCACCGCCGCTAAAGAGGCCATCGAAGTTAGGCACGGCGCCATCCGAATCGGTGACCACGCAGCCCCACTTACAAGCGATGCCCATGTCCTCAAACGGCTTGGAATCGATGTCCTGGCCAATGGCCACAAACACGCGCTCGCAGGGAATGACGCGCTCGGGCGTGGCGGCGGCACGCGGGGCCGGACGCCCACGACGGGGCGCGCCGATAATCTGCGGCTGCACGCGCAGGCCACTCACGCGACCGTCCTCGCCCGTCTCGATAGCGAGCGGGGCGGTGAGCTCCAGCACCTCGCAGCCCTCGGCTTGGGCGCCGGCGATCTCGGCGTCCTGTGCCGTCATATCGCAGATGCGACGGCGGTAGACGATGCTCACCTTTTCGGCACCGCAGCGCACGGCAGAGCGTGCCACGTCCATGGCCACGTTGCCGCCGCCGATGACGCACACGCGCTGGCCGCTCAGGTCGGGCAGTTCGTCATCGCCGATGGCGCGCAGCATCTTGACGGCCGACTCCACGCCGAGCGCCTCTTCGCCCGGAAGGCCAAGCTTCTTATCGCTGTGGGCGCCAATAGCCAGGTAGACGGCATCGAACTCGTCGCGCAGACGGGCAAGCTCCTCGCCGTTGACGGAGTGGTCGAGCTCCACGTCGATGCCGGCGCTCAAGATCCAGTCGATCTCGGCCTGCAGGCGCTCGCGCGGCAGACGATAGCTGGGGATGCCGTAGCGCAGCATGCCGCCCAGGTGGTGGCGCTGCTCCAAGATGGTCACCTTGTGGCCCATCACGGCCAGGTAGTAAGCGCAAGAAAGACCGGCCGGGCCGCCGCCGATCACGGCGACGCGCTTCCCGGTGTTGTCCACCACATGCGGCTTGTGGTCGTTGAGGTCGCTGTGCTCAACGGCAAAACGCTTGAGGGCGAGGATGTTCATGGGGTCGTCGACCATGCCACGGCGGCAGTGCATCTCGCAGGGATGCTCGCACACCAGGCCGCAGACGAGCGGCAGCGGATTGTTCTTGCGGATGACCTTGACGGCGTCGGCATAGCGGCCGGCCTCGACCAGCGAAATGTACCCGGGAATGTCGACGTGCGCCGGGCAGCCCGAAACGCACGGGACGCGGGCCTCGCGGTCAAAGCCGCAGGAGTGCTCGCGAATGTGGTGCTCAAAATCGTCGCGGAAGCCGCGAATGGCCGTGAGTGCCATGGCGCCAGCTTCGTAGCCGATGGCGCAGTCGCTCGAAAGGTAGATGGTGCGGGCGGTGCGCTCAATCAAGTTGAGCGTGGACTCGTCGGCGCGGCCCTCGAGCACATCGGCGAGCAGGTCGCTCAGCGCGCTCAGGCCCACACGGCAGGGCGTACACTTGCCGCAGCTCTGGGTGGAGCACAGATTGACGAGCGCTGCCGTAAACTCAACGGGGCACGGGGCGAGCGAACTCACCGCCAGACGACGTCCGAGCGCATCGTGCAGGTCGTCCATGACGGCCTGAGCGTGGCTGCGTTCCATTACGTGCAGTCGAGCCATAAGATCCCCTCTCACATGGCAGCCCGGAGGCGAGGCCGGGCGAAGTTGCTACACGCACAACACTGACCTAAAAAGTTGTTAGGTCTCCACGCAGTTCGGCAGGCGGTATGAAATGTCACCCTCGGCGGTGAAATAGAACATTACCGCAGATAAATGCCATATTTGGTAAAACGCGTTACCAAATGACAATGCCCCGCCCACGCAATCACGTGGACGGGGCATTGCTCCAGGTATGCGGCCAGCGACCCTGTTGCTTTTACTTAAGCTCGGGCCAGTAACCCTTGTTGGCCTCGATCATGTCGTCGAGAACTTCCTTGGCGACCTTCATCGACGGCACGGTCTTGTTGAGCGTGAAGGCCTTGAGCGCCTTCTCGTACGAACCCTCGATCGTAGCCTCGACCACGAGCTTCTCGGAGTTCAGCTGCTGCATCATAAGACCTTGCTGGAACAGAGGAATGTTGTCGCGGCTGATGACCTCGGGGCCGTTCTTGCCAATGTAGGCAGGCAGCTCGACCATAGCGTCGTAGGGCATGTTGGGGATAGCGCCCTTGTTCTCGCAAATGACCAGGAAGCGCTGCTTGGTGTCGTTCTTCAGAGCGATAGCCAGGTCGGCAATCCAGTCGCCGTGGCTGCCCGCATAAAACGTGCTCTCGTCGATCTCGCCCGTCTTCTCGTAGTGATCGATACCATCAAAGAGGTTCTTCTCACGCGTCTCCTCAACCTCGTTAGCACGGGTGCGCTCGGGGTTGGAATGCTCGACGAACTCCTTCTGCTGCAGGTAGTAGTTCAGGTACGTGTTGGGCAGGTACTCCGGGAAGCACTCCATGATCTCGTACTCGCCCTTCCAGACGTAGTACCAGCTGCCCTTGGTGTGGCGGTTCTGCTCGGGGTGCTCGTCAGTGGCCTCCTCGGGCTTCTTGGACATCAGCGAGCCCATGCCCTTGAGGTACGAATCGGGCAGCAGAATCTCGTGCTCCTTGATGTACTCGCGCAGCTGCGGGAGCACCTCCTCGCCCTTGTGGCGAATCGAGGTGAACCAGCCAAAGTGGTTGAGGCCAAAGTAATCGTACTCGACATCCTTCTTGTCGATATCGAGTGCGGCGCAAACCACGTCGATGATCGCGATCGGCATGTCGCAGATGTTGATGATGCGAGCGTTGGGACGCAGCACACGGCAGCCCTCGGAGACGATGGCAGCAGGGTTGGAGTAGTTGAGAATCCAGTAGTCCTTCTTGGCGTACTTCTCGACGTCATCGATCAGCTCGACCATGGGGAAGATGGTGCGCATGCCGTAGGCAAGGCCGCCGCAACCGCAGGTCTCCTGGCCCACGCAGCCATGGCGCAGCGGAATCTTCTCGTCCTGCTCGCGCATGGCGTAGCCGCCCACGCGCATCTGGGCAAACACGAAGCTCGCGTCGGTAAAAGCCGTCTCCTTGTCGGTGGTCACCGTGAGCTTGATGTCCAGGCCGAGGTCCTCGTGCAGAATCCAGTCCACGAGCACGCCGATCTTGCGCTGGCGCTCCTCGTTGATGTCGTACAGACGAATCTCGTCAACGTCGAGTTCGTCCTTGCGCAGAGCGATGGACTTGACGATGCCAGGGGTAAAGGTGGATCCGCCACCACACAGAGTAATGATCATTGTTTACTGCTCCTTCTCAATTGCGTTTTCG
Source organism: Coriobacteriaceae bacterium (assembly GCA_905194345.1). Classification (GTDB taxonomy): domain Bacteria; phylum Actinomycetota; class Coriobacteriia; order Coriobacteriales; family Coriobacteriaceae; genus Collinsella. The sequence goes on from CAJJRZ010000003.1 coordinate 135,746, forward strand.
ACCTTGTCGCGCATCTCGGCGACCTTCATGCCAAAGATGATCTGGATATTGTTGTCGTTGCGGTTGATGCCGCTGTTGGGCACGTGGTTGATGAGGTTCTCATCGATGAGGTCCGGGTTCTTAACGTTCACGCGAAGACGCGTAAAGCAGTTCTCGAGCTCCTCGATGTTGTCCTTGCCGCCAAGACCTGCGACCAGGTCGGCAATACCTGCATCGACGCCCTCTGCGGGAGCTGCGGCAACAGCGCCCTGCTTCACCGCGACAGACGCGGCGGCCTCGCCCTCGGCAACGGACTCGGCGAGCTCGGACTCCTCCTCGCGACCAGGCGTGTGGAGGTTGAGCTTCTTAATAAGGAAGGTGAAGAGGAAGAAGTACAGAGCGGCGTTGACGACTCCAAGCACCAGCATAACCGGCCAGTTGGTCTTGTCGACACCGAGGACCAGGTTGGAAACCACGATGTTGATGATGCCCCCTGCAGTCGAAGCGGGCACGGAGAGGACCTTGAGCAGGACCAGGAAGATACCGGAAAGAACCGAGTGAACGACAAAGAGCACAGGAGCGGCAAAGACAAAGAGGAAGTCCATGGGCTCGGTCACGCAGGAGAGCACAGCGGTGATGATCAGCGGGATGATAACGGCCTTGGTCTTATCCTTGTTCCCCTTGTAAGCGGTGAAGATAAAGGCGAGACCGATACCGATGTAGGGCCACAGGTTGTTGAAGGTGTAGCTGTTGAAGTAGGTGCTATCGGAGAAGGGCTGGCCCGTCATTGCCATCTCGGCGACACGGATGGGATAGGCGCCGGCGATAACCTGATCACCCAGCGTAAGGGTGCCGCCCACATCGGAGAACTGGAACGGGGTGTAGATGAGGTGGTGCAGACCGGTGGGAACGAGCAGCTTGTTGAGCATGCCGTAGATGAACAGACCGATGTTGCCCGACTCCTTAATGATGCCGGCAACGGAGGAGATGGCACCCTGAACCGGAGGCCAAACGATGCAGAAGCCAGCGCCCATGATCCAGGAGATGATGATCATGATCAGGAACGGGAAGCGAACGCCCGAGAACATCGAAAGAGCAATGGGGAACTGCTTGTTCGAGTACTTGTTGAACACGGCACCGGTGATGCAGCCCAGGATAATGCCGCCGAACACGCCGGTATCGAGCACCTGGATGCCCATAACGGTGGCCTGGCCGGTTCCGGTAAGGCCGAGCATGCCGCTCGCTTCGGCAAGAGAGCCGGTGGCGTTGAGCACGATGTTATTGGCCTGCAGGAACAGGAAGAACGACATCAGGGCGATCAGCGAAGCATGGCCCTTGTTCTTCTTTGCCATGGCGCCGGCGATGCCCACGCAGAACAGAATCGAGAGGTTGTTGATGATAAACATCAGCGACTGATAGACAACGGCGCCCACAAGCTGGAACGGACCGGAGCCCAGCACAGGAATCACGGCGCAGATGGTCTTGTTGGTCAGAATAATGCCCACGATGAGCAGGATGCCGGCAACCGAGAGATACATCATCGGCTGAACGATCGACTTCGCGAACACCTCCAACGGCGCTTTGAAATTGAACTTCTTTTTTGCGGTCATAGCGGTACTCCCCTTCCTTTTCCGCAAATTGAGATAGGTGTGCCCTAGACAAGACCGTGAGCCTTGCCTTATATCAATCGATGTGTGGGCACGTTATGCCTAGAGACCAGGTTCTCCAAGCAGGTTAACAATGTGGTACGCGAGATAACTCTTCTCGGCATCGGTAACGACAACGTTATAGGTAGACGACAAGTGGGCGGCTATGGCGTCCGCGCACGAGAATGCGCACGGATACTTAGTTTCATCGATTCGGAACAGCGCGTCGCCATTGATTTGCCCGGCCGCGGGGTCAAGCGCCCGCTGTGCGAAAAACTGCAGGTGGCGGACGAAACGCTCATAGGGCAGCGAGGTGTCATCGAGGGTCGTAGCATAGCGCTCGGAAACAATCGTGAGCACGTCGCGAACAAGCTGGACCGAGATGATGAGACGGTCGGAGCGTTGCGGCATGGTGGCGTTGACGATATGCAGCGTAATAAAACCCTGCTCTTCTTCGCTCATCTGGATGCCCATATACTCCTTGACAATCTGCAGCGCACGGCCCGCAAGCGCATACTCCTTGCGATAGAACTGCTGGATCTCGAGCAGCAACGGATTCTCGCAGGGGACGCCCTTGCGCTCGCGCTCCAAAGCAAGGCTGATATGGTCTGCGAGAGCAATGAGAATCTTGTCGTTGATATCAACATTGAGCTCTCGACGAAGCATCTGAACGATGTCCTCGGCAATCACGAGGTTGACGGTGGGAATGGACTCCAAAAGATGTGCCAAGCGGTCGATCGTACGCGAATCCTGAGAAGTGCCCTCCTGCAGTGCATAGGTCTTTTCGACCGATGCTTCATCGACAGCGTCGCCGGCATGACGGCCAAAGCAGAGGCCTCGACCGATGACAATGAGCTCGGAGCCATCGTCCGAAGTGACCATTGCGACGTTATTGTTGAAAACTCGCTTGATAACCACGGTACCCACCACAAGAATTTACTCGGAAAGCCAGACGACAGGCTCTTTAACAGCAACAGGGCCGGAAGCGTGCTCACGAAGAGTCGAGTTCTCCGAACGCTCGCACACGATAACGAAGACCGTGGGATCGAAGCCGGCGGCGCGGACCGCGTCGAAATCGACCTCAACGAGGGGCTGGCCCGCGTCGACATGGTCACCCTGAGCAACAAGCGCATGGAAGCCCTTGCCCTCAAGTTTAACAGTGTCGATTCCGATATGCAGCATCACCTGAGCAGAGCTGTCGTCGGACATGATGCCCAGTGCATGCTCGGTCGGGAACAGCGCCGCGATGGTACCGGAAACAGGAGCGCACACCGTTCCCTCTTGGGGAACCACGGCAACGCCATCGCCCACGGCACGGCTGCTAAAAGCGGGGTCATTGGTATTTTCTAGATGAACAAGCTCGCCGGAAACGGGAGCGAGGATTTCGAACTCGGAAGCTGCAGTCTTCTGCTCATCCGAACCGCCCATCAGGCGAGAAAAGAAACCCATGGTGGCATGTCCCTTCATAAATATAGCCCAACCAAAATCAAGCGAATGCATCCATAGAGACGCACCCGTTCAAAGACTTTGGTTAGGCCCACGTCCGAGGGACTCGGTAACCTTCCGCATTTCTTTTTACGCGAATTATTGTAGACAAGCCCAAAGCCGGAACAATCATTATGACCGGCGAACGGTATTTTTTCTTCGATAAACGGTATTTAGGCGGCACTTAGGGACGTTCCTTTCCCGCCGGCACCCAGGGACACTCCTTGCAGCAATTTCGCATGCGTTAGATGAAGAGCTCGCATTCCTTCCGCACGACGCAAACCTTGCTCAGCATCTGGGAAACAGCGGATAGCTCGTTGGGATCAAGCTCGCGAGCGCCTCGCGGGCATACGGCGATGCAGCGCATGCAGGAGATGCACGCCTCGTCAGCTGCTCGCTTGGGGTCGCCCTTGTCGATAGCACAAACGGGACACGCCGCGGCGCATGCACCGCAGGAGACGCATTCCTCTGTTGCCTCGGGTGCCATACGGCGACCTCCAGCTTGTTTATAAGGACGATTGCCGGGGATAGAGGGCTCGGACGCATCCTCAGCCAACAGCTTTTGCTGAATTTGTTGCGCAAACTCTGCGAGCTGCGCCGCATCCTGCGCATCCGGACGACCGGCAGCAAACTGTCGCGCAATGGAATGTTCTGCAATGGCTGCAACTGCCGCGATTACCCGGAATCCCGCATGCTTCGCAACGTCCTCCAGCTCTACGAGCGTGTCCTCAAACGCGCGGTTTCCGTAGACGCACACCAGAACGGCCCGCGCTCCGTTGCCGTGAACCATGTTCAGTCGGTCGACCGCCATGGCAGGGACTCTGCCGGCATACGCTGGCACGGAGATAACAGCCACGTCGTCCTCAGTCATCGAGACAGCGCTGAGATCTAGCCCGCTATCGGTCAGATCGACGGTAACGGTATTATTGTCCAGCGCCCCGGCCACAAGGCCAGACACCTTCCGCGTTCCACCCGTCGGACTAAACACAATTTCGAATACGCTCATCAAGGCACCCTCTCCCTACGCCCGGCAACGCGTCAAGCTGTTTTCACATTCAGACAGAGTATACGGCGCATGAGGGGGAGCTCCCCGTTTTGGTGCGCCAGGCACCCCAATGCACCCACCCTACGCTGTCTGCCTCTTCGTTTTGTATAAATTACGGTACAGATTGTATATATTTACGGGATACCGCCGTGTTCTCCTGAGGTGCCCCATCCTGGCCCGTACAAAAAACGGAGTATTCTGCAACGTGACCGCGCCAGCACCGCCGCGGGTGGGCAAAACTGTAGGGCGCCGTATCATTCTAAGTCCCGACATGGCGAGAATGACGCGCCCCCTGCTCCGGAAAACGGCGAAATCTGACTCGGAACGCTCGCTAGGGATATCCGAAGGCCACCGCTGGCGACGTCGAATCATATGCAGACAACTCGAACTGCAGAATACTCCAAAAAATGCACGGCGCACCCCATAGGACCCATTGCTGCATGGCGGAAAATAGGTCCTCAGCATCCCCCAGATGCATTCCCGAGAAAATCACATTTGAACTAGCGATCGGATACGGCAAACAAAAAGGGCCCCGAGCGTAGTTGCTCAGGGCCCTTGGTTCACCTCGCTCTAGTGGGCGATGCGTATGCTATTTGCGCTTGCCGCCGCCGTCACCGGGACGACGGGAGCTGCCGCCGCGCTTGCCGCCACGGCTGTTGCCATAGCTGCCACGGTTATCGCGACCGCCGGCGCGGCCGCCGCGGGAGCCGGC
>CAJJRZ010000004.1:0-137644 GCA_905194345.1 Coriobacteriaceae bacterium
GCCCCCGCCGCCGCGGCGTTGTCCGTGGTGCGCAGCGCCAGCCATCGGCGCGCGCGGGCGTGCAGGTCGGCCATGCTCCCCTGCCAGACCATGCGGCCCCTGTTGATGATGCCCACGTGGTCGGCCATCTGGTCGATCTCGGAGAGCAGGTGGCTGGAGACGATGACCGTGCAGCCGAAGCGCCTCGGCATCTCGCGCACGAGCTGGCGGATCTCGTGGATGCCGGAGGGGTCGAGGCCGTTCGTCGGCTCATCCAGGAGCAGCAGCCTTGGGTGCCCCATGAGCGCGGCGGCGATGCCCAGGCGCTGCCTCATGCCGAGGGAGAAGTGTCCGACGAGCTTCCGCTGCGTCTTCGCGTCGTCCAGGCGCACGACCGAAAGGACCTCGTCGATGCAGCTCTCGGGCAGCCCGCGCAGGCGCCGCACGATCTCGAGGTTCTCGCGCGCCGTGAGGTGCGGGTAGCAGCTGGGGGCCTCGATGAGCGAGCCCACTTCGCGCAGCACCTCGAGGCGGTTGTCCGGGGTCATCTCCCGCCCGAGCACGACGGCCTCGCCGCCTGATGCGTGCACGAGCCCGAGCAGCATCTTCATCGTGGTGGACTTGCCCGCCCCGTTGGGCCCGAGGAAGCCGTAGACCGCGCCCTCGGGCACCTCGAGGTCCATGTCGTCGACGACCGTCGCGTCGCCGTAGCGCTTGGTGAGCCCGCGGGTGGATACGGCGAGGGACTCGCCCGAGGCGGCCGGCGCCGGCGCCCCCTCGACCGTCCCCGCCGGACGTTCCAGTACCTGAGAAGTCATATCGTGTCCCCTTCTTGTGAATGCGTTCGTACGCGCCGTCTCTGTCGGCGCGGTTACATTCTTTCGCGGAAGGGGCACGGAGCCGGCGCCGCTGGGCCGGTTGACACCTTAGGGTGACAGCGGGTTTCAGAGGCGGAGATGATGTCGATGAGGGTCGCGTACAGCGTCCAGCCGTTATCGCACCCCGTCATAATGCGTCCACATGCGAACGACCTTGACCGCACCCTCATAGAGGGCGCCGTCCCTCTCAATCTCCTCTTTGATTACTTCGTAAACGAAGCGGTGTTGCAGGCTGATGCGGCGAGAGTAGAGGCCAGATAGATTGCCAACGAGGGCCTCATAGCGCGGAGGAACCTTGATAGGATCCTCCCGCACTGCCGCGACAAGCGCCTTCGCCTTGCCGGCAAGCCCCGCCGCCTTGAGTTGCTTTGCATCCTTTTGGGCCTGCTTGGTAAACACGACAAGCCACATGGCTACCAGTCCAGCGCGTCTTCGGTGGCGCAATTCTCGACCGGCTCCGCCTTCCCTGCAACAATCGACTCGGCAACGCCGGGAACACCCATGAGATAGAGCGTCTCCTCGATAGAGGCCCACTCATCCTCTCCGACGAGCACGGCACCCTTACCGCGACTGTTCGTGATGGCCACCGGAGTGCAGTCCTCGTTGACGCGCGCGATAACGTTGTACAGGTCCTTGCGTGCCGCCGTTGCCGAAATAGAAGTCATGCGGCCTCCCTTCCCAAAAGCGTACGCTTTTACGTACGTCTATGGTAAGACGGAGAGACAAGGGTGTAAAGTCCCCTCGCTGCGCACGCCCACATCCGATATGGATGAAGAGTCGGCTGGGGCAGTCAGGCATCCCCGTCAATCGGTTCTATTTCACTGTTGCGCACTTCGGAGCTTAGCCTCGCGAATCCGCATCGGGTTCCGACCGCCCCTCGCCGTCCCGCTCGTCCTCCCGCCAGGCGGCGATGATGTCGATGAGGGCCGCGTCCAGGCGGTGGGTGGCATCGAGGATGGCGCGGGCCTCGTCGGCCTGCTCGCCCTGGAGCCGCCCCTCCTCGAGGTCGGCGGCGAGGAGCTCGGCGTTGCCCTGGATGAGGGTGAGCGGGGTCTTGAGCTCGTGGGCGAGCGTCTCCATGCGCTTGCGCCGGGTCTCCTCGGAGGCCATTTGCTCCTCGAGCGAGCGTTTAAGCGAGACCCGCATGCGCTCCATCGCGGCGAGCACGTCGTCGACCTCGGCAACGTCGCTCGTTCCGACGGGCCTGTCGAGGTCGTCGGCGGCAACGGCGTTCGCCGCCGCCACGAGCGGCTCCATCTTGCGCGTGAGCACGCGCGCGGCGCGCAGGGCAACGAGGACGACCATGAGAACCGTGCCGATGATGGTCGAGACGAGCCAGAGGTCCTGGGGGTTCGGCCAGGACGCGTCCCGTGCGTGGTCGGCCCAGTGGGGCATCATGTCCCAGGAGATTGCCGCCCACGTGCCATCGGCGAGCTTCACGGTCGCCACCTGCTCGTACGAGCCGGACGAGACGTCGGGGCCGGGGCGGACGGACGTCTCACCGGCGGCAACTGCGGAAGAGACGGACGTCTGGGCGCTGGCGAGCGCCTCCTCCCCCATGTCCGAGAAGAGGATGCTGCCCGAGGCCGAAAGCTGCGCCCCGCGGTATGCGGTGGAGAGCGAGTCGGGATCAAGATGACCCGCCGAAGCGATGTCACCGACAGTCTCGTCCGCATGGGTCGAGCCCCAGTCCGCCGGGAGCACCTCGCCGCGCGCCATCGCGCCGAGGAGCAGCGCCCAGGGCCCGCCCACGGTCAGGGTTGCCCCAAGTAGGACGAGGGCGAAGTAGCGCCCGACCACGAGGGCGAGCGGGATGCGCAGGCGGCCGTCCGAGTTGCGGAATCGCATCACTTGGCCGCCTCCCACTTGTACCCGACGCCCCACACCGTTGTGATGGGGTCGACACCCGCGACTCGGAGCTTGGCGCGCGCCTTGCCCACATGCACCGAGACCGCCGCGTCATCCGTCTCGCTCTCCCAGCCCCGTACTGCCTCGCGGATCTGCGCCCGGCTATAGGCACGGCCGGGGTGCTTGGCGAGGAACTCGCAGATGCCGTACTCGGTGGGCGTGAGGGGAACGGGCACGCCGGTCGAGCCGTCGGGAGCTGTCACACTGAGTTCGCGCGCGCCGAGGTCGAAGCGCACGCGCCCGAGATCGAGCACGCTCCGGCGCACCCGGCGCTCGCGGCGGAGCGACGCCGCCACCTTCGCGCGCAGCTCCGCCACGCCGAAGGGCTTGCGCACGTAGTCGTCGGCACCGAGGCCGAGACCCAGCACCGCGTCATCCTCATCAACCTTGGCCGTGAGGAACATGATGGGTCCGTCGAAACGCTCCCGGATGCGCCGGACGAGCTCGAAGCCATCGAGCCCGGGCATCATCACGTCCGTGAGAATGAGGTCGTAGCGCGAGAGGTCCATCGCGGGGACCGTCGTTGGGTCGTCGGCGCACTCGACCTTGTGACCGTCGCGGGAGAGTGCCCGCTCGAGCAGCTGAAGTATGGCGCGGTCGTCGTCGACCGCAAGGATGCGAGCCATCGTGCCCTCCCTCATCGAATGCCTGCCAAACGGCCTGCAGCTCAACCAATCCTATTCCAAGTCAGCAAGACTGAGCGCGAACGACCTGATGGGACCAATGGAGGCACCGGGCCGCACGAGATCCTCCGCCTTAGGGAAAACGTCGTTGTCAGGAAGGCCGTTCAAGGCGTAGACCGCGCCATCCCCCGTCGTGAGGCGCAGAACCGGATCGCCCGACGCATCGGGTTCGGCGCCGACCTCGCAACTGTCGAACTCGAACGGCCATTGGTCCCCGAACTCCTCGCGAGTGATGGTCTGAGGATTCGACACGGCCTCGACCGATGAGGCCGAGGAGCCAGACGTGGGAAACTCCTCCGGATGGGACAGGCCCCTGCAGCCGGAGAGGGCGGGCATCATCACCAGGGCTGCCGCAAGCACCAGAGCGAGGAACCGGGTACGGGGGCATCGCCCCAAACACACGCTCACTCCCCTCGCCTCCCCTCTTCGAAAGAACCCACCCAGGCAAGCAGAGCGATGAGGGCGATTGCCGTGACCGCCAGGGCGAAGACGGAGGTCACCTCAAGCTGCCAGATGACCGCGCGCAAACCCGCGCCCGTGGCCATGCCGAGTTCCACGAGGAGCGACCCCAACCGCTCCGCCCAGGCGAACGGCACGTAGCCGAGCACGCCCGACGAAGCCGCGGTGAGCTCACCAGTGACGAGCCCGTGCGCAAGACCGCCCACGGCAAAGAGGGCGCAGGCGAGCCCCGCCGCGCCGACGCCGATGGCGGCGTTCCTGCCGAGGGCGAGCGCGAGCCAGACCGACACGACGTAGAGGACGAGCGACCCCGCCGCCATGCCCACGGCAGCGCGGGCGTAGACGCCCGCCGAGAACCCGTCGCGCCCAAAGGCACCGATCACGCCGGCGAACGACCCGAGTGCCACCGCCATCGCAATGATGCCGAGCAGCCACAGCACGAGCACGCGCGCGGCGAGGGCGATGCGCCTCGACGGCACCGCGAGCAGGTTGGCAAGGCCGGACGCCTCGCGCTCACCGTCGACATCCAGGCCGCACACGATCGCGACCATGAGGGGCATGAGCGCACCGATAAGCTGGACGAACGCGTCCGTGCCGAGTCGCGGATCCCACGGCGCCACGCCGAAGTATGCCCCGCAGGCAACGCCGGCGATAAGGCCGCACGCCAGGTGCAGTGCGATCAACGGGGAGCGCTTGAGCCGCACGCACTCCGAGAGCACGGCGCGCCATAGGGTCATCCGGGACGTCTGGCCAACGCTCGAGCCAACATGCCTTCCGCTTCCCATCACAGTTCCTCCGATCCCCTGAACCAGACCGCACCGACGACCGTGAGCAGCACGAACGCCGCCGCGCAAACCGCGAGCGCCGCCGCCTGAACAGGCCCGAAGGACCCGATCGCAGCCGCGAGCCCGGGCGACGCCGAGAGCGGCTCAGCCGTGGGCAGCACAGGCAAGAAGGCGCTCGGCATGATGACAGAGGCCGCCGGCGGAAGCGCCCACCACAGGCCTCCCACCGCGGACCACGCGAAGCCCCCGCCGATCTGCACCGCAAGCGGGCCCAGTACACCAGCGAGCATGCCGACCCGGCAGACAAGGAAGAGCGTCACCGGAATCATCCACGACGTCGCGATGACGCTCGTCACCGCAGCGGCCGCCATCGCGGGAACCGATGGCCCACCCGGGTTCACGACGGCACCCACGAGGTACACGGCGAGTACGCAAGCGTTCGAGAGCGCCGAGAGCGCGAGGCACCAGAGCGCCTTCGCCCACCAGACCTGTCCGAGCGGAGCCGGGCTGGAGAGCGGCACGTGGCCGCGCAGCCGCGCATCGTAGTTGGCCACGCACGCGGAGATGAGCGTGAGCGCCACAGGCAAGAGCAGCACGTAGTAGTAGTTCCATGCCGAGAACGAGAGCCCGGCACTCATGCCGAAGCGCCCCGAGAGCGGGCCGAAGAGCAACGGGAACGGCAACGCAAGCGCGATGGCGACCTTGACCGGCGCCCCGTGGGAGCTCTTCAGCGCTTCGGAGCGCAGGGCGCGGAAGAGGCCGGGACGGCGCGCTGATCCCGCCTGCGGCACCGACCTCGCGACGCGCTCGGACACAGCAGCAGACCGGCTCATGCAGCCACCCCCGTCCGTCGGCACACGTCCATGAACAGAGCCTCGAGGTCCTGGCCCTTCTGGAGAGGTGCCTCGTACGCAAGCCGGCCGCCCGTAATGATGCCGATGTCGTCGGCCGTCTGCTCCACCTCGCCCAGGATGTGGCTCGACACGATGACCGTGATCCCGCGCGTGGGGAAGCTCCGGATGAGACCGCGCAGTTCCTCGATGCCGATGGGGTCGAGCCCGTTGGTGGGCTCGTCCAGGATGAGAAGCCGCGGGCTCGCGAGTAGGGCGAGGGCGATGCCCAGGCGCTGCTTCATGCCTAGCGAGAAGCGGCCCGCCCGCTTGCGACCGGTGTCGGTGAGGTCGACCGTCTCGAGCACCTCGTCGATGCGACCCTCGGGGATGCCCAGCAGCGTGGTGCGCACGAGCAGGTTCTCGCGCGCCGTGAGGTTGGGGTAGAGCGGCGGCTGCTCGATGAGCGAGCCGATGGCGTATAGGTCGTCACGGCTCCACGGGTGCCCGTCGACCAGGATCTGCCCCGAGGTGGGGCGCAGCATCCCCGTGACCATCTTGAGCGTGGTGGACTTGCCCGCGCCGTTGGGGCCGAGCAGGCCGTACACGCGCCCCTCCCCCACGTGCAGGCTCACGCCGTCGACCGCCATCTGCGCACGGCTGCCGCGGCCGAACCGCTTCGTGAGCCCGCGCGTCTCCAATACGTATGCCATGAGAGCCTCCATCCCTAGGATTACTTACTTGCAATTCCTAGGGTGAAGGCCGTTTCTAAAGAAGCGTTAAAGACCGGAAGATAAACTCACGATAGCTGCCCGGGACAAGGGTCAACTGCAATTGGGGCAGGCCGCACAGCGCCTGCGGGGGCCTGCCGCCGATGTCGCGCATCGTCGGCGTCAACAACGTCATGGCACACAACAACTAGCGCGGACGGCGATCGAAAGACGGTCGCCGTCCGTCTTTCGTCTTCTACCTTCTGCGTCGTAAACGACAATGCTCAGCGGTATACGTGGGCAGTGCGGCTATCATGGTACTTTACCGATATCCGCACTGCTCGCGTATACGTGCGGCAACCCATGCCAGACAAAGGAACGCCATGGATACTACCGATAGCGCCTATGGCGACAAACTCATCCGTCTTGACACGTTCGACACCGCCGTGGCGGTCGACCCCAGCGCCGAGGACGACGCCAAGCGTCGGTTTATGACGCTTATTCTCCAGACGGCCCACCGCAACAACGGTAACATCGGGCACGTGCTGCGCGCGACCAACACGAGCGGCGAGGTCTTTGCCGTCAAGCTACTCAAGGACAACGCCCTCCTTTCCGGCCAAGCCCCCGACCGCTCCGCCGAGCAATCGGCCGCGCACCTGGCCAACACCGCCGCGCTGTTCGAGGAGTACCGTCATCTGTGTACCGTCTCGCACCTACGCGGATTTCCGCGCGTCTACGGCTACGGATCGTGCGAGGATGACCCGCTCATCCTCATGGAGTGGGTCGAGGGCACCTCGATCAAACAGGCGCTGCCCCTGCTTCCGCGCGACGCCTCGGGCGGGCTGACCACCCAGATGGTCGCCGCTGTCGGAAACGCCGTGCTTCGCGCGCTCTTGATGACCCAGGGGCTCGTGAATCCGGTCGTCCATCGCGACCTGTCGCCTGCCAATATCATGTTCCGCACCACCAGCCGAACGCTTGAGCAGCAGATTGCCGATTGCTCCTTTGACCCCTGCCTCATCGACATGGGCTCCGCGACCATGGCACTCGGCGACGACACGATCACCCGGCGCGCCGACATCTGGCGCTTTGCCACGCCCGCATACGCTGCGCCCGAGATGCTCACGCAGGATATCGAAGGCATCGCGGCCCTTCGCCGCTCGCCCGCGATCGACGTCTATGCGCTTTCGAGTATTCTGTACCAGCTCTACAGCGGTCGCAAACCGTTCGATGTTAAGTCGACGGGTGCCGCGGCAACCGGCTCGTTCTACCTCATAAAGACCAAGACCAAGCCGGCACCGCTCGAGCCGCGATGCAATGACGACGAGGCACTCGTCCAGATCATCATGAAAGGTATCTCGGTTGAACAGGGCGATCGCCCCACCGAGCAGCAGATGCTCGAGGCGCTCTCGGCATACCTCCCCGCTGCAGAATCTGAGGGCTGCGAGGGCGCGGGCAATGACGCCGTAATCGACATCGACTCCGGTACGCACCTTAAGGTCGACGTCGCCGGCGAGCGCGCACGAGAGATCCTGGAGCAGGCCTGTCACGATGCCATGACCCGCCGTCGCTTTATTATCGGCGGCGTCGTTGCAGTCGTTGCGGGGCTCGGCGTCATTGGCGCGGCGACCCGTGGCTTTGGCATCCCCGACTACCTCGATGGCATCCGCAGCTCTCTTGACGACTACACCTGGGCTCAGCTGCAGGAGATTTCGCTCATGATTAAGGCCGCCGGGACCCGTAGCGAGGCACGCGAGATTGCCAAGCGCTATCATCTGCTCGATGCCGATGGGCATATCCCCTATCCGTGCACCAAGCGCGTCACGCTCACCAACGGGCTGGAGGTCGGCGCACAACTCGTGGGCATCCGCCACGACGAGCTTCTGGACGGGACGGGCAAGGCCGGACTGACGTTTATGCTCGATGCCGGCATTGCCGAACGCGACGCCGCGGCCCAACCATTGAGCGCCGGCTGGGCAGATTGCGAGCTGCGGGAATGGCTCGACAACGACGGCCTTGAGCTGCTGCCCAACGAGTTGCGCGTGCTCATCAAGTCTGTCAAAAAGATCTCGAATAACGTTGGCGCCGCCAGAAGCGCATCGTGTCTGAGCGAGTTGTCCGCAACCCTTTGGCTGCCCGCCATGGTCGAGCTGTGCGGTACGCAACCGCCCTATTCGTTTGCCGAGGGCTATCACTTTTTGGCCGACATCTACAACGGCGAGGGCAAGGAGTACCAACTGTTCCGCGAGCTTAAAGTGAGTCCGTATTCCACGAACGAGACGATGGTTCGCCAGTGGAAGGGCAAAGACACCTGCTGGTGGGAGCGCACGGTGAGTCCCGACACATCGGAGAGCGAAGGCACGCTCTACATGAACCGTGTGGGCCACGACGGCAACGCCTTTATGTACGCCACGCCCGCAAGCAAACCCGACAAACGGACCTGCGTGATCCCCGGGTTCTGCATCTAGGCGGCGGGTGTCTTGCCGTAACGGAACCCCTCCCCGGCAATTGTCTCGATCTGTAACAGTTAGAAGTCAAATTTGGTGCTAGATGTTACAGATCGAGACATTGAGTTTCCCGCCAACTGTTTGTCTTGATCTGTAACAGTTAGAGGTCATATTTGCTGCTAGATGTTACAGATTGAGACATTGAGTTTCCTGCCAACTGTTTGTCTTGATCTGTAACAAATACTCGGTAAAACGGGGTCTAGTTGTTACAGATCGAGACGTTAGTTTTCGGCTGAAATGTTTGTCTAAATCTGTAACAGCTATGGTTCAAAAACCGGCCCAGATGTTACAGATTGAGATGTTTGGCAGAGGCGACCATTAATCGAGCCGCCACCCTCATCTGTAATGAAAAGTCATACATTCCAACTATCACTGGACACCCCCAGGGGGTATGGGTGTATAGTATCGGCAGATTAACATCTCCAACACTACGCCACAGAAAGGAGAAGCCATGGCTCAAGATACGTTTGACGTGGGCGGCATGACGTGCGCCGCCTGCCAGGCGCATGTGGACCGCGCCGTGAGCAAGCTCGAGGGCGTCCAAAGCGTCGCCGTCAACCTGCTCGCCGGCTCCATGTTGGTGGACTATGACCCCGCACAGGTCTCCCCCGACGACATCTGCACCGCTGTCGATCGCGCGGGTTACTCGGCCTCGCCCGTCAGTACGGGCACCGAAACCGCCCCCAACGGCAACGCGCAAGCCAGGTCCGGCGCCGCCCATATGGAGTCGCCCACCAAAAAGCTGGAGGCCGTCGCCTCCGCCATGCGCACCCGCCTCATCATCTCGATCATCTTCCTCATCCCGCTGTTCTACATAGGCATGGGACACATGCTTGGCTGGCCGCTTCCCAGCGTCTTCACCGACCACACCCACAGCATGACGTTGGCGCTCACCGAGCTCGTCCTGCTCATCCCCATCGTCTACGTCAACGACGCGTACTTTATCAACGGCTTCAAGTCGCTCGTGCACGGCGCACCCACCATGGACGCGCTCATCGCCGTCGGTGCCACCGCTTCCATTGCCTGGTCGCTCTACGCCATGTTTATCATGGCCGACCAGCTGGCCGCCGGGCAGGTGCACGAGGCCATGATGACGGGCATGAGCAACCTGTACTTTGAGAGCGCCGGCACGATCCTGTCGCTCGTCACCGTGGGCAAATACCTCGAGACGCGCAGCAAATCCAAGACCGGCGGCGCCATCGAGGCGCTCATTGACCTGGCGCCCAAGACCGCGACCGTCGTGGCCGAGGACGGTACCGAGACCGCTGTGGACGTCGACAGTATCCTTCCCGGCCAGGTGCTGCGTGTGCGCCCCGGCGAATCCATCCCTGTCGACGGCGTGGTACTCGAGGGCGCATCGGCCGTGGACGAGAGTGCGCTCACCGGCGAGTCCATACCCGTGGAAAAGACCGCCGGCGACACTGTCAACGCGGCCACGGTCAACCGCACGGGCTCGTTTACCTTCCGCGCCACGCGCGTGGGCGCCGACACGTCGCTCGCCAAAATCATCCAGCTCGTCGAGGACGCCAATGCCACCAAGGCGCCCATCGCCCGCATGGCCGATAAGGTCGCCGGCGTGTTTGTGCCCGTGGTGTTTGCGATCTCGGCCGTGACCTTTGTGGCGTGGATGGCGCTGACCGGTAGCGTAAACGAGGCGCTCACCTCCGCCGTGGCCGTGCTGGTGATCAGCTGCCCGTGCGCGCTTGGCCTGGCCACGCCCGTCGCCATTATGGTTGGCACCGGCAAGGGCGCCGAGATGGGCATTCTGTTTAAGAGCGCCGAGGCGCTGGAGAATCTGCGCAACGTGGGCACCGTGGTGCTCGATAAGACCGGCACCGTCACCCGCGGCAAACCGGCTGTGACCGATATCGTGGTGGCCACGCGCACTGACGGCTCGCCCGCCATGAGCGAAAAGGCGCTGCTCAAGCTGGCCGCCGCGCTGGAACGCCAGAGCGAACACCCACTGGCCGAGGCGATTATGGCCGAGTGCGAGACGCGCGGAATCGTCGCACGCATGGTCGAGGACTTTGCCGCCGTGCCCGGGCGAGGCGTTACGGCACGCGAGGGGCAGAATGTCATCGCAGCCGGCAACGTGCGCCTGATGAGCGAGCTGGGTATCACCGTGCCCGCAGGACTTGCGGAGCGATTTGCTGCCGAGGGCAAGACGCCGCTGTTCTTTGCCAAAAACGGTGAGCTTGCCGGTATCGTCGCCGTGGCCGACGAGGTTAAGGAGACAAGTGCCGAGGCCGTTACCGCGCTGCGCTCGCTCGGCGTCGATGTGCGCATGCTCACCGGCGACAACCGCGTGACGGCCGAGGCCATCGCCCGCCGCGTGGGACTCACCAGTGAGCAGGTTATCGCCGACGTCCTGCCCGCCGACAAGGAACGCCACGTGCGCGAACTGCAGGATGCGGGCAGCAAGGTCGCCATGGTGGGCGACGGCATCAACGACTCCCCCGCCCTGGCGCGCGCCGACGTTGGCCTCGCTATCGGCACCGGCGCCGACATCGCCAAGGAGGGCGCCGACGTGGTGCTCATGCGCAGCGACCTCATGGACGTCGCCCACGCCATCGAGCTTTCGCGCGCCACGATTCGCAACATCAAGCAGGATCTGTTCTGGGCGCTGTTCTACAACGGCATCGGCATTCCACTCGCCGCGGGTGTGTTCTTCCCCCTCACCGGCTGGCAGCTCTCGCCGATGTTTGGCGCCGCGGCCATGAGCCTGTCGAGTGTCTGCGTCGTAAGCAATGCTCTGCGCCTGAAATCCTTTAAGCCTAAGACGGCGCACTGATGCACCCGACCTTGCCCCTCAAACCGTCGCTCGCGTACCCAAGTACGCTTCGCTCCTCTTTCGGGGCAATCTCGGGCACCTCAGCGCACCTTTAAGATGACGCTGTTCACGACTAAACTGTCAGATAATCTCAATCGATAAGGAGTACACCCATGCGATACACAATCAAGACTTCCGGCCTTATGTGCGGCCACTGCGACGCCACTGTCGAAACTGCGCTGCTCAATGTGGTCGGCGTGACCGACGCCGACGCCGATCACGAGACCCAGACCGTCCAGGTGGAGTGCGCCGACACCGTGACCGCCGAGCAGCTCGCCGCCGCTGTCGAGGGCGCCGGCGAGAAGTTCCACGCCCTGTCCGTGACCGCCGCGTAGCAGCTACCAGAAGCACTCGACCCCATCGACCAGAAACGAGGACCCGCCATGATGGCAGACCACAAATCGGTGACCCGCATGCTCAAGACGGCGCGCGGGCAAATCGACGGCATCCTGCGAATGGTGGAGGAGGACCGTTACTGCGTCGACATCTCCACGCAGCTCATGGCCACGCAGGCACTCATCGCGCGCATTAACGCCGATGTGCTAAAGGCACACATCGAGGGCTGCGTCGCGTCGGCCATCGAATCGGGCGACGAGGAGCTCAAGGCCGCCAAGCTCGCCGAGATAGAGCGCGTCGTCGACAAGCTCGCCAAGTAATTGGTGCATTGGGAACAAACTTCTTTGCACCGTCTTGGTGTTCCGGGGACAGGTACGTTTGCACCACCTTGGTGCAGATTAACCTGACCCCAATGCACCAAAAGGGGTATAAAGGCGTGCAGCATATCGAACGAAAGGCAATTCGCATGAATGACTTTATGAAGGGTCGTAACGGCGCCGACGAGCTCACCATCGCGCTGGGCTTCATAGGAATTATTTTCGCGATGGTCGGATCGATGGCCCGTATCCAGTGGCTCAGCTGGATCGCCATCGCCGTGATCGTGCTCGGCGTGCTGCGCGGCCTGTCCAAAAACATCGACGCTCGCCGCAAGGAAAATGATGCCTTCGTTGCCGCGACTGCCAACGTCCCCTGCCTGGGCAAGTTCGTCGCCAGCTTGGGCGGCGGGGCTGCGGCTTCCAACGCCTCGCGCGCAGCCGGCACCGGCAAGGAAGACTTTGAGCGTGCCAAGCGCACGGCCAAGAAGATGTGGAAGGGTCGCAAGACCACGGCATACCTCAAGTGCCCCAACTGCGGTCAGATGCTGTCCGTCCCCAAGGGCAAGGGCAAGATCCGCGTCACCTGCCCCAAGTGCCACGCCAAGATGGAAACGCGCTCCTAGCAGCAACACCATAGGAATACTAAAAGCCGAGGCCTCGTGTTGAGCCCTCGGCTTTTTTGAACGCGGCATAGGAACCGTCCCTTTGTCACACCTACGCTACGCCATCGCGAGCGAGCTCCTCTGCCAGGGCTTCTGCCGGCATGGCCATAATCGTGTCGAGCTCGGCGTCCACCTCGGGAATGCGCTTCACCTTGAGCTTGCGCACCAGATCGCCACGGCACATCACATGCATCGGCTCACGCAGAGCGCATAGGCCATCGAGCGGGTTCTCGCGCGTCACCAAAATGTCGGCCGCCTTGCCGCACTCGATCGTACCGGTCTCGCCGCCCAGCCCCAGCAGCTCGGCATTGGCCTGCGTAGCCGTATGCAGCGCGAAGGCATTGCTCACGCCGACATACTTGGCAAAATAGGCCACCTCACGCCACATGTCGTACTGCGTCACGAACGGGCAGCTCGAGTCCGTGCCCAGGCCCACCTTAACGCCGGCATCGAGGGCGGCGCGAGCGCTCTCGATAATGCCCGAGCACACAATGTCACCGTTCTTCTTTTGCGTGTCGGTCGAATGGGTCTTTTCCGGATCGAGCAACACAAACGGCAGTGCGGGGCTGATCGTGCAGGTCACGCTCGGCGCGCGTCCCTCGAGCTGTGTCCCCGCGGCGCCGCGGTACAGCTCCAGAATCTCAGGCGTCAGCGGAGCGCCGTGCTCGATTGTGTCGACGCCGGCCTGAAGCGCGACCTTCACACCTTCGGTACTCTCGACATGGGCCATGACCGGAAGGCCAACCTCGTGCGCCGCCTTGCACGCCGCCGCGGCGACATCGAGCGGCATGCGCAGCACGCCCGGCTCGCCCACTTCGGTTGCATCGAACACGCCGCCCGTCACGAACAGCTTGATGACATCGGCACCTCGTGCATACAGATCGCGCACCTGTTCGGCCGCCTCGTTAGGGGTATTGGCGACCTGCGCGAACAGCCCCGCACCGTGACCACCCGGCACCGTGACGCCCGTTCCCGGCGCCACCAGACGCGGACCCTGATACTTGCCGGCGTCGATGGCGTTGCGCACGGCGATGTCGGCGAACAGCGGGTCGCCCGCGCCGCGCACCGTGGTCACGCCGCTTGCCAGCTGCTGCTGAGCGCTGCCCTTGAGGATATGGCGCACGATGGCGCGGCCCACGGGATTATCGAGCTTCTTCATCAGCGCGCCCGCATCGCCCGCCGAAACCGGCCTGCCCGAACCGCACAGATGCACGTGCATATTGATGAGACCCGGCATGAGACACGCACCGCCCAGGTCGATGACCTCGGCACCCGCCGGCGCCTGCGCCACGGCGCTCGGACCAATCCAAGTGATGACACCGCGTTCGACGGCCACGGCCATATCGGGCTGCGGCTCCATATGCTCCGAACCATCCAGAACGGTCGCATTGATAAACAACGCGGGACGATCGGTAGACGCCATATCGAGCTCCTCCCTCACGATTAACATGAACATTTGTCCATTATCACCTAATGCAGCGACTAAAGTCGAACATATCGGTTAACGGAGAAAAGGGAGGATGTGAGGATAGAGAGGCCAGCACGGCGATGCTCCAGCCGTGTGGGCCAAACGTCTCGTTCTGTAACAGTTGGGTCGAATTTTGGCTGTTAGATGTTACGGATCGAGATATTCTCCAGCACTGTCTTCAAACGTCTAAATCTGTAACAAGTAGACAGGTTTTGAGCCGCTAGATGTTACAGATTGAGATCTTTTAGCGGCAGCCAACCTTCTGTCTCGATCTGTAACATTTGCGAGGCCAAACGGCCCCTTGTTGTTACAGATCGAGACAAACTCGGCAGGAACAACCACATCCGCGTCAGTTGCATCCCTCAGAGCCCATACCACTGCCGCCTCCATTGCTCAGCCAAATCGGCCCGCTGCGGAATGCCCGCCAGTCTCATCTTTTCAGCCAGCTTCCCCGGATTCTTGAGCTCATCAAACGTAAACCTCAGTACCTTATGTCCGAGCATCGTCAGATGGGACTCCCGCTGACGTTCTGCCACGAATGGGTCGACCGACTCCCGATCCCCACCATCCTGCAGGGTATACTTTCCCTTTCCATCGAGCTCGCCAATCACGCACGTCCCGTCCTCGAGCCGCCAAAAATAGTCGACGCGAAACACTTGGCTCGGATCGAGCGGGTCGCGAAACTCCACCTGCAGCTCCGGAACCGGAAAACCGTATGCAATATAGAACGCTCGGAACCGAGACTCGCCGCCGTTTTCGGACAACCCGTCCGCATACGACGCAATCACCTGTGCCCTGCGATACCCTCGCCTGCCTTCACAATCGGCACGGAGGCGTTCGCACAAATCCCCACGTGATACGCCCTTCGCCCGCAGCGCGGAATCGGCAATCGCCAACCCGTAGGAGAACGGCGCACGCAGCAAGCAATCCTCCGCCGTGCGCCAAAACGACGTCACCCGCACGCCATCAACACGCTCGAGCGCGCCCGCCATCTGCGGACGCAACAACCTACACCCGCCGCTCAACGTCACCGAACAACCCGTCTTAACAAGAAAACGCGGCCCGAGCAGATCATTCGGCACCTCCAGACCCCACAAAAGCGCCGCGTCATAGCCCCAAAACGCCCAATCGGGATGAAACTCCGCAAGGCCCTTAATAGTCCGCAGCGCTCGATCCACCGGCGTCAATGCATCCCAATCATGCTGAAAACAGAACAGGTACGGCTCGGGCTCCGCGATATCGTCGGTTCCAACATGGCGTCGCAGCCACATGAGCTCGGTATTGTCATGCGTTGCGAGCAGTGCACCTTGCTCAGTCGCCTCCGTGAGCCGCGCGAGCATCCTGTTCCGCGCCAACGTGTTGCGAGTCGTATGCTTGTGTTTGAGAACGGTGTTAGACACTTTCATCACCACCACATCGGAGAAATGGCCATCGCCGCTGTTGCCGCCGCCGACAAATGTCTTGATCTGTAACAAGAAGACCGATTTTTGGCCGCTAGATGTTACAGATCGAGACATTCCCCCAGTCAGGTGCCAAACGTCTCGATCTGTAACAGTTAGACGTTCTCCAGGCCCCCAAACGTTACAGATTTAGACAAACCAGCGGAGTCCAAGCGTTCGTCTCGATCTGTAACAGGTAGACCGGTTTTTTGTCCCTAAACGTTACAGATCAAGACATAAAGACAGAAGGCAACGCAGGCGACAACAGCCCACCCCCCTACTCCCACTCCTGCTCGTAGATGTTGAGCGACTTCACGTACCGCCCCTGGGCGCCCATGATGTCACGGACCAGGCGCAAAAAGAAGCTGATGCACGAGGTGTCGAAACCGTCCTGTAGGTCCTCGGGATGCACCGCGCCCGGCCCGTCGACCGCCGTATCGCTCAGGCGCGCGATGTCATACAGGTAGAGCTGCCCCGCCGTCAGCCAGACATCGTCGGCGCAGGCAAGGCGTACCGCAATCGCGCCGTCGCTCCAATGTTTCTTTTGCACGATATGTGGGTCGTAGACATCAAAGCGACGGTCGGTGCGCGTGTCCTTCAGCACGACCATGCCAGTCGCGGGATCCTTGTCCAAAATGCCAAAGCGCGAGAAATACTGCGTATCACGCACCTGCTTAAGTCGCCCGAGCGAAGCAGGAGAAATTGACGCCGGCGGCTCGTCCACATACAGCTCCAACAGCGTCTTGCCGTGGTAATAGGGGCGCTCAAACAGCATCCAATCGGTAAACGCCATGTTGTAGGCCATGATTTCGTTTTGAGAAGGTTCCTCGCAATAGCTGAGCCACGGATCGACGATAATCTCGAACTGCTCGCGTGCCGGCTCCAGGAATTGAAACTTCCGCAGCATCCAAAAGTGAGCCATGTCGGCAATATCGTTGCCGACGGCTTCGGCCAGCTCTGCTCGGTCAAAAACTTGGTCAGTCATGGCATCCTCCTCAAACTGATGGACCTCAATTTGAGCTTACGAGGAGGGTGGGCAACCGAGGCAAGCGCGGGCAAAATAGGCCTTCGACCGCAAACCAGATGCTAACAAAACACTTGACGGGGCACTTGACCGAATGAGCGCACCGCAACAAAACTGCAGGTAGACATAGACAGCCAACCCGCTCATTTGAGCCAGATGCCCGCAGCCACCACAGAAACAACAGGTGACCACAGCCCAAGAAGTCGACAAATGAACACCCGTACGTCGATAAACGAGCAAATCGCTCGCAAAGAGTGTCCCCAACGACTAGACAAAAAAGAACGTCCCCAATGACTAGTCGTTGGGGACGTTCTTGAATGACTACTTTACAGCTCCAGCGCCTCGGCGACTTCGGCTGCGCAGGCCAGGGCATCGGCCATAGCACTCACAACGAGCGAGCTGCCGTTGCGGGCGTCACCGGCCACATACACCGGCGCGGCATCCGCGGCGACACCCTCCGTGCGAGCCGCGAGATGCGAGCCCTCGGCAGTCATCACCGGCAGTGGACGACCAGCGGTGGCAACAGGCACGCCCACCGCATCGAACACGCCATGCTCGGGACCCGTAAAGCCGCAGGCGATGAGCACCAGCTGCGCCGGCACCTCGTGCTCGGAGCCCGCGATGCGCTCGGGCTTTCCCGCCGACCAGTCCAGATCGACCACGCGCAGACCCGCAGCCGCACCCTTCTTGTCCAGCAGCACCTCGAGCGTATCCACGCCCCAGGCACGCATCTCGCCACCCCTCGCAGCGATAGCCTCCTGCTGGCCGTAGTCGGTCTTCTTAACGTTTGGCCACTGCGGCCAGGGGTTGCTCGCCGTGCGCTTATCGGGCGCAGCCGGCAAGAACTCAAACTGGCGCACGCTGCGCGCGCCCTGACGCACGGCGGTACCCACGCAGTCGTTGCCGGTATCGCCGCCGCCAATGACCACAACGTCCAGACCGCGCGCGTTCACCGCGGGCTCGCCGCCATCGAGCACCGAGACGGTCGAAGCCGTCAGGTAGTCCACCGCGTACACCACGCCCGGAGCATCCACGTTCGCAGCCGAAAGACCACGGGGCGCACGAGCGCCGGCAGCCACCACGACGGCGTCAAAGTCATCGAGCTTGGCGGCAACCTTGGGATCGTTCACATCGGCATCCAGCTCAAACACAATGCCCAGCTCGCGCATGAGCGCCACGCGACGCTCGACCACGGACTTCTCGAGCTTCATGTTGGGAATGCCGTACATAAGCAGACCGCCCGGGCGGTCGTCTCGCTCAAACACCGTCACGCGGGCGCCACGACGCGCAAGCTCCCATGCTGCCACCAGACCAGCAGGGCCGGAGCCCACCACGGCAACCGTGGGCGCGCCCTCCCCTGCCGGCTCAAAGCGATGCGGACCGCCATTTGCCCACTCATGGTCGCTGATCGCACGCTCGTTGTCATGGATCGTCGTTGGCTGGCCATCGACCGAACCCAGGTTGCACGCGGCCTCGCACAGCGCCGGGCACACGCGACTCGTGAACTCGGGCATGGGCGAGGTGAGCGACAGGCGCTCGGCAGCCTCGTCCCAGAGGCCGCGGTACACCAACTCATTCCACTCGGGAATCAGGTTATGCAGCGGGCAGCCACTCGGACGTGCCTTGCCAAAGCTCGCGCCCATCTGGCAAAACGCCACGCCGCACATCATGCAGCGGCTCGCCTGGGCGCGACGTGCATCGTCATCGAGCTCAACGTACAGCGGATCAAAATCATGGCTGCGCTCCTCCACGGGGCGCAGCTCGTGGGTCACGCGATCGATATCAAGAAAAGCACCGGGCTTACCCATGGCACTTACGCCTCCTTCTTGGTCGAAGCAACAGAGCCGGCAGACACGGACGCAGCGCCCGCAACATCAAAGCGCGCGACATCCGCGGCACTCGCGCGACCGGTCACAATGTCAAACGCCAGCTCCTCTGCCTGCGCATGCGTCTTGCCGGCAGCCTCGCCCGCGGCGACAATCGCCAGCACGCGCTCATACTCGGTCGGAATGACCTTCACAAAGTGTTTGCTCATCGTTTCAAAGCTGTAGAGCAGCTTGATGCCGCGCGGGCTCTGCGTAGCGTCCACGTGCTCCTGGATGAGCTCGCGAATCTGCGCCAGCTCGCCGGCCGTCGGGGCCTTGAGATCAACGCTCTCGTGGTTCACGCGGGCATTGAGTGTGCCGTACTGGTCAAAGACGTAGGCCACGCCGCCTGTCATGCCGGCGGCAAAATTCTGCCCGACCTCGCCCAGGATGAGCGCCAGACCGCCCGTCATGTATTCGCAGCCATGGTTGCCGCAGCCCTCGACCACCACCGTGGCACCGGAGTTGCGCACGGCAAAACGCTGGCCGGCAAGACCGTTAATGAAGCCGCGGCCGCTCGTGGCACCAAAGAACGCAACGTTGCCCACGATGATATTCTCGTCGAACTTGTAGGTCGCATGCGGGTTGGGGCGCACCGACACCTCGCCGCCCGAAAGGCCCTTGCCAAAGTAATCGTTGGCGTCGCCGCACACGTTGAGCGTAATACCGCGCGGCAGGAAGGCGCCAAAGCTCTGACCGGCCGAACCATCGCAATCGATGGTGATGGAGCCGGCGGGCAGGCCCTCGGGATGCGCCTTGGTCACCGCGTTGCCCAGGATGGTGCCCACGCAGCGGTTGACGTTGGCGATATCGGCACGGAAGCGAATCGGACGCAGGTGCGCACGGGCATCGGCCGTATAGGGCACAAACAACGTGGAGTCGAGCGTCTTGTCGAGCTCGCTGTCCGCGGCCATCTGCGGCAGGAAGTGGCGACCGTCGGCGCCCGGAATATGGGCACCGAACTCGCAGGTCGCGCTCGCCAGCACGGGCGTCAGATCGAGCAGGTTGGCCTTGCGGTTGCCCGGGACCTCGATCTGGCGCAAGCACTCGGGATGGCCGACCATCTCGTCGACGGTGCGGAAGCCCAGGCTCGCCATGACCTCGCGCAGCTGCTCGGCAACAAAGAGCATAAAGTGCTCAACGTGCTCGGGCTTGCCGCGGAAGCCGCGACGCAGGCGGCAATTTTGCGTAGCGATACCGGCCGGGCAGGTGTCCTGCTGGCAGTCGCGCTGCATGAGGCAGCCCATGGAGATGAGCGGCATGGTCGCAAAACCAAACTCCTCGGCGCCCAACAGGCAGGCGACGGCAACATCGGTGCCGTCCATGAGCTTGCCGTCGGCCTCGAGCACCACGCGTGAGCGCAGACCGTTTTGCAGCAGCGTCTGCTGGGCCTCGGCAAGGCCAAGCTCCAGCGGCAGACCCGCGTGCCAGATAGAGTCGCGCGCAGCGGCACCCGAGCCGCCATTGTGGCCGCTGATCAAGATCTTGTCGGCAGCACCCTTGGCCACACCGGTGGCGATGGTGCCGACGCCGGCCTCGCTGACCAGCTTGACCGACACGCGTGCGCCGGGGTTGGCGTTCTTAAGGTCAAAGATCAGCTCTGCTAGGTCCTCGATAGAGTAGATGTCGTGGTGCGGCGGAGGCGAGATCAGGCCGATGCCGGGCGTGGACTGACGGACCTCGGCAATCCAGGGGTAGACCTTCTTGCCGGGCAGGTGTCCGCCCTCGCCGGGCTTGGCGCCCTGGGCCATCTTGATCTGAATCTCGAAGGCACTGCACAGGTAGCGGCTCGTCACGCCAAAGCGCGCGCTTGCTACCTGCTTGATGGCGGAGTTCTTGGAGTCACCGTTAGCCAGCGGGGTCTCGCGACGCGGATCCTCACCGCCCTCGCCGGAGTTGGAACGGCCGTGCAGGCGGTTCATGGCGATGGCCATGCACTCGTGTGCCTCTTTGCTAATAGAGCCATACGACATGGCGCCGGTGTT
The DNA here is from genome assembly GCA_905194345.1 of Coriobacteriaceae bacterium. Classification (GTDB taxonomy): domain Bacteria; phylum Actinomycetota; class Coriobacteriia; order Coriobacteriales; family Coriobacteriaceae; genus Collinsella. The sequence goes on from CAJJRZ010000004.1 coordinate 20,666, forward strand.
AAAGCGGCGGACGATGTTGAGCGCGGGCTCGACCTCGTCGAGTGCCACCGGAGTGCGGCCGCTGGCATCAAAGTCCAGCAAGTCGCGCAGGCGCACGGCACGGCCGGTGCGGTGCAGGCGGGCGCTGTACTCCTTAAAGGTGTCGTAGCTGTCCTCACGGCAGGCGGTCTGCAGCAGGTAGACAGTCTGCGGATCGATGAGGTGATCCTCGCCGCCGAGCGGACGCCACTTGGTCAGACCCAGCGTGGGCAGTTGATCGGGAGCCGGGCTCTTAAGGATAGCGAGCGCGGCGTCGTAGCGCTCGTTTTGCTCGCGCTCAACGTCCTCGACACCCATACCGCCCACACGGCTCACCGTGCCGGCGAAGTACGCGTTGACGAACTCCGGCGTAAAGCCCACGGCCTCGAAGATCTGCGCCGAATGGTAGCTCTGCACCGTGGAGATGCCCATCTTGGACATGATGGAGACGATGCCGGCGGTCGCAGCCTTGTTGAAGTTGGCGATGCCCTGCTCGGCCGTCACGTCCAGGTCGCCGCGTGCCGCCAGACCGCGGATGCACGCATGCGCGTTGTACGGGTAGATGCCGCTCGCGGAGTAGCCCACCAGCGCCGCAAAGTCGTGCGGGGACACGGCGTCGCCGCACTCCACCACGATGTCGGCAAAGGTGCGCACGCCGGCGCGGATCAGGTGGTTGTGCACACAGCCCACGGCGAGCAGCGATGGAACGGGCACCTCGCCCGCCGCGGCACGATCGCTCAACACCACGATGTTCACGCCGTCGCGAACCGCAGCCTCAACGTCCTCTGCAAGCTGCTTGAGCGCAGCCTGCAGCGCGCCCGAGCCGGCATCGCGGCGGTACACGGCACGGAAACGGCGGGTCTTAAAGCCCACGCGGTCGATGGCGCAGATACGCTCGAACTCCTCCTCGTTGAGCAACGGGCGCTCCAAGCGAACCAGCTGGCAGGCCGTACGGGAGTCCTCGAGCAGGTTGCCGTGGTTGCCCAGGTAGAGCGTGGTCGAGGTGACCATATGCTCGCGAAGGGCGTCGATGGGCGGGTTCGTGACCTGAGCGAACAGCTGATAGAAATAGTCGTAGAAGGAGCGCGTCTTCTTGGACAGGCAGGCCAGCGGCGCATCGATGCCCATCGAGGCGAGCGGAGCCTTGCCCTGCTGGGCCATGGGACGCACGACCTCGTCAACATCATCCCAGTGATACCCGAGCTTAGCCATGCGCACGGCGGCGGGCACCTCGGCGTCCTCGGCGGGCGTTGCCGTGGCAGGCCTATCGAGCGCGTCGACGGTCAGCGTCTCCTCGGCAATCCAATCACGGTAGGGCTTTTCCTTGGCGTAACGGGCGCGCAGCTCATCGTTGTAGATGACACGCCCGCGGGCAAAGTCGACCTCGAGCATCTGGCCCGGCCCCAGACAGCCACTCGTCAGGATGTTCTCGGGGCGCACCTCGATGGTGCCCACCTCGCTTGCCAGCATAAAGCGGCCGTCGCGCGTCACATAGTAGCGGGCGGGACGCAGGCCGTTGCGGTCGAGGGCGGCGCCCAGCGTGCGGCCGTCGGTAAAGGCGATGGCCGCCGGGCCATCCCACGGCTCCATGAGCATGGACTGGTAAGCGTCGTAGGCGCGGCGCTCCTCGCTCAGGCTGTCGTTGTGGTCCCACGGCTCGGGCAGCAACATGGACGCGGCACGCGTGAGCGGGCGACCGTTCATGACCAGGAACTCGAGCACGTTGTCCAGAATCGCGGAGTCGGAACCCTCGCGGTTGATGATGGGCATCACACGCTCAAGATCGTGCTGCAGCACGGGGCTGTACAGGTTGGGTTCGCGGGCGCGGATCCAGTTGACGTTGCCCTTGAGGGTGTTGATCTCGCCGTTGTGGATGATAAAGCGGTTGGGGTGTGCGCGCTCCCAGCTGGGCGTGGTGTTGGTGGAGTACCGCGAGTGGACGAGCGCTACGGCCGTCTTGACGGCGGCATCGTTGAGATCGATAAAGAAGCGGCGCATCTGCGTGGCGACCAGCATGCCCTTGTACACGATGGTGCGCGAGCTCATGGAGCACACATAGAAGATCTTGTCGCGCAGGGCAAACTCGGCGTCGGCCTTTTTTTCGATGGTGCGGCGGCACACGTACAGGCGACGCTCAAAGGCATCGCCGGCGGGCGTGTCGTCCGGACGGCCCAGGAAGGCCTGCAGGATAGTAGGCATGCAGGCGCGGGCCGTCTCGCCCAGGTCGTGCGGGTCGACCGGCACCTCGCGCCAAAAGAGCAGCGGCACGCCGGCCTCGGCGCAGCCCTCCTCGAACACGCGGCGGGCATCCTCCACGCCCTTGTCATCCTGCGGAAAGAACAGCATGGCCACGCCATAGTCGCCCTCTGTCGGCAGAATCTGGCCGCACTTTTGAGCCTCTTTACGGAAAAAGTGATGCGGAACCTGGAACAGGATGCCAGCGCCGTCGCCGGTGTTCTTCTCGAGCCCCGTGCCGCCGCGGTGCTCCAAGTTGACCAGAATGGACAGTGCATCGTCCAGAATCTGGTGATGGCGCTCACCGTTGATATCGGCAAGCGCGCCGATGCCACATGCATCGTGGTCGAATTCGGGGCGATAAAGGCCCTGCTGCTGAGCGGAATCTGCCTGCATCGCGATCCTCCCCTAGATATTTAGACAGTCAGTTGAATAGGCATAGTAGGAGCATCAGGGCATCGTTGTGTTTCCCGCCCGTTTCGAAACAATCGCGTAACGCACACCTTACGAGTGGGCACCGCCGACCTCAAGGGCGGCAACAAGGCGCCCAAGTTCGGCTTGTAAGCTCACCGCTTCAAACATCTCAATCTGTAACAGGAGGAACCGATTTTGGCGCCTAGATGTTACAGATTGAGATTTTCTGCGGGACGGTTTTGGTTTGTCTCGATCTGTAACACGAAGGGTCGGTTTTGGCGGCAAACTGTTACAGATCGAGACATTTCGGCAGCCCCCTTTCACCATCCCATTCAAATACAACAATTTTGTTAGTCTTGGTTAACTTTTAAGCTTAAAACGGGTATCCTTTGCGGCGTCAAGCAAACGGCACGCACACCGTGCCAGATCAAGGAGGCCCCTATGGCGCACCAAGCAGACCAGCAGACGATGCAACTCGTCCTCATCCGTCACGGAGAGTCCGAGTGGAACAAGCTCAACCTGTTCACCGGCTGGACCGATGTTGAGCTCACCGACACGGGCCGCGAAGAAGCCGCAGCAGGCGGTCGAGCCCTCAAAGAAGCCGGTTTCGACTTTGACGTCTGCTACACTTCGCGCCTCAAGCGCGCGATCCACACCCTCAACATCGTGCTCGGCCAAATGGATCGCGAGTGGCTGCCCGTCATCAAATCCTGGAAGCTCAACGAGCGCCACTACGGAGCGTTGCAGGGTCTCAACAAGGCCGATGCCGCGGCGGAGCACGGCGACGAGCAGGTGCTCATCTGGCGCCGCTCCTTCGATATCTGCCCGCCGGCACTCGAGCCGAACGACGCGCGCGATCCCCACACCCAGGAGCAATACCGTGATGTCGCGCCCGATCAGCTGCCCTATACCGAATGCCTCAAGGACACGATCGCCCGCGCCTGGCCCTATTTCGAAGACGAGATTCGCCCCCAGATGCTCGCCGGCAAGCGCGTACTCATCGCCGCACACGGCAACTCCCTGCGCTCACTCGTCATGAAGCTCGAGCACCTCACGCCCGAGGAGATCCTCAAGGTCAACATCCCCACCGGCGTGCCGCTCGTCTACACCTTCGATACCGATTTCAATGTCCTCGACAAGCGCTACATCGGCGACCCGGCGACCATCGCCGCCAAGATCGACGCCGTGGCCAATCAGGGCAAAGCGCACAAGTAGCCCCAACCCAAATCCGACGCGTGGCGCCGCACGACCCAGATGCGACGTCACGCCGCCCATACGCAGGAGCGCACCATGCTCAACCATCTCAAACAACACTTTGGCTCCCGACGCACCGGTGGTCACGGAGGCCTAGACATTGCGCGGCATATCGGCCCCGGGCTGCTCGTGACCGTCGGCTTTATCGACCCGGGCAACTGGGCCTCCAATATGGCCGCGGGCTCGCAGTTTGGCTACGCGCTGCTGTGGATCGTCACGCTGTCCACGATTATGCTCATCGTGCTGCAGCACAACGCGGCGCACTTGGGCATCGCCACGGGCGCCTGCCTTGCCGAGGCCACGACCCGCTTTCTCCCCCGCATCGTGGGACGCGCGGTGCTCGGCAGCGCCTATCTCGCGACCATCGCCACCGCCATGGCCGAAGTCCTGGGCGGCGCGATTGCCCTTCAAATGCTCTTTGGGCTGCCCGTGCGTGCGGGCTGCGTCATCGTGGCGGCAGTATCGATGGCGATGCTCATGACGAACTCCTACAAGCGAGCCGAACGCTGGATCATCGCCTTCGTAGGCGTGGTAGGACTCTCGTTTTTGGCCGAGCTTGCACTAGTCAAGGTCGACTGGCCGCAAGCCGCCGCAAGCTGGATCACGCCCAGTATGCCCACTGGCTCTGCCGCGATTATCGTGAGTGTCCTGGGTGCGGTCGTTATGCCACACAACCTTTTTCTGCACTCCGAGGTCATCCAATCCATGCACTTCGAAGGCCAAGGCGAGCAGGTTATCGAAGAGCGTCTGCGCTACGAGCTCTTCGACACGCTCATTTCGATGGGCGTGGGCTGGGCAATCAACTCGGCCATGGTCATCCTGGCCGCAACGACCTTCTTTGCGCACGGCATGGTCGTAGACGACCTCGCCGTCGCAGCGGCCACGCTCTCCCCCATTCTGGGCCCGGCGAGCTCGACCATCTTTGCGGTAGCGCTGCTGTTCGCGGGACTATCGAGCAGCGTGACAGCGGGCATGGCGGCGGGGACCATCACTGCGGGCATGTTCGACGAGGAATACGATATCCACGACCGACATTCCTCGATCGGGGTGGCGGCCTGTTTCGTCGGCGCAGTGACGGCGTGCCTGGTCGTCCCAAATCCTTTTGAAGGTCTCATCTGGAGTCAGGCACTGCTGTCGCTTCAGCTACCGATTACGGTCTTTGTGCTCATACGGCTCACCAGTTCACCCCGCGTCATGGGCAAATACGCCAATTCGCGTCCACTCAACGCGCTGCTCGTAGGGATCGGTGCCATCGTGACGATTCTCGATGTCGTGTTGTTGACAGGGATGTAATGGGGCGGGGCACCTACTCAGGCAAACGTCTCGATCTGTAACATCTAGACCCGCTTTCGATGTCTAGATGTTACAGATTGAGATCTTCTGCCGGACGGTTTTGGTTTGTCTCGATATGTAACAAGTGGGCCCAATTTCCACCGTTAGATGTTACAGATTGAGACAAAAGGTCGGTCGGACTCACAACAGACAGGATCGGTCAACAGCAACCGTGATCCCTTGGGGGCGGAGGAAAAGGGCCCCGGCCGAGAATTCGACCGAGGCCCTTGGACAGAGCTATGTTCGGCTTTCGCCGTGTGTCTGCGAGCTACTCCTCGACGAGCTCAAACTGATCGGGACCGACGCCGCACACCGGGCACACATAATCCTCGGGCAGCTCGGGCGTATCGACCTCAACCTCGTAACCGCAAACGACGCACACGAACTTATACGTCTTCTTCTCCTCAGCCATGATGTTCTCCTCTCAAACGCGACTGGTGATGTACTTCATTTATCAGTATAGATTCTCAATAATATAATGCAAGTATTTTTAAAACATTTCTAGCCTTGATACGAGGACGCCTTCGGAGGCGTCTTGCCCTTCAGGACCTTATGGTAGTAATCGTAGGTGAGCGGCGTCTCGTCACTCAAGCGCTCGGCATCCTCGACCTCGCCGATAAACAGTAGATGCGTGCCAACATCCACAGTGTCGATCAAATGGCAGCTAAACAGGGCCGCCGCGTGCTCGGGCACATAGGGCATGCCCAGAGCCGTCTCGCGGGTCTCGTATTTGGCAAACTTGTCATAATCGCTGCTGGTGCGGAACCCAAAGTTACCGATGTAGAGCATATCGGCGGTCTGATCGATCACGGTCAGCGCGAACGCTTTGGCCGAAGCGATGACGCCCGAGGTGACGTTGTCCTTGTTCACGGCAACCGAAATGCGCGGCGGCATGGACGTCACCTGCACCGCAGTGTTGATGACGCAGCCGGCGCGCAGCCCGTCTGCCGCGGCGCTCACCACGTACAGACCGCTCGGCATGGTAAAGAACGCAGTTTTGTCCATAACAATCACTCCCCTAACGCGGGTTGGAACCTCATGGATGTATGTACCCACAAAAAAAGGCGGCGCCCACAACGGACACCACCTTTGAGACATATGTGTCAAAACAGTATAAGCAAGATGAGACGCCCGCAGTTGCGGTGAAATAAGGACTGAATAGCCCCTCAAACAGGCAAAACAGTCCGTATTCCACCGCAACTTATACAGAACGCCTAGCGATTGCGCTCCTTGAGGGCGCGGTCGATCTCGCGCTGGACATCGCGCTTGGCCATATCCTCGCGCTTGTCGTAAAGCTTCTTGCCGCGGCCTAGGCCCAGCAGCAGCTTTACGCGGCCGTCGGTATTAAAGTAGAGCTCCAGCGGCACCAGCGCATAGCCGCGGTTGCGAAGTTTGCCGTCAAGAAAGTCGATCTCCTTGCGGTGCAGCAGCAGACGGCGCCGACGGTCGGGATCGCGATTCCACACGCCACCATGACTATAAGGGTGGATATGCAGGCCGACGAGCCAGCACTCCCCACCACGAATCAGTGCGAAGGTATCGGTAATCTGGCACGCGCGCTCGCGAATCGACTTGACCTCGGTACCGCTCAGCTCAATACCGCACTCAAACGTCTCATCGATAAAGTACTCGTGATGTGCCGAGCGATTCTTGGAAATGAGCTTGCGCTCGCGCTTACTGGGCATCGCCGGCCTCCTTGGCGCCATCGGCGTTTGAGCCCGCAGCCTCGCGCTTTGCCCTGCGCTCGGCGTTAAGCTCGGCATCGCTCTCGCGCACCAGTTTGATAATCGCCGCGCAGGCCTCCTCGCCCACCAAATCGCGAGCACGCACCGTCAGGCGCGTAGCCTCCTGCTTGTCGCCGTCGCTTGCAGCATCGGTCGCACACATGATCAGGCAGATGGCAATCTCGGCCGAAGGCGAGGTCGGCACGCCCTGCAGGGCGAGCTCACCCATCACATGGTCGTCACTCTCGTCCGCGGCATCCGGATAGGTGGTATGGATCTTGTTGAGCAGGCGCGTCGTATGCGCATCATTGGGCGCCAGGCGCAGCGCCAGACGCGCGCAGCCCACGGCAGCCGAAATGTTCTCGGTCTCGGGCTCCAAGAAGTACTGACCCAAATTGGTGTAGGCGCGTGCGGCGCACTTACCGTCGCTCGCGCGCTCCAGCACCGAGAACGAGAGCGATGCCCACTCCTGCTTGTCCTCGAGCGCGCGGAACAGCTCGGCCAAGTCCAAGCGATAGTTGCAGTTCATGGGATCCCAACGCACGGCCTGCATCAGGGCATTCCGAGCACTCACATAATCCTGCTGGCGAATGTAGGCAAACGCCATGTCGGAGTACAGGCGGTCAAAGGGAACCTCGACCTGCACCAGCTCGCGCGGATCCTTCTCCACGCGGCGATAGGCCAGGCGCTCAAACTTGCTGTCGAAGCTAAAGTACTGGCGCTTCTCCTCCGTCTTGCACTCAGCGTCGATATACTCCTCGGCGAGCTCCACCAGACGCTCAAGCAGCGGCGTCGCCGTAGCCAGGTCGCCCTGCGCCAGATAGTTCTCGGCATACGTGATGTCTTCCAAGCTGATAGGCAGGTCCATGACAACTCCTCGGTCCGGGCGGCAGACTCAACGCGCGCCTTAAATATCGGTCAATACACAAAACCCGGGTCTCTTACGAGGCCCGGGCGTTCAATTTTGGTAGCCCGTACCAGATTCGAACTGGTGATCTCCGCCTTGAGAGGGCGGCGTCCTAAACCGCTAGACGAACGGGCCATATGTAGCAAATGCAATGGCTGGGATGGAGGGAGTCGAACCCCCATTGACGGAACCAGAATCCGCTGTCCTGCCATTAGACGACATCCCAATGACTGCATCGCTGCGCTCGGCTGTGCCTTTGCGCAAGAAAGAAATATACGGGAAGTCCGGCCGTGACGCAAGCCCCAATTTTGACTTTTTTGAAATTCAGTCAAATACGGCCGACACGTGAAGGACCTGTGAAGCGCCAGCGACACGTACGGCGCCAAAGCCCGTAAAACATCCCGCATCTACCGCTGGTAGATTACAACAATGCAGCACTCACGGCTGATGGCACAATCGAACCGTCATCATTGCACGGATATCGAGGCGCCATGGACGAAGAGCTTGATTACCTATGGGAGACCCTGGGCCTCGAGATCACTGCTGACCTTTGGCCCGAACGGGACAAAATCCATCCCACCCTGCGCCCCGCCATCACGGTGATGCAGGCAAAATACCGCCGTGCATCCTTTTTGATCATGCGGATGTCATGGCACGCGGGACTCCCCGACCTTAAGCGAATCCAGGCAAGCCTCGTCGAGCTGTCCGGTATGCCGACTGTCATATCCGAGGCGCACCTGGAGCAGCGCCAACGCGAGCGACTGCAACAGCAGCGGATTCCCTTTATCTGCCCCGGTGTTCAGGCATATCTGCCCTTTATGGACGAGGAGTACTGGAGCGGCAAGCCCAACAAGCACGTAAAGGTCTACGGTCCGCACGAATGGGCACAGCTCAAGGATTGAGCCGAGCGAGCCCTCCGATGGAAAACACGTCCCACCCCGAGCGCTCAAAACGGGTCGCACTTTCCGCAGCCGCTACAGCAGCGCCTCGGTCCAAGCTGCTTCCCTAAAGCCGGGAATCGCAAAGTCGTCGCCCACCAACAGCGGACGCTTGACCAGCATGCCGTCGGTCGCCAGCAGCTCGTAGCACTCCCGATCCGTCATGCCCGCATCTAGACGCGCCTTCAGGCCCAGCTCTCGATATTTCATGCCCGACGAATTAAAGAAGCGCCGCACCGGCAGTCCCGAACGAGCAATCCAGGTCGCAAGCTCATCAGCCGTGGGATTGTCCAAAACGATATCGCGGTCGATATACTCTACCCCGTGTTCGTCCAGCCATGCCTTGGCCTTCTTACAGGTCGAGCACTTGGGATATTCAACAAACAGTACGGTCATGGGAATCCTCCGAATATAGATCGGCCAACGCAGGCACACGCCACACGAGGCGCCTTCGTATGATGGGCCAATTGTAGCCCACGGGTCACACGCTAAACGAACCGTACCCCGAATCCGCGTTTGATGAACGGCAGCAGCTCCATTGCCTCGGGCGTGATATGGCCCGCAACGTTCATGCGCTCGTCACCGGGAAGATCGACCCGCGCAATCTCAAGCTCGCCTTCGTAGCGCCCATATCCGCTATTGCTCACAGCGATCGACCCCGCCTTTCGCGGCAGGCCGGCTCCGGCATCCGTCGGCACGGAATCCGGCTTAAGCGTCGTACGCGACTCCTGAGACCTAAAGATGAGGGTGCTCGAATCGGGTCGGTCGTGATGAATCTGCCCACGCACATAGGCATAACCGGGCTCAAGCTCGCATTGCAGGTCCACGTATCCGGCGGAAACTTGAGCAAACTGCACCCAGCCCGCATCGGAAAGATCGGGGTCGCCGACCAACACAATGTCGCAATCGGCGCCATGTGCAAGCTCAAGCATATTGAGGGCAACCTTTGACGCGCGACCGCGCTGCGTCTCGACCGTCGGCAGTCCCTCGAATACCGGCCCGCGAACGTTGGCATCGCCCGGCACAAAAGCCATGATTTCGAATCCAAGCGCCGCAAGACGAAGATTCACCCGAGCAATGTCCTCCAGAGCTAAACCGGTATAAGGCTTGGGGTAAAAATTGTGGCAGGCGGCAAAACGAGTCACATCGGCACCGGCCTCACGCCACGATGCGATTTCATCAGAACTCACCGTCGATGCATTGACCACAATGCGAAATACACCGGACAGCTCCGCGACCCGCCGGGCGCTAAAGCCATAGTCCAAACGAAGGTATTCCAACCCCAGATCGCGCAGGTCCTCGATGCGCTCAAGCCCGAGCAAATCGCACGTGCGCGGCCCCACATCGGCAATGAGCGCAATGCCGCGGGCGGAAAGCAGCGACAGCACATGACGGACCTTATCGGCATACGCCGCTCCCCCATCCTCGGGAATATGCAGCGAGGTGAACGCATAGCGCGCACCCGCCGCGGCACCGTGTTCAATCGTCCGCTCAATATCCTGCAGAGGGTTGGAAAGATAAATCGAAATACCCGTTTTCACGCTTCAACACTCCTTTAAAAAAGGCCGGCGGAGCAGTTAGCCCCGCCGGCACAACCATAGCATCAAGAAATCTGCCGCGCGCCGCGAGCCCTGAGCAACACGGCTCGCGATATCAAACTACTCGCCAAAGAACTCGTTGATCTTCTGCTCGTCGACGCCAAAGAACCACGTCAGGACAAAGCCGGCGGCATAGGCAAGCAGCATAGCGGCAACGTAGCCGAGCTGCTGACCAGGAACGACGATCAGCAGGCCAAACAGACCGGAAACGCCCTGAGAAACCGTGCCGATGTGAAGCAGCGCCGCGAGCGCGCCGCCAAATCCGGCACCCAGGCAGGCCGTTACAAACGGACGAACGAGCGGCAGCGTAACGGCATACATCAGAGGCTCGCCCACACCGAGGATTCCAACGGGAATGGACTCTGCGACGTACTTCTTGAGCTTGGCGTTCTTGGTCTTAAAGTACAGCGCCAAACCGGCACCGACCTGGCCGCCGCCAGCCATCATAAGGATGGGGAGCAGGTAATTGATGCCCTTGGTAGCGCCGTCGGGATCGTTGAGCATAGCGTGGATCGGCGTGAGCGCCTGATGCAGGCCGACGGAAACCAGCGGCAAGAAGCCTGCCGACAGGATATAGCCGCCCAGGACGCCCAGCTTCTCGAAGATAAAGGTCAAAACGCTAAAGATGGCAGTCGTCAGCCATGCGCCAACCGGCTGGATGACGAGCATCAGAGCAAAGGCGCCGATGATGAGCACCAGCAGCGGGGACAAGAATGTGTCGAGTGCGTTGGGCATAACCTTGCGAATCTGACGCTCCATCCAGGCAAAAAATGCGCCAGCGATAAGAGCCGCGATCATGCCGCCCGCTGCGGGGTTGTACTGCGCATTGGTGAGCGGCAGCAGAATGGCAGCGGCAGGATCAGCCGCGCCAGGCGCAAGCAGGGGCATGGCACTGTTGGCGATACACATCATGCCGGCGATGCCGCCCAGCGCAGCGGAGCCACCAAACTCACGCGCCGCGTTATAGCCCACCAAGATGGGCAGATAGGCAAACAGGGCCCAGCCCATGGAACGAATGCCCTGGTACCACCACTCGCCTGCAAGCGCGCCTGCCGTCGAGACGTTAATGACGTTGCAGATACCGTTGATGAGGCCAGCCGCAATGATGCCGGGAAGCAGGGCGACGAAGACATTGGAAATCTTCTTGAGGAAGGCCTGAACCGGCTTGGACTCGTACTTGGCCTTCTGCGCGGCCTTGTTTGTGGCCGCAGCGTCAACCACGCTCTCGTCGGCAACGCCTTTCGCAAGGCCGGTGAACTTGGAGAACTCCTCGAGCACCTTATTCACCTTGCCCGGACCCAACACGATCTGCATCGTGTCGTCCTCGACCAGGCCCATCACGCCGTCGAGTGCCTTAATGCCCTCCGTGTCAACGTTGCCCGTGTCTTTGACGGTCACGCGCAGGCGCGTCATGCACGCCGCGTTTGCCAGCACGTTGTCTTTACCGCCCAAAAGGTCCAGCAGCTTTTGAGCCAGCTCTTTGTTCGTCATAACTCCTCCTTGTATTGGGTATCTCGTCTGGATGTCGTATCAGATCACGCCGCGCACCTATTGGGCATCGGCATTGCTCTTCTCATGGCCACTCACCGCAGCACGGACATGGCCTCGCGCCCGCCCAAGAGCTACCGCAGCCTGCTCGGCATCGCAGTCCAGCAGCACCGAGACAATAGCGGTTTTTACGTGGCCGCCGGCATCTGCAAGCGCCTGAATAGCGCGCTCGCGCGTGCAGCCGGTCGCCTCCATCACGATGTTCTGGCCGCGCACCACCAACTTCTCGTTCGTCTGCTGCACATCGACCATCAGGTTTTGGTATACCTTGCCGATCTTGACCATGGCACCGGTTGAAATCATGTTGAGGATGAGTTTTTGAACCGTTCCCGCCTTGAGCCTCGTTGAGCCGGTCAGCACCTCGGGACCGGGCACGGGTTCAATGGCAAGATCTGCGCTCTCCCCGATCTTTGACCCTTGGTTGCAGGCAATTGCAATGGTCTTGCACCCAGTTGCCTTGGCGTACACAAGGCCGCCCACCACATAGGGAGTACGGCCGCTTGCCGCCAGGCCAACGACAAGATCCTTGTCCGAGAGTCCACGCTCCCGCAGGTCGCTCGCGCCAAGTTCCTCGCTGTCTTCGGCACCTTCGACAGCCTTGATAAACGCCGTCTCGCCTCCGGCAATGAGCCCGACAATCAGATCGGGTGACACGCCAAACGTGGGCGGACACTCCGAAGCGTCGAGTACGCCCAGACGACCGCTGGTGCCTGCGCCCATGTAAAAGACGCGCCCGCCGCGCTCGAGTGCCTCAGCAGCCCAGTCGATTGCTGTGGCAACCTGGGGCAGCACTTTTGTGACCGACTGGACGGCACGAAGATCCTCATCATTCATCGTCGTGACGATTTGCAGCGATGTCATCGTATCGAGGTCCATAGACCTTTGATTACGCTGTTCGGTCGTGAATTTTGTTAAATCGAGCATTTCATTCACCTCATCTTTCCTGTTTCTCGATGTAGTTTTGCTTAATGACATGTGTCGCCCGTTCGTAGTCGCTGGCAACGTAAGCAGCGTACAGGGCATCGACAACCATAAGCTGGGCCATACGCGAAGCCATGGCACCGCTGCGGACCAAGGGCTCACTCGCAGCGACGCCGAGCACGGCATCGGCCATGGTGGCAAGCTTGGATGATCCATCTACTTTGGTCACGGCCACAACGGGACAGTTGTGACGTTGGGCCTCGGCGGCGCAGCCCAGCACCTCTTGCGTCAAGCCCGAGTAGCTAAAGGCGATTGCCATATCGCCCTCATGCATGTTCTTGGCACACAAGAGCTGATCATGCCAGTCGTCGTACAGATGGCACTCTTTGTCGACACGCATGAGCTTTTGCGCCAGATCGTGCGCGACCAAACGAGAGGCACCGATACCGAACAGATTGACCGCGCGTGCCCGCTTAAGATAGGCCGCACATCGCTCCAAGACGGTGTAATCGAGCGTTCGCGCCGTCGCTTCGATCGTGCGCACGTTGCTTTTCATCACCTTCCCCACGATACGCTCGACGCTGTCATCCATGGAGATGTCCTCGAGGGCAACGTCTTTCTTGTCACCCAAGAGCGCCAGCTCGGCAATCAGTTCGCGCTGGAACTCCTTGTAGCCCGCAAAACCCAAGCGCTTGCAAAAGCGCAAAATGCTCGAGGGCGAGGAGAACGTGGCATCGGCAAGACCGCGGACGGACAGCCCGACCACCTCGTGCGGATGAGCGCTTACATATGCGATGACATTGCGTTCCGCCGGGCTCGCGCTGAGCTCACGCTCGCGAAGCCGCAAAAGCAATCCGTTTGCCATCTCAAACACCTCCGTTGAGAAGAATTAAAGACCAACGAACGATTCGTACCGGATATAAACAGCTTTTACGGTACATTGTGCCGCATCGTGGCGCACAAAGGGCGAGCGTTCTACCGCTCGCCCCTCAAATCCGACCGCTCGGAAATACGCGCGACACAAAATAATTCAACAAGATCGCATTATCAAAAACGGGCTTGTTACCGGCTAGCGCCTCGCATGGGCGCCGATCGGCCGAGTCGCATGGCGCACCAACACCGCTGCCAGCAATACCAACAGCATGGCGGTGACATAGCCCGCAGCATCGAATCCTAAATCGATAACGTCGAAATGCCTGCCGGGAACAAAGATCTTATGTACCTGATCGCCAACGGAGCAGACGGCGCAAAAGAGCAACACGGGCACGCAACGGGAGCATACGCTCCACGGACGCCTGGAAAAGCAAACCACGACCACCGAGGCGAACAATCCGACGAAGAAAAACTCTACGGTATGGGCAACGCGACGGACGTTCGTGCCCACCCACATGCGAATGGAAGCAAGTCGGCCAGACCGGACATTCGAAGCAGCCGAATCGGTGCCCCCGGTCATCCCGTTCTCGGTCTGAGCTTCACCCGCGACATCGGCAGCCTGTACGCCCGTAGCTTGACCCTCCACCACACGCGCGGTGGACTCGCTCAGCAACGACGTCTCCACCGCATTTTGCTCCGTCAGCACCCAGATGCCCGCCAGCGTTGCAGTAAACAGAACGATCGCGGTCCATCCGATTATTTGTTTTACGCGCGCCAAGGGCCTACCTCCTTTTTTGAATATCAGCGAGTGTAGCCCCAAATGGCATCGTCACCGTATCAAAATTTGAATCGCAACAGGAAGCGCCAAAGCGGCGCAAACCCCTACCCCGCCTCGCGCATCCAGCGATCGAACGTCCCCACGCACACGCCCAGGCACTTTGCTGCCTGGCTGCGGGTAATATCGCCTGCCTCATAGCTATCGCGTACCAGCTCAAACTGAGGAGGGCACGGCTTGCGAGGTCGACCGAAACGGACCCCTCGCGCCCGCGCCGCTGCAATCCCCTCCGCTTGGCGCCGATGGATATTCTCGCGCTCCACCTGCGCCACGTAGCTCAGCAGTTGCAGCACAATATCGGCAATCAGGGTATTGGTCACATCCGGCGCGCCGCTGGCCCTGGCGCGCGTGTCAAGCAATGGCATGTCCAACACCACAATGGCAACCCCGAGCTCCTTGGTAATGCGACGCCATTCCTCAAGAATCTCGGAGTAATTACGGCCAAGTCGGTCGATAGAAAGCACCACCAGCACGTCCCCGTCTCCCAGGACGTGCAGCAGCTCGCGATAGCGCGGTCGATCGAAGTCCTTGCCGCTCGCATGGTCGGCATAAATATTCGCCGAGCCCACGCCATAGGCGCCCAGCGCATCCAGCTGCCGATTAAGATTCTGATCGCGCGAACTCACCCGCGCATAACCATACACCGTCGCCATCTCATCCCCGCTTTCTTGTAAACCTGCCAAAAAGGGACAGGTTTATTTTGGTAGGTTTTACCTCTCGAATAGCAGGTAAGCGGGCGGCCGAGCGGACGGCAAGGTAGCTATGATCCAAATGCGGAGGGCGGCCCCGAAAGACCGCCCTCCGCTCTCCCGCCATGAGTCGAGATTTGGCTAATGGATAAGCTTAAAGTCCAAGTGCCCACGCGTGGTATTGACGCGCGAAACCTCGATAATCACGCGCTGGCCCAGTTCATAGCGAGTCCCCGTGTCGGCGCCCGTCAGCGTAAGCGCATCCTCGTCGAACTCGAACCACTCGTTGCCCAGGCTCTTGATCGAAACCAAGCCTTCGACCTGCGTCAGGTCCAAGCGCACAAAGAGGCCCATGCTGCTGACCCATGAGACCGTTCCGGCATAGCGCTCGCCCAGGCGATCCTCATAGTACTGGGCAATCTTGATCTTTTGCGTCGCATGGCTAGCGGCATCTGCCGCGCGCTCGGCATCGCTGCATGCGCGGCAGATCTGCGGCAGAATGCGCGGCAGCGACTCGCGCCCCTTGCCGATCAGCCACGGTGTACGGACCAGGGCGTCCTTGCCGCCGAGCTGCTCATAGGCCAACTGCAGTTTGAGCACGCGGTGCACCACCAGATCGGGGTAGCGACGGATGGGACTCGTAAAGTGACAGTAGCACGGCGCGGCGAGCGCAAAGTGGCCCTCGTTGCGCGGCTTGTACAGTGCGCGCTGCATGCTGCGCAGAAGCAGCGTGTTGACGAGCGGTGCGTTGGCCGTACCGGCGGCAGCATTAACTGCAGCCTGTAGCTCATCGGGACTCCCCAGGGCGATACCGGCAGCACGGCGATCGTCGATGATGCCCAGCTGCGCCAGCGCAACGGCGGCACCGTGCAGGCTATCGGGGCTCGGATCCTCATGCACGCGATAGCAGGCCTCGACATCACGGTCTGCCAGCCACTCTGCAACGCACTCGTTGGCGAGTAGCATGGCTTCCTCGATAAGCGACGTGGCACACGAACGCTCGCGCGCCACAATCTGCACGGGTACTCCGTCCTCATCCAATAGAGCGCGAATCTCGGCCGTGTCAAAATCGACTGAGCCGCGGGCACGACGAATACGACGGCGAAGTTCGGCGAGTTCGTTGGCGGCGACAAGGAAATCGCCGAGGTCGACGTTATAGCCGCGAGCAGTTTCCTCGCACGCAAGACCGCGCTCAAGCGCCTCCTCGCGCGAGGCCTCAGCAGCCGCAACATCCTCGGCCGCACCCTCCAGCACCCCATACTCCACCGCGCCGGCACGCACCAGCAGCGCCTCGGCGCCGTCATAGTCCATACGCACACGCGAGCGAATCACGCTGGGGTACGGATCGTAATGCCGCACGCGACCCTGCGCATCGAGTTCAATGTCAACGGTAAACGCAAGACGGTCCTCGTCAGGGCGAAGCGAACACAGGTCACAGGACAGGCGTTCGGGCAGCATGGGAAGCACGCGATCGGCCAGATACACCGATGTCGTACGATGGCGAGCCTCAAGATCGATATGCCCGTCCCAAGCCACATAGTGAGAAACGTCAGCGATATGCACACCCAGCTTGTAGCCACCCTCGGGCGTGCGCTCAAGCGAAATGGCATCGTCAAAGTCGCGCGCGTCGACCGGGTCGATCGTGATAACAAAGCGGTCGCGCAGATCGCGGCGGAGCGGGTCCTTAAGCGCCGCGGACACATCGAGCGAAAGCCCCTCGGCCTCGTCCAGCGCGGCCTCGGGATAGCTATCGGTATAGCCGTAACGCGCCATCACGTATTGAACGCCCAAATCGGGCGCGTCATCTCCGCCAATGCGGCGTTCGATCGTCACGGTGCCCGATTCCAGGCGCGTCGGGTAGGTCAAAATGCGCGCGACAACGGCATCACCCGGGTGGACGCCCAGACGATCCGCCGAGGTATCCTCGGGCAGAATGAAGAAGTCGGCCTTCAGGCGCGAATCGAGCGGCTCGATCACACCGAGCGGACCAGCGGTCTGGTACGTACCCACCACGCTTATGGCTGCGCGCTCAACCACGCCTTCGATCACGGCGCGCCGCTCACCGTGCGGGCTGTTCTTAATGCTCACGGCAACGGTATCGCCGTCCATGATCTCGCGCTTACCGCGGCCCATGACCTTGTAGTCGCCGTTTTCGGTTACAACGTAGGCGCTATGCTCATGGAGCTGCACGCGCCCGGTCAGGCTCGGACGGCGTTCGCTGCGCACCGGCCCACGCTTATTGCGGGCACCGCGCTTATGCTTGTTATTGCGCCCCATGGCGCCTCCTTGCTATCGATGACGAACTCCAAAGAGTCTACCCAAATGATTCGCTTTCCTGCCGTCCCCTAGAGATCAAAAAACGGGCCGCCCCATAAGAGACGACCCGTTGGAAGGGATGAATTCCAGGCATGCCTACACGCGCAGGTAGCGGCGCATGGCTATGGCAGAACCAAAGAGACCGATAATCACACCGACCAGAATCAGCGCAGCATAGGTCACCAGGTAGTACTGCATCGGCAGGGCAAACGACATCCAGCCGATGCTCTCCTGCAAACGCGGAATCATCAGATTGCGCAGCAGCTCCAGAACGCCGATGGAAAGCAGCGAGCCCAAAATGGCCTGCAGTACGCCCTCGGTGATAAACGGGCCGCGAATGAAGCCGTTGCTGGCGCCGACCAGACGCATAATCGCAATCTCACGACGACGCGCCGTGATGGACAGGCGAATCGTGTTGTTGATGAAGATGAATGCGATAAAGGTCAAAAGGCCAACGAGCACCACGGCGGCGATGCGGATGTAGTTGGTCACCTGGAACAGGCGGCTCACTTCCTCTTGGCCGTACAGCACGCTCGCGTTGACGTCGCCGTCATCCGCGATCTTCTGGAAGTCGGCGTTCTTCTTGAGCTTCTGGGCCGTGCTCTCGACCTTGGACGGATCGTCCATCTCAATTGCAAACGAAGCCGGCAGCGGGTTCTGGCCATCGAGCGCGCTCATGGTGGCGTCGGCGTTGCCCGACATCTTGCTCGTATACTCGGCCAGCGCGTCGTCCTTGTCCTTGTACGTCACGGACTTGACGTTGCTCCACGTCTTGAGCTCAGCCTCAAAAGCCTGAACATCGGCCTGATCGGCGTCATCGCTAATAAAGGCGTTGATGACGACCTGATCCTCGACGGTGCCGATCACGGAGTTCAGCATCGCGGAGCCCATGATGAACAGGCCGATGATAAACAGCGAAAGGAAGATCGTGATGACGGCGCCGAGCGAGGTAGTCCAGTTACGGAAGAAGTGACTGATTGCCTCTTTGAAGGAGTAGCCCACGTTAGTTGGTGCCATAGTTGCCGTAACCTCCCCTCTCCTGGTCGCGGATAACGTGGCCGCCCTCGAGGGCGATCACGCGACGGTGCATGCTATCGACCATCTCGCGGTCGTGCGTGGCGACGATCACGGTGGTGCCGGTGCGGTTAATACGCTCGAGCAGCTTCATGATGCCCAGCGAGATCGCCGGGTCGAGGTTGCCCGTGGGCTCGTCGCAGATAAGCAGCGGCGGGCGGTTGACCATGGCGCGGGCAACGGCAACGCGCTGCTGCTCGCCACCGGAAAGCTGATCGGGCAGCGAGTCCATCTGATCGGCCAGGCCGACCAGACGCAGCACCTCGGGAACCTGGCTGCGAATGACACCCTTGGGCTTGCCGATGCACTGCAGGGCAAACGCCACGTTTTCGTAGGCGGATTTTTGAGGCAGAAGCTTAAAGTCCTGGAACACGGCGCCAATCTGACGGCGCAGGAACGGAACCTTGCGGTTCTTGATCTTCATGAGGTCCTGACCGGCAACCAAGATGCGGCCGCTCGTCGGCTTGACGTCGCGGTTGAGCGTCGACAGCAGCGTGGTCTTACCCGAGCCGGAATGACCGACCAGGAAGACGAACTCGCCCGGATAGATCTCGATGTTGATGTCGTCGAGTGCAGGCTTGTTGGGCTGTGCCGGATAGATCTTGGTGACATGCTCCATAAGGATGACGGGCTCGACACCGGCCTGCTTGGCCATCTTCTTGCGGCTGGCTTGCGGATCGATGGGCGCAAACACCGACGTAAAATCGGGGTTGTTGAGCGCGTTATCGAGGCTTGCGACCTCGGCGGCCTGATCGCTCTCGACCACCGGGGCAGCAGGCTGCGTGGGATCGGGAATAGCGGCAAAGAGACCGGACTGCGCAGGCTGAGGAACCGGCGTCGCAGGGGCCATGGGGTCGGGAATGCCGGCCATGGTAGGCTGCGGCGTGGCGGCGCCAGCCTGAGGCTGCTCCACGCGAGCGGTCACGGCCTGAACGGGCTCAAAACCCGCCGTGCCGGAAAGCGCGACATCGCTGGTGGGATTGTAGGCAAAGGGATCGGATGCCGGCTGTGCCTGATCTGCCGGCTGAGCGGGGGCCTGAGCAACAGGCTGGCCCTCTGAATCCGGAGTGGCGAAACGACTGCCCTGGACGCCTGTCTGCGTCTTGGGGGCATCATCGCCCGCACCGGAGGTACGGAAGTGGTTACCCACTGGTGCTCCTTATCGTCGTGCGTTTAAACTACATGAGCGCTTTGTATTTTAGCAGCATTAGCTTTGCTGCACATAAGAAGCATGGCGGGGTTTGGGTCTCACCGACCGGGCGCAGGGTTACCTCCCAAATCGTCCTCGCGCATGGCCGGCATTTGTCCTGCTCCTGCGGAGCTGCGGACAAACGCCGGCCATGCGCTGCGGAAAGATTTGGGAGGTAACCCTGCGCCCGGCCTGCGGCTACTATGGGGCCGACGCACCAACTTGAGATGCTGCGCATACAAAGTTGGAAGGGTCTGAATTGCACTTTGTTGGGATGGGCCCGTTTCCCCATGGGACCTTTGCTTGGCAGGACTCTAATTTAAATTCAACAAAAACAGGGGCGCCCTCTTTGGGGATACCCCTGTTCTGGCTTGGATGTGGTTGTTGAGACGATACTTTGCCTCGTCTTGCCTTATGCCAAGAACTCCTTGGTGGTCGCCACGATGTTGGCGGCGTCCAGGCCGTACTTGTGCAGGAGCTCGGCACCCGGGCCGGACTCGCCGAAGGTGTCGTTGACACCGATCTTCTTGAGCGGCGTCGGGCACTGCTCGCACAGGACGTCGGCAACGGCGCTGCCCAGGCCACCGATCACAGAGTGCTCCTCGACGGTCACGACGTGGCCGGTCTTGGTGGCGCTCTTGACGATCAGGTCGGCATCGATGGGCTTGATGGTGTGCATGTTGATGACCTCGGCATCGATGCCCTCGGCAGCAAGCTGCTCGGCGGCCTCGAGAGCCTCGCCGACCATCAGGCCGCAGGCGATGATGGTCACATCGGCGCCCTCGCGCATGACAATGCCCTTACCCAACTCGAACTTGTAGGTCTCGGGGTCGTTGATAACCGGCGAGGCCAGACGGGCAAAGCGCATGTACACGGGGCCGTCGCACTCGTAGGCGGCGCGCGTCACGGCGCGGGCCTCGACATCGTCGGCCGGAACGATAACGGTCATGCCGGGGATGACGCGCATCAGGGCGATATCCTCGCAGCACTGATGCGTAGCACCGTCCTCGCCCACCGAGATACCGGCGTGCGTGGCACCGATCTTAACGTTGAGGTGCGGGTAGCCGATGGAGTTACGGACCTGCTCAAAGGCGCGGCCGGCGGCGAACATGGCAAAGGTGCTCGCGAAGGCAACGCGACCGGTGGTTGCGATACCGGCGGCAACACCCATCAGGTTGCTCTCGGCGATACCCACATCGAAGAAACGGTCGGGGCAGGCGGCCTTAAACTTACCGGTCTGCGTGGCGGCGGCCAGGTCGGCGTCGAGGACCACAAAGTCATCGTGCTCGTTGGCGAGCTCGACGAGGGCCTCGCCGTAGCTTACGCGCGTGGCGATTTTCTTGACGTCTGCCATCCTAGAGCTCCTCTCCGGCGGCCGTGAGCTCTGCCATGGCCTGCTCAAACTGTTCATCGTTGGGGGCCTTGCCGTGCCAGCCAACCTGGTTCTCCATAAAGGACACGCCCTTGCCCTTTGTGGTCTCGGCGATAATGGCGGTCGGCTGGCCCTTGGTGGCGCGAGCCTCGGCAAAGGCGGCGCGGATCTGATCGAAATCGTTGCCGTCGGCAAGCTCCACCACGTGGAACTTGAACGCGCGGAACTTGTCGGCGAGCGGCATGGGGTCGTTGACCTCCTCGACGGGACCGTCAATCTGAAGGCCGTTGTGGTCGACGATCACGCAGAGGTTATCGAGATGCTGGTTGCCGGCAAACATGGCGGCCTCCCAGACCTGGCCCTCCTCGCTCTCGCCATCACCCAGCAGGGCGTACGTGCGATAAGTATCGCCCCAGTGCTTGGCGGCGAGCGCCATCCCGACGGCGGCGGAGATGCCCTGGCCGAGCGAGCCTGTGGACATGTCGACGCCCGGGGTGTCGTTCATGTTGGGGTGACCCTGCAGGTGGCTGCCGATATGGCGCAGCGTCTCAAGATCCTCCTTGGGGAAGAACCCACGCTCGGCGAGCACAGCGTACAGACCAGGTGCACAGTGGCCCTTGGAAAGCACAAAGCGATCGCGGTCGGCCTTGCGGGGATGGGCCGGGTCGACGTTCATTTCCTCAAAGTACAGATAGGTCATGATGTCGGCAGCGCCGAGCGAACCGCCCGGATGGCCGGACTTGGCAGCGTGCACGCCGGTGACGATGCCCTTCCTTACCTCGTTGGCAACCTTTTTGAGCTCTTCGTCGCTCATTGTGCCTTCCTTTCATCCTCATTAGACAAAATGCGCACGGCACCGAAGGTAATCCCAACACAGCCGCAATGCACGTACGTCATTCATTATGCTGGAAACTGATGGCTTTACCAGAGTTTTTATCATTATTTGAACAATTTAGCAGGCAGAACCGCTGATGAAACGGTTTATCAATGTGAACGTCTTTTGGATGGGACGCGGTCGGCCCTACGCGCTAATGTCCTTGAATCCCTCGCCGAAAGCTTCCGTAACGTCGGCGACCGTCACAATGGCGTGAGGATCGCGCTCGCGCACGATCGTCTTGAGGGTATTGAGCTCTCGACGGTTCACGATGACCATGATCACCGGCTTCTCGGCACCCGAATACATGCCAGTCGCCTTAAACTTGGTACAACCACGACCCAGGCCATACATGATATCGGCAGCGATATCAGGGAACTTGTCCGAGATGATGAGTACCATACGGCGTTTGTTGCCACCATCGACCACGGCATCGATCACGTAGCCGCTAATGACCATCGAAAGGCCTGCATATAGTGCATTTTCGATTGAAAAGACCGGAGCCGACAGCGCGCATACGGCAACATCGATCGCCATGACGGTCGAGCCCACGGGCAGCGAGGTATTACGCGAGATGATTTGGCCAATCGTGTCCGAGCCGCCGGTGTTGGCGCCGGCGCGCAGCACCATGCCGTAACCGATGCCTGTAATAATGCCGCCCCACATGGCAGGGAGCATCAGGTCCGCATCCGCCAGAGGTGCTACAAACGGGGCGAACAGATCGGTAAAGAAGCCCAGCAGCACAAAGCCCGTCGCGGTCTGCACCACGTAGAACATGCCGCCCTCGCGCATAACGACCAGCAACAGCAAGGCGTTCATCACGATCGTCTGAATACCAACGGGAAGCGATATGCCGCGCGATGCGCCGACCGCCTGGATAATGGTGGCAAGGCCCGTAACACCACCGGCAGCAAGGCCGTTGGGAATCAAAAACAGGTCGGTCGCAATAGCGGCCAGAGCGCACCCCAACATAATCTGGGGCAGGTCGTGAAAGAAGTTCATCGATAGAATGCGCTTGATGTCCAGACGATATGCCATGCTACCTCCCTCAAAAAAGCGCACCCAAACGGATGCGCTTCGAACTTCTTGCTGTATTCGATTCTACCGATTCGCCGAACAAAAACCACCCCTGCGCAGGGTTTGCTTTGGATACAAAACCACCCTGCTCGGAGGGTTTTATCCATTTCCACATAAACCGGGCGGTTTATGCAGATGGGATCTCCGCGTCAGCGTTGCCAGTGGCCCAGCGATGGTAGCCAATAACAAACGGGTCCAGGTCGCCATCGTCAAGAACGGCCTCGACATTGCTGGTCTCAACGCCCGTGCGTAGGTCCTTAACCATCTGATACGGGTAGAGCACGTAGCTGCGGATCTGGTTGCCAAAACCAATCGTGGTTTTGGGTCCGCGAATCTCATCCAGGGCCTCGGCGCGCTTCTCGAGCTCAATCTCGTACAGGCGAGCCTTGAGGATCTGCATGCACGCGGCCTTGTTCTGGATCTGGCTGCGCTCGTTTTGGCAGGTGACCACAATGCCGCTGGGGAAATGCGTCACGCGCACGGCGGAGTCGGTGGTGTTAACGCCCTGACCGCCCGGGCCGCTCGCGTGGTACACGTCCACGCGGATGTCATCGGGACTGATCTCGATGTCGATATCATCGGGTAGCACGGGGATGACCTCGACGCCGGCAAACGTGGTCTGGCGGCGCTTCTTGTCGTCGGTGGGGCTAATGCGAACCAAGCGGTGGACGCCGGCCTCGGCGCGCAGCATGCCAAATGCGTCCTTGCCCTCGACGGTAAAGGTCGCGCGGTCGATGCCGATGACCTCAGCAGCGGGGCAGTCGTTAATCGTGACCTTCCAGCCGCGACGCTGGCAGTACTTCATGTACATCTTAAAGAGCATGAAGGTCCAGTCCTGGGCCTCCAGACCACCCTGTCCGGGCTTGATGGTCACAATGGCATCGCCGTGATCGAACTCACCGGTAAACCAGCTCGAAAGCTCAAACTCATCGATGGCACGGGCCAGGCGCTCAGCCGTGGCTGTAGCCTCCTCGCGAAGGGCGGCGGCATCGGGGTCATCCCCCATCTCCTCGGCAAGCTCCAGCGCGGCGCGGGCATCGGAAAGCTCGCCGCGCGCGTTGTCCACGGCAGCGATATCTTCCTTGGTGCGCGCGATTTCCTCCATGGTGGCACGGGCGGCGTCGGCGTCATCCCAAAAGCCGAGGGCCACGCTTTTGGCCTCGAGCTCGGTCACGCGCGTGCGCTTTTCGTCCAAGTGGAGATACGACTCGACCTCGCCGAGCCGGTCCGCAAACGCGTCCAGCTCGGCGGGCGTTACCTCTAAAGCCTCAGCCATTAACGATTCCTGCCGTGGCAGTACTTAAACTTCTTGCCGCTACCGCAGGGGCACGGGTCGTTGCGGCCCACGTTGACGTACGGATCGTCGCTCTCGGACTTGCGATAGGTGGTCACCTTGCCACCGTTGTTGACGGCAGCCGGACCACCCTGGACAGCCGTGCGGGCCTGCACCTGCGCCTGCTTGCGCAGCACCGAGTCGCCGTTGTCACCATCGACCTCGGCAGGACCGGAGAAGTGCGCACGCTCGAGCGCGGGCTCCTCCTTGTGCTCCACGGCACGCGGGGCAGCCTTGATCTCGATGCGCAGAACCGTGCGCAGGTAATCCTCGTACATGGTGTCGACGAGGATCTGGAACGCGCCGTAGGCCTCGGTCTTGTACTCGACCAGCGGGTCGCGCTGTCCAAAGCCGCGCAGGCCGATGCCGGTCTTGAGATAGTCCATCTCCTGCAGGTAGTTCATCCAGCGGGTATCGATGACGCGCAGCATGACCTGGGTGTTGAGCTCGCGCATCAGGTCCTCGCCCAAGCGCTCGGCCTTCATGTTGTAGCACTTCTCTACGTAAGCCAGGACATCGGCAGCCAGAGCCTCATAATCCTCGTCGGGGAACTTCGGCGTATCGATGTGGCCGGTGAGCTCCACAACCCACTTGCGCAGGCCCTCCAGGTCGCGCTCGCCATCGTGACTGTCCTTGGTGCAGAACTCCTGAACGCAGCGGTACACGGTGTCGTGCATGACCTCGGTGATGTGGTCGGTCAGGTCCTTGCCGTCCAGAATCTTATTGCGCTCAGCGTAAATGACCTGGCGCTGCTTGTTCATGACGTCGTCGTACTCAAGGACGCTCTTGCGCATGGAGAAGTTGATGCTCTCGACCTTGTGCTGGGCGCTCTCGACGGCCTTGGAGATGATCTTGTGCTGGATGGGCATGTCGTCGCCCATGTCGGCCGTGACCATCATCTTGGAGACGCGGTCCATCTTGTCGCCGCCGAACAGGCGCATGAGGTCGTCCTCGAGCGACAGGTAGAACTGGGTCTCGCCCGGATCGCCCTGACGGCCGGAGCGGCCGCGCAGCTGGTTGTCGATACGACGGGACTCGTGGCGCTCGGTGCCGATAACGGTCAGGCCGCCGGCGGCAAGCACGCGCTCGCGCTCGGCCTTGCAGGTCTCCTTGGCCTCGGCGTTAAACTGCTCAAGCTGCTCGGGCGTCACGTCCTCCATGGTCAGGCCCTCGTACTCAAGGCGCTCGCGCACCAGCTCGTCGGGGTTGCCGCCCAACAGGATGTCGGTACCACGACCGGCCATGTTGGTAGCGATGGTCACGGCGCCGTAGCGTCCGGCCTGGGCAACGATATGAGCCTCGCGCTCATGGTGCTTGGCGTTGAGGACCTCGTGCGCGATGCCGCGCTTGGTAAGGGCGGCCGACAGCTTCTCGGAGCTCTCGATGGAGACGGTGCCCACCAGGACCGGCTGGCCCTTGGCGTGACGCTGCTCGACATCGTCGGCGACGGCGTTGTACTTGGCCTGAATGGTACGGTACACCAGGTCCTCGTGATCAACACGCTGAACGGGTTTGTTGGAGGGGATGACCTCGACGGGCAGCTTGTAGATCTCGCGGAACTCGGCATCCTCGGTGAGTGCCGTGCCGGTCATGCCGGAGAGCTTGTCATACAGACGGAAGTAGTTCTGCAAGGTGATGGTGGCCAGCGTCTGGTTCTCCTCGCGTACGAGCACGCCCTCTTTGGCCTCGATGGCCTGGTGCAGGCCCTCGGAGTAACGGCGGCCTTCCATAATGCGGCCGGTGAACTCGTCGACGATCTTGACCTCGCCGTTGGTGACCACGTACTGCTTGTCGCGGTGGAACATGTACTGGGCCTTCAGCGCCTGCTGCAGGTGGTTGACCAGCTGGCCGGAGAGATCGGCATAGATGTCATCGATACCCAGGCGGCGCTCGATCTTCTTAAGACCGCGCTCGGTGGCGGCGATGGTGTGCTTGGCCTCGTCCATGACGTAGTCGCCCGTGGGTTCAACGTCCTCGGTGGCGGTAAGCATGTCGTGCGACACGTCCTCGCCGCGCTCAAGGCCACGCACGGCACGCGCGAAGTCCTTGTAGGTACTGGCGGACTTGGTGCCAGCGCCCGAGATGATCAGCGGGGTGCGAGCCTCATCGATCAGGATGGAGTCAACCTCGTCGACGATGGCGTAGTTGTGGCCGCGCTGCACGCGCTGCTCGGGACGAGTGACCATGTTGTCGCGCAGGTAATCAAAACCGAACTCGGAGTTGGTGCCGTAGGTGACGTCGGCCTGGTAGGCCGGGCGCTTGAGCTCGAGCGGCATGTTGTTCTGGAGCAGACCGACGGTCATGCCCAGGTACTTATAGATGCGGCCCATCCACTCGGAGTCGCGCTTGGCAAGGTAATCATTGACAGTGACGACGTGCACGCCCTTGCCGGCAATAGCGTTGAGATAGCCGGCCAACGTGGAGACGAGGGTCTTACCTTCGCCGGTCTTCATCTCGGCGATGTGGCCCTCGTGCAGCGCCATGGCGCCAATGAGCTGCACGTCAAAGTGGCGCATACCCATGGTGCGCTTGGAAGCCTCGCGCACGGTGGCAAAGGCCTCGGGGAGCATGTCGTCGAGCGACTCGCCGTTGGCGTAACGCTCGCGGAACTTATCGGTCTGGCCGCGGAGTTCCTCCTCGGTCATCTTCTCAAACTGGGGCTCAAGACCGTTGATCTGGTCGACGATCTTGTAGTAGCGCTTAAGGTCCTTATCGGATCCAAAGGACAGCAGCTTTGACATGAATCCCATGTGGTTTTCCTTTTTGGCCATCGCCCACGCCGTGCAGCTGCGGGCGAGTTAAACACAGATGATTGTACTTTAGCCAAACAAGGCGCGGCCTATACGGTCGAGCTCGACCGCCACGTAATAACTATGACCAACCTGCCGCAATGGAACGGGTTTATTTTGGCAGGTTTTATCTGAGCAAACGCCGTCTCTCTGCCATTTGGTGCCACGGGGACAGGTTAGCTTGCACCAATAAAAAGAAAAGGGCCGCGCACCCAAATGGATGCACGGCCCTCATGCCATGAATGCGAGTGATTCCGCGGCGAGCTATTTACTCAGCAGCCTCGGTGGTCTCGGCCTCGGCAGCGGCCTCCTCGACGGGAGCCTCTGCGGGAGCCTCGGCGGCCTGCTTGGCAGCCTCCTCGGCAAACTTAGCAGCACGCTTGGCCTTCTCGGCAGCCTTAGCCTCAGCGGCGGCCTTGCGAGCGGCCTCGGCCTCAGCAGCCTTGGCGGCCTTGGCAGCCTTGGCCTCCTCAGCCTTCTTGAGCTGGGCGGCAGCGGCGCCACCGAACTTGTCGGCGAAGCGCTGGACGCGTCCACCGGTGTCGACGAACTTCTGCTGGCCGGTGTAGAACGGGTGGCACTCGTTGCAAAGCTCGACCTTCATCTCGGACACGGTAGCGTGCGTCTTGAAGGTGTTGCCGCAGGAGCACGTCACCGTGCACTCGACATACTGGGGATGGATACCCTGCTTCATGGTAGGACTCCTTATTGGTCAGGCGCTGGTTACCGATCAGCGCATAAGGCGTCTTGGTTTCCGACCAAGACAACAAACTCGGCTATGGTACCACGGCGCCGCATGTCCCACAAAAGGTTCACGGTCTTTTCGGCACGACACGAGCTGGCCCTTGAATATCAACTATCATCCGAACACTCCCCCACATTCATCCTTCGTATGTATCGAGGTATTCCTGCTTGAGCGTCTGCGAGGACGACTTGATCTTTTCCACGAGCGTGCCGGCCTCGATGAAGTAGAACGAGTCGGTGAGGTCTGCCAGGTCGTCGAGCAGATGGCTTGAAATGAGCACGCTGCGTCCCCGCGCCACCTCGCTGCGCATCGCGTCGCAGGAGGTTTTCCGCTTTCCCGGATCGAGGCCGTTCAGCGGTTCATCGAGGATGAGGTACGGGCAATCGGTCGCTATCGCCATGGCAAGCTTTACCTGCTGCTTCATTCCCGTCGAGAGTTTACGGGCCGGCTTGTCGAGATATGGGGAGATTCCGAGGGAGCTGCAGAGCGAGTCGATGTCGGCGGCCGATTTCCACGCATCCCTAACGAAAGCAAGGTGCTCGAGGGCTGATAGCGTGGGGTAAAGATCCGTGCCGCCTGAAGAGCTCAGGTAGACGAGTTCTGCAAATTCGGCTGATTGACGTTGGCTGATTCCGTCTGCCACCAGGCTTCCCGAGTGGATACGGGTGGGAAATTGGCCCGACAGCGCTTCAAGAAAGGTGGTTTTCCCCGAGCCGTTGGGAGCAATGAGGCCCGCCGCCGTTCCCGGGCTCAAGAAAAGCGATCCGATTGAAAGTATCGTCGTGCTTCCGTATCCCACGCTCACGTCCAGAAGCTCGAGCCCATGGCGCTTTTTCGCGGGTTCAGACTGTTTGGGCGAACGTGTCGCAACGGCGCCGACCGCAAAAAAGACCGCGACGTATATCAGGGCCACGGCAAGCATCGATGCACCGCTTGAACCGGAGTCAATGAATTCTGTTGGGAAGCATCCTACGTAACCCGTTGCCTCGATAGGCGAGAACACGGCCAGCGGCAGGAGCTCGAGCGCGGCATTATGCCCCAGTGCCGAATCGGACAATAACGGGAATGCCGGGGCCGCGACAAGCAACGCGGAGGTAAGGGGGCCCGCGAAGACGCGCCTCGTTGCGGTCGATAGGACGACGGAACAAACGGATATCAAGGTTCCACCCGCGAGCAGCGCGAGAAGTATGGTCGTGAAGACGTCTCCCGCGGTCGTGGTAGTGAGCGCGCCGTTATGGAAGAAGGCGATCGGGTACCCGATCTGCCCGAAGCCGTTTAGGGCCAAGGCGTAAATACTCCCGGGCGCAAGGCCGGCGAGGAGCATCGCGGTCCCCGCGCCAATTATCGAAAACACGGTTTGGATAAGGCGCCGGAATTTGGGCACGGGCGCCTTTGCCGCCAGGGTCCCGGGCCTTGTGGCGCCGAGCACGAGTATCGACGAGAGAAGGAAGGGGATGAAGGGAAGGAAGGACGGCGCCTGGGCAATGGCGTAGGGCAGGAAGGAGAGGAACGGCAGGTCGTTTGCGGAGGCCGGGATATCCGCGATGCCGGAGCTGCTCAGAGCGCGGCAATATGCGAGCTCTGCGTCATTGGTCTCCTGGTCCCCCACGATGGACCCGGATTGGAAGCCCTCGTCCATGAGCGCGTAGTAGCTCTCGGCAGAGTCGAGAAAGGCGGCGTCGGTTTGAGCGGCGAGGGCGGCGTTCGCGTATCTTGCAAGCTCAGCGTCATCTTGCTGCTCTGGCGATAGGTCTGTGCCGCTGGCCTGGGGCGCGCGCGTATTGAATGCGTCGACAAAGCCCTGCATGCCCTGCTTCATAAAGAAGGGGCCGTAGATGGGTGAATTGAACGCAATGGGGACGGAAAAGGCTGCAGCAAGAACGAGCGTGGAAATCCATACGGCCTTGTCTCTTAGGATTAGTTTGAGAAGAAGTCGACAGTACATTCAGAAGCACCTGCATTCCTCAAAGAATCGTTAGATTAAAAGTAACAGACCGAATGAAGATGCGTGCGATGGGGGCGAGGCGAATGGCTGAGCGGTATCGATACGCGGGTTCAACGGCATCATATTGACCACATAGATTTTTAACTTGCATTTCTACCCGCCCTTTTCGTAGAGTCGCCGATACGTGCTTAGCGCACCCTCGGCGCGTCCGGCAGGCTTTGCGAAATGGGATCCAGGAGACTTCGGCGCAGCATCATCTTGCGGAATGCTTCTAATGAGCCTCCCATCCTTCAAAAACAGAATCTCATCGCACAGCCTATCGACCGAATCCAAGATGTGGGATGACATGATGATGCACGTACCAGAATCGGCCAGCTTCCTGAGAATCTCGGAATGCAAGTCCACCCTGCTGGGGTCGAGCGCGTTCATGGGCTCATCTAATAGAAGGTACCGCGCGCCCGTCGCATACGCAATCGCCAGGGTAAGCTGCTGCTTCATGCCCTGGCTCAGAGTGCGGATCCTCATCTTCGCGAACTCGCCTATCTGCGTTTGTTCCACTATCTCTTCGATATCGCGAGCGTGCGGCCACATATCGCAAACCATCTTGAGGTGATCTTCCGCACGCAATCCGGGATACAGCAGCGTCCCCTCACCAGGTGCATAGAAGATCATAGAACGGACCTCTCTCGCACCCGTACCCTGCACCTCATCCAGAACGATGCTCCCGTCCACGCGAGGACCCGGCAAACCTGCCATCGCACGCAGCAACGTCGTCTTTCCATGCCCGTTCGGAGCGACGAGACCGTAGACCGTACCCGGGGCAAACTCAGCGTTCACCGAATCTACGAGCACCTTCTTTCCATAAGAGATCGTCAGCGTTTGAAGGTCAATCATCGAGATCATCCCCTTTCGATCTTTGGAACACTCAGGCGCACCATCAACGGAGATACGGCGCCCAAGACCACCAGCAGAGCGCCCGATGCGCCGACGACCTCTCCAAAAGGCATCGCGTTCGTCCCTCGCCCAAGGAACCCAATCGTCCCCACCTGGGAAGCGGGATCAAACGAGGCGAATGGAGCCAGCAGCGCGACGCCCATGCCCACGCTTTCAACATGAGCGCTCAACGAACCCAACACCAAGAGAACCGCGCAAACCATTCCGGTGACAACGGGGTTGCGGCTAATCGCTGCTGTCAACGCAGCGACGACGGAAATCACGCCGTATGCCATGACCAGCAACGGAATACTGCACAACACCGCCTCCCCCACCATGGACGTTGTCGAAGCTCCCGCCCGAATGAGAGCGACGGGATACTCCGATCCACCCGCACCGTTCTTAATCACGGACACAACGACAGCGGGAACCATCGACACCAAAAGCAGCACCAAGCCAAGCAGGAGAGCCAGCGCAACAGCCGTCAGAAAACGCACATGCGCTGTTGCGGGGATCTGGAGAACCAGAAGGGAACGACACTGCAGGTGGGTGCACGCGAGCGATGTGACAACCACGGGCAACAGCAAAAATAAGGAGGGAAGCGCTGCCTGGAGATACGAAAGGAGGATTAATGGGGGCATCTTCGTACTTAACTCGTAAACCTTGGGTTCCGGCAAGCTCGCGATCGACTCAAGCAGAAGGGCGCGCGCCTCCGCACGAGAAGGAGTCTCCGGCTCGATTCCGATCGATTGCAGGAGAGTCGCATCTGCCGCGCCCAGCTCACCTCGAGCGCGCTCGTACGTCGCAAGGCTTCGAAACCCCTCCGCAGGCATAGGCGCGTACACGAAACCCGAAAGAGCATCCCGCATGTCTTCCAGGGCCGCTTTGCCCTCGACGTCCATATTCGCAGCGTTCTGCTCTAGATACCGATCTATTGAACGGAGCTCCCCATCCCTATACCGAACAGCGGAAACGTTATCAGCGTCAGGAAACATCTCGACCAGAGCCGGGGCCAGCATCGTCGTCGACATTGCAATCGCGCATACGGCGAGGGTAGGAGAACGCAGGAGCAGTTTCCCCATCGTTCTTACGTATGCAACGGCGGAGGCACAAGCGCTCGAACGAGTTGCCGTTCTCGATGCAGTGAAGGAACCTCTCTCAAGACAAATCGGGGATATCGGGCACGCGCAGCCGCTCTTTCCAGCAACGCAAAGCAGGCTAATTGCCAGCACCTCGATCCCGATTGCGCATACGAGGGCAATCGCGCCACGCTCGAAGCAAAGTCCAGGCAGATTCACTATCTGCGTTGTCGGGTACGGGCTATAGGCGCCGACGGTCAACTCAGTGTTCGCATACGTAAGGGGATTCAACAGGGCGAACTCACGTAAAGCGATGGATCTTCCGTAATACCCGGGAACCATCGTCACCCCCATCAGGGCACATACGAACACGATTCCAAGCGTAGGGTTATTGGCAATCTTCACGGCAAGGTGAACGACAAGCGAGATGAACGCTGCCACCAAGAATTGCAAGATGGCCGTCTGCGCGAACACCAGCCAAGCCGGTTTGATAACCGGAGTCGCATATTGAATGTAGCCTATCGGATAGAACGGCGAGCCCGGGCCATTCTTCACAAGCGCGGCGATTATCCCTGGAAGATTGATGGCGAGGACGGCAAGCATTGCAAAAACACTCGCCCATACGCTCGATGCAACAAGTCTACCCAGCTCGCCCATCGGTGCCTGGATGATGAGCTTTTCACGTTTGTTAAGACGCGCGGCAAGGAACGAGACGGCAACGGCCGTTGCGACCCATAGCAAGTACTCCTTCGATCCGTCATAATAGGTGTACTCTCCATCCGATATCTGCAGAAACGGAAGTAGGGGAGAGAGCGGTGCCAAGATAAGACGTCCCGCGGCAAGAGGGTACAGAAGCGCGGGCATGCTTGATGAAGAGGTATAGACACCGTCCTCCCCCGCATTCACAAGCGCATCCGCATAGGATGCTGACAATTCCTGCTCAACACGGGTTATTCCCGACTCGAGGTATTCGACCCGTCCGTCGATGCCAGCCGCGCTCCTGAAGACGGGCAGAGCACAAAGAACCATCAACGCAACAACGACAACACAGAGCGACCTGGAGGAGAGAAGCGACCTAAAGATCGCCTTCGAGATTTTGAGCATATTCATCGCCAACCTTAACCTCATCCAGTCGGAACAGAGGGGCCGAACAAAATGCTCGGCCCTTCCTCGCATCTAGTAGGTGCTATAGACAAATTGCCATTTATCAGTTGTGCCAAGAACACCACAGGAGCACATTGCAGCGAGGCGGGATTCCCTATGATGCGCGGATCGGCGATAGCCATTTCGGTAGGAGATCGTCTTGTAAGAGATGTTGAACATCGAGATGCTGTGCCCGCTTACGCCGCGAGGACAGCTGTAGCTCCAGTAGGTATCGACGACGTCGTCCGTATACCCGAGGGGCTCAACGAGGGCACACTGGCTGCTCTCCTGGGAAGGAGGCATCGGGGTATCCGCAAAAGCGGGGGCTCCCGGCAGCAACAGACAAAGAGCGAGGCCGAGGAAAACCAAGAGCTTACACGACTTAACAGTACTGAACATAATCCTCTCCAATCTAGAGGGGTTTCGGTTGCAGCATGCTGTGATTACTTGCCTGCAAAGTCAATTTAACATAAACTGTTAAAAAGTAACCTGAGTTTTTTAAATTCTTCGGAGGTTATTATGAGTTCCGACAATCGCACTCCCCGGCTTCATTCCTTCCGCATCGCATGTGCGATAGCCTCTGCGACCCTTTGCGCCACCGCCATCGCACAAGTGGCGTTCTCCTTAAAGCCAGCAATCGAAGTGCTCGACAACCCTGTAATTGCAGACTCCCCCGCGTATCCAGCCCTTGCGATCTCGACATTGGTCCCTGCCGTCATCGGTATCGCTACGACCATCCTCAGCGCCGTTCTCGTGTGGACGATCAAGAGCGGAGACCCCTTCAAGAAAGGGTCTGCGACATGCTTGAAGGTGCTCGGCATTCTCTTCGTTGTTCAAGCTGCCACCAGCCTCTACGCCGGCTCACTCAAAACCTCCGTTTCGATGTTTGGCGGCGAGGGGGCCGTCGGCGCCCAAGAGATCGCTTCATCATTCGATTGGACCTCTCTGGTTCTCGGCATCGTCCTGTTCATGCTTTCCCAGCTCTTCTTGTACGCCCGAGAGCTGTACCTCGACTCCGACGAGATTGCGTAAGGAAACGCCATGCCCGTAATTGTTCGCCTCGACAAGATCATGGCCGAGCGAAAGATTTCCTCGAACGAACTTGCCGAAAGGATTGGAACCACGCCCGTGAACCTGTCCCGTATTAAAAAAGGGCATATTCGCGGCATTCGCTTCAACACACTCGAGCAGCTATGCCTCGCCCTTCGTTGCCAACCCGGAGACCTTCTCGAAGTCATGAGCGAAGAGGATGCCCGAAAGGAGTTCGGACTCGATTGGTCCGCCGAGGATTAGAGGGCGGTCGTACTCGCCCTGCACACGGGGATGCGAATCGGCGAGGTCTGCGGCCTTCGGTGGTGCGATGTGGATTTCGAGACGGGCCTGATCTCGATCAGACACTCGGTGGCGTACGCGAAGGGAATGGGTTCGTTCATCAAGGACACCAAGACCCATGACGCCAGGGGTATCCCCATCGACCCGGTCGGCCTACTCCCCTTCCTGAAGGAGACCCACGAGATCGACTGCGGAAAGCTGCGCTTGCGCGGCCTTACCGGGGCGGTCGAGATCGGGGACTGCTACATCCTGTCGGAGCCGGGCGCGACCTTCGCGACGACAAGCTATATCCGCAGGGCGTTCAAGACGTTCTCGGAGACCAACGGCCTCATGGGCACCAACGACGAGCTGATCACGTTCCACGGCCTTCGCCACACGTTCGCAACGCAGTGGATCCGCCAAGGCGGCGATATCAAGGCGCTCCAATCGATCCTCGGCCACAAGGACGCCATGGCGACGCTCAACGTCTACGCCGACATCGAGCCCATCTCCAAAATCCATAACATGCTGCGCGCCACGCCGTGCCTTTGGCGCGGGCACCTCGGGCCGAGGGTCGATCCGGGTCCCATGTTCCAACAGAGGATCCAGGAGTCCATCGAGACGCTCCAGGCGTTCGGCTACGGCATCACCGAGCCGGACGACCGAAATATCGCCATACGCGACGTGAAGACGAACAGTTGGCTCTAGCTCACCGAGTACGCGGCAGTGCTGGGCCCATCCCAACTGAGGTCACGGTGGTCCGATAGGGGCGCCGCCCGCGGCATGCGCCGCGGAGCGGTATCCCCTACCGAAGGGCGGGGATGCCCTCCGCTTCCAGTTCGGAATCAGCCGTCGGAGGCGTTCGGCTGACTGCGGGAACGGCCTGTCCGCTCAATGTGTTCGGCTGAGATCGGAAATCAACCCAACACGAGCCGGACACGCGCCAGACGGCTCTTCCCCGTACGGCCTTCCCCCTTACGCTCATGTTGCAGGCATGTAACGCCGCAGCGAGCGCGCCTTTTTTGCGCCAGACAGGTACAATGATGAACACTGTACCGTAGCGGAGCGCCCCGCGCGCGCCGCAATCACGCGAAAGGGTTTCCCATGGCCGAGATCTCGTCCTCCCGTATCGTCATCACCGTCCTTGGCAAGAACCGCCCCGGCATCGTCGCCGGCGTCACCCGTGTCCTGGGCGAGGCCAACGTCGACATCCGCGACATCACGCAGTCCATTATCGAGGACATCTTCACCATGACCATGCTGGCCGATACCGCCGAGTCCAAGCTCGACTTCGCTGAGCTGCAGGAGGCCCTGGCCGAGGCCGGCGAGCTTTCGGGCGTCAACGTGTCCATCCAGCGCGAGGACGTCTTTAACTTTATGTACCGCCTGTAGCGAACAGGCCGTGCAGGAACAGGCCGGCGCATCTGCACTCAAGCACGCCGCCCCCACACGGCCCGGAGAGGAGCGCACATGGCCTACGACGCCAAGAAAATCTATTACCGCTTCGATGACCACTTGAGCCGACTGGTTCTGGATTACGAAGCAAGCCGCCAGATTTCGTCTGAGAGCGAAAGCCTCTACCACGGCCTGCCGACCGACCCTTATGACGAGGGCTTGTTCGAAGAGCACAATGTCAAGCGCGGCCTGCGCAATGCCGACGGCTCGGGCGTGGTCGCGGGCCTCACTCGTATCTCGGATGTGCACGGCTACAACAAGGTCGACGGAAAGGTCGTGCCCGATCAGGGCAAGCTCACGCTTCGCGGCTACAGCATCGAGGATCTGGTCAACAATGCCCAGGCCGAGAATCGCTACGGCTACGAGGAAGTCGCCTATCTGCTTATCACGGGTTCGCTGCCCAACAAGGAAGAGCTCGACGGCTTTTGCGAGCGCCTGGGCGCCTTTAGACACCTGAGTGACGAGTACGTTAAAGAGTTCCCTATGACCACGGTGTCGTCGAGCATCATGAACGTGCTCCAGCGCGCCGTACTGTTGCTCTACGCCTTCGATGCCGAACCAGACGTGATCACGCCCGAGCACGAAATCGACGTCGCCATTTCCATGCTCGCACGTCTCCCGCGCATCGCCGCCTTCGCACACATGGCCTCGGTCGCCAAGCTTCGCGGCTCCGAGGTTCACGTGCCGCACCCCACGCCCGGTCTCTCCACCGCCGAGACCATCCTACAGGTCTTGCGCGGTGGCATGGCGTTCACCCGCGACGAAGCCATGCTGCTCGACGTGATGCTCATGCTGCATGCCGAGCACGGCGGCGGCAACAACTCCACCTTCGCTTGCCGCGTGCTGTCGTCTTCGGCCACCGACCCGTATTCCGCCTACGCCGCGGCTATCGGCTCGCTCAAGGGCCCGCGCCACGGCGGTGCCAACGCCAAGGTCGTGTCCATGCACGAGGACATCCGCGCGCATGTCTCCAACTGGGAGGACGAGGACGAGGTCGCAGCCTACCTGGGCAAGATCCTCGACAAGCAGGCCTTCGACGGCACGGGCCTCATCTACGGTATGGGCCACGCCGTCTATACGCTCAGCGACCCGCGCGCCGAGGTCTGCCGCCGTTACGCGCGCACGCTTGCCGCCAAGAAGGACCTGGGCGATGAGTTCGCGCTCATCGAGCGCATCGAGCGCCTGGCACCCCAGGTCATGCGCGACCACGGCATGACCAAGCCCATCTGCGCCAACATCGACCTGTACACGGGCTTTATCTACAAGATGCTCGGCGTGCCCGAGACGCTTTTTACGCCGTTATTCGCCGTCGCCCGCATGGCCGGCTGGTCGGCACACCGCATGGAAGAGCTCTTCTGCGCGCACCGTATTATTCGCCCGGCCTATCGTCCGGTGATCGAGCCGCTGGAGTATAAGCCGATCGCCGACCGCTAGGACGCGGACCGTTATAGAACTCGAGCGTGGCCAGGGCATCACCGCCCTCGGCCACGCTTTTTATGCCAGTAGAAAGGGCTGCATCGAATGATTGTTTTTTCCGATATGGATGGAACACTGTTGACGAGCGACAAGCAGATGGGCGACGCCACCTGGGCGATGCTCGACGAGCTCGCACGTCGCAGCATTGAGTTTGTACCGTGCACGGGGCGTCCGCTGTCGGGCGTCTTTGAGCCCATCCTCGCCCATCCTGCCGTGCACTACGCGGTCTGCGCCAATGGCGCCAGCGTCTGGCAGCTCGACGACGATGTGCCCAACGATGCCTCGCGCGCCACGCGCATTTTGAGCCGTCCGCTCGATCGCGGCATTGCCCATCGCGTCCATCGCATCGCCGCCGGCCACGATGTGACCTTCGATATCTTCGCGGATGGGCAGTGCTTCCTCCCCCGCTCGCTTTACGGGCGCCTGGATGAGTTCTGCGGCGGTGACCCCCACATCGCGGCTTCGCTCAAGCGCACACGAACACCGATCGACATGGATATCGACAGTAAGATCGACGGGGTCGAGACGCTCGAACGCATCGCCATGTACTGGCACGACCCGGCCGATCGCGACGCCATCGCGGCTGAGCTCGACACGCTCGGAGGCATTGAGGTCACGCGTTCTTACGCCATGAATATCGAGGTCATGGGTGAGGGCGCCACCAAGGGAACGGCCCTCACGTGGCTATGCGAGCACCTGGGCGAGCGTCTCGTCGACGCCTGGGCGTTCGGCGACAACATCAACGACATCCCCATGCTGCAGGCAGCGGGCCACGGCATGGCCATGATCAACGCCGAGCCCGAGGACCGCGACGCCGCCGACGCCATCACCGAGTTCGACAACGACCACGACGGCGTCGCCCGCACCATCATGGCTGCCCTCGCCTAGCAGCAGCAACCCGGCAGGGCAGCTAATTTGGGACGGGGCTATTTTAGCTGCCCGCTTGTGTGGGGTAGCTAAAATAGCCCCGTCCCAAATTAGCTGCCCCAGTCACAGTAGTCGTTGGGGACACTCTTCGCGAAAAAGCTGCAAGGACTGTCCCCAGCTGCCGGCAGAAAAGGAACGTCCCCAACTGCCGGATTAGGCGAGGCTCTCCAGAACGTGGCGGAGCTCCTGCTGGACGGCGTGGTCGCGGTTACAACCCACCACGCGATCGGCCACCGCCTTAAGCGCGGGGCGCGCGTTTTCCATCGCGCAGCCCGTGCCGACAAAGCGAATGATCTCGTAGTCGTTCATCGAGTCGCCAAACGCTATGACCTCGTCGCGATCAATGCCGTAATGCTCCGCGAGCTGCGCGATACCCGAGGCCTTCGATACACCAGGCTGCATGGCATCGATCCACGCGTTGCCCGAAGGCGCAAAAGTAAAGAGCTGACCAAGTTCGCGCTGTAGCACGTACGCACTGTCCATAACCGCACTGTCGTCGCAAAAGATACTCGCTTTGATGATATTTACGCTGGGATCGGGCAGCTCCCAAATACGCTCGGCATTGGGAAGGTCCTTATCGACCTCACGCACGAACTTGCACTCGTCATCGAGCAGGAAGGACTTGGTTCGGTCAAAGAGCGCAAGATGCAGATTGGGAAACGTCCTGACGGCTTGGGCGAGCCTTCGAATCGCCAGGTGGGAATACACCTCACGGTCTACCATCTTACCGTCGGCGTAGACTTGGGCGCCGTTAGCGGCGACAAAGTCCATCTTGTCGCGAACGGGCGCAAAGAACTCGCACAGGCGATCGTAGCGACGACCTGACGATGCGGCGAAATGCACGCCATGCTCGTGTAGCGCCAGAATCAGTTCGTAGGTCTCGGGAGGCACCTGGCCGTTTTCGTCAAGCAGTGTGCCGTCCATATCGGATGCAATCAGTTTAAACATAGAAAAGCTCCCTTCGGGCTTAGTAGTGAAAACAGATGTATATCTGAAAACACCGTACCCAAAGGGAGCTCGAATAAGACCCCGTAGTTATAAACGTTACATGGACCTAGCAAATAGCTCACGCGCGCCAGAGGCCCCACGGTCGCGACGTCAGGCAGCCCGCCAAAGAGTGTCCCCAACGGCTAGTCGTTTAAGAACGTCCCTGATGACTAGTCGGCGTAGGTGAAGGTTGTGACGTCGAACATGCCCTCGGGACGGATGCGGAGCGTCGGGATCACCGGCAGGGGCAGGAAGATGATGCCCATGATGGGGTCGAGCGGCGGCTCGATGCCCATGGCGCGCGCCTTGACCATAAAGTCGTCGTGCTGCGCCGCAACGTCTTCGGCAGCGCCCTCGCTCATCAGGCCGCCGAGCGCCAGCGGAATGCGCGCCACGACCTCGCCGTTGCGCACCAGCACGTGGCCGCCCTGGCCCACGGCCTCAACGGCAGCCATCATATCCGCCGCATTGTCGCCCACCACGCACACGTTGTGCGAGTCGTGGCCGATCGTGGAGGCAATGGCGCCACCGGTGATGGTAAAGCCGCGCACCCAGCCGCGACCGATATGCTTGCCGACCAGGCCCAGGCCAGCGGGGCCGTCGCCGTCGGCGCCCTCGGCCTGCAGCGACACGCCGCGGCCATGGCGCTCAATCAGCATAATGCGGCGCAGGCCCTCGGTGTTCTTGGGGCGAACCATGCCCGTGATGGCCTTGCCCGGCACCACGTCAATCACGGCCTCGCCCGGCTTAAAGGCATAGTCGAATACGTCGAGCGAAAGCTTCGGCAGCTTAACGGAGGCGCGTAGCTCATCGGCAAGGGCCGCGACCTCGGCCATCTCGGGTGCAATCTCGCCCACAAAAGTGCCGTCCTGTGCCACGAGCGCGCCGGCGGCATACACGCGATGCGGAGCCGTGGCAAACGTCAGGTCGTTGAGCACCAGCAGGTCGGCACGCTTGCCCGGGGCAATCGCACCACGCAGCTCGTGTGGGTCGCGGCAACCGTGGTCCAGGCCAAACGCCTCGGCCGTGGAGAGGGACGCCATAGAGATAGCGACCACGGGGTCGATGCCGGCCTCGATAGCCGCGCGGCAGGCATTGTCGATCATGCCGGTCGCAAGCGCATCGGAAGGGGCGCGGTCGTCGGTCGCGAAGCAGCAGCGGCGGGCGCGCGCGGGATTCTCTAGCAGCATCGGCGACAGGTTGGCCAAGTCGTGGCTACACGTACCTTCGCGCAGCATCACATACATGCCGCGGGACAGTTTATCGAGCGCCTCCTCGGGAATCGTCGACTCGTGGTCGGCGATAATACCCGCCGCGGCATAGGCATTGAGGTCCTTGCCGGCAACGAGCGGCGCATGACCGTCGACTTGCTTGGACGGCGTCTGGTTAGCGGCATCGATGCGAGCACAGGTCTCGGGATCGGCCATAAAAACGCCCGGAAGGTTCATCATTTCGCCCAGGCCAAAGACATCGCCCGGATGCTCGGCAAAAAACGCCTGCATATCGGCAGCCGAAATAACGGCACCGGCCTGCTCGTCGGGCAGCGCGGGCACGCACGAAGGCATCATGTACTTGATGGAGATGGGTGCGCGGCGGCCGTCCTCGATCATAAAGCGCAAGCCGTCGAGACCGGCAACATTGGCAATCTCGTGGCTGTCGGCAATGGCGGTGGTAGTACCGCGCGTCGCGGCCATGCGAGCATACTCGGCGGGACGGATGTTCGAGGACTCGATATGCAAATGCCCGTCAATAAAACCGGGAGCGAGATAGCGACCCTGGCAGTCGATGACCTCAGTTGCCTCGTAGGTGCCAGCAGCATCGTCGCGACCATCGTAGAGCACGCCGACGATCACACCGTCCTTGACGGCAACGCTACCGGGCGCCACACGCTGGCCATACACGTCGACGATCTGCGCATTGGTAAACAGCGTGTCGACGGGCACGCGCCCCTCGGCAGCATCGATCACAGACCTCATGACCTCAACGGACATACATACTCCTTTAACCGTAGAAAAAAGCTGCGGAGCGGACAGACCTTCACCGCAGCAAGCCAATAGCCATTGTATGCCAAAAAGAAAGTCCCGCTAACACCCCTTCCGCTTAACGGCACCGCCAAATGATCCCTCCGTCCCCAAGGGATCGTCGCAACCAAAAAGGCCGCAGTCGGGATTCCCGGCTGCGGCCTTATTGCACTTGTGAGGTCAACTCGCTCGTTAGACCAACTTAAAGCCCTTGCGCTTGCCCACGGAGAGGGTGTCGCCCAGCTTGAGGGCGCTCGGATCGATGTTGTAGCTCTTGGGAGCCACAGCCTTGCCGTTGATCTTGACGCCGCCGCCGTCGATGTCGCGGCGGGCCTGACCGGCGCTGGCCGAAAGGCCCAGGTCCTTGAGCAGGCCAGCGAGGTAAATCTGGCCCCCGTCGTTGACGGTCAGCTCAACGTGCTTCTCGGGGAAGTCGGCAAGCTGGCCCTCCTTGAACACACGGTCGAACTCGGCCTGAGCCTCGTCGCCGGCGCCAGCACCGTGGTAGGTGTCGCACAGGTCGCGGCCTAGAGCGCGCTTGAGCTCGTAGGGGTCGGCGGAGCCATCGGCCAGGGCGGCATCGATCTTGTCGACCTCGGCCGGGGTGAGCGAACTGGCCAGACGATAGTACTTGCCAATCATCTCGTCGGGGATGGACATGGTCTTGCCGAACATATCCTTGGGAGCATCGGTCAGGCCGATGTAGTTACCGTAGGACTTGGACATCTTACGGACGCCGTCGGTGCCCTCGAGCAGCGGCATGGTGAGCGCGATCTGCGGTTCCATGCCCATCTTCTCCATGAGCTCGCGGCCGGCGAGCAGGTTAAAGAGCTGGTCGGTGCCGCCCATCTCGACGTCGGCCTTGATCTGCACGGAGTCGAAGGCCTGCATCACAGGGTACAGGAACTCGTGCAGGGCAATCGGCGTCTGGGACTGGTAGCGCTTGGTAAAGTCGTCGCGCTCGAGGATGCGGGCGACGGTGAACTTGGAGCACACCTGCAGCAGGCCGGCCAGGTCCATCGAAAGGATCCAGTCGCCGTTGTGCACGATGGTGGTCTTCTCGGGGTCCAGGATCTTCATGGCCTGGCTCACGTAGGTCTCGGCGTTGGCCTCGATCTGCTCCTGCGAAAGCTGCGGGCGGGTGGAGTTCTTGCCCGAGGGGTCGCCGATCAGCGCAGTGCCGTTGCCGATGATAAGGGTGACGTTGTGGCCCAGGTCCTGGAACTGACGCATCTTGCGCAGGGGCACGGCATGGCCCAGGTGCAGGTCGGGGCTGGTGGGATCGACGCCGAGCTTGATGTTGAGGGGCTCGCCCTTCTCAAGCTTCTTGCGAAGGTCGGCCTCGGGGACGATCTGCGCTGCACCCGAGGTGATGATACGCATTTGCTCGTCAACAGACAGCATTGGGTATCCTCCTTTTGCTATAGCACCCTCACCGGATACGGCGGTGCTGGAAGTTCATAAACCCACTAATAATAACCAAAACAGCGCGACGCGGCACCTACGACAGGAAAATCCTCGTCCTGCCGCACGCGTCGATAACGACCGGCAAACGCGTGCCGTCACGTTCGACCAAAAAGCGCGCCTGCTGACGGCGCGAGCAGTCACGGCAACGGACC
Organism: Coriobacteriaceae bacterium; assembly: GCA_905194345.1. Classification (GTDB taxonomy): domain Bacteria; phylum Actinomycetota; class Coriobacteriia; order Coriobacteriales; family Coriobacteriaceae; genus Collinsella. The sequence continues at coordinate 63,617 of CAJJRZ010000004.1, forward strand.
TGCCCCGTTGCATCCGTGGCGCAGGCGCCCTCGGCAGTCAGCAAGCAGTGCTCGCACACCATGAGCTCGGGACGGTCGGCATCGACAGGCCCCAAGACACCGGGGCAAGCGGCAAGTTCGGCAACACGCTCCGCATCATTGCCGAGCAACTCGGCCGACAAGCACACCCGCCCCGCACCGAGTCCGCGCAGCCAGGTAAGCGTGGCCCGATTGGCACAGAACACCGGCGCCGCCACGTCAAACGTTGTGCCCAGCTCGCGGGCCATCGCCACTTGTCCCAGATTGCGGCAGACGACGCGCCCGGCACGCTGCATAAGCGCCCGAGTCCGCTCGGCGTCGCCCGCGCGGCACACTTCGTCGAGCACCACCGTTGTATCGGACAGATCTCGCTCATCGCGCGGACCCACATCCATCAGCTCCCAGGCAAAGACCATACGAGCAAAATCCTCGCGCTTTGCCGGCCCCGCCGACCCCACCAACTCCGTCGACGCACCGCCATCCACCGCAGCGCCCTCAAAGGGCAGCACCTCAACGGCACGCGCAACGGGCGCAATCGCATCCGCCTCGGCCCGCATGCGCTCCAACACCGCCGCCGTCTGATCCAACACGCCGGCGCTGCGAATCAGATAGACCTCGCAGCCCGCGTCCACCTTACGTTTGCAATGCACGACGATGCGCTCCCCCGCAGCGGCATCCACGGGGCAAGGCACCTGTGGCCAGCGCTTGGGCACATCGGGACGCGCGTCGGCACCCGGGTAAAATCGGATTTCGAGCGTATCGCCCGCCGCCACGGCGGCATCAAGCTCAACCGTCACCTCTTCGTGACCCACCGCCACCAAGTGGCCCACGCGCACGCCCTGGTTGATCGCGCGCTCAAAGCTCATGAGCTCGGCACCCGAACGACCCCGCAGGTAAGCATCGGTAAACCCACGGTTAAACGACCTTCCCAGCTCGCGTTCAAGCTCTTCCACGGCACCGGAGTCCCACGCGCCGTCGCACAGCATATCGAGTGCCCGACGCCACACCCTCACCACGTTGAATACGTAATCGGGATTCTTCATGCGCCCCTCGATCTTGAGCGATGCCACGCCGGCGGCAACAAGCTCGGGCAGGTGCGCGATACCCAGATAGTCACGCGGACAAAGCAGGCGGTCTCCCTCGACGGCAACAACACTCTGCCCCGCCTCGTCCACTAGGTCGTACGCCAGACGGCACGGCTGCGTGCAGTCGCCGCGCATCGCCGAGCGCCCACGCCGCAAGGCCGAGAACTCGCACGCCCCCGAATAGCCGATGCAAATCGCACCGTGGCAGAATACCTCGATGGGCACGCCCGTGGCACATAGCGCCGCAATCTCGTCGACCGTCAGCTCGCGTGCCGTCGTCACGCGCTCGACCCCCAGCTCATCGGCGGCAAGCCGCACGGCACCCTCGCTATGAGCGCCCGCCTGCGTGGACAGGTGAATCTCGACCCCGGGAATCGCCGCGCGCAGCGCGCAGGCCAACCCGGCATCGGCGACAATCAGAGCACCGGCGCCCAGCTCCAGTGCATGAGCTCCCAACGCCACCGCGTCGGACAACTCATCGTCAAACACGAACACGTTGAGCGTCACGTACACACGCACGCCATGGGCATGCGCCACGGCGCAGCCGCGCGCAAACTCGTCATCCGTAAAGCCATGGGCGCCCACACGGGCGTTAAAGCCGCCCAACCCCGCATAGATGGCATCGGCGCCCGCGGCGATGGCCGCAAGCATCTGGTCGAGTCCGCCCGCCGGCGCCAGCAACTCGGGCAGCGCCGCACCGGCAGCATCCAATCCAGTCTCGTATTGTCCGCTCGGCCCCATCGCCCGAATCGCCATCGGCAAACTCCTTACCAAGGTATGCATTCACTCTGAAAAATGCCGTCTTCCAGCATACACGAGGCCTCGCGCGCCCCGTTTGGTTTATCGTGTAATAACTTATGTCCATCCTGCCCCGACGGCACATCCACCGTCCGGCACGACATACCTGGAGGTCAATATATGGGTCCTCGCCAACGACAGGGACGCAGCCGTTCAAAGACGCATGCTCTGCCCATAATCCTGCTCTCGTTTTTGGGCTTTCTGCTGATTGCGGGCGTGGCATTTGGCATCGGCATGGTCGGCAACGTCAACCGCTGGCTGTCCGATCTGCCCGACTACACCGACGCCAACGCGTATCTGGTGAGCGAGCCCACCGAGATCGTCGACTGCAACGGCAACAAGATCGCGAGCTTCTACACGCAAAACCGCAAGTCTATCACCAAGGACGAGGTCTCCCCCTACGTGCTGCAGGGCACCGTTGACGTCGAGGACGAGCGCTTCTACGAGCACGGCGGTATCGACCTGTGGGGTATCGCGCGTGCTGCGGTGGCAACCCTCGGCGGCGGGCACGAAGGCGCCTCGACGATCACCCAGCAGCTTGTGCGCAACACCATCCTGCAGGAGGAGCAATTCGACTCGACCATTGAGCGTAAGGTGCGCGAGGCCTACATCGCCATCAAGATGGAGGACATGTACTCCAAAGACGAGATCCTCATGATGTACCTCAACACCATCTATTACGGCCACGGCGCCTACGGCATCGAGGCCGCAGCCGAGACCTATCTGTCCAAGAGCGCCGCCGACCTCACCCTGAGCGAGGCCGCGCTACTCATCGGCCTTCCCAACTCGCCTTCGCAGTACGACCCCACGGTCAATCCCGATCTGGCACTGTCTCGCCGCAACAAGGTTCTCGACAACATGCTGCGCCTGGGCCACATCACCCAGGAGGAGCACGATGCCGCACAGGCCGAGCCCATCACCCTCAATGTGACCGAAATCTCGGGCAGCGGCGTCGACGTATACTCGCAGCCCTACTTTGTCTCCTACGTCAAGCAGCTGCTGGAGCAGGAGTTCTCGACCGACGTGCTCTTTAAGGGCGGCCTGACCGTCAAGACCACCATCGACCCCACGATGCAGCAGGTGGCAGAGAATGCCGTCCGCGAGCAGCTCGACACGCTCTCGCTTGACGGCCTGGACATGGGCATGGTCGTCGTCGACCCCAAGACCGGCTACATCAAGTGCATGGTGGGCGGCTACGACTACAACGCCGACGAGAACCACGTAAACCATGCCACGGCCAAGCGTCCCGTCGGCTCCACCTTTAAGGCCTTTACGCTGGCAACTGCCATCCAAAACGGCATGAACCCCAACGTCACCCTCAACTGCAACTCGCCGCTCAAGGCCAAGGGCACCACGACCGAGGTCCAAAATTACGCCAACCAGAGCTACGGCAGCATCACGCTTAAGCAGGCGACGGCATACTCCTCCAACACCGGCTACATCCAGGTGGCGGAAGCCGTCGGCAACAGCAAGATCATCTCGCTCGTCAAAAAGCTCGGCATCGACCCCGCCAAGGACAACATCGAGGACGTTCCCGTCATGACGCTCGGCACCGGCTCGATCTCGCCACTCGAGATGGCCGCCGCCTACGCGACGTTTGCCAACGGCGGCTACTATCGCCAGCCGATCGCCATCACCGAGATTGATTCTCGTACCGGTTCGGTGCTGTACCAGCACACCGACAATCCCTCACAGGTGCTTACCGAGGGCGAGGCCGCCGCGGTCACCGATGTTCTGTCCGGCGTCATGAAGGGCAGCGGTACGGGTGCTGCCGGCGCCCTGAGTGTCAACCAGCCCTATGCCGGCAAGACGGGCACCACCGACAACACCACCAACCTGTGGTTCTGCGGCTATACCCCGCAGCTGGCGTGCGCCCTGTGGACCGGCTATTCCGCGGGCGAGATCCCCATCCAAAAGTACGGCACGGACCTGCTGGGCGACAGCACCAACCTGCCTGTCTTTAAGCGGTTTATGAACACCGTTCTGACCGGTACCGAGCGCGAGGAGTTTGCGACCGGAACGGCGCCCACCTACAAGAACAACAGCGTCTGGAAGTTCTACGGCACCAATAACACCAAGAAGTCGGAGAACGACGACAAGGACAAGGACGAAGAGGAAGAGGAAACCACCACAACGACTACCACGACGACCACGACCACCGAGACCACGGGCGGCGACACCACCGGCGGCACCGGTACGACCGGTGGCTCGACGGGCGGCTCCACTGGTGGTTCGACCGGCGGCGATGGCGGCACGCCTACGCCTACGCCCACTCCCACTCCCGACCCCTCGCCCACGCCTGACGATACGGTCGGCTAAGAAGTACGCGACTAAAGCCAACAAGGCCCCGAGCAGCTTATTGAACTGCTCGGGGCCTTTTAGTTTGAAGCGACTGGGCGGTCGTTATACCAGCAAACAAAAAAAGGGGATACCGACCAACGTCGACACCCCTTACAAGCCACTATGTAAGCGCACGCAGTGCCGAGCGCACGACCCGCACGCCTACTTGCGAGAATTGCTCAGCTTATTGATCAGCGCCTCGAGACGCTCGCCGTCCTCGGCCGTCTGGGCAATAACCAAAATCGTATCGTTGCCGGCAAGCGAGCCAAGCACATCGGGCAACTCTGCCGCATCAACGGCGGCGGCGATGCCGGAAGCCGTGCCAGGCTGAGCCTTGATCATAACCAGATTATCGGTACGCAGAACGCCCGTTACGAGCTCGGAAACCATGCGCTGCAGGTGCAGGTCCTCTGCCAGAACATAGATGCCCTCAGGGAGCTTACGCAGCCCCATATCGGCAATATCGCGAGAGACAGTCGCCTGCGTGCAATCAAAGCCCATAGCACGGAGCTCATCGACCAGCACACGCTGCGTGCGGACGTCCTTATTGCGCACAATATCTCTAATGGCATCCTGGCGCCCATTGCGTTTTTTAGCCATACAAACCCTCACTCCAAAAGATGGCGGAGACAATCAATCAGTGATTGAATAGTTTAACGCTATTTGAAGGCTTTTGTGTATAAGAACGCATTTCGAAACAATTCTATGCAAGTTTGTTTCGTAATGAGCCGTTTAGGCGGTTTTTGCGCCCGTCCGGTTAAGAAAAGCTGCCAGATGCGTACACATCACGCAACGCGCGGGCTTGGCGCTAGCGATCGGCCCAAACAACAGACCGAGCCCCCGATGGTTATCCTTGAGCGCGGCGACCATCTGACGGGTTCGAGGCGCCTCGAGCATATCACGCATGCGGGCGGAACGCTCGATTGACGACACCCCATGCGGGCTCAGACACAAATTCTCGATGCAGGCGACCAGTCCGGCAAAGTAGAACTTTTGGCTTGCCAGCTTGAGCCGGCCACCGCTATCTGCTTCCGAGAGTGAGTCCGCAAGCTCGTCGAGTGCTCGGGTGTCATCGGATACCCTGGCATACATGGTGGGATCAAAGGCATCTGTAAGCTTAGGCGCCACCGCGTGGAAACAAGCGTCGCCGCATCCGGAGACGCGCTGCGCCTGCGAGAGCGCGCATGCCATAAACCCAACTGTGCGAAACGCCTTGTCGCACAAAAGGCATGCCTCAAACAGCGGACGGCTATACATCACGCCAGAGACTTGAGCAACCAAGCCGCCTAAAATCAACTGAGGCAGCCCGGCCACCATCGAAGACTTGTCTTCAATGACAATAGAGGCAGCATCCAAGACACGCGAATGGCGCTCTCGATGTGCATCATAGCGGTCGAGCGACACCGTGGGGAACACTATGTCTGCCGCAGTATCGCACGCGATATCGACCATCTTGGAAAGGGATTGCGGAGCAAACCACTCATCGGCGTTCATGGCGATGATTTGAGAGCCGCGCGAGGCAGCAAAACCGGCACGAAGACACGCGCCGCGCGTCGCGTCCTCGACGTCAATCAAATCAATATGGATGTCCCTGTCGGCAGCAACTTGAAGCGAATGGCGCACACCGGGCGCAGTATCGCGACAGACAACGACAATCTGCAAATCGTAGAGGTCTTGGTTCTGGATACTCTCGAGCGCACGCATCGCATAGCTGGGCGAACCTTCTACCACAAGGATCACCGAAAGTCGCGGATGCGAGCCACGTCGAACCAAATTATCCGTCCTCTCGACAGTAATGAATCAAACCGTGGTTCATGGTACACCCCGGCAATAAAAGCAATGAGACACCGGTTGCATTGCACGCCAAGAACAGATGTTGCACACGCGCAGCCCACAGATGACAGGTGTCGACGCACGACACGTCGAGCCCTCCCCTAGTCGAGCACGACAAGCTCGGCGGGATCGTAATCCACGCCCATAAACGTAAGGCCGCAGGCAGGAGCCGTGGGGCCCGCAGCGGTACGGTCGCAAGCATCGATAACCTCGCGCATCCACTCGGGTTCACGGCGATGCATGCCAATCTCGACAAGCGTGCCCACGATCGTACGGACCATCGAATGCAGAAACGCATTGCCCTCGATGGTGAACGTCAGGATGTCCTCGCCAAACGCAACCTCATGGCCAAATTCGGCACGCATCACGCAGCGATGCGTGGGCTTGCCAACGGCCGAGGCAACCTTGCAAAAGCTCTTAAAGTCCTGCTCGCCCAAAAGCGCAGGGCAGGCAGCAGACATAGCCTCAACATCCAAGGGATAGCGATGCCACCAAACGGCACCGCGGGACAGCACGGGCCGCGCATCACGATCGGCAATGCGATAGGCGTAAGTGCGAGAGCGCGCGTCAAAGCGCGCAGAAAAGCCCTTACGAGCCTTGTAGACCTCGTTGATGGCGATATCTTTGGGCAGCAGGGCATCCATAGCCCGCAGCCACCTACGGCGCGTACACGCGAGCTCAGCGTCCGTTACGGGCACGCTAATGTACTGGGCCACCGCATGCACGCCGGCATCGGTACGACCCGCACACGTCAGATCGATCGGGCGGCGCAGCAGCGTCTCGATAGCGCGGCGTAACTCGCCCGCAACGGTCGTCTGGCCCGGCTGCTCGGCAAATCCGCTATAGGACGAGCCATCATAGGCAACACGGAATACAAGCGTGGCATCGAGCTCAGGAATCGAATTGAAATCAGACGGCGCGGTCATGGGCGCTCCCAACAAACAATCAACGGTATCGCGACAAAAAAAAGAGGGGTACGCGAACGTACCCCTCGAATATAGCCTATGCAGACGGATTGTCTACTCAGCGGTCTCCTCAGCAGGAGCCTCCTCGACGGCCTCGACCTTCTTGGGAGCAGCGGCCTTCTTGGGGGCCGGAGCAGCCTTCTTGGCCTTGGGCGTGCAAGGCTCGGTGACGAGCTCCATGATAACGATAGGAGCGTTGTCGCCCTTACGGTTGCCGAGCTTCATGATGCGGGTGTAACCGCCGTTGCGGTCCTGCCACATGCCCTGGGCAGCCTTGTCGAAGATCTCGGCAACGAGCTGCTTATCGCCGAGCTTGGCGATGGCCAGACGACGAGAGTGCAGGTCGCCCTTCTTGGCCCAGGTGATGATCGGATCGACGACCGAACGCAGCGCCTTAGCGCGGGTCTCGGTGGTCTTGATGCGGTCGTTCTCGAAGAGGGCCTTGGCCAGGCTCTTCTTCATGGCCTTGGTGTGGCCCGCATCGGTGCCGAGCTTCAGGCCCTTCTTAACGTTGTGACGCATGGTCTAGTTTCTCCTCAAATATGCGAAGCATTAAGCCTTCAGGCTCAGGCCCATGGACTCAAGCTTGTCCTTCACTTCCTCGATCGACTTAACACCGAAGTTACGGATGTTGAGCAGATCGTTCTCCGAGAACTCAACGAGCTGACGGACCGAGTGAATGCTGGCGCGCTTAAGGCAGTTGTAGGAACGGACGGAAAGGTCCAGATCCTCGATCTGCTTGTCCAGCTCGGCGTTGTCGTTGGTGACCTCGGGAGCGAAGATCGAAGCCTCCTCCTCGACCTCGGGGGTCTCGGCAAGGTTCATAAAGGCAGCCATATGCTGGTTGATGATATTGGCAGCCTGGACCACGGCGTCGCGCGGAGCGATGGAGCCGTTGGTCTCGATCTCGAGGACAAGGCGGTCGTAGTCGGTGTGCTGACCGACACGGCAAGCCTCAACGAGCTTGGCGCAACGGGACACCGGCGAGTACAGCGAGTCGACGTGGATCACACCGATGGGATCGTTGTCGCGCTTGTTAGCCTCGCCAGAGACATAGCCGCGGCCATAGCCGATGCGCATGCTCATGGTGAGATGGCCACCCTCGGTAAGCGTAGCGATGTGCTGCTCGGGGTTGACCAGCTCAAACTCGGACGGAATAAAGAAGTCCGCACCGGTGACCTCGCAGGGGCCGTCAACAGAAATGGTGGCGGTCGCCTCGTCGGTCGTGCCGAGAGCCCTGAAGACAAGACCCTTGACATTCAGGACGATGTCGGTGACATCCTCGACCATGTTAGGGATGGTCATGAACTCGTGCTGTGCACCATCGATCTGAATAGCCTCGACGGCGGCACCCTCGAGCGAGGACAGAAGTACGCGACGAAGGGAGTTACCCAGCGTATCGCCGTAGCCACGCTCGAGCGGCTCGACGGAGACACGAGCAGACGTCTCGTTGATCTCTTCGACCTGAACCTGAGGCCTAATGAATTCTGACATGTATTACCTCCAGCCTCAGCAGCCCGGATGGACTACTTAGAGTAGAGCTCGACGATGAGCTGCTCGTTGATATCACCGCTGATCTGCTCACGCGTCGGCAGAGCGAGCACGTTACCAGACAGCTTCTCGATATCGACCTCGAGCCAGCCAGGGACCTCAAAGCGCTCGGAGGAAATCAGGGCCTCCTTGATGGGGAGGAGGTCACGGAACTTCTCGCCGACAGCGACGACGTCGCCGGCCTTGACGCGGTAGGACGGGATGTCCACGCGCTTGCTGTTCACGGTGAAGTGACCGTGACGGACGGACTGACGAGCCTCTTTGCGGGTGCGGGCGAAGCCAAGACGGAAGACGACGTTGTCGAGGCGAGACTCAAGGATGATCATGAGGTTCTCACCGGTGACGCCGTTCATCTTACGGGCCTTGTTGAAGTAGCCGTGGAACTGCTTCTCCAGAACGCCATAGATGAACTTGACCTTCTGCTTCTCGCGCAGCTGCATGCCGTACTCAGATTCCTTGCGACGGCGCTTGGGCTGACGGATAGATTCCTTCTTGCTGCTGTAACCGAGCTCAGCGGGATCGATCCCGAGCTGACGGCAGCGCTTAAGAACAGGAGTCCTGTCGATTGCCATATTGATACGATCCTTTCAGTTACACGCGGCGACGCTTCTTGGGGCGGCAGCCGTTGTGCGGAATGGGGGTCTTGTCCTGGATGCTCGAGACCTCGAGGCCAGCAGCCTGGAGGGAGCGGATGGCGGTCTCACGACCGGAGCCGGGGCCCTTGACGAAGACGGAAACCTTCTTCATACCGTGCTCCATGGCCTGCTTGGCAGCAGCCTCGGCAGCCATCTGGGCAGCGAACGGCGTGGACTTACGGGAGCCCTTGAAGCCCACCTGGCCAGCCGACTTCCAGGAAATGACATTGCCCTGGGGATCGGTGATCGAAACGATCGTGTTGTTGAACGTAGAACGAATGTGAGCCTGGCCCACGGAAATGTTCTTACGGTCCGCGCGCTTCAGACGGGCAGCGCGAACGTTCTTCTTAGCAGTAGCCATCTATCTAGCGCTCCTTATTTCTTCTTCTTAGCACCGATCTGACGCTTCGGGCCCTTGCGGGTACGAGCGTTAGTGTGGGTGCGCTGGCCGCGGACCGGGAGGCCCTTGCGGTGACGAAGGCCGCGGTTGCAGCCGATGTCCATAAGGCGCTTGACGTTCTGGTTGCGCTCACGGCGGAGGTCACCCTCAACCATGATCTGGTTCTTATCGATATAATCGCGGATGGCGTTAACCTCATCCTCGGTGAGGTCCTTAACGCGCGTATCCACGTTAACGTTGCACTCGACGCAGATCTTCGTCGCAGTGGTGCGGCCGATGCCGTAAATGTAGGTCAGACCGATCTCAACGCGCTTCTCACGCGGGAGGTCGACACCATTAATACGGGCCAACGTAGTCTCCTCTCTTAACCCTGACGCTGCTTATGACGGGGGTTCTCGCAAATGACGAGGACCTTGCCATGGCGCCTAATGATTTTGCACTTATCGCACATCTTCTTGACCGAAGGACGTACCTTCATCGTTCTTCCTTTCGGTAGCGCTCAAACTACTTCCCTACTATCTACTCGCCCAGCCGCAGGCGTTTAAAACTATGGCTGGTCTTCACACACAATCCGACCGTAGGTTGAGCTAAGCCTGCAGCCGGAAATGGAGTGCCTGTATGCGTGCCGCTATTTGTAGCGATAGGTGATGCGGCCGCGGGTCAGGTCGTACGGGGAAAGCTCCACGACAACCCTGTCACCGGGGAGAATACGGATGTAATTCATTCGGATCTTGCCAGAAATGTTGCATAGAACCGAATGACCGTTCTCGAGCTCGACCTTAAACATGGCGTTGGGCAGCGGTTCCTTTACCGTACCCTCGAGCTCAATTGCGTCTTCCTTCTTCACAAGCAATCATCTTTCTCTAGAAAACGACAGCGATTGAGTATTCTACAATACGCATGCACGTATCGTAATATCTTCGTAATGGCTCCACAACTAAGTGGAACTCGTTACATTCGAAATGTAAAACAAAGCCGTTCCCTGATACCCAAAATCGCCTTGAAATGAGAAGGCATAGACCTTGGGGTCATGCCTTCGAAATTGAAAGGCGAGGTTGGGCATCAGGGGGCGGCGACTTTTACATTTCACCGCCTTGCAAGGAACACCAAGCACCTTGGGCATCCGTGGTGAGAATCACCGGACCGTCATTGGTAATGGCGACGGTGTTCTCGTAGTGCGCGGCGGGCAGGTGGTCGTTGGTCGTAACAATCCAACCGTCGGAGCCCGTGCTCACATGGTTGGAACCCATCGTAACCATCGGCTCGATGGCAATGACCATGCCGGCCTGGAGGCGAACGCCCCTCCCCTTCTTTCCATAGTTAGGAACGTTGGGGTCCTCGTGCATCACGCGGCCAATGCCATGGCCAACATAGTCACGAAGAACGCCATAGCCGTGAGACTCGGCGAGAGACTGAACGGCATAACCAACATCCCCGATATGGTTACCGGGGACAGCCTGCTCGATGGCAGCCTTAAGGCAATCGCGCGTAACCTCGCACAGGGCCTTGGCCTCGGGCGTTGGGGTGCCAACGAAAAACGTCCAAGCGTTATCGCCGACCCAACCGTCGACAACGGCTCCCGTATCGATGGAAATGATATCGCCATCGCGCAGGATCATGTCGGGGTTGGGAATACCGTGGACCACGGCATCGTTGATCGATGCGCAAATGGTTCCCGGGAACCCGCCGTAACCCTTAAAGGCCGGGGTGCCGCCATGCATGCGGATAATCTGCTCCGCGAGCTGATCGAGCTCAAAAGTCGAAACGCCGGGGCGCACCATGGCTCCAACGTGGCGGAGCGCCATCTTAGATAGCGCTCCTGCCTTCTTCATCTGCTCGATTTGCGTTGCAGACTTAATCTTGATCATAGACCGAGAGCCTCTTTGACATCCCCGTACACGGTCTCGCGAGCCTGGTCACCGTTGACCGACTTGAGCAGACCCTGGCCACGATAGTAGTCGACGAGCGGGCTCGTGGACTTCTCGTAGACGTCGAGACGGTTCTTGATGGTCTCGGGCTTGTCGTCGTCGCGCTGATACATCTCGCCGGCGCACTTGGGGCAGGTAGCATCGGCAGCGGTGCCGGTGTAACCGCAGGCGCGGCAGGTGCGACGCGAAGACAGACGATCGATGATGACCTCGGGGGCAACGTCGACCAGAAGGGCGCAGTCGATCTCGCGACCCATGGCGGAGAGCTCGGAATCGAGCGTCACAGCCTGGGCGGTGTTGCGCGGGAAGCCGTCGAGGATGAAGCCCTGCTGGGCGTCATCGGCGGCAAGGCGCTCCTTGACAAGGTCGATCACGAGCTGGTCGGGAACGAGCTCGCCAGCGTCCATGTACTTCTTAGCCTGAATACCAAGCTCGGTGCCACCCTTGACGGCAGCACGCAGCAGGTCGCCCGTGGAAATGTGAGCGACGCCAAACTCGGCGACGAGCTCCTGTGCGACGGTGCCCTTACCGGCACCCGGAGCTCCGAGCAATACGAGGTTCATGAGCAATCCTCCTCTAGCCTATTTAAAGAATCCATCGTAATCATACATCTTGATCTGGCCTTCGAGCTTATCGACCGTGTCGAGCACGACGCCGACCATGATGAGGATGGACGTTCCGCCAAAAGCCTGGATCAGATGGTTACCCGTGAAGGAGAAGATGATCGAAGGCACGATGGCGATGAGCGCCAAAAAGACAGCGCTGGGAAGCGTAATCTTGTTGAGCGCGTTCTTGATGTAGGCCGCGGTAGCCCTACCCGGACGCACGCCCGGAATAAAGCCGCCCTGCTTCTTAAGGTTGTCGGCCGTGTCATCGGGATTGAACACCATGGAGGTGTAGAAGTACGCGAAGAACACGATGAGGACAACGTTAAGCACCCAGTTGAGCCAACCGGTCGAAAGCGCGGAGGCAACTGCCTGAATCCAGCCGATGCCGGGGAAGAACACGGCAATCTGAGCCGGGAAGTACAGCAGCGCCGAAGCGAAGATGATCGGCACGACGCCCGCGGTGTTAACCTTGATGGGCAGGTAGGTGGTCTGTCCACCCATCATGCGACGGCCCACGACGCGCTTGGCGTAGGAGACCGGAATGCGGCGCTGGCCGCGCTCAAGGAAAACGATCAGCGGGATAACCAGCAGGATGATGGCGCAGATGATCACCATGGTGATGATGCCACCGGCATTGCCCTCGGTGCTGGAGAAGATAGCCTGCGGCAGACCGGCCATGATGTTCGCAAAGATGATCAGCGACATGCCATTGCCGATACCGCGCTGGGTGATGAGCTCACCAATCCACATGATCAGCATGGCGCCCGCAGTGAGCGTGCCGACGACCATGAGGTCGAAGATGATCTCGGGAGCGCCGGCGCCATTAAAGCTGATGCCGAAGCTCTTAAAGAGGAAGAGGTAACCCACGGAGTTGAGGATTGCCAGAGCCAAGGTGAGGTAACGCGAATACTGCGTAATCTTGGTCTGACCGACCTCGCCCTCGCGGGCAAGCTCATGCAGGGAAGGCACGACGGCCTGGAGCATCTGGAGGATGATCGAGCTGGTGATGTAAGGCATGATGCCCAGCGAAAACACCGACACATAGCTCAACGCGCCGCCAGAGAAAAGATTCAGGAGGGCCATAGCACCTGCGGCGACCGAATTGTTATCGGTCGAGAAAAGGCCCAGCATCCCCTGGAAGGGAATGCCGGGCACAGGAACGTGCGCACCAATGCGGTACACGACGAGCATAGCTATGGTAAAAAGAATCTTTTCGCGCAATTCTTTGATGCGGAAAGCATTCTTAAGACCATTTAGCACGGCAGCTCGACCTTTCCGCCGGCGGCCTCGATCTTGGCCTGCGCAGAAGCGCTGACCTTGTCGACCTTGACCGTGAACTTCTTGGTGAGCTCACCATTGCCGAGCACCTTGACGGGCTCGAACTCGCTCTTGGTGATGCGAGCGGCCTTAAGAGCGGCACCGTCGATCACAGCGCCATCCTCGAACTTACGCTCGAGACGCTCAACGTTAACAGCGGTGTACTCGATACGACGGGGGTTGCGGAAGCCCGGAAGCTTGGGCAGGCGCATAGCCAGCGGAGTCTGGCCACCCTCGAAGCCGGCACCCTTGGTGCCGCCAGAGCGGGAACCCTGGCCCTTCTGGCCGCGGCCAGAAGTGGTGCCGTGACCCGAAGAATTGCCACGGCCGACGCGCTTACGGTTCTTGGTGGAACCGGGCGCGGGAGTAAGATCGTGAAGCTGCATTTGCTACTCCTCTACAATCTCGACAAGGTGCTTGACCTTGAAGATCATGCCGCGGACGGACTCGTTGTCAGCAATCTCGCGAACCTCGCGGATCCTGTGGAGACCGAGGGCACGGACAGTACGGACCTGGTCCTGCTTGCAACCGTTGGTGCTGCGGACCTGCTTGATCTTGATGGTGTCAGCCATGCTTAGTTCTCCTTACCGACGAACATCTCGGAGACCGTCAGGCCACGGCGAGCCGCGACGTCCTCAGGGCTGGAGAGCTCCTTGAGGCCCTCGACGGCAGCCTTGATGATGTTGAGGCCGTTGTCGGTACCGAGGGACTTGGACAGGACGTTCTTGATGCCAGCAAGCTCGAAGAGGGGACGCACAGCGCCGCCGGCGATAACGCCGGTACCCTCGACAGCGGGCTTGATGATGATGCGGCCGGCACCAAAGTGGCCGAGAACCTCGTGCGGGATGGTGCCCTGCTCGGTCACCGGCACGTGGAACATGTTCTTCTTGGCATCGAGAGACGCCTTGGAGATGGCCAGGGGCACCTCAGCGGACTTGCCCATGCCAACGCCGACGTTGCCCTTGCCGTCGCCAACGACGACGAGAGCGACGAGGCTCATGCGACGACCACCCTTGACGGTCTTCGACACGCGGTTGATGTAAACGACGCGCTCCTCGAACTCGGAGGCCTCGCGCTGCTGCTTCTGATTACGAGCCATGTGCTACATACCTCCTAGAACTCGAGACCGGCGGCACGAGCACCGTCGGCGAGGGCCTTGACGCGGCCATGGTAGATACGGCCACCGCGATCGAAGGCGACCTTGGTGATGCCGGCCTCGATGGCACGCTTGCCAACGAGCTGACCGACCTTCTCCGCAGCCTCCTTGTTCGAGGTGTGGGTGCCCTTGAACTCGGCCTCGAGGGTCGAGGCAGAGACGAGCGTCAGGCTGGAGCCCTTGCTGTCGTCGATGATCTGGGCATAGATGTTGGCGTTAGTACGGGTCACGCGAAGACGCGGACGCTCGGAGGTACCCGAGACCTTGCCGCGAACACGACGCTGACGACGCTTGAGGCCTTCCAGCTTCGCCTTATGCTTGTTCATACGTAAACTCCTAAAAAGGTTGATCTTGCCAGCACCTGACGGGGTGCTGGTCTTATGCGAGTGAGTCGGTTACGACTACTTGGCGGCCTTACCCAGCTTGCGGCGGATGTGCTCGCCAACGTAGTGGATACCCTTGCCCTTGTAAGGCTCGGGAGGACGATGGCCGCGGATCTCAGCGGCGATCTGACCGACCTGCTGCTTGTTGATACCCTTGACGTTCACGTGGGTGTTGTCGGGAACCTCGAAGGTGATGCCCTCGGGAGCCTCGACGATCACGGGGTGCGAGAAGCCCAGGGAGAACTCGAGGTTCTTGCCCTTCTGCTGCACGCGGTAACCGACGCCGGCGAGCTCGAGCTTCTTCTCGAAGCCCTCGGAAACGCCAACCACCATGTTGTGGATGAGGGCGCGGGTGAGGCCGTGGCGGGCACGGGTCTCACGCTCGTCGTCGGGACGGGAAACGGTGAGGACGTTGTCCTCGACGTTGATAGCGAGCTTCTCAAAGACATCGAGCTCGAGCTGGCCCTTGGGGCCCTTGACGACAACGTTGTTGCCGTTGACTGCCACTTCGACTCCGGCGGGAATCTGGACAGGCTTATTACCGATACGAGACACGGTGATCTCCTTTCCTTCTACCTACCGAGCGAATTACCAGACGTAAGCGATGATCTCGCCGCCGACGTTGTGCTTGCGAGCATCGCGGTCGGTCATGACGCCATGGCTGGTGGAAATAATGGCGGTACCAAGGCCACCGCGGACGCGGGGCATGTCGGCAACGCCGGTGTACTTACGCAGGCCCGGCTTGGAAATGCGGCGGATGCCGTTGATGACCTTAGCCTTCTTGGGTCCATACTTAAGCGTGATGTGCAGAGTCTTCTGGGGAACGGTGTCCTCGACATCGTAGCCCTCGATGTAGCCCTCCTCGTGCAGAACACGAGCGATCTCGACGAGCTTCTTGCTGCTCGGCATGGAGACCGTGGCCTTGTTCACAGAGTTAGCGTTACGGATGCGCGTAAGCATATCTGCGATCGGGTCTGTAAGGTTCATACAGATTCTCCTTCGTTCTTGATGAACACGTGCTCTTGGTTCTTCGCCGCCCTTAACGGCAAAGCCTAACTAGCGCGTTTTCCCTGTTCCAAACGGATGCTTGAAACGCTGGTAGTGACTTACCAGCTGGCCTTCTTAACGCCGGGAAGCTCGCCCTTGAGTGCAAGCTCGCGGAAGCAGACACGGCACAGGCCGAACTTGCGGTACACAGAGTGCGGACGGCCGCAGCGCTGGCAGCGCGTGTACTCACGAGTAGAGAACTTCTGCTTGCGATTGCACTTGACGATCATCGATGTCTTAGCCACTTATATCCTCCTCACATAGAGTATTGTTCGCCCCAAGCGCCGCCCCCTTCTGGGAACGGCGCTCATAGGGCAGGTGAACCTATTTCTTGAACGGGAAACCGAAGGCATCCAGAAGGGCCTTGGCCTCCTCATCGGTATTGGCGGTGGTCACGAAAGTGATGTCCATACCACGCTGGTGATCGACGGAGTCGAAGTCGATCTCGGGGAAGATGAGCTGCTCGGTGACGCCCATGGAGAAGTTACCACGGCCGTCGAAGCTCTTGGCGGAGATGCCGCGGAAGTCGCGGATACGGGGAATCGCGACGGAGGTCAGACGATCGAAGAACTCCCACATACGGTCGCCACGCAGGGTAACCTTGCAGCCGATCGGCATACCAGCGCGCAGGCGGAAGGTAGCGATGGACTTGCGGGCACGGGTGATCATCGGCTGCTGGCCGGTGATGGCGCGCAGGTCGCGCACGGCACCGTCGATGGCCTTGGAATCGGTAGCGGCCTCGCCGACGCCCATGTTCACGACGATCTTCTCAAACTTGGGGATCATCATGACGTTCTCGTACTGGAACTTGTCCTGAAGCTGCTGCTTGACCTCGTTGTTGTACTTGGTCTTCAGACGCGGCACATACTTCTCTTCTGCCATTGTTCACTCCTTCTTGGGGTTTTAAGCACGGGGCGTGGCCACGATGGGTTGTCCTCGTGCCTCCTGGCTGCATCCGCGCCGCTCATGGCATTTCGCGGTTTGGACTCGACGCAGCAGGAGCCGACAAAACAATCGGTACTATACGCGCATCGGGAGCGTATTTCCAGAAAAACCTCGTCTGCCTGCACAACTCCACAACTCCCCCGCACAAATTGATCCCTAGGGCACGGAGGAAAACAGCAGTTGCGGTGAGATAGGGACTGTTTGATGGCTTAAAAGGCTTAAACAGTCCCTATTCCACCGCAACTCATATATGGGGCGTTATTTTTGGCGCGGGAGGACCAGGTTGAGGATCACAGCAACGAGCGCGGCGACGGCAATGGAGGATCCGCCAAAGACGGTGCCAACCCATGCGGGGAATCCAGCGCCGGCAAGCGCGCCGGCCGTGCGCTCAATGCCCGTGCCAAAGGCGATAGAGAGACCCATGAGCGTGGTATCGCGCTGAGGCAGGCCGTGGCGGGCAAACATGACCACACCGTTCATACCGATGGTCGCGAACACGCCGATCGTGGCGCCGCCGATTACCGGCTGCGGAATGGACGTGAGTACCGCCGCACACTTGGGCAGCAGGCCCGCGATGAGCAAGATGGCGGCGGCAAGCGTAAAGACCATGCGGTTGACGACCTTGTTCTCGGCGATAATGCCCACATTCTGGCCAAAGGTTGCCGTGGGGACGCCGCCCAAAAAGCCTGACAGCATACCGACCAGGCCGTTGGCGATCAGGCCACCCGAGATCTGGCTATCGGTCGCAGGGATATCGAGCGCAGCGGACGACACGGCGGCAAACTCGCCCATGACCTGCACGGCGTTGACAATGGCGACAACGCCCACGACGGCGCACGCGGCCGGGTCGAACACCAGGCGATGGGCGCCCAGAGCCGGCGGGGCGAACCAGCTGGCAGTCGCGATGGCCGAGAAATCGACCATGCCCAACACCGCAGCCAAAACAAAGCCCGCGCAGATACCGGCCAGGATGCTGCCCAGTCTAAGCGCGCCCTTGCCGTAGTTGCCGGCCATAAAGGTAACGACAAACGTCACGAGCGCGACGGCCCAGTTGGTGACACTGCCAAAATCGGCCGCGCCCTCCCCGCCCGCCATGGAGGCAACCGCCACTGGGCATAGTGACAGGCCAATGACAAAGATGACGGTGCCGAGCACCGGGGCCGGGAACAGAAAGCTCACGCGCCTAAACAGCAGGCCGAAGAGCACGACGAGCGCGCCACCGATTGCCTGGGCGCCCAGCACGGCCTCAAAGCCGAGCTCGAGACCGACCGCCTTGAGCGCCGGCACGAAGGTGAAGCTCGCGCCCATCACGATGGGCAGGCCCGAACCGACGACACCTTTTATGGGGAACTGTTGAAGGAAAATGTCGAGCGCCGAGAGGACGAGCGACGCCTGGATGACAGCGGCTTCCTCTTGAGGGGTAAAGCCACAGACCGACGCGATAATGATGGCGGGCGTGACGATACCCGCGAATGCCGCCAGCACATGCTGCAGTGCATGGGGTAATACCTGCACAAACGAAACTTTTCCCGTACGCTCGAACAGGGCATCCCCTGCTGCCGACTCTGCCATTTGCGCCTCCCATACCCTAAGCAGCGGCCCCATGCCGCTCAACGGTCGGACATTATAGGGCATATGACACAGGTAGCATTTTGACCCGCTATCCTGCATCCCCCGGGGACAAACAGCAGTTGCGGTGAAATACGGACTGTTTGATGGCTTAACAGGCATAAACAGTCCGTATTTCACCGCAACTCATATATGGGGATGAGACTATCGCTTGCGGGGGACGAGTTTGGTGCGGCGCAGGTGGATCATCTCGGCGGCGATGGAGATAGCGATCTCCTCTGGGTCCTCGGCCTCGATGGAAACGCCGATCGGCAGGTGCAGCTCGTCGATCTGCTCCTGCGTAAAGCCCTCCTGCTCCAGGCGGGCGCGCACAAAGGCCGTCTTGCGGCGCGAACCCAAGCAGCCCAGATAGGCGGGTTTGGCGCGCATGGCCTGAATCACCACGTCGATATCGGACTTGTGACCCGCCGTGGCGACGACCACCAGGTCGCGCGGGCCGATGGGGCACTGCTTGCTCAGGTTCTTGTAGTCGACCAGACGACGGTCGTAGACACCTGGCACCCATTCGGGGGTCAGCGTGCCGGGGCGGTCGTCGCAAGCCACGACGGCAAAGCCCGCCGCCGTGAGCACCCGCGCCGTCGCAGCACCCACGTGGCCGCAGCCAAAGATATAGGCCAGGCCCTCGGGGCAGAGCGTCTCGATGTGCGCCGGGGGAATCTCGGAGGCCGCGTTGGTGTAGGTGACCTTACTCCCCTCCTCCACCAGCGAAAGCCCGGGGCAGCCCGCAATGGTGCGGCGCGATTCCTCGCCATGGTACTCGGCCACATCGCCCTCGAGCACGCCCGCGATAAACGGCTCAAAGTCGATGACGAAGTCGCCGATGCGCCGATAGGCCAAGATGTCGGCAACCGACTGGAACAACGGCGCCTTGGTCGCATCCAGGTGCAGATAGCACAGGCAGATGGCTCCGCCGCAAATCATGCCGGTATCGGAGTTCTCGCCGCCCATGGTGTAGCGGACCAGACGCGATTTACCCCCGGCCAGCAGCTCGCGCGCCTCGTCCAGCGCAAAGAGCTCAATCTTGCCGCCGCCGATAGTGCCCGCCTGGCTGCCATCGGCAAAGACAGTCATCCATGCGCCCACACCGCGCGGGGACGACCCCGCCGTACCGGCCACTACCACCAGCTCGCACGTCTCGTCAGCACGCAGGGCGGCAAGCGCCGCATTCACCACATCGAGCTTTTCCATTGCCGCCTTCTATCCTCTAAAGACATCGGTGAGCATAGCAAGCGCCTCGAGCACGCCGCCGCCGACCGATGTCGCCTTGTCCGAAATATAGTTGATATAGTTGGCGTCGCCGCGCGGATCGACATCGGCGCATTTAAAGCCCTCAGTCACCCGCACGCCGTTCGCCAAAAGCCCGCGCAGACAGCCATCGATCTGCGTGCACATGGGCGTATCGCCCGCGTAGCCAATCACGTCTCCGGCACTCACGATGTCGCCGATTGCGCGGTCGGACCGAAACACGCCGGCGGCGGGGCTGTGGATAACACGTTCCTTGCCATAGCCGGCGATAATGCCCGGCACGCCCGTGTTGGGCTGGGGCGAACCTTGGGTAATGACACGGCCGAGAAAATGCCCGCGCATGGTCTCGACCACGGCGTCGCAATCGACCGGCGCGGTAAAGCCCGGCCCCACAGCGATGACGGCAGGCGCCATGTCGCGCGTGGTGCCCAAGTTGCGCTTAGCCAAAATCGCGTCGACCACAGCCGCGGGTTTAAGCTCATCGAGCATCTTGGCCTGAGGGTCCACCACAACGGCGACGTCTCCAGCCTCGGTAATCTCAAGCGCCTCAGCCGGCGTCTGCGCCAAGCGAGCGCGAATGCCTTCGACCTCGACCTCGCCCAAGCGAATGGCCTCGCAAAAACTGATTGTGCGACGGATGCACGTGGGAACCGCGATATCTGCCATAACGACCGACACGCCGGCGCGCACCAAACGGGCAGCGACACCCGTGGCGATATCACCGGCGCCGCGAACATAAACGAGCATTCCCGGGGCACCTCCCTGTGCTACGGTTTGAGCAGAGAAAAAGCGGTCCGACCGCTACTCTGATGATTATTTATTATCACAGTATTATACGGCGGTGAACAGATGGAAACGGTTAGCGGCAATCTTGCCTCTGCGCTCAGGATCGAGCCGGGCATTACCGCGATTATCGGCAGTGGCGGCAAGTCGACGCTGCTGAAGACGCTGGGTCTCGAGCTCATGCGCACTGTCGGCCGCGTGCTCCTCTGTACCACCACGCACATGTTTCCCGTCGCCGGCGTGCCATGGGACGGGTCGAGCCGTCGCCTGGACGCCGCGCCTTGGAAGCCGGGGACCCTACATGTTCCCGGCTGCACCTGCGAGGCATGCGCGGGACTTGTCCGCGGAAGTATCTGCCAGGCGGGTGTTTTGAACCCGGAGACAGGCAAGCTCTCCTCCCCTGCCGAGCCGCTCGACCAGCTGGCACAGCGCTTTGACTATGTGTTGACCGAGGCAGATGGCAGCAAGCGACTCCCGCTCAAGGCGCATGCCGCCTGGGAGCCGGTAATTCCCGCCGCCACGGCAAACTTTGTCTGGGTCGTCGGCGCCTCGGGGCTGGGCAAGCCCGTCGCCGAGGTTGTCCACCGCCCCGAGCTCTTCTGCGAGCGCTGCGGCTGCGAGCCCACCGACGCTGCCACCCCAGAGCGCGTCGCCCAGGTGCTCAATGCCGAGCTGCAGATGCTGAACCTCAACAATGCCCGTATCATGCTCAACCAAGTCGACACGCTTGCTGATCCAACGATGGCAGATCGCTTCGAGGCAGCCCTCGGCCGCTCCATCGTCGCCACCAGCCTCAAGGGGTAGCTAAAAGAGCCCCGTCCCAAATTAGCTACCCCGGCGGCCTTCCTGTTAGCGGGGGACGTAGCGGCCGGGTTGGGCTCCGGTGGGCTCGCCGTCGCGCGCGGCCAGCACGCCGTTCACAAACACGGCCTTGACGCGGCCATGTGCCTCAAAACCCTCGAGCGGTGTGTAGTCCACAGCCTGATGCTGCGTCGCGGCACTGATCGTCCAGCGCGCCTTGGGATCCCACACGCACACGTCGGCATCGGAGCCCTCGGCAAGACAGCCCTTGCGCGGGTACATGCCAAACACGCGCGCCGGGTTCTCGCTCATCAGGCGGCAGAGGTCCTCGGGGCCCAGCTGTCCCTCAAAGCTCGTGGCAATCGCGACGGGACGATGCTCCACGCCGGGCCCGCCGTTGGGAATCGCGCGGAAGTCGTCGCGCCCGCGGTCCTTTTGCCCGTGCAGATTAAAGCAGCAGTGGTCGGTGGCGATGGTATCGATCTCGCCGGCCACAAGCGCCTCGCGCAGGGCCGCACGGTCGCCGGCATGGCGCAGCGGCGGACTCATCACATACTTGGCACCCGCGAAGCCGTCCTCTCCCTGCTCCAGATAGCAGGTGTCGTCGAGCATCAGATATTGAGGGCAGGTCTCGACATAAATATTCTTCTGCCCGCGCGCCTTGGCAGCGCGAATGGCCTCGAGCCCCAGCTTGGTCGAAAGGTGCACCACGTTGACCGGAGCATCCCCGGCCAAGTGCGCCAGATACAGCAGCCGGCTCACTGCCTCGGCCTCGCACACGTCCGGACGGCTGAGCGCATGGCCCTCGGGCCCGTGGATACCCTGCTCAAACACGCGCTTCTGCAGTTCATTCACCAGCGTACCGTTCTCGCAATGCACGCACAGGATACCGCCCAGGCGCTTGAGCTCCTCGAGCACCTCGAGCGTCTCGGCATCGTCCAGGCGCAGATGATCGTAGGCAAAGTAGGTCTTAAACGACGACACGCCCGCCTCGCGAATGGCCGAAAGATCGGCGCGATTGCGCTCGTTCCACTCGGCGAGTGCCATATGAAAAGCGTAGTTAGCCGTGCAGGTTCCGTCGGCGCGGCGATGCCACTCGGCCAAGGCATCGGGCATGGTCACGCCGCGATCGGCTGTCGCGTAGTCCACAATAGTCGTCGTGCCGCCGCAGGCAGCCGCACGCGTACCGGTCTCAAAGCTATCGGCTGTCCAATCCATGCCGGTCCAGCACTGCATGTGCGTGTGGCCGTCGATAAAGCCGGGAAACACCCAGCAGCCCGCGGCATCCTCGACGGTATCGCCCTCGGCCGGCTCAATCGCCGCGGCGATCCGCACGATCTTATCGCCATCCATGGCAAGATCGGCGCGGCGAAGCCCCTGGGGCGTCACGAGTGCGCCGTTTTTGATGATGATCATAATTGCTCCTTATTGATTGATGCAGTTGGCCACGCGATCAAAATACGAGCAGGCGGCGATATGCTCCGTTATGCGTCGCTGTCCCTTGACGGTATCGACGTCCCACAGCTCGTAGGCACGCGCCTCGACCAGCACCACGTCGGTACGGTCCTTGAGGATCGAACCGCCGCCGTCCTTACCCTCAAGACACATAAGTGCATCGAACAGTTCCGCCGGAAAGAGCACCGGGCTCGAAGGCTCACCGTTGCACGCAAGACGCACCGGATGCTTGCGGCCACGCTCGTCAAATGCACGAACCATAGCCTCAAAAGAATCTGAACTCACGAGCGGCTGGTCGCCCGGCAAAAAGAGGCAACCTTTCCAGTTGCGTTCGACTCCCCACGAAAGGCCCGCACGGACGCTTTCGCTGCGCAGCTTGCCATCGTGCTGCACACACGGGCAATGCTTGTCCTCGCAAATCTGGGCGACCTCGGGCCAACGCGTCGAAACCACAACGTCAAAGCCCCGGGGAACCGAATCAATGGTCCGGGCAATCAGCGGCTCGCCATAGATATCGGCGAGCATCTTGTTAGAGCCAAATCGCTTGCCCTCGCCCGAAGCCATAATGACGCAACCAAGTTTCATGGCGATACCTCCCCTGAAACCATCGTACCCATAACTCGCGTCGCGGGGCATCTACATCGAAAGCGCTTATCCCGCACGCCCACGATGCAAAAAGGGGCACCCCGCCGGTTGGCAGAGCGCCCCCTTTACATGGCTTACCTCAACCCAGCTTTAGGCCTGGAACCAACGGGCGGTGTTGCGCTCGTCGAGGGCCTTGAGGGTAGCGGCGGGATCGGCAACCTTCTGCAGGAACATCATGGCTGCGATGGCGTACGGCTTGTAGCTGGCCTCCTTGTACATGCCCACGCGGTGCATGTCGAAGACGTCGGCGTTGACCTCGCCGTGCTCGCAAGAGACACCGGAGATGTCGGCGGGCAGCGGATGCATAAAGATGGTGTCCTGGCCGTTGGCGGTCTTCTCCATGAGCTCGGTCGTGGAGCACCAATCCTGATGCGTGGCGTTCTGAGCGAGCAGCTCCTTCTCGAGTGCAGCGATGCCGGCGTCGTCGCCCTCGGCGTACAGGTTGGTGCGCTTCTCCATGGCGGCAAACGGAGCCCAGCTCTTCGGGATCACGATGTCGGCGCCCTCGAAGGCCTCGGCCATGGTGTTGACCTGCTTAAAGGTGGTGCCGGACTCGGCGGCATAACCCTTGGCGCGCTCGACGACCTCGGGCATGAGGTCGTAGCCCTCGGGGTGGGCCAAGGTGACGTCCATGCCAAAACGGGGCAGCAGGCTGATCAGCGACTGCGGGCAGGACAGCGGCTTGCCGTAAGAGGGCGAGTAGGCCCAGGTGACGGCAACCTTTTTGCCCTTGAGGTTCTCAAGACCGCCAAACTCGTTGATGAGGTAGAGCATGTCGGCAGAGGACTGCGTGGGGTGATCGGAGTCGGACTGCAGGGAGATGAGCGTGGGACGGTGATCCAGAACGCCGTCCTCGTAGGCCTGCTGGACAGACTCGGAGACCTCGGCCATGTAGGCGTCGCCCTTGCCGATGTACATGTCGTCGCGGATGCCGATGACGTCGGCCATGAAGGAGATCATGGTAGCGGTCTCGCGGACGGTCTCGCCGTGAGCAATCTGGGACTTCTTCTCGTCCAGGTCCTGCAGCTCAAGACCGAGCAGGTTGGCTGCCTTAGAGAAGGAGAAGCGCGTACGGGTGGAGTTGTCACGGAACAGGGAGACGGCCAGACCCGAATCGAAGATCTTGGACGAAACGTTGTTCTCGCGCAGCTCGCGCAGGGCGTCGGCGACGATGTAGAGCGCCTTGAGCTCATCGGTGGTCTTATCCCAGGTGTGCAGGAAGTCGCTGCCGTACATGCCCTTAAAATCGAGGCCGTTCAGCTGCTCGACGAGCTCGGTAAACTTGGCGTCCATGTAAATATCCTTTCCAACGATGAAACGATTGCAATGAGTAGATGTGCTCCGGCATGCGCGTGCGGCTAGAACATGCAGAGCACTATGACGAGGACCCGCTACCGTTGAGGAAGCATGGGAGATAACGACCGCGGGCCCCAAGTCAACAGGGGGTGCCGGGGACACGAGCTGTCCCCGGCTCAACAAGATCGAGGAATGGGACTAATCGATCTTGTTGTTGGTCAGACCGGCGCGGAACACGGTGGCGTCGCCATCGGCCTGGCTCGGATCGTAGAGGTTCAGGGCAGCCACATACATGGCGGCAGCGGTGACCAGGTCGTCCTTGTAGGTGACCTCGTTGGGAGCGTGAGCCTGAGACTCGGCACCCGGGCCGAAGCCGACGCAGGGGATGCCATAGCGGCCCTGGATGGAAACGCAGTTCGTGGAGAAGGTCCACTTGTCGCACAGCGGGCGACCGGTGCGCTTGTCCACGCTGGGCTCGCAGCCGATGCGCTCGTCACCGAACATGGCCTTGTGGGCGTCGACGAGGGCCTTGACGTGCGGAGCGGTCTCCTTGTTGATCCACGTGGGGAAGTAAGCCTCGGTCTCGTAGACCTCGCCGGTCCAGGACGGACGGTCGTACATGTACATGGAGACCTTCACGTCGTCGCCGTACTTCTTGGCGGCCGGCAGGTTACGGATCTCGTCCAGGCAGGACTCCCAGGTCTCACCGGCGGTCATGCGACGGTCGATGGAGATGGCGCAGGAGTCAGCGACAGCGCAGCGGCTGGGGCTGGTGTAGAAGATCTGGCTGACGGTGCAGGTGCCGCGGCCCAGGAAGCGGGCATCCTCGAAGTGCTCGGGGTTGTACTTGGGGTCGAGCATCTTGACGAGGCCCTTGATGTCGGTCGACTCGTCACAGCCGTTGTTGTTGAGGGCGCGGACGTCGGCGATGATGTCGGCCATCTTGTAGATGGCGTTGTCGCCGCGGTCGGGAGCGGAGCCGTGGCAGGAGGTGCCGTGAACGTCGACGCGGATCTCCATGCGGCCGCGGTGACCGCGATAGATGCCGCCGTCGGTGGGCTCGGTGGAAATGACGAACTCGGGCTTAATGCCGTCCTTGTTGTAGATGTACTGCCAGCACATGCCGTCGCAGTCCTCTTCCTGGACGGTGCCGACGACCATGATCTTGTAGCCCTCGGGGATGAGGCCCATGTCCTTCATCATCTTGGCAGCGTAGGTAGCAGAAGCCATGCCACCCTCCTGGTCGGAGCCGCCGCGGCCGTAGATGATCTCGTCGGTCTCGTAGCCCTCATAGGGATCGGCGTCCCAGTTCTCGATGTTGCCGATACCGACGGTGTCGATGTGGGAGTCGATGGCGATGATCTTGTCGCCCTCGCCCATAAAGCCCATAACGTTGCCCAGGCCGTCGACCTTGACCTCGTCATAGCCAAGGCTCTCCATCTCGGCCTTGATGCAGGCGACAACCTCACCCTCCTCGCAGGACTCAGAGGGGTGAGAGATCATGGCGCGCAGGAAGCGAGTCATATCAGCACGATGGGACTCAGCAGCAGCCTTGATAGCGTCGAAATCGAGTTCTTTAGTCATAACAGTCAACCTTTCTACAAGGGTTTACCTACATGTAGATATTTCAGATAGATCACTTGTGCCAAGCAGCGTGAGGTCGAGCACCCCACAAGCAAGTAACCATAGGAGGCGGACGGAGGACTTTGCTCCGTCGCGAGTTCCGCACGAGCCGGAGAGCACTTAATGTGCTCTCCGTGCGAGCAGGACTGTCCGAGCAGGGAGTAAAGTCCTCCGGCTGCCTCCGGACAGGTCAGTCTGCTAGCAGGTCGGATACTCGCCCTCCCAGACGATGCGACGGTACTGATCCGGATCGGTGTCGCCCTCGGTGGAGAAGCAGAGCACGGAGCTCGTCTTGTCCAGGCCGATGAGTTCCTTGAGCTCGGCGTACTCGGGATCGAGCATGAGAGTCTCGACCAGACCGGTGGTCACAGCGCCGGACTCGCCAGAGATGACGCGCGGGTCGCCCTTCTCGGGAGCGCCCAGAGTGCGCATGCCGCGAGCGGTGACCCAGTCGGGGCAGGACACGAACGCGGTGGTGTGGTTGCGCAGGATATCCCAGCCCAGAATGTTGGGCTCGCCGCAGCACAGACCGGCCATGATGGAGGGCATGTCGCCGTCCACGATGCGCGGGTCGCCGTCGCCGGCGGCAGCGCCCTTGTACAGGCAGGCGGCCGGTGCGCACTCGACCACGACGAAGGTGGGCGGGTTATCGGGATACAGGTTGGTGAAGTAGCCCACCACGGCGCCGGCGAGCGAGCCTACGCCAGCCTGGACAAAGACGTGCGTCGGGCGGTTGATGGCCATCTCGCGCAGCTGCTCGGCAGCCTCGGAAGCCATGGTGCCGTAGCCCTCCATGATCCAGGACGGGATCTTCTCGTAGCCCTCCCAGGCGGTGTCCTGAACGATGACGCCGCGCTCGCAGGCGTCGGCCTCGGCGGCGGCCATGCGCACGCACTCGTCGTAGTTGACCTCTTCGATGGTCACCGTGGCGCCCTCGGCGGCAATGTTATCGAAGCGGGGCTTGGTGGAACCCTTGGGCATGTGCACGACGGCCTTCTGGCCCAGCTTGTTGGCAGCCCATGCCACGCCGCGGCCATGGTTGCCGTCGGTGGCGGTAAAGAAGGTAGCCTGGCCAAAGTCCTCGGCCAGCTGATCGGAGGTCAGGTAATCGAAGGTGCAGTCGGCAACGTCCTTGCCGGTCTCGTCGGCAATGTAGTTGGCCATGGCAAACGATCCGCCCAGGACCTTAAAGGCGTTGAGGCCAAAGCGGTAGCTCTCGTCCTTAACGCACAGGTTGGACAGGCCCAGGCGCGCAGCCTGACCGTCCAGGCGGGCAAGCGGAGTGACGGTATATTGAGGGAACGACTGGTGGAAGGCGCGGGCCTTCTTCACGTGGTCGAGGCTCATGATTCCCAAGTGCTTATCATCGCTCTTGGGCATCGTGTTGCCCGCCCACTGGATCTTATCGGCCATACGGTGAACTCCTTAAGTCCTCTCTTGCCGGCCCCCGCATACGCGTTTCAGCCCATTCCCATTCATGCGGCTAAACTTTTATGTGGATGCCAAACAAAAAGTTTGTTAGTACTGTTCTATCACACTTTTTGATTGGCAAACCTAACAAATTGTTTGTTGCCGTAATCGGTACCTTTTCGCCGCCGAACGGTCACATAACGCAGCGACGCTTTCGTTATTTGCGAACAAGTGTGGTTTATGGCAAAGTGTGCCCAAACTAATTTTTAGGAAGGCACCCATGACCCCCGCACAGATTGAGTTCTATAAGCGCCTTGCACACGGCCTGGCGCTCCAATTTGGCCCCAACTGCGAAATCGTCGTCCACGACCTGGAGACCGAGGACGTGGACCGCTCCATCGTAGTGATCGAAAACGGCCACGTCAGCGGGCGCAAACTGGGTGACGGCCCCAGCCATATTGTGCTTGAATCCATGCATGAGGGCACCGCCGACGTGCACGACCGCGAGCCGTACCTCACCAAAACCGCCGATGGCAAGCTGCTCAAATCGTCGACGATCTTTATCCGCAACGACGAGGGCAAGCCTGTCGGCATTTTGGGCATCAACTTTGACATTACGCTTATGAAGGCTTTTGAGCGTTCGCTCGACGCCTTTACCGGCGCCGGCGGCACGGGCTACACCGAGCCCGAGCCCATTACCAAAAACATCGGCGACCTGCTCGAGGACCTGCTGCACGAGTGCGAACAGTTTGTGGGCAAGCCCGCGGCACTCATGACCAAAGACGAGCGCATTCGTGCCATTGGCTACCTCGACCGTCGCGGCGCCTTCCTCATTTCCAAGTCGAGCGAGCGCGCCTGCGAGTTCTTTGGCATCTCCAAGTACAGCTTCTATAGCTACCTCAATGAGGCCAAGGCGGCGACAGGCGACAAGTAGGCACTCGCCTGGATTGCCCCTCCCCTTTTGGGCGCGAGTTCTGGAAAGCACGAATCCAAGACCGAGCCGCTTGGGAAGTTCCATATAATCGATGTCATTAGCATTTCGAAAGGGTGGAACAGAATGGCGTTGAGCAAGGCATCATGCACCGGTCGCGGATTGATTCCGGCAATTGATGGACATGTGCACCGCATGTTCGATGAGGGTGAAGACGACCTGTTTTCGCTGAGCCTTGACGACGTGATGGATGATCGCCCGTGGACCGCCGACGAACTCATGGGCGGTGGGGCTCGCCCGTCAAGCCCCAATCCCGCACTTGCGCCTAAGCCCGCATCTACGCCGACTCCTACGCAGCCGCCTGTTTCGACGCCCGCGTCTACGCCCGCACCCACTTCGGCGCCCACGCCCACTCCCCGCCCCGCAAGCGACCCGTCCGAGACGGCGGCATTTCTCGCTGCGGCGACGCGGAGCAAATCGGCCGACAGCACCGTTATGTACAGCGCCCAGCAGTTGCCCGTTCCTGCGGCACGCAAGTCTCCGGTCACAAGGCTCGATGAGCCCGTTGCCCATCAGGTTGCCTACGATTCCTGGGCTGCAGCCGATCTGGATGAGACCTCTACCGGCATGCCGGCGCTCGACGTTCCAGTCAACCCGCTTTTTGCCGCCAACACGAGCGCCGCGGACTATGAGGGCGGTGCGGCATATTCCGATTATTCCGATGGCTATGCTGGCACCGATCGCATCGAGACCGAGGATTATGGCAACGCATCGAGCGATTATCTCAACGACCCGTACGCTGCCACGCCTGCACCGGAATATGACCCGGAGGCCGCGTCCGCGCCGGCGTATACCAAAAGCACGGGCGAAGAGCGCTTCGCCGATTATTACGCCGAGGAAAAGGCGCTGCGTTTTTCGGAATTTCCGCAGGCAGTCAAGGTTGCCTTTATCGCCATTGTCATTGCCCTGCTCGGCGTCATTGCGTTTGAGGGATTCCGGCTGTTCTCCGGCCCCACCCAAGCGGAGTCGGAGACCCAGCAAAAAGAGAACGATGACGAGTACCTGGACATCAACACCCTCAAGGGCGACCCCAACGACGGAGACGACGAGTAGCGAGGGCTGAAGGCGGCCGCAGGATCCCGCATCCAGCACCGGCTTCTAAGTGCTGTTTTGTCATCCAGCTACACTTTTCCGAAGTTTTAAGGTGCCTATTTCGACACTTTTCCGTACTTTTACACGGCTGATTTCGACACTTTTTCTGATTTAAGCCTAGCGACAGCCGGCGAAATCAAGCGCCGCCCGCGCGTCATTTCGCAAGCGGTGCCTGATTTCTGTCCGTACACGTTGATAGACTCCATCGTGCCCGCAAGGAGCGGGCGTGTTTTATCCAGAGTCGGGGTAGAGAGTTGGCTCCACGATTCCGACGCCAACCGGCCAAGAGGCACGGTGGCCCTGCCAACATCGATGAAAGGAGTCCGTATGGACAATTTCTCTGTGCGCAGCGAGCGT
Organism: Coriobacteriaceae bacterium; assembly: GCA_905194345.1. Lineage (GTDB taxonomy): Bacteria > Actinomycetota > Coriobacteriia > Coriobacteriales > Coriobacteriaceae > Collinsella. Next base: position 93,953 of record CAJJRZ010000004.1, read on the forward strand.
AACTTCCACAACCTGATCGTCAAACCAAATCACATGCATCTTCTGGATAAGCCAAATGGCTACGCCTCGGCCATGATCAAGAGCAGCCTCTCCCACCAGATGCGCTTTACGGTGCAGGTGCTCTAGGAAGAACTCTGCGCCGCCGGCAGCCCGCACGTGCTGCAGATCAAGCTGCTTGGAGACGACTCTCGCGAGCCGTCTAGCTGGAAGCTCTTTGCCGACGGCACGTGCGTTGCGGACGGATCCGGCGCCTTTGCCCGCGAGTGCTTCTACGAGAGAGCCGAGGTATTCCTGGACCTGTGCCGCGACGCCGTCGAGGCTGCCGGGCTGCGCCAGTGGAGCGAGAGGGAGTACGAGCTGCTGAGTGCAGCGCGAGGGATTGCGGGGGGCGTAGACGAACGCAGGCGGTGCCATAGCGGCGTGCACTCGTTGCATGCCGCGCCTCAAATCACACGATGTCAAAAGACTGGCACTTGTATATGCCTTTGACAGTCCGAAAGCGCTAGCGAAGTTCATTGATGCCGCGGCTAGATACGCAGCAGTAAAGAGATGTTGAATACAAAAAGAGGCCTCCCATCTCTAACACAACCAGAAATGGGAGGCCCTTCATATCCGAAGCCGCTCTCAAGCAAGGCAATTGTAAGTCGGTCTATTCAGCATCCTTAAACTGAACTTCGTACTTTTTGCCCGTCCGATCACCAATCTTTGTGACGTACTGGCTCAAGAGAGTTTTAGCTCTTTCACGGGCGCTGCTCATCAATGCTGAATTGCCCTCGGCACTTTTTATCATTTCGTTTTGGGCTTCTTCAAGCGCAGCAGACTGGTCAACTATCCTAATAGGAGTTAGCAACCCGGTATCGCTGTAGATATCAGAAAAGGTGCTCTCGTCGGCTTGGGGCTGGCCGAGAACCTCTGCGTCAGGAACTGTGATGGTCACGACGTTGTTCTCATCCGGATTACTGACATTTACCTTAGCGACATCAACGCCCAGCTGCACCGTCCCGTCATACTCGAACCACGCCTTTTTATATCCCACGTTTATCCCAAAGAGCATATTGGTGCCGTCGTTGTAGATTTCCGCGACATTATGAAATCTGCACTCAACGGTAGCAAGCTCGGCAATCTTCGTATAGCCAGAGAAATCGGGCTCCTCGTCTTTTTTTGCGCAACCCGAAAGCCCGGTAAACGACAGCGTCGCCACGAGGACAAAACAAACCAGCCACGGCCTACGCATTAGAATCAGCCCCCTCTTTGTACTCAGCCAACGGCTTGAATTTGAGCTCGTACTCACCGTCAATAAGCGGGAGCGTCAGCGCCTTCACGGTATCCCGCAAGCTCGTGTCCGCCTGTTTTTTAATCTCCTTTTTATCGACTTCATCTGCGGCATCTTTGCGACAAAGTGACAGAACATCTTTCATATCTGCAGTTGCGTTTTCGGGAAGGTAGCCAAACTTACTATTGTCTAGCTGAGGCTCGCCAACCTGCGCTTTGGGGAGATAGGCGGTAACGACCTTATTCTCTTTGTCAATGCCAAACTGGATGTCGCTCATCGTATACGATGCACGAATATGAGCCTCGTATTTAACGCGATAGTCCACGCGATCCATCCAGAGGAACCTGCCGTGCTTCTCGACGATGCCGTGGTAGATGTAATCAACCGTAGAAAGACTGTCGATATCTACAGCAGACTTAAGATCCGATGTCGTGAGATACTGAGTTTCATGGTTATCGGTTATCCAAGGAAGGACGCCGAGAAAAAAGACAAAGAGGACAGCCGCCACAACCACGAGAAAAACAATCTTTACCTTAAATGATAGCTTTCCGAAAAACTCGACAACCTTCTTGCCCCGCTTGTCATTCACCTCGACCGCTTCTTTTTGGATCACTTCCACACGCTCATCATGCCCGGAGGTACATTCGGGCTGAATGCCCCTCTCATGTTTGCTATGTTTCAAAACAAGCCTCACTCATACCATTGAGTAGTAATCTGCTGGTAGAATTCTACCAGCAGTTATTGAACTCATTTCTTCCAGTTCGGCAGGAGGCAAACATGAAGCGGTTGTATGCAGTTTTGGCAGTTGTGATTGCGTTGATAGCCCTCATTCTTCTCGCCAGCACCATTGGCATCATCAGCATCAGGCTTTAGCTCGCCATCAAATACCTCGCACCCATCCCTCGGCAGATTCAGCCTCAGCCTTCAAACTAGGCAACCACAACGGCATGCACAACGTCTGCGGGCTCACCGATCCCGATGAGCCCGCTTTCCGCAATCTGGTTGCCAAAAGCTCCACATTAATGATTGCCCGCATCGACATTGCAATCGATGTACGGTCAGGGAGTGTTGATAAAAAGTGACTAAACGCTTGACGTGTGAGGACGTAAAAGCCTGCATCCCAAATAAGGTGGGATCAAGCGTGTGCGTCGGCTTCTTGGCAAGCAGAGCAATGGGCGTACAAGATGTTATGCGAGAAATAGCGATGACAGAGGTGCGCAAATAAGGTCGTGGATAGCAGCTCTCAATGGTCCCAAATTGCAACTAGCTTAAGGACGCATTGAAAAACATAGCTGCACGAATGCAGTCAGGACCATAGTGAAACCCGATACCATGACTACCAAACCGCAGCAGGCTCAGCACTAGTTGACAGTCCCCTTTTTAATGTGACACTCGATGCCGTGATCAAAACAAAAATCACGAACTTCCCTTGCACTATCACGATAGAAGCGGGCGCAGTCGCCGTAGGAGCTTGTTAGCCTGTCATAGTGCGTCCTACCAAAAACAATTTTATCGACAAAAGAGATTTTGCGCAGCAGCGCATCCAAATCTTGCTCACAGATATTTGGAGTCGGATATGGCTCCATGCTAACCCAAGTCTTACAGCCAGCCTTATGGAGAGACTCGAGAGCGGCAAGCCTGACTGAGTATGCCGCTGCACCGGGTTCCATCCTTTTCCGATTGTCCTCATCAAGTGACACCAAGGTAATTCCATAGGTGTTCAACGCCGCATTAGGCAACGCCGCAAGTTCAACGGGAAGCTCTCCTTTCGTTAGAATGCTGCACGGCTTACCGTACTCGTTAATGAGCTCAATTGCACCCAAGCTCATACTGCCAACTTCTGGATATCCGAGCATAAAAGGATCGGTTGTAAAGCACAGTTGAACCTGTTTTATCTCATCACAATAACGCGGCAACTCTTTGCGCAGCAGATCCAAAGTGTTGTCGACAAGGCTCGGCCGCCGCCATTCCTCGTATGTTTTGACACGCCCAAAACGTTTTGCCATTAAATATGCATAGCATGGAAAATTGCATCCATGCGAACAGCCTTGCACATGATTCATCGCCCAATCGCCATATTCAACTTTTGTACGGTAGAGCATACTTTTTCGATATATGTGCCCAAGTTGTTCCATTGTTCTTTAATTCTCTTCTCGCTAAACTTCCTCACACCAAAGATACGACCGACCTAAGCACTCATCTTGCTCGATAAACCTCGTCTTTGAGCGCAAAGCTCTTTTTTGGCTTTCCTTTCAAAGTGAACTTGACCGCACGCTCAAGAACACCTTCCTCAATCATTGGGCCCACATAGGTCTTCAAAATAGTATTGCTTCTGTCAAAGACTCCGCACTCGGAAATCAACGTGGCAGCAATATCGCCCATTTTCATGTTTTGGTGAACGGGCATATGCTGGACAAAATCACTGGCCTTGGCCGCAATTACGGCAGTCTCAACATTGCGACCATCAACATCCACCGCAAACAATCCCAACTGCTTGCATTGCCGGTCGAGGTTGCGCTTAATCATGTTATCGTTCATCAGAACGCAACCGTCTGGGCTATTGGTCATATGGATCATTCTATATTTGACGAGCCCACCGATATTAACGCGTTTACTCATATCTTTGATAGGCATATTCGTTACATACTTATAGTAAGAACGCGCGTTGTTGCAAAAGAGTTCCGAGAGCGCATGTTCGGCCTGCCAAGCGTCGATCTTTCCAGCCTTATAACGAACGACCACTTCTTTCCAGTCACCACTTCCGATGCAGGCATTCAGACGTTCAACCCAAACGCTGGCTTTCGTGAGCTCATTAAAGTCGTCTTCCGGCAGTTCAACTTCATTTGGAAGTGACAGTGGCACTTTCATGGCAGCGCAGGCAACGCGGAATAAGCCAAAACTATTGAAGTTGACCAGGGCCTCCGTGTGAGCCATATTCGGCGAATTAGTTAGAAGATCGAGTCGTAGGTCTTTAACCCCGAATGGATCGATGTAATAGAAGACTGTTGAGGGCTTACCGCCCCCACAAACGCTAGTTTGTTGTGCCCGTCTTATAGCATCCTCGCAACTGGAAACGATAATTGGCGGCTTGATATAGCCGCTAGCTCCCTTTGCTTCGTTAAATGTCGATTCGAGATGCTTTCTAGATTCCGCGTTGGATTCACTAAGAATGAACTGGATGGGCGTCTTTGAACGATTTTTCTTTGCAATTGCAAAATACTTAGAAAGGGCAATCAAGGGAGATCCTTTACTGCCATCGGCAAATAAACCCGCACCAGCAAAAGCATCGATATAAAGAATGCCGTTCCGTGAAGGTCGATACACTTTAGTGAAAAAAGGCGTTAGATAGCATGCCAGAAGATCATCCTTAGTCTCAGACCACGGATGTTTTGCCTGAAAGTAATCTGACTGATTTTTTGCCATGCTAAGCCCACCTTGCTCTTAGTCCTCATCGTCTACTTGAACTTCTCCACCAGCAGCTGCCCGATGGCGCTCATCATGGCGCGATACTTCTCACTGTCCTCAAAGAGGCTGGTAAAGGAGTCCGTGTTCTCCACATAGGCGCGGCGAGCCTCCTCATCGAACACCTTGGGCAGCAGGCTTGATTCGAAGACTTGTCTGCCGTCGCGACGGATGGTGTCGGCGACCTGCGGGTTTTCGGCGATACGCTTCCACAGCGTGTCGATAACCACACGATCTCCCTCGGTGAAGTTGCCAGCCCACTGCTCGTTGAACTTATCCACGAGCACCTGCAGTGGGTCGCGCTTCTTGTCGGGCGTCACGGTCTTGGCCGCGCCACCGGGATCGAGCACGCCGCCGCCAGGCTCAAGCGAAATGCTGCCCTCGAACTCCTACTTGAGCTTGTAGAAGCGCATCTCGACCTTGTCGTCCACAGCCTCGACGGGGATCTTCTCGACCTTGAGGAGGTGACGCAGATAGCTTAAATACACGTACTCCTTATGCAGGTCTCGGTCAAACATGCGCACGATCTGGGTGATGTAGGTGTACCACTTGCAGAAGCTACGCACCTTGCGACGAACCTGATAGCGTTCATCGTCGTCCAACTCGTTATAACGCGCGACCGCCGGCTTCAAGACGGCCGCGAGCTTACCCTGCACGTTGCTCTGCGATTTACCCTTGCCATCGGTGAAGATTATCTCGGCAGCGGCCTCGATGTCAGACTCGTCATAGAGCCCGTAGCCGCGAATATCGGTCTGCACCTGATAGAGGAGGTCGGTGTTAATCTGCTCGGAAAGCGACGTCTCGGTGTAGAAGCGTTCGAAAGCCTTCTGGATGTCCTCGGGCTTGTTCACGAAGTCGAGGATGTAGGTGTCCTCCTTGTCCGGGTGGATGCGGTTGACGCGGCAGAGCGTCTGGACGGCCTTCACGTCCTTGAGCTTCTTGTCCACCACCAGCGTGTGCAGCAGCGGCTCGTCGAAGCCCGTCTGGTACTTCTCGGCAACAACAAGCACGTCCCCATAGTTGTGGAACTCGGCCTTCGTTTGGCTCTCTGCGACGCGTTGCCCATCGTGGCCGACGTTGATGGCCGGCTCGGTGTACTCGGGACCGTCGGGACCGTCAGCCGGGTCGCTAATGGCACCCGAGAACGCCACCAGCACCTCGATATCATCGTAGCCCTTCTTCTGCATGTAGCGCTTGATCTCGTGGTAGTAGCGAACCGTCGCGAGGCGCGAGGCAGTGACCACCATCATCTTGCCCTTGCCGCGGATTTTGGTGTGTGTCACATTGCGGAACGTCTCCACGATGATCTCGGCTTTCTGGCCGAGGGCGTAGGGATGCAGCTCCTTATACTTGCGGAGCAGCTTGAGCGTGGGGCTGCTCGGTACGTCGGGGTTGTCGGGGACCGTGCGCGCGAGCTCGACGGCCTCCGAATAGCTCACGTAGTTGGCGAGGGGGTCCATAATGAAGCCCTCCTCTATCGCCTGGCGCATCGAGTAGACGTGGAACGGGTGGAAGGACCCGTCAGGCCACTCATCGCCGAACATCTCGAGCGTCTGCTCCTTCGGCGTGGCGGTAAAGGCAACGAAGGTCAGGTTCTTGTGACGGCCGTGGCTCGCGAGCTCGTCGGCGAGCTGGTCCTCCCAATCGGCTGCGGCCTCCTCGGCTTCCGCCTCGATCTCGGCGTACTCCTCGAGCGCGTCACGCTTGTCGGCAAGGGCGCTCTTGAGCTTGAGCGCGCTCGTTCCCGTCTGGGATGAGTGCGCCTCGTCGACGATGATGGCGAAGCGCTTGCCCTCGCTCTCGACCTGCTCGTAGATCACGGGGAACTTCTGCAGGGTCGAGACGATGAGACGAGCGCCGCCGTTGATGGCGTCCCGCAGGTCGGCCGAGGTCTTGTCCTTGCCGATGGTCACGACCGAGCCTATGGCGTGGTCGAAGCCCGAGATGGTCTCCTGCAGCTGGCTGTCGAGCACTCGGCGGTCGGTGACGACGACCACGGAGTCGAACAGCGGGGCGTCATCCACGAAGAGGGATGCCAGGCGATAGGCCGTCCAGGCGATGCTGTTCGACTTGCCCGACCCCGCCGAATGCTGCACAAGGTAGTTCTTGCCCGTCCCGTTCGCGCGCACGTCAGCGATGACCTTACGCACGGAGTCGAGCTGGTGGTAACGGGGGAAGATGATGCGCTCCTTCTTGCGCTTCACCTCGTTGCCGCGCGCATCGATCTCTGTCTCTTCCTTGACCTCCAGGTGGAGGAACTTGTTGACGATGTCGAGCAGGCTGTCCTTCTGTAGAGCGACCTCCCACAGGTGACTCGTGGCATAGCCGTCGGGGTTTGCGGGGTTGCCGGCGCCGCCGTCGTTTCCCGCCCCGGCGGAACCCTGGTTGAAGGGCAGGAAGAAGGTCTTCGCGCCCTCCAGCTTGGTAGTCATGTAGACGCTCTCGAGGTCGACGGCGAAAAACGCCACCATGCGCGTGTTGAACTTGAGACAGCGGCACCGCGGGTCTCGGTCCTCGCGCCACTGGCGCATGGCGTTCTCGACGTCCTGTCCGGTGAACTGGTCCTTGAGCTCTATGCCCACCAGGGGGATGCCGTTCACGTCCAGGACCATATCGATGGTCTGGTTACCTGTCTCGGCAAAGTGGAACTGGCGGATGCAGCGGCAGACGTTCTTGGAATAGCGGTCGGCGGCGCTTTCGTTAAGCCCGCTCTCCGGCTTGAAGAATACAACCTTGAACGGAATTCCTCGGTGCTTGAAGCCGTGTTTGAGCACCGCGACCATACCCAGGCGGTCGACGGCGTCGTTGAATACCTTGGCGAACTTCGCCGTGGAATCGGAGTTGCACATGCGCTCGAAGCGCTCCCAAGCCTTGGGCTGCGTCGTCTGAATAAAGTTGACCAGAGTCGCAGCATCGAGCGCGCGGTCGCGGTGCTCCATGTAGCCGCCGCCGACCATCTGATAGGTACCGTCCTCGACGTAGAGGAGCGAATGCTTATCGGCGCACTTGAGGAAGCCGCCAGCAGGCGAGCAGAGAAACGCTTCGATATCCTCTTCGAGGTTCTTTTCCTTGGTCTGCGCAGGCATGCTACAACCTCATCTCTCTCAACTCGCGACCAAAGAGAACGAGCCAGGGAAAGATGCTCTTGTTTAGCACCATGTACATCTTCGCGCGCTGTCTTTCTGTCGGTGCCGTTCTCTTGTTGAACATATCCACCATGAACTCGTAGTCATTCCAACCGTCGTAACCGTTGTATCTGTTAGGCGGAAAAGCACCCCTCTCATAAAGGAAGGCATAGAGTCGTCGGGAGAACAGTTCTCTGTTAATGCCGTCGAGCTGCGTGCCCGGCTTCCTCGCCTCAAGGGCTTCCAGCAGCTTGATCGCTGCCTTCCAGCCCTCAACCTCGTTCTTGAGCTCATCGTTTTCGAACTTCAGGATGCAGGTTGAGCCTATTGGCGAAAGCTCGTTCCCGTTGACGGAGTTCTTGATAGTGAACTCATACCTAATGCCCTCGTGTCCACAAAGGCAATCTCCGGAAGCATCCCCATTGTCATGGCATCCCACCACGTGCCATTCGGAGACGGCCGCATCCCACGTTTTCGACGACGACGCCTCAAGCACGATGCCCGGAAGACGATAGGAATCACCCATTGGCTACACCTCCCGCTTTCCGGTGACGGTCTCGTAGATGAGCGACTGCTTGTACGCCTTGAGATCGGCGATGATGGCTTGCTTGGTGACGATGGCGGCATCGACCTCGCCGCACTTCTCGTCCAGATAGTCCGCGATGCGGCGCTGCTCGTCGAGAGATGGAAGAGGAACTTTGCAGTTCGCAATCTGTAAATGGCTAATATGAGGAACGCTGATTCCCGTAGTGCCAGACGCCACATAGCGCTCGAGAATTCCGGAATCGAGCCCATATTTAAGATAACGAGGCTCCAAGTTATCCGGCACCCTAACGCGAACAACGCGCTGCACAAGATAACAAGGCAAGTCGGACTCAGTGATAAACGACGCCCTGAGCCCGTCCTTAATCCAAGGTCTATCCAGGCCGATAACCAAGTCCCCAGGTTCAAGAGCATAGGCTTCAAGACCGTCAAGGTCTTCCTCAGGATAATGGGCAGCATCCGCCCACCGAGTCTCTCCAACGCCGACATTGATGCCACGAAGGAGGCGCACGCCATTCCCTTGAACGAATTTCCCGCTTTCAAAGGCGTATCCAGGGAGCAAGTCACAGAGGTACTTGATGGGGATAGTAATGCATCCTGTGGGCATCTTTGTCGAAATGACCGATAGGCGATATGCCTTGTACTCCTCAACGGATCGCTCGGCGGCAAAGACGGCGCGGCCGATCTCGGCGCACTCCTCGTCCAGACAGTCCGCGATGCGGCGCTGCTCGTCGAGCGAAGGAATCGGAATCCGCGTGTTGAGAAAATCCTCAACATGAAGATCCCACTGGCCCACCCTGAGGCCAGTTGACAGTTTGTGCCACTCGTCAGCGTAAGAACGACAGCGCAGCAGATAGTGCGCATACTTCGGCAGCAACAGAGGGCTGGTGAACTTAAACACATGGTAAGCGGGACTGACTATGCCTTCGTAGGCAGACAAGGCCATAGAGCCTTGCCAACCTTTCATCTTGTTAACGACAAAGTCTCCAACCTCAACGAATTTGTACTTGCTCGTATCGAGCGACGTCACATTATGGTTATCGCTTCGACTGTCCTTTGGCACTATTCCGTAATCACGGTACAGTGACAGGACCGTCGCGTCAGGCCTGCCCGTTGTTCTCGATACTTTGAAATAGCCTTTCAGGCGACTTGTCGACCAGGATGACGGAATCATCCCAAGGTAATTGCATCCGCTGTCCTTCATCTCCCGCATCGCTAACGCACCTCTCCGAAGAGCGCTTCGAGGCTCTTCTCGAGCGTCTTCTCGTGCTCGAGGATGCGCTTGGCGATCTCATCGGCCGGTTCGAGCTCGGCGTACTTGTAGAACACGCGCGTGAACGGGATGGTGTAGCCTACCTTGGTCTTCTTCTTGTCCACCCAGGCGTACTTGTTATACGGGCGTACCTCGCGCTCGATATAGGCGTCAATGTCCTGAGTGAGCGGGATGTCCTCGGTGTCCTCCTTGGCCTTGTCCGCCTGCATTTTCCCGCGCTTGTTAAGGACGGGATCTCCATCCTCGTCGACGACGGGGCTCTCCACGGCAACGCGGTTGAAGCCGAACTCGACCGTCTCCATCAGGCGCGCCTCAACGGAGACCTCCAGTCCGTTGGACCCGGCGCCCGTCCAAGTGCCGTTGCGATACTCGGAGTACGCCTGGACGATAAGGTCGCGGCAGGACTTGGTGATGTCGTTCTTCTTGTCACCGATGCCCTTGCGGCGCTTCTCGAAGCACCGGGAGGCGTCGATGAGCAGCACGTGGTCGCGATGCTCCGGTGCCTTCGCCTTGCTGAAGAGCCAAACGTAGGTGGCGATGCCGGTGTTGTAGAACGAGTCGCAGGGCAGCTGTACGATGGCGTCGAGCCAGTCGTTCTCCAGCATGTAGCGTCGGATGCTGTCCTCACCGCTGCCGGGCTTGCCCTTGTAGAGCGGGCTGGCGTCCTGGATGATCGCCATCACGCCGTCGTCCTTGAGCTTCGACAGGCCGTTGAGCACGAAGAGCATCTGCCCGTCGCCCTTTGCCGGGAGCTTCTCGACCGGGAAGCGTCCGCCGCCGGCAGTCTTGAACTCCTTCTCCACCGCGGCTGCCTGCGGGTTCCACGGGTCACCGAAGGGCGGATTGGAAATGCAGTAGTCGAACTTGAAGCCATCGAACTTGTCGGCGGAGAGGGTATCTCCGAAGCGCATGTTGGCGTCGTCCTCGCCACGAATTAGCGCACTCGCCTTCGCGATGCCGAAAGTGAAGGGATTGAACTCCTGGCCGTAGCAGGTTACACGGGCCTCGGCGTCGAGCTGGCGCAGGCGCTCCTCGGTGCAGCCGAGCATCTGCGAGGTGCCCATGGTCTGGTCGTAGACCGTCTTGGTGATGCGGTCGCCGTCGAAGACGTGCGGGTCCGCCTGAATGAGCAGGTCGGTCATGAGGTACACGATGTCGCGGCTCGTGAAGTGGGCGCCGGCGTCCTCGTCGTAGGACTCGGAGAAGCGCTGAATGAGGTTCTCGAAGATGTAGCCCATGTCCACCGCCCTTATCTTGTCGGGAGACATGTCAGCCTGCGGCTTGCAGAAGTCGCAGACGACCTGGTAGAGCAGCGGGGCGTCTGGGTCGGAGAGGCGTTCGATCTGGTCGGCGAACTTCATGCGCGCCAGGATGTCCTGCACATTGTCCGAGAACCCGTTGATGTAGTCCTTGAAGTTGTCCTCGATGTTCTCCGGGTCGGCCTTGAGCGTCTCGAAGGTGAACTTAGAGGTGTTGTAGAAGGGGTAGCCGGAGGCATCGCGCAAAAAGCCGTCCTTCACGGAAAAGGCTTTGTATTTCTCAGCTGCGGCGAGAACGGCATCGTGCGTGGGCTCAAGGCAGTCGTGGAAGCGTTTGATAACGGTCATAGGAAGGATGACCAGGCCGTACTCATGAGGCTTGTAGGGGCCACGCAGGGTATCGGCGGCACTCCAAATGAGAGATGCCTTCTCTTGAATATTGGCGCCAACGGCCTTGATGAGATCGTCGCTATCCGCCACTGCTATTTCTCCTTCTTGGTCAGGTATTCAATGAGGCTCATCTTTACCAGCGAGGTAAAGCTGATGCCAGAAAGCGCAGCGGCGTCCTTCGCCGCATCACGCATGTTTTTAGGTATGCGAATGGTCACGGCAACGTTCTCGCCGTCCACAAGAAAGCTCTTGAGCTCGCTTGTCTTGGCCTCTCCGTCGACAAGCTCGGCGTATTTCATTGGCAACCTCCGCGATTGCATGATGCAATACAAATGTGCCTATGATTCTAGCAAAGGACTGAAAACTAATTACCGTCTAGCACAGATGGATAGACAAGTAATTAACGCCAATAAGAAGGAGGAATAACATTCTGAACCGTCGTCTCCCCCGCCTGAAAGAGCTCGACGAGAACTAGTCGGCAACTCAAAAAGAAACTGAGCAAGCCGCTGACGCACTTATCACATTCCACAAAGAGATGGGTAAGCATGACGCCAGCTTGAGCGAGGGCGCTGATGGCATAGAATTGCAGCCAGACCGCCCGAACCTATTCATCACTTGATGCCGGCAAGCTGTTGAGCGGTTCGCTCTCACCGACGGCACCAAGGCGCTTCTGCATCTTCTCGATCAGCTTAAGGGATGAAACCAAATACCCAAGCCCCTTCTTCAACTGCTTAAGCAACCTGCTATCCCTGCGGTCCCCCTTTCCATTCTCCTTCCCGATATCTTCCTCAACACCAGCGATGCTGCGCCGCACGGCCTCGGCCGCCTTCCGCACCAAAATGGCCCCCTCATGCGGGCAGCGGTCAGTTGCCACATCAAGAAAAGCAAGGAGCCTCGAACATTCGACGAGCACGAACTGCGCGTAGTTCTCCCCCATCGATGCCGCCAAGGCAACGCCGCCGGAACCCAATAGACCAAGCGCGGCGCCGCCGCCCGTAATCAAAGCAGTGCCACCGGCCATGCCCATGCCGCCAGCGGCCAAGGCACCGCCGCCAGCCACAGCAAGGCTCGCATTAACAAGCGCTGCTCCGTGGAGACCGACAAACGAGCCTCCAAAGATACCGACAGCAATATCCGGAGCCAATGCCGCGGCCACTCCTCCTGTGCCTACGGCCGCCACCACGACAATGGCACCGCCCACCAAAAGCTTTGGCAATGCACCTGAAAGCTCGCGGAAGCGTGTCCCGCAACGTTTCTCGAGGGAACGTACGGCGTCCAAATCAACCGCGTCTTGTCTCCTGGGAAATTCGTGTTTAACCCAAGATCCACTCTCCTTCAAACCTTTGTATTCCTTCTTCTCTTCATCTCCTAACTGCGAATAGGGGCAAAACTCAACCAACTCCTGTGCAACAAGCAAGGCACGCACTTTACCGCCTCGCCGCCGCGAAACTGTCTCAAGGGCTCCGTACGCATCTTCCTCGCTCAAAAAGTAGCCGTCTGCATCAATGCCTAGGCCATCCGCGACCGAATCCTGCCACGCGCGGGCCCAGCTCCTCTTTTGCCCTTTGCGCGCTTCGTTCTTCTCGTTCCCGCAGTCGTAGTTGATGGCGGCAAGCTTCAGCGAGAAGGCAATCCTCGTCGTTTCTCTATCTAGGCTATAAAAGTGAAATCCATCGAAGATATCCTGGCGGCGCCTGGCGCGCTCAGTCCAAGCCTCGGACATTTCCTCCGCCATATAGCCCCAGTCGGCATGGAGGGCAAACGCAAGGCGTCCAACTCCAACGTAGTTTATTCGCAAGAAGAACTTCTGAGCGAACACGACCTTGTTCCCCTCGCATTCGATACCCGCCCTGACCGCCGCCGTCGCTAGATTCACCAAAACGAACGAAGTGCTCGAAACCGTGACCATGCGAGTGAGAACCCTGCTGTTATAGGGCATAAAATGCGAAGCCTTGAGCTTGTGCAAGCCGGAAACCTTGCTCACTTCGCAACGTTCCAGCTCGGCCTTGAGCCTTGAAAGCATGTAGAGACAACGAACGATAACCTCGTTGGCCACGACTGCTGGCACCTGGCTTAAAGCTTGATCGAGCAGGCCGACTTCCGTCCGAAGGTCGAAGCGAATGGGCTTGCCGTCCTCGGTTTTGAACGCCGTTCCGTTAAACAGCTTTGAGATCCATTGCTGAATGCGAATATCCTCGCCCTTATAGGCAATCTGCATGTCTTGAAAAACAGGCAGGGAGGAGAGCTCCTTTAGCAGGGACAGCACGACGCCGGGAATGCCCGTCCCCTTACCGGGGTTTGAACTAGACCCCGCCATGTCGCTCACGAGATGCATCGCCCAGAACAGAGTGCCAAACGCGATCTTCTCTGGAACGTTCCTGCCTACAAGAGGGCAGTCGGGATCGAAGGCGGCGGCAGGCAGGTCAAAGGCGACAAACCGGCCGGCCGTATCGGTACCATAGCCTTTGCACGTGAATTGCGAGAGAATCGAACACGCAAGGCCAACCAAGCTCGGGTGGTGCGAGAAATCCCGCAGATGGTGTTGGAGCCCGCCGCCAAACTCGGCAGTCAGCTTGTCCGCGGCAAGAGAAAACTCTTTCTCTAGAAAGCGAATAGCGTCTTCTAGAGTTGCATCCGCCTTTGTCATACCCGCAGACTTGGCAATCGTAAGAACGAATTTGCCAACCTTCTCGTCGCCCCACTCTTTGGCACCCTCTAGGTTGAAGTCTTTCTGCCAAAGGATATTCAACGCACCCGTGAGGAGCCCGCTAACGGCTGCAAGTTCATAGTCGAGCTTCGTAGCCTTTTCAGCCCGAGGGTCAAAATCAAAGAGGACCTCCTCCCCATCGGGAGCGTCCTTAAAACCAACCAGCACGGCGCTACCGTTCAGCGGCACAGATGTAACTTTGGGCAGTCGAGGCATGGCGTAAACTATCTCGCCGCCACTAAAAACAAGTTCGTCTGCCATACCGGTTTCCTCCTGCAAACGCGTAAAATCAGGTTGCTCTACGCCGCCAAATCCCTCTCGTAGAAGTACTCGATAATCTCGATGATACAGTTGTTCATAACCTCGTCGGGATAGCTCGCCTCTGGCAGCCCGTATGCCTCATTGTGCACGATAACGCGCGCAGCGTCACGGGTCTATGCCTGTCCATCCAGCGAATCATGTTTGCAAGCCGTTCTTCAACAATGGATGCCATCTCGATGTCCATACTCTTGACCTGCTTGGTCTCGGCGGATGTCAGCGTGTCCTTGAATAGCATCTCAAGCACAGCCCTCTGATGCTGATTCCGGAATCCCTCGCGCAACCATTCATTCTGCTTGTCGCCAAATAAGCACCCCTACCTCCCCTCCGCTTTCAGCTTCAGTAGCAGATCGCCCAGCTCGGGGCACTTGCTGGAAAGGCGCGTCTGGGCTCGCTCGCCTATCCCCCACCGCTGGCGGATCTCCTGGGCGTGTGGACTCACGTGATAGTCCCCCTCCATCATCCGCTTGAGCAGCTTGGCGGTTACGCGCGCATCGGCCAGGGCGCTGTGGGCGTGGCCCGTCGACTCGTCGAACTCGATGCCAAACCACGTTGCCGCGTCGCCCAACGAGACGCGCCCGTGGCTTCCCACGTCCATGATCGAGGTGTAAAACGCCTGCAGGTCGGCCCAGTCCGTAGGAAATGCAAAAAGATCGATGTGCTTTGCCTGGCGCTCGGTCAAAAGCTGTCGACGATCCGTCCCACTCCAACAAACCACCTGGGCGGAGTAGCGACCGATCCAATCGCTGAGCCTTTTGATCACCACGTAGAGCGGATCGGCCATCGCGGTGTCCACAGCCGATATCCCCGTAAGCTCGCGGACGGGAAACGCAACGCCTTCGGTAAATTCCGTCTGCACAAACTGCGAGAACTCGCCCATAACGTTGCCGTGGTAATCGAGCTTGACGGCGCCGACCTCGATAATCTCGTTGCGCAGTCCACGGCGCTGGCGCTGCTTTGGCACCGGCGCAAACTCAAAGTCCAGCACAATCTGGCGCGCAAAGTTCGTCGTATCGATAGCCAAGATACCCGGCGTCTTTTCAGCTGACACGGTTAGGGCCTTTCTCCGTTGCCTGCCGCTTGCTACATAGGCGGCTACATTGCCGTAAGGATAGGCGCTCGCGCGGACATGAAAGCGGGACGCAATGCCATGCGCCAGGCACTCGCCACACAGACGGCACCAAGGGAGTCGCCCGCTCTATTCAAATGCATGAAAAAGATTTAGGCCCGGTGACTTGAATCAGCGGTCATCCCGGGCCCATCAGAGCTCGTAGAGCTCTTGGTTGCTTTGGTCTTGCTCTTCACGGCGCTTATCGAACTTTCCGAGGCACTCAAGCAGCATTCGAAGCCTAACAAGTCGCTGCCATTAAGGCACTGACCTCTTGACCAAGCAACGGCGCTGCCCAGCTCTTCACTACTTGGGCTGCCGTCGACTTTATTCTACCCGCCCAATTAAACTGAGACAAGCATCGGTAAATGGACTATACCGATATCGCAGGCCCCGAATTCTGAGGCGCGCTTTTCACTCGAAGACTCAGCCGGAAACGGCATCCCGTTCTGAGCGTCGAATCCGGGACGCAGTTTCCGTTTGGGGACCGTTCCGGAAAATGTATCCCGTTCTGGAGCCAAATACTGGGTCGTAGTTTCCGCCAAGCATGCCATCAGGAAAGCGCGTCCCGTTCTGAGCCTAAATTCTGGGATGCGGTTTCCACTGAAACTTCTACCGGAAAACGAATCCCATTCTGAGCGTCGAATCCGGGACGCATTTTCCGTCTGCAGTCCCGCTGGGGAAAGTTCATCCCACTCTGAGAGCTCGTTCCGGGATGCAATTTCCATTTGAGGGCCGATTCGGAAACGGCCTCCCACTCTGGATCCGAATTCTGGGACGCAGTTTCCGGTTGAAATCCGATCAACCGCTCACATCACACGTCCTCAAACGCGCAATCCAGAGCTGCAAAATAGCAGATAAACAACCATTTTTCTAAAAAGTACACGACCTGAAACTTACCCAGTCTTCATAACTCGCTACCGTTCACGGTCGCCGATTACCGCCCACCGATTCGGATGTAAAAATGTCGCCGAAAACAGGCCATCTACCTGCATGGTTAGATTTTGGTCAGCTTTTGGTCAGTTGAGCGGCAAGTTCCGGCTGATACGTTTTTGCTACCCAAAAGGAGGCGGTAGCTCATGACCCATTGCAATGACCAACTCATCGACCAACTGCTCACTCAGGCCGAGCAGGAGGGACGATGCCTTATTCCCCCGAGCACGGCGATCCGAAAAGCGCTCCTTCGACGCATGGGCGTCACGGTCGCCTCGCCCATGCCGGGGTTGTTTGCGCGAAAAACGCGCTGGGACGAACTCAACCGAGCGCAACGCCATTGCGAGATTATCCGCGCCCTTGCAATCATCCACCCCGATTGGACGTTCTGCTCGTTTTCGGCAGCATGCCTCCTGGGACTCGAAGTCTCGTGGCGGCACCTGAACGTCGCACACGTCTGCAGCTCGACAAAACCATCGGCTCGCCCGGGCGCGCATATTCAGCGGCATCAGATCGAGCCGGCCGGAGCAATCCGTCTATCCAGCACATCGGTAACGCCGCCCATCAAAACGGTAACGGATTGCCTGCTGCAGACCGGTTTTGCCGATGGCATGCCCATTGCCGATTCGGCGATCTCAAAGCTTGGCCTAACGCGAGAGCAGCTGATGGGAGCAGTCGAAAAACGAGCGGGCGCTCGCAACGGTCGCGCGGTGCGCACGGCCCTCACCACGCTCCAATATGCTGACGCGCGCGCCGAGAGCGGCGGGGAATCGGTCGCCCGCGCTGTCATGATCGAGACCGGCTTTGCACCCGACCAACTTCAATACGAGCTAACGGATCCCTTCGATTCGACCGAAAGCATGCGAACGGATTTTGCCTGGGAGCGTCAAGCCAGGGAGCTCACGCTGGGCGAACTCGATGGGCTCATCAAATATACCGACCAGACCATGCTGGCCGGACGCACCACCGCCGAGGCGCTCGTTGCCGAACGACAGCGCGAGGCGCATCTATCGCTTTACGGTCATCCCTTGCTGCGCTTTACCATGAACGAAGTCCGTTCGGCAGGCATGTTCGCGAAAAAGCTGCAGACGGCAGGCATCCGGCAGACCGCGCTGCCGACATGGCTCAACGAGGTAGACCTGTAGGCGCTGCTGAGCTTATGCCCGTCTGCCTGCCAAACCGGGACACACTTTCCGGTTGGCAGCACCCGCGGAAACCATGTCCCAGATTGAATGCTCAAAATGGGATGCGCTTTCCCGACGAAGCTCCTTGCGGAAAGCGTGTCCCAGAATGAAGACTCAGAATGGGATGCAATTTCCGCTTGAAGGCCGATCCGGAAACTGCATCCCATTCTGAGCGCCAATTCCGGGACGCAGTTTCCGCTCTAAGCAAAAGGCCCCGGCTCACGATGGAGCTGGGGCCAAAGGCGCAGCTTATACAGTTGATGGCAAGCGCAAACGGCAGTCAGCAATGGTCGTCCGCGCTCTACTCTACCCGCGGTGACGAGCGCGGCTGTACGGCGTATCCACCATGGGCAGATCCGGACGCAGCTTGCCGTCGAATGCGCGATAGGCGTTCTGCACGGCGGGCGCCGTGGGGATCGTTGCAATCTCGCCGATGCCCTTGCCGCCGTATGCCACGGGCAGCAGTTCGTCCTTCTCCACGTAGATGGCGTGGATATCCGGAATCTCGGGCGCACGGAACAGCCCGAGCGTGCCGTACCTTGCCTGGGGCACGCAGTCCTTGAGCGGCCAGTCCTCGGTAAGCGCATAGCCCATACCCATGAGCACGCCGCCTTCGATCTGACCCTGGATGGAGATGGGGTTGACCACCTTGCCGGAATCGTGCGCGGCATAGACCTCGCTTACACGACCGTCATCGTCCAGAATGACCACATGTGTGGCAAAGCCGTAGCAGATGTGGCTCTTGGGGTTGGGAACATCGGCGCCCAGCTTGTCGGTCGGCTCCAGATACACGTAGCCAAACTCGCATCCCTCGAGCGCCTTGATGGTGGCCGCAGGGTCCTGAGGATGCATACCCTGGCCGGCGACGAGTTCCTGTGTGCGCAGCTGGTAGGCGCGACCGTCGTCATACTCGATCTTGACGCCGTCGCCGTGCGCGCTCACCGGGGCGGTAGGCGCAGGCTTGCCGGCCTCGATGCCAACCATGGCGTCGCGCAGCAGGAAGGCGGCGCCGCGCACGGCCTCGCCGGTCACGACTGTCTGGCGCGAACCAGACGTGGTGCCGGAGTCGGGAGCGTTCTCGGTGGAGCACTCGCCGTTGGCGATGCAGCTCAGCGGCAGACCGCATGCCTCGGCAACGTCCTGCAAAAAGACCGTGTTGCAGCCCTGGCCGATGTCGGACGTGGCGGCGTAGACCACGGCGCGGCCACCCTCGACGCGAATCTTGCAGCGGCCGGCATCGGGCAGGCCCACGCCCACGCCGGCGTTCTTCATGGCGCAGGCGATACCGGCGTGTCCGGGATGCGCATAGTAGGCATCCTTGACCTCGAGCAGCGTCTCCTTAAGCGCCGTGGAGCAATCGGCGATCTGGCCGTTGGGCAAAACCTCACCCGGCTCGATGGCGTTTCGGTAACGAATCTCCCACGGGTCCAGGCCAACCTTCTCTGCCAGCAGGTCGATTAGGCTCTCGAGTGCAAACTCGGACTGGCAAACGCCAAAGCCGCGGTACGCGCCGGCGGGCGGGTTGTTGGTGTAGTAGCCAAAGCCGCGAATGTCGGTGTTCTGGTACTTGTAGGGGCCGACGGCATGCGTGCAGGCGCGCTCGAGCACCGGGCCGCACAGCGACGCGTAGGCGCCGGTATCAAAGTTGATCTCGCAATCCAGACCGGTAAAGATGCCCTCGGCATCGCAGCCCAGCGTAAAGGTGCCGTCCATCGCATGACGCTTGGGATGGAAAGCGAGCGACTCGGCACGCGTGAGCTTGCACTTCACAGGACGCTGGAACTTATATGCGGCGAGCGCGGCCAGGTGCTGGACCGAAACGTCCTCCTTACCACCAAAGCCGCCACCCACGAGCATGGTCTCGACGACCACACGCTCGGGTTCGCTATCCCAGCCAAACATGTGGGCGCACTCTTTGCGCGTATCGTAGGCACCCTGGTCGGTCGACTGCACCTTGACGCCGTTCTTGTACGGGAAGGCGACGGCGCACTCGGGCTCCAAGAAGGCATGCTCGGTAAAGGGCGTGGTAAAGCGCTGCGTCACGGTAAATGCGCTCTCCGCCAACGCCTTGGCGGCGTCGCCGCGCGTCACATGGCGGCTCTGGCACACGTTGTCCTTGAGCTCTACCGTGTTGCCAAAGGCAAAGAAGCTGTCGTGCAGGCGCGGGGCGTCGGCAGCCCTGGCCTCGACAATGTTACGCACGGGCTCCAGCGGCTCGTAATCGATCTTTACGAGCTTCTTGGCCTTCTCGAGCGTCGCCTCGTCCTCGGCGACCACCAGCACGATGGCATCGCCCACGCAGCGGGTGATATCGCCCACCGCGATCATGACGTCCCAGTCCTGGATAAGGTGGCCGACCTGGTTGACCGGCACGTCCTCGGCGCGTAGGATACCCACCACGCCGGGCAGGGCCTCGGCCTTGGAGGTGTCGATGGAGAGCACACGGGCGCGCGGGTACTTGGAGCGCACGGCGCTGGCGTAGGTCAGACCCGGTTGATCGAGCTCGTCGATGTCATCGGGGTATTTGCCCTCGCCGAGCACCTTCTTGCGCACGTCGATACGGAAGGCGCGCTTGCCCACACCGTAGTCGTCGCCGCGCTCCAGGCCCTCGTCGATCCGCTTTTCGCCGCGGAGCACCGCAGCGGCCAGCGAAATGCCCTCGATAATCTTCTTGTAGCCGGTGCAGCGGCAGACGTTGCCGCGGATGGCGTACTTGATCTGCTCCTCGGTGGGCTCGGGGTCCTCGGCGATGAGCGCCGCACCCGCCATGACCATGCCGGGGATGCAAAAACCGCACTGCACGGCACCCACGGCGCCAAAGGCGTACACAAAGGCCTCGCGCACGTCCTGGGGCAGGCCCTCGACGGTCACGATGTTGCGGCCGGCGGCAAGAGCGGTGGTCAGAACGCACGCCTTCACGGCCGCACCGTCCACATGGATGGTGCAGGTGCCGCAGGCGCCCTCGGAGCAGCCGTCCTTGGCGGAGTGGATATGCAGGTCGTCGCGCAAGTAGCGGAGCAGCGGCTTGTTCTGAGTCGTTGTGCGCTCCACGCCGTTAACGGTAAAAGTGAATTCCTGTGCCATGGTGATTCCCTTCTACACGCCGGCGGCGATGCCGGTGCGGTCGTGAATGGCGCAATGCGGGCAGACGACGGCGCACATGCCGCACGACAGGCAGTCCGCGCCGTCGATATGGGCACAGTTGTCCTCGATGCGGATAGCGCCGGCAGGGCATTTTTTGGCGCACATGCCGCAACCGATGCAGCTCGTGTCGCAAATCTTGCGGGCGATGGCGCCCTTATCGGTGTTGTTGCAGCGCACCAGAATGTTCTGGTAGCCGGGAACAAAGGCAATCACGCGCTGCGGGCACGCCATGCCGCACAGGCCACAGCCCGTGCACTTGGAGCGGTCCACGCGGGCGATGCCATCAATCAGTGCAATGGCGCCGTGGGGACAGGCCGTGACACAGGCGCCACAGCCAATGCAGCCTTCGCTGCAGCGGGCGTCGCCGCCTGCGGAGGCGCAACCGCTTCCGCAGGCAACGTAGGCCACGTTATGTTGAATGGATTTGGCCATAAGAGACTCGCCTATTTCTTAAGGAGATACGGATAGCTGTCGCGCACGGCCTTGATGGTCAGGCGGACGGCCTCGGGCAGACCGGTGTTGACGGCATCGACCGAGACGGTGCGGACCGTGCCGGCGACGCGGACCTTAAAGTGGTCCTCGTCCACGGCCAGGAAGCCCTCGTTCTCGGAGTTCTCCATGTCCTGATCGCTCCAGAACAGGGTGAGCTTGTCCTTGTAGGGACGACCCTCCTGGTAGGGGCAGAACACGGCGCAGTTGCCGCACTCGTTGCACATGCCGTCGATGTGGACGACCTGATGCTTGGCCAGGCCCGGCACCTTAATTGCCACGTTGGCGCGGTTGGGGCACACATCGCAGCAGACCTCGCACACCGAGCCGCAGCCCAGGCAGCGGGTCTTGGTGCAGTTGCGCTTGTCGCGGCACAGCGATCCCTTGCGCTCGTAGCAGGTGTCCTCGCGGCCGGCCTGCTCGTTGCAGTCGGCGTACTTGTTAAAGTCCACGCCGGCAATGGCACGGGCGACCTCGGCGGCGTCGGCGATAGCCTCGACCACGGTAGCGGGACCGCGGCGGCAGTCACCGGCAGCCCAGACGCCCTCGACGCCGGTGGAGGTGGCGGCAAGGCGGCCGCGACGGTCGTGCTCGACGCCCGCGGCGTCGTACAGGCTGGCATCGATGCCCTCGCCCACGGCGCAGATCACCGTGGTGGCGGAAAGCTCGACGGTCTCGCCCGTGGCGACGGGGCTGCGACGGCCGCTTGCATCCGGCTCGCCAAGTTCCATGACGTCGCAGGTCAGCACGGCGCCGTTGAGCGCCTTGGGCGCCAGCAGCTCGCAGAACTCAACGCCGTCGGCAAGAGCAAGATCGAGCTCTTCCTCGTCGGCGGGCATCTGCTTCTTGGTGCGGCGATACACCAGGCGCACGTTCTTCACGCCAGCAAGGCGCTTGGCCACGCGGGCCGCGTCCATGGCGGTGTTGCCGGCGCCGATGACCACGACATCCTCGCCCAGCTCAAGTTTCTCGCCCTTCTTGGCGGCCTCGAGGAACTCCAGCACGTCGAGCTCGGCGCCCTCGCCCAGGCCCGCAGAGCCGGGCATCCAGGCACCGGTGGCCACGACCACGTCGGTAAAGCCCTGGGCCTTGAGCTCGTCGATGGATTCCACGCGGGCGTTGAGCTGCACCTTGGCACCAAAGGCCAGGCAGAGCTCGGCGTCGTGGGAGATATCGTCGCTGGCGATACGGAACTCGGGGATGACGTGACGGACCACGCCGCCGAGCGAATCGCGGGCCTCAAAGATGGTGACGGGCACGCCGGCACGTGTCAGGAAGAACGCCGTCGCCAGGCCGGCCGGGCCGCCGCCGATAACGGCAACGTTGCGCTCGCCGTCGTTGGCGATGGCCTGGGCGCGCAGCTTGGGCAGCACGGCGGCCATGGCCTCGCGGGCGGCCTTGAGCTTGCTGGCGCGAATCTGGGCGCCCTCGGGCTCGTAAAACGCACGCTCGCAGGCACGGCCGCAGGGATGCGGGCAGATGGTGCCGGTAATGAACGGCAGGGCGTTGCGCTCGATGATGATGTTGAGCGCGTCCTCGAAGCGACCTTCGTCAACAGCCGCCAGGTAGGCGGGAATATCCTGCTGGATGGGGCAGCTCGTACGGCACGGCGTGGTAAAGCAGTCGGAAAGCGGGCTCTTGCCGGCGACCTTGCGATCGGGCAGCGGGCGCAGCGGCTTCTTGTAGAGCGGGTTGGTGAGCGAGTCGGTCTGGATCGCGGTCACGGCCTCGAGCGAGACGCCCTCAAACGGCTTGCCGTCCAGGTCGGTAAACTCGCCGGCCATCTGGCTAAAGCGCTCGTAACCACCGGGCTTGAGCACGTCAGTCGCCAGGGTGACGGGCCAAATGCCGGCGTCATACAGGGCACGGATGTTGTAGACCGTGGCACCGCCGGAGTAGCTGATGCGCAGCTTGCCATCGAACTGCTCGGTAATGCGGCGGGCGGCCTCGATGGTCAGCGAGAACAGCGAACGGCCGGACATGTACATCTCGGTGGAAGGCAGCTCGTTCCTGGTCACGTCGACGGGAAACGTGTTGGTCAGCTTGACGCCAAACTCCAGACCGCGCTCGGCGCACAGGACAATCAGGCGCTCGAACATGGGCACGGCATCGGCCCACTGCAGATCCTCGCGGAAGTGCGTGTCATCAAAGACGATATAGTCAAAGCCCAGCTCGTTGAGGCGCTGACGTGCAAACTCATAGCCCAGCAGCGTGGGGTTGCACTTGATGTAGGTGTTGAGGCCCTTCTCGGTGATGAGGTAGGTCGCGATGCGCTCGATCTCCGCCGGCGGGCAGCCGTGCAGGGTAGACTCGGTGATGGAGTTGGAGACGCGCGCCGGGATGGACTCGACAAACGCAGCGTCGACATGCTCAAACTTGTCCAGGTTGGCAAGCGCCCAGGCACGGCACTCGTTCCAGACGTCGGAGCCGCTGGCATCCTTCATGCCCTCGATGTAGGCGTCGACCTTGGGGCTCTTAATGCCCTCCAGGTCATAGCCCACCGACATGTTGAAGACAAAGCCGTCCGGGCTGCCCAGACCGTACTCGCGAGCGATCAGGTGGCAGGCAAACCATGCCTTCACATACTCGGCAAAGGCCTGCGGAACCTCGAGCTCGGTCGACCATTCGCAGTTGTAGCACTCGTCCTGAGCCACGATGCAGGGCTTGTTGACGCACTTGGAGAGCTCCTCGCCGTCCATAACCTGGACGGTCTTGAGCTCAAAGAAGCGAGAACCGGCCACATAAGAGGCCACGATGTTCTGGGCCAGCTGCGTATTGGGACCGGCAGCCGGGCCAAACGGAGTCTCGATGCGCTCGTCAAAAATGGGAAGCGCACCCTCCTGGTTGGTCGTGACCATCTTACGCACGCCAAAGATGGCGTCCTGGGTCTTGTGCTCCTCGATGATCCAGTTCATCAGCTGCGAAAACGGGATCGGCCTCATGATGTCGCTCATAGTGAGCTCCTCTCTGTAACGCCCGGCGAGACCGCGCGGCGGGCGCAAATACGGTGTAGCGCTAGCACAGCGCCGACGACCCCGCGGAGGCCGCCTATGCGCGCGTCGGATGCGGCGAAACATCCGACGCGCGCGAATCTACTTGTGAATTAGTAGGTTCGATCGTTGAGCGTGCTCCAGAGCTTCTTGGACTCGGCCATGGTCCACGCGTTGATCTTGTCCTCATCAATGCCAACGAACTCGCGATCCTTGTACAGGACGCGGCCGTTGATGATGGTGGTGCGGCAGTTTTTGCCCATCATGCCAAAGAGCATGTGGCCGTCGATATTCTCCTCGCTCAGCGGCGTAAAGGGCTTGTAGTCCATGACGATGACATCGGCGGCAGCGCCGGCCTCGAGCACGCCGAGCTTGCGATCGAAGTACTTGCTCGCCATCTTGGCGTTGTTCTCGAACAGCATGGTCATGGCCTCGCACCAGCCCACGTTGGGCATGGCGGCGTTGTGTCGCTGAATGATCAGGAAGACCTTAAGGCTCTCGAGCATATCGTGGGTGTAGGCGTCGGTGCCCATGCACACGGGGATGCCGCGGCGGAAGAACTCGAGCACGGGGGCGCAGCCCACGGCGTTGCCCATATTGGATTCGGGGTTGTTGACGAGCCAGGTACCGGACTCCTTGACGATATCCATCTCGGCGGGCGTCACGTGGATGCAGTGGCCGAGCATGGTGTCGGGACCCAGCAGATTGTGCTGCAGCAGGCGCTCGACGGGGCTGATGCCACCGCGGTTGAGGCGGGAGTCCCACACGTCATTCATGCCCTCGCACACATGGATGTGGAAGCCGGTCAGGCCGTTGTTGGCCTCGGCCATCTTATCCATGGTCTCGTCCGACAGCGTAAAGGTGGCGTGACCGCCAAACATGGCGGCGATCATGTGGTTATCGTTATCGCGACGCTCCTTGGCGGCCCACTGGGCAAACTCGGCGTTCTCGGCAATGGCCTGGTCGCATTTTTCCTGGCCGCGACGATCGGAGACCTCGTAGCACAGGCATGAACGCATGCCCAGCTCCTGCGCGGCATCCTTAATGGTAAAGAGGCTTCCCGGGATCTCGCAGAAGCTCGCATGGTGATCGAAGATCGTGGTGACGCCATCGCGGATGGAGTCAAGAATCGTGGCATAGGCGCTGGCCTTGGTGCCGTCGAGCGTCAGGTTGTCGTCGATCTTCCACCACTGCTGCTCAAGATTCTCCAGGAAGTTGGTGGGGTTGCAGCCCTTGATGGCAAGGCCGCGGGCCAGACCCGAGTAGATGTGGGTGTGGCAGTTGATGAGTCCGGGCATGATGAGGTTGCCCTGGGCGTCGACGTACTCGGCATCCGGGTACTTGGCCTTGAGCTCGCACTCGGGGCCCACTTCGACGATCGTATCTCCGTCAATGGCGACCGCACCGTTTGGAATGAACGGGGTCTGAGCGTTGCGGGTAAAGACGGAACCGTTAGCGACCAGAAGCATGGATGCTCCCTTCAACATCAGAGGCGGGGTTTGACACCTCTGACATGGCGGAGTGCGAAGCGCCGGCCTACACCGGAAACGGGCCCTCTCCCGTCAACGCTTCACCAAAGGGACAAACCCTTTGAAGTGCGGCTTGGCGCCGCATGACGTCGGCGGACGAGGCGATACGTCCGCCGACAAATAGCACCGAATTGGTTACTTCTTGCTCTCGGGCAAGACCAGATCCACGGCAGCGTCCTTGGCAGCATCGATGTGCTGAGCCACGACCGGCGTCTGCGGAAGGATCAGGTTAAGGACAATAGCCATGATGGCGGTGGGGGTTACAGCATTGGAGCCGATGACGGTGGACACCCAGGCGGGCATACCCTCGCCGGCAAGGCAACCGCTGGCCATCCAGATACCCAGGCCAAAGACGACGGAGGTACCGACGATGGTGGTAGTGCGCTGCGTGAGGCCCTCGCGGGTGAACATGCGCACGCCGTTCATGGTAATGGTGCCAAAGACGCCGACGGTCGCGCCGCCGATGACGGGCTGCGGGATAGCGGAAAGGACGGCAGAGAGCTGCGGGAACAGACCGGCGATGGCAAAGACGGCCGCGATGATCACAAAGACCCACTTGTTGACGACCTTGTTGGAGCAGATGATGCCCACGTTCTGGCCAAGGGCGCTGGTGGGAAGACCGCCCAGCAGGCCGCCGACCATAGAGGTGAGGCCCTGGGACACGATAGCGCCGGAGAGCTCGCGCTCGGTGGGCATACGGTCGATGGAGCCCAGGCAGGCGGCGGAGACGTCGCCGATAACCTGGATGGCAACCATGGGGAACACGACGGCGAGGGTAATGCAGACCTCGGGATCAAACTCGAGCACGTAGGGTATGAGCTTGGGAAGGGCGAAGACCTGAGCGGTAGCAACGCTGGAGAAGTCGATCATGCCAAAGGGGATGGAGACGATCATGCCAACGATCATGCCAAAGAACACGGATCCCAGCTTGAGCGTGCCCTTGCCAAAGTTGGCGAGCGCAAAGACCACGGCGAAGGTGATAAGAGCGACGCACCAGGCCTGCGGGGTGCCCCACAGTGGCGTACCCATACCGCCGGCCATATACTTGACGGCCGTGGGATACAGCGAAACGCCGATGGAGAAGATGACCGTACCGGTCACGACGGGTGGGAACAGCCACTTAATCTTGCTGTAGGCCAGACCAAAGAGGACCGCGACGGCACCGCCGACAATCTCGCCGCCCAACAGCGCGCCAAAGCTAAAGCCCGAGGCGCCCATGGCCTGCAGGGCCGGGAGGAACGCGAACGAAACGCCCATGACGATGGGCAGGCCGCCGCCGATGCGACGGAAGGGGGCAAAGGCCTGAAGGGCCGTGTCGATCGCCGAAAGAATGAGCGCGACCTGGATGATGTCGGTGCTCTGCTGGCTATTAAAGCCGTAGACGCCGGCCATGATGACAGCCGGGGTGATGATGCCGGCAAACGATGCCAGTACGTGCTGAAGGGCACACGGGATCATTTCCTTAACGGGAGGCATGCCTTCACGAGTGAACAGGGCTTCAGTGCCGTTCGTAACCGTCTCCTGGGTCATTTGACCACCAATCCTCGAAATAGTTGTTTTCGCATCTAACGCTCTATTGTGACGCAGTGCGGGGTTGAGGTTGTGCCTTCGTTGCATATCGTATTAAAGATGATTCTCATTCTCAATAATAATTTTTTGTTATCAGACTATTCTTCAGCTGAGATAATGCATTTCCGCAGGTCAGGAAAGTGTCTGGTCAAAATAGCATCTAACTTTTCTTTTGGTCAACCGTTTACCGCCAAAATCATACCGTTCGTCTGCATTACGTCATGTACCTGCGGATATACGAGATGATGAGCAGCGTGTTACCATGAGAAAAAATTGTTATGAAACTTCCGCTTTCACCCAAAGGAGTTGCCCGTGAACGAGACCGTACGTCGCTTTTTGCCGATGGTCGATTTCCTGGAGCAGATACTCGGCAAAAACAGCGAGATCGTGCTGCACGATTTCTCGGATCCCGACCACGCCATCGTCGATATTCGCAACGGCATCGTGAGCGGCCGTAAGGTCGGCGGTCCCGCCACCGATCTGGCGCTCAAGATCATGCACGACCCAAAGTATCGCGACCTGCCGTTTATTACGGGCTATGAGGGGCGCGGTGCCGGTGGCAAGACGTTGGAGTCAGCGACGTACTTTATCCGCGAGGATAAAGAGATCGTCGGCATGCTCTGCGTCAACACCGATCTCTCGACCGTGCGCTCCATCAACGCCATGGCGCAGCAGCTCATGGCATGCTTCGACGCTGTGCCTAGGCAGGCGGAGCCCGCGTCTATCGAGGTCGAAAGCCTTTCGGAGTCCACACAGGAGCTCATCGACCGCAGCATTGCCGAGTTGCTGAGCGCGCGCGGGCTGGATGTAGCGTCGCTTGGTCAGAGCGACCGCGTGGACGTCATTCGCCACCTCAACGGCAACGGGGTGTTCATGCTCAAGGGCGCCGTGGCCTGCGCCGCCACCGCGCTGGGCATCTCGGAGCCCAGCGTCTACCGCTACCTGCAAAAAGTTCGCAAGGAGGGCTAACGAGCAAAATGGAGCGCGGCCCCACAAGCGATCCGTCACTTGACAAAAGACCCTGCAGCTCGCACGCGCTGCAGGGTCTTTTTGCATGTCATGTTTAGTTGTTGCCAACGCCTTAGAGGGCGGCGACGACCTCGATCTCGACCAGACCGCCAGCCGGAAGGGCAGCAACCTGGAAGGCGCTGCGCGCGGGGAACGGGGCCTCGAACTTGGAGGCGTAGATCTCGTTCACGGCGGCGAAGTCGGCGATGTCGGCCAGGTAGACCGTAGTCTTGACGACATCGGCAAAGGTGGCGCCGGCAGCGGTCAGCAGGGCCTCGACGTTAGCAAGGGACTGCTTAGCCTGGGCCTCGACGCCCTCGGGCATCTTGCCGGTTGCGGGGTCGATGCCCAGCTGGCCGGACAGGAACACCATGTTGCCGGTCTGGATGCCGGGGGAATACGGGCCGA
The DNA here is from genome assembly GCA_905194345.1 of Coriobacteriaceae bacterium. Taxonomy (GTDB): domain Bacteria; phylum Actinomycetota; class Coriobacteriia; order Coriobacteriales; family Coriobacteriaceae; genus Collinsella. The sequence goes on from CAJJRZ010000004.1 coordinate 122,665, forward strand.
TGGCTGCAGGTGCGTTATCGGAAGACACGACGGTCTTGCTCATGTTTTTCTCCTTACGATCAGTTGAGAAAGCGTGAGCGCGGCGTTCACACCGGGAGGCACAGTTCGGTCTGAACACCGCGCTTGATTGGGATGGTACTCAAGGTTTCCGTTTGATGCAAGAATATTATCAGCTTGCGAGAATATTTTATCGCCCAACGGTTTCCCCGAACCGCTGAACGGTTCTCCACAGGGTCAGCCAGCCCAAGCTGCTGAAGACTTTATCCCGCTTGGAGCACGGGCATCGCCTGCCGCAACGGCACCACTATACTTTTGAATATCTGAGCATTTTGAAAGGCAGGATATGACCGCAACCGCCAGTCGAACCACCAACCGCAGGCCCGAGCTTTTGGCGCCCGCCGGAGGGCCCGAGCCCTTTGCCGCCGCACTCGCCGCGGGGGCAGACGCCATCTACTGTGGCATGGGCAGCTTCAACGCCCGCCGCAAGGCAACCAACTTTACCGACGAGGCCTTTGAGCAGGCCTGCCGCGCCGCGCATCTAGCCGGGTCGCGCGTCTACGTCACGGTCAACATCGTCATCAAGCAGTCAGAGATGAGCGATGCGCTGCAACTCATCCATCGCTGCTCCACGCTGGGCGCCGATGCCTTCATTATCCAGGACTGGGGTCTGTTCTTTGAGGTCAAGCGTACCATGCCCGGCATCGAGACACATATCTCGACCCAGGCGAACATCCACGACGACCGCGGAACCCTTTGGTGCCGTGAGCAGGGCGCCGACCGCGTGACTCTCTCGCGCGAGCTCTCCATCGACGAGATCGCCGCCATCCACGACGCCGCGCCCGATGTGGACCTTGAGGTCTTTAGCCATGGCGCCATCTGCTTTTGCTACTCGGGTCTGTGCCTGCTGTCGAGCTTTGCCATGGCGGGCCGCTCGGCCAACCGCGGCATGTGCGCTCAGCCCTGTCGCCTGCCTTACGAGCTGATCGACGAGAACGGCCGCTCGCTCTCCCCTGCCGGTCGCGAGCGCGCGCTGTGCCCGCGCGACACCAACACGTCGCAGCTTGTTCGCCGTCTGTATGACGCCGGAGCCGCATCGCTCAAGCTCGAGGGCCGTATGAAGGCCCCCGATTACGTGTATTCCATCGTCGACGTGTATCGTCATCAGATTGATGACATGTTTGCCGATGTTTCGACCTCTAAGGATGAGAATGCCGCCCGCCAGCGCCAGCTCAAACGCTGCTTTAATCGCGACTTTACGCACGCCTACCAGGATGGCACCTCGGGCGACGAGATGATGAGCTACGAGCGCTCCAACAACCGCGGCCAGATTGTGGGCACGGTGCTGGGCAGCCGTCTGGCCAACCGCGATGTACGCGGACTCAAGCCCGACGACCGCCGTCGCCGCGCCGCCATCGCCCGCATTGAGCTGTTTGAGCCCGTGGGCAAGGGCGACCTGCTGGAGCTTCGCCACGATAACGAGTTTGACCAGTTCCTGACCACCATTGCCGCCGATGATGCCGCTGCCGGCGACATCATCGAGTGCCGCGTGCCCCGCAGCATGCCCGAGGGCTGCCGCGTCCGCGTGATTCGCAGTCAGCGTGCCATCGACGCCGCCGGCGCCGCGCTCAAGCGCGATGTGCTGCGCCGCCGAGCTGTTGACGTGTCCGTCGTGGCGCGCCTGGGCGAGCCGTTTACCGTCACACTCACCTGCTGTGACAACCCCGCGCTCACCGCCACCGCCACGGGCTTCACCGTCGAGGCCGCCAAGACCCGCGCCGTCGAGGCGGCAGACCTGGTTGAGCATGTGGGCCGCATGGGCTCCTCGCCCTTCGACGCAGCGAGCTTTGACGTGGCGCTCGATGAGGGCTGCGGTATGGGCTTCTCCGCCGTGCACAAGGTGCGCGCTGCCGCCTGTAAAGCATTGGAGGAGGCCATTCTGGCGCCGTACGAGGAGCGCGCGAAAGCGCTCGAGTTGCCGGCGATTGTAACCAGTGATTCCCGCCCCGCGCCCGAGCACTACCGCGATGAGCCGCAGATCTGCGCCACCGTCACCTCGCTCGAGGCCGCCGAGGCCGCTCGCGCCGAGGGTGTAGCGCGCATCTACATGACCACCGACGCGCTCGAGGCTGTCGGACTCTCCCCTGCCGATGCATTTGAGCAGGGTATTGTGCCCGCACTCGACGAGGTCTGCCGCGCCGTTGACCACGTCCGCGTTGACCCATGGGTTGTTGCCGGCGCCACGGTCGCTATTGGCAACATCTCTGAGCTTGCCCTGGCCGCCCAGGTTGGCGCCACGGCCGAGATTCGCTCTTGCCTGCCGGTGCACAACACGCCCTGCATGGAGGCGCTTGCCGAGCGCGGAGCCGGTGCGTTTTGGCTCTCGCCCGAGATCACGCTCGACGAGATTGTCTCGCTCGGCGCCGCCGCGCCCGCGGCTCTAGGCATCACCGTCTTTGGCCGCCCGCGCGTTATGACAAGCGAGCATTGCATTCTGCAGGTTGCCAACGGTTGCATCCACGATTGTGCCAGCTGCCGCCTGCGTGCCCGTAAGCTCTCGCTCAAGAATATCGACGGAAAGGTCATGCCGGTGCGTACCGACATCCACGGCCGCTCACGCTTGTACGACGCCTACCCCATCGACCTCACGCCGCAGGTACCACAGCTGCTCGACGCCGGCGTCCGTCGTCTTATGGTGGACGGCACACTGCTCGAGACGGATGAGGTGGGCCGCGCCACCGCTCGCGTCCGCCGCGCCGTCGAGGCAGCGCAAGCCGGCCGCAAGCCCGCCGCCCGCCTGCGCGGTGCCACCTCGGGCTGCATGTTTGTGGGAATCAGCTAACCGAAAGGCTTACACGTGAACGAAGAACCTCAAGTCCTCTACTGCGACGCCTGGCTCATGGCCATCGACAAGCCCGCCGGCATGATCGTCCACGGCGACGGCACCGGCGAGCGCACGCTCACCGACTACGCCAGCGACCTGCTGCTGGCGATGGGCGACGGCTTTGCCGCGACCGACATGCAGCCGCTCAACCGCTTGGACCGCGACACCACCGGCGTGGTGCTGTTCTCACTCGACAAGCAGACGCAGCCCGCCTTTGACCAGATGATTATCGACCACGCGTTCGAAAAGCACTACCTAGCGCTCGCCGAGGGCAAAATCGACTGGAACGAGAAGCTCATCGACAAGCCTATCGCCCGCGACCGCCACGATAGCCGCAAGATGCGCGTTGGCGCCAGCGGCAAGCCGTCTCAGACGCGCGTCAAGGTACTCAAGCGCCTTAAGAGCCGCCGTGGCCTGCCTACGCGCTCGTATATTGATGTCGAGCTGCTCACAGGCCGCAAGCACCAGATCCGCGTGCACCTGGCAAGCGAGCATCATCCCTTGATTGGCGACGACCTGTACGGAACGCCGCGTCCCTGCGGCCTGATGCTCCACGCCCACAGCGTATCCTTCACGCATCCCGTAACCGGCGAGCACATCCACATCGAAGCCCCCTGCCCCTGGGAGCCCTAAATCCTGCCAAAAAGGGACAGGTTTATTTTGACAGGTTTTATCTGGTCAAACGTCATACCGCCACGATGACTCAGCCGCGGTCCCAAAACGTCTCGATCTGTAACAGTTAGAGCCCATTTTCCGGTCTATCTGTTACAGATCGAGACATTCGAATCCCCCTCAAGGGAAAATCTCAATCTGTAACAATAACTCGGCAAAATCAGTCCCAGATGTTACAGATTGAGACAAAGGAACGGCGCAATTCGGAAGTATTTCAATCAGTAACACCTAGCCCACTTTAAGCGGTCCAGTTGTTACAGATTTAGACTAAACCGGTAGACAACGAAAGCGGCAACGCCCGTAATGGACGTTGCCGCTTTTCTATTGAGAAAACTACTCAGTTTTCATTACTAACCACCACAATGGGGACGGGCACCTTCGCGGTGGTTTTGGCCTTAGCCCGTCCCTGCCGTTAGACCGTGACGACGTTGTCCATTGCCCGGTACTTGGCGGGGACCTCGCCTGCGGTAATAATCGTTGCATCGCGGAAGTCCGCGAACTTGACGGGCGCCACCATGCCAAATTTACTGGCGTCCGAGATTACGAAGCGCTTGGCCGTATGGCGCATCGAGATACGCTTTACTTGCGCCTCCTCGATATCGGGCGCCGTGAAGCCCTGCTCGGCGGCAATGCCGTTAGAGCCCCAAAAGCCGCAGTTGAAGTTGTAACGGTCTAAGGTTGCCAAGGCATCGGGGCCAACGAGCGCCTCGGTCTCGGGTTTGAGCTCGCCGCCCAGCACCACGGTACGCATGCCGCGCAAAGCGAGATGCTGAGCATGGAGCACGGAATCAGTCACATAGGTGACACCTTCAAGGTGTGGAAGATGCTCGATGAGCCTGAGCGTCGTCGAGCCCGAGTCGATGTACACAAAGCTCTCGGGCTCCACCAGCGCCGCCGCACGGGCGCAGATACGTTCCTTGTCGTCGTTATGGAGATCGCTGCGCTCATTAAGCGTTAGGTCGCGCGTCACGTGCGCGCGCTCAAGGCTCGTCGCCCCACCGTGCACCTTGGCGATACGGTGTGCGCGATTGAGCGTCTGCAGGTCGCGCCGAATGGTAGACGCCGTCACGCCCAGGGCCTCAGCAAGCTCCGGTACGGTAACCGAGCCCGTCTGCTGCACCATCGACACGATTGCGTTGAGCCTATCTTCCGCAAGCATCGCTTACTCCTCCTCGGGGTACACGACTCCCCAATCGGCGCGAAGCTTGGTCATAAGCTCCATAACATCAGAAGCATAATCCAGAAGCTCGCGCTTGGAGTCGTCGCCGGCAACGGCCTTCTCAAGATCGGCCATCTCATAACACAGGGCGTAAGCCTCGGTGCCTGCGTGGACCTCCTCGCGGTGGCCGTCCGCAGTCCACACGATGGTCGCGTGATCGGCACGCGGATATTCGTTGACCTCGATGTAGCACTTGTCAAAGCTGATGACCGAGCGCTTGGGCTGCTTGGAGTGAAGCGTAAGGCTCACGACGCCCAGCTGCTGCTCGGCATTGCGGCAGACGATGCCGCCCGCAACATCGACTCCAGTCTCGCAGGTGTTGCCTAGAGACACGACCTCGGCGGGCTGGCTCGCCATAAACAGGCGCATGACGGACAGGGCATACACACCAATATCGAGCATGGCACCGCCGGCAAGGTTGCGATTGTAGAAACGGTCGGTCAGGTCGCCGTACTCCTTGTAGCTACCAAAGTTGAGCTGAGCGAGGTTCATGCGGCCGAACTCGCCGGCATCCATGCGGCGACGCAGCTCTTGATACAAGGGCATGTGGAGCACCGTGGTAGCGTCCATAAGGACCACGTTGTGCTCGGCGGCAATGGCACGGGCCTCATCGAGTTCAGCGGAATTGAGGGTAATGGCCTTCTCGCAGAGCACGTGCTTGCCGGCTGCCAGGGCAGCGCGCAGATAGGTGATATGAGTGTTGTGCGGGGTAGTGATGTAGACGGCGTCGATGCCAGGATCGGCGTAGAGGTCCTCAACCGTGTCGTAGACCTTCTCGATGCCATACTGCTCGGCAAAAGCCTGAGCCTTGGACGGCGTACGGTTGGCGACGCCCGCAAGCTTGCGACCGGCAAGAGCAAGGGACTGAGCCATCTGGTTGGCGATAACGCCGCAACCGATGACGGCCCAATGGAGCTCGGGAGCCGTAAAAATATCGTCGGGGAACGGCTTGTCCTGGACCGAAGCGAACGCTGCTTTGGCGGCTGCCGCGGCGTCGAGCGGAGCCTGCTTGGAATCTGCCATTATGTGCCTCCTGTGTCATAGAACGCCTTGCTTTCTGACAGCTCTATATTCGCACAAACACGCGCTTCTGTGCGCGTTTTTGCGTATCTCACCGCTAAACGGTCATTTTTATCCCGTAAACGGCGCATCTATACGCATATTCACGCAATCCCACGCACGTAAATGCGCACAAATGCGAACCGGCCATTGCTCAGAGACAGGGGCTTATGCTTAGAACTCAAAAGACAGGATGATCCGCTTCGCCTCGTCGCTCATGGCGCGCTGCAGCTCTAAGGACCGTCCCAAACTGCCGACAGAAAAGGAACGTTCCAAACTGCAGACAGAAAAAGAACGTCCCCAGGCGCCGGCATTTCAAGAGCACTCATTTAAGTCTGTCCCCAATGAGTGGGAGTAATCAGAGACCCTTTGCGAGGGAGGCCGGACGTGGCCTTCCTCGTTTTTATTCATGGACTTTAGTCCGTGCCGCGCGGCACGCGCGGCATAGAAAGCCACCCGCTCAGCGGGTGGAGGCCAATTTCCGCTACGCGACAAAAACCTTCCCCCTAGCATGAGGATTGTTCAGGTCATCATACTAGGGGGAAGGTGATTGCTGTGGCCCAGAAAGCCAACAGCCTCGCGCACACGAAATGGCTGTGCAAGTACCGCATCGCACCGAGGCCAAGCTCATCGCCGCCATCGTCGAGAAGCACCCCGAGGTGCGCTTTGCCGCGAGCCGCACCTCGGCCCACGCCGACCTCTACGACCGCATGGAGCAGGCCCTGTGCGAGCGCGTGGCCAACGCGGTGGATGTCGTCCGCTCCGACATCAGCCCCGCGCTTCTTGTCCACACCGGTCCAAACCTCGTGGGTGTGGCGGTCCAGGGACTCTAGTGGAGGCGGGGCGTCCTGCCCCAAAAACAAATGCAAAAGACGAGCACTTCTTGCCGCTCAATTGGCAAGAAGCGCTCGTCTTTTCTTAACGCGTTGTATGGCGGAGAGAGCGCAAGTTACGCGAGCGCCCTTCTTGCCAGCTCGGCCGCGCCGAGGATTCCTTGGTCGCCGCCGCAGCCCGGGGCGCAGATGTAGCTCTCCATGTCCTTAAGCTCGGCGGTCTGGATGTAGCCACCCAGATATTCGAGGGTCTTCTTGCGGACGATGCCGTAGAGCTGCTCCTGGTGCATCACGCCGCCGCTGAGGACGATGCGGCGAGGCGAGTACATGAGCACGAGGTTCGCGCACATCTGCCCCAGATAATCCCCCTCGAGCGCCCACACCTCATCGTTGTCCGCGAGCTCGGCCGCGGGCTTTCCCCAGCGCGCGGCGATGGCGGGGCCGGAGGCGAGCCCCTCGAGACAGCTCGCGTGGCTCGGGCAGACGCAGCGTCCCTCCTCGGTGGGACGGGTCCTTACCAGCATGTGACCGGCCTCGGGGTGCAGCATGCCGTGAAGGAGTCTGCCCGCGCACATGACGCCCGCGCCCACGCCGGTGCCGATGGTCACGTAGACGGCGTCCTCGAGCCCCTTGCAGCAGCCGAAGACCACTTCGCCGAGGCAGGCAACGTTCACGTCCGTGTCGTAGGCCACCGGAATCCCGAGGGCGTCGGCGAACGCGGCGCGAAGACCATGGCCTCGCCACGCGAGCTTGGGCGTCTGGAGGATGGAGCCGTAGCGCTCGTCGTTGGGGTCGACGCAGGTCGGGCCGAAGGCGCCGATGCCCAACGCGTCCACATCGCGGGCGGTGAACCACTCGATCATCTGCGGGACGGTCTTGGCGGGCGTAAGCGTCGGGGTCTCCATACGGTCGAGGACCTCGCCGTCGCCGGACACCACGGCACAGACCATCTTGGTCCCGCCGGCTTCGAGGGCGCCGAGCCTCATTTGCTTTTCGCTCATGTGATCCTCCTTACAAAGGGACGCCCGCAGTCATGGTCAACCGCGGGCGCCCATAACGTTGGCTTGTTTCGAGGCGACCCTACCTGGGCACGCGGTCCTGCCTTGCGGCAAACGGGGCGAGCACGGCGTGCGGCTCGCTTTGGTACCAGTAGGCGACGGTGGAGATGTCGTCCTCGCGCTCGTAGAGCTTGATGTCGTCGTTGCCGAGGTCCTGGAACGTCACGCGCAGGTCCTCCTTGAACGAGATCGGGTCGGGAAGGTGCCACCTGTAGAGGCCGTGCCTGGGCAGCGCGTCGTCGTTAGTCGCGAGCATCGGATTCGGGTTCGGCTTGCCCGCGCTGAAGCGGTCGCGCGTGGCGTCGCGCGTCGAGCGGTACGGGTAGCCGGCGAACAGCGTGTTGAAGCACTGCGCCTCGGGCAGCGCGTGGGGCGGCCTGTCGAGGAAGGCCCAGGCACCGCCGAAGTAGTCCTCGGCTCCCGTCGAGGTGACCGTGGGGAACTCCTCGTCGCCGTCGAGGAAGAACTTCATCTCGCCCTCGCCCCACCAATAGCGCTCCAGGGCGCACAGGGCCATGTAGGTGCCGACGTAGTAGCCCTTGCCGCGCACGCCGTCGAGCACGGTGTAGTCGACGCCCCTGCGGGTGCTGCGCTCGCGGTTAAAGCGGGCGTGGAAGTACATGGCGTCGTCCGGCACGTCGGTGAGCGCGTAGTTGAACGTGTAGAAGATGTACTTAATGAACCCGGGGTGCTCGCTCGTAAGCGTGACCTTGGCGCGCTTCCTGAAGGGCATCTCGAAGTAGCAGTTCATGCCGCCCGTCGGGTTCACGCAGATGGGCATCGAGTTGACGATGGCGCGCTCACCGAAGCCGTTGCAGAAGAAGTCGCCGACAGGGCACTCGACCGAGGGGGTCTCCTCGTCGTCCCAGTAGAAGCGCAGCACGAGGTCACGCATGACGAAGCTGCCGGCGGCGGTCTTGTCGGGGACGGTCATCCAGATGTGGCGGATGATGCCGGGGCCCTCGATGTCCGCGAGCGTGATGGTCTCGCCGGACTCAAGGGGCACGCAGCACGAGCCCTTGCGGCCGACGCCGAGGTGGCTGGCCGACATGGCGGCGCGGCCCTTCTCGCCCGTGATGTTCTCGGGGGTGATGGCGCGGCTTTCCTCACCGCCGTGCATCCACACGTCCTTAAGGAACTCTCTCATCGTCGACCTCCTCTATTCGTCGTCGTCGCACTCGGCGGAACTGGCACCGTTCACGTAGATGATCTGCTGGCGCGCCTCGTTGACGAGGGCGTCGAAGTCGAGTTTCTCGTCGGGGCGCGCGAGCGCGACCGTCATGGCGAGCGGGAGGTTGACACCCGCGATCACGTGGATCCGGTCGGAGGCGAAGCGGGAGAAGCGCTGGTTCACGCTGCCGCCGAACGCGTCGGTAAGGACGACGACCTCGTCAGTGCCCGAAAGAGCCGCCTCGATCGCCGCGTCGAGCCCCTCGCCGTTGTCGTTCACGTAGGCGCACACGGCGTTGACGGCGTCGCCCTTACCCGTAAGGAACTCGAGGGTGTCCTTGAAGCCCTGGGCGAGAAGGGAATGGCTCGCCACAACTATCTTTCTCATTGATTCACCAATCTCTTGGGTCGAAGCTAGGCGAGGATGCCGGCGGCGGAGGCGACCATCGCGAGGACGATCACCACGAGGATGAGGACCGTCATGCTCGCGTTCTTCTTGGTAAGAAGGTAATACGCGCTTCCCGTGATGGCAGCGGGGATCATGGCAGGCAGGATCTTGTCGAGCAGCGGCTGAATCTCCATCGCGACGTCGCCGAAGCTGAAGCTAATCGGGCAGGTGACGCCGATGACCGAGGCGATGAGGCAGCCGACCACGGTGAGGCCGAGCACGGAGGCAGCGGCAGTGAGGTTGGGAAGCTTCTCGCTGAAGTCGGTGACGAGCTTCACGCCCTGCTTGTAGCCGAACTCGAGGGCGTGCATGCGGACCCAGAAGATGGCCAGGATGAGCGCGAACCAGATGCCGGCTCCCACGGGGTTGCCCTCGATGGCCATGTAGGCGGCGATGGAGCCCATGATGGTCGGGATCATGGTCATGAGCAGGGAGTCGCCGACGCCGGCGAGCGGTCCCATGGTGCCGATCTTCAGGTCTTGGACGGCGTCCGCCGCCGCTAGGCCGTCGCGCTCCTCCATGGCCACACAGGCGCCAAGGATGATGGCGGCGAGCCAAGGCTGGGTGTTGTAGTAGCGGAAGTGGTTGTTGAGCGCTTGCTTATAGTCCTCGTCGTTCGTGTAGATCTTCCTCAGGACCGGCGAGAGGGCGTAGGCGACTGAGGCGCCCTGCTGGGTCTGGTAGTTGAAGGTGCACACGCTCATGAGCCAGCGCCAGTTCGCGTTGCGCAGGTCCTTCTTGGTGACCTTGTAGCCGGAGGGCTTGCCCTCGGCGACGGCGGTGATGTTCTCGTTTTCCATGGTTACTCATCCTCTCCGATGAAGGCGTCTGCGGAAGCGTGGGCGGCGAGCTCGGTGTCCCTCTCGGCACGCTGGTAGAACGCAATCGCGAGGGCAACGCCGACGATGGCGGCGCCGATGATGGGCACGTTCAGGAAGGCCGAGAGGAAGAAGCCGGCGAGCAGGTACTGGAAGTACTTGGCGGTTGGCATGTAGCGGAGCAGCATGGCGATACCGACGGCCGGGAGCATCTTGCCGGCGAGGGTGAGGCCGGAGAGGAACCACTGGGGCATGACCTCGAGGAGCCAGTTGACGGCGGGCTGGCCGAGCGTCACGGAGACAAAGACGGGCAGGGCGGCGCACAGGCCGAAGAGCGCGGGGCAGACCCACAGGATGGCGTTCATCTGATTGAACTTACCCTCGTTGCAGAACTTCTGGGACTTCTCGACGACAAAGCCGTTGAGGATCTTGGCGACGACGTCGAGCTGGATGCCGAGCATGCCGACCGGCAGGCCGATGGCGAGGCCCGTGTCGGAGCCCAGGGTCACGCCGTAGGCGGTGGCGATGATGGCCATCGTGCCGTAGTCGGGAATGGAGGAGCCGCCGAAGCCCGCGACGCCGAGCTGCATGAGCTGAATGGTGCCGCCGATGACAAGGCCGGTCTTCCAGTCGCCCATGACGACTCCGGTGATGAGGCCCCAGAAAACGGCGTAATTGACGAAGATCATCGGGATGCCGTAGTAGTCCACGTGCTTGATGAAGGCCAGCAGGGTCAAAAGGACGACCTGCAGGATAGTGAAGTTGACCATATTTCCCCCTTAGATGAGGTCTGCGACGGAGACGGGCTTGTCGGCGGGCACGAACTGGGCCTTCACCTTGACGCCACGGGCGATGAGCGCCTTGTAGCTCTGGACGTTCTCGGCGGAGGCGTAGGCGCGCTGGGTGAGCTGGATGCCGTCCTCCTTGACGAGCGAGCCGCCGACGACCAGCGACGGGAGCTCGACGCCCGACTCGACCAGACGAAGCATCGTCTCGGGCTCCTTGGCGATGACGAAGACCTTCTCGCGGTCGTACTTGCCCGCGGCGAAGTTCTTGAGCGCGGTCTGCTCGGAGATGATCGAAACGGCCATGCCCGCGGGGCGCGCCATCCTCATGGTGGACTTCAGGACCTCGTCGCCGGCGACCTTGTCGTCGATGACCATGACTCGGGTCGCGCCCGACACCGGGGCCCACTGCGTCACGATGATGCCGTGAAGCAGGCGATTGTCGATTCGTGCCATAACAACACTCATGTTTGCTCCTATCAAATGAAGTTTTACGTTCGGTACTGCCTCGGCGCTATCCGGATTCGCGCCGGGCAAGGGGTTATCGGATTATTGAGGACGCGCGGTCAGCTTGCGGCGGCGCGGGGAAGGTCACTCGTCGAGCAGGAGGTCCGAGGAGCCGAGGCGCTCTTCTCGCGCCGGGGCGGCGCTCACGCTTATGTAGTCGAAGACATATGCGATCTCGCTTACGGGAACCTCTACGCGATAGCGCGTCGAGATGCTCGAGAAGCTCTGCCTGAAGGACTCGATGAAATCGGCGCGTTCCTCCTCGAAGCGGTCCTGGCCAACGTAGGTCTCAATGGGGTTTCTGGTAACAAGGCGCTCGACGAGACAGCAGAGGTGAACGTAGAGCCCAATGATGGCGTTACTGCCGATCTTCTCGCCTGTCCTGCGCTGAAGCTCGTGCACGGCGCTCTCGATCTCATGGAATAGCCGCTCCGGGTCGAGGATGGTGATGGAGCGGATGACGTTCTGCAGCGTCATGTTCGAGAGCAGCTTCTCGTGGAAAGAAGAGAGCTCGGAAGCGTCAAGCCACCTGCCGAACACGGCATCAACCTTAGAGGCGGACGCCGTCGACATGATGTCCTCGAGGGCGACGAAGGGGACGGAGGCGACCCCGGGGTCTCCCGTGCCGATGACGGCACAGACGCGGTGCTCGGAGAAAACGGCGTCGTTCGACCCGTTCGCGACGAGCTGCTTGAAGGGCCTCGTGAGCAGGCGCGCGCCTATGGTGCGCGGGAGGCTCTGCGAGACGAGCTGGCGTATCCTCTCCGCGGCGTCGACCCCGGACTCGGAGCAGAAGACGATGGCGTCCTCACGGTTGACGCGCTCGATCATCTTGCAGTGCGTCACGCACGCGGCGGTCGCATCGCCAAGAACCTCGGCGATGGACTTGCCGCCGAGCAGCCCGACCCCGATCTCGAGCGCAAGACCGGTAGAGACGTTGTTCACCACGCCGATAGTGGAGTCGGTAACGTTCTCGAGGGCCTTATAGGCCTCCTCCAAGGAGCCCATGTCGACGAGGAACACGACCCCGGTGCAGTAGGAATGGCGGTCGACGAGGCGCTGGAGCGGACCGACGATGTCCTTCAGCTGCTGGTCGTAGGGCATGTCGACAGCCTCGTACACATGCATGCCGAGCATACGGTTCGCCGCGTCGGCGATGCTCGTCGCCGTTGAGTAGCCGTGGGACAAGATGACGCAGAGCGTCCGAAGGGCCTTCGCATCGCGAGACTCCGATGCGACGCACAGCGTCAGAAGCGTCTTCGTGAAGTGATCGAGCGAGATTCCCAGCGCCCCTTCCACGTCTGCGGCGACCTGATCGGAGACACTCGAGGCAAACGGCAATTCGGAGGTCACGGCACCGAGGAGATGGGAGATTTGCTCCGCACAGGCAGACTTTCGCTTAGCCAGGCCGATACCCGGCCACAACTGCAGGCAAATCTCCTGGGCCAGTAGAAAAGCGACCTTCCTCGAAAGCTCGATGCCATAAGAAGAGCCTGCGTCGGCAAGGACCGCGCCCACGACGCGCTCGAAGGCGCGCGACCTCGAGGAGGCGACGCCGTGGTCGAAAATCAAGTGATCCTCAACGCCGCGCACAGCGGAGACAGCTTGCGAGACAAGCTCGGAGACAGAGAGCTCCCCGGCGCAGAATCGCTCATCGAGGGAGCACAGGGCATCGAGCGCCTGCTCGACCGGCCCTGTGCTCTCGGCGGCATCCAGAGACGCGTCGATCAGAACGCCATCGTCGGGCTGTTGATCGATCTGCGCGGAGGAGAGGAGCCCGCTGGGAAGAAGATACGGGCGAACGACGACGTAGTCGCCCTCGCGATTGAGGAACGCTTTGGCGCAGCAGTTCGTCACGCAGGCGCGCAAGCCGGCGATGTTATCGGAAAAGTCCGCGTTCACGAGGCAACGGTATGCGCCGCGGCTGATCTTCACATCAGAACCGATTCGGCACCCCTCGCTGCGCAGGAAGCTCAAGATGAGATCCTCGCGCTCCTCGGGGGTCCGCTCCTTGAGTGAGGGGACGCGGGCACAGATGGGCATTTTGCTGTAGGCCGAGGAAACCTTCAGGTCATCGGCGGAAAGCGTCGTCGAAAGAACGAGGCGAGCGCGCGGCGCATCCTGGGAGGCATCGAGCCCGAGGGCCGTCGCAAGGCAGTGCTCCATCGCAGAGGGAGAGAGTGCCTCGATGCCGTTGACAAAGACCACACCCCCGCGCGCTTTCGCGATCGACTCGTCAAGAAGCCCGTTGAACGAGGCGGCGTCCGGGACCCCGGCGCAGTCGATGCGCACATAGGAGGAGTCGCGGGACAGCAAGCCCTGGTTCTTGCCGTACTCGTACACAAGGCGAGAAAGGAAAGACTTACCGACACCCACGCCGCCGCTCAAGAGGATGGGCAGGCCAAACGGAGGGTACTGAACCGCAGCCTTGCACTGCTCGACAACGGAGCTGAGGCTCATGTCGAAGCCCACGGCACGCGCGAAGTCGCGGTGATCGGCGATTCCCGTCGCTTGGATGAGGTCGGCGAGCGAGGCGTACTCGCTTGCAGAGAGCTTTACCTGAAAACGCTTCTGGAACGCGCGGCGATGAAAATAACGGACAGGCCTGCCCGCCACCTTAACCACAAGACCGGCGCGAACAAGGTCGTTGAGGTACTGGCTCGCCAGGCTCCTGGAGATGATGAGCGTCTCGGCGATGTCGGAGGTGGACAGACGGGCAAGGTCGTCGAGCGAGACGGCAGAGGTGAGGGCCTCGAGATGCTCGAGAATCCTGTCCCTCATGTCGACGGGTTTCTTTGCCAAGCTGTCCTGTGTGGTCTTGTCCATGACTTCTTACCTCCTCGTACAAGGAGTATAAGGGGAGAACAGAGAACGGAAGGGGGCGCGTGGGGGAATCAACAGCTCCGAGGAAAAGTCCACCACTTGAGGGGCAGAAAACAACGGCCATTGAACATTCAGGGCCGACGCTCAACACTTCGGCTCGACACTTCGCTTTGGAAAGGGCCCCGGCGCGCCGGGGTCCCAACATAAAGAAGGGCCCCGGCGCGCAGGGCCTAAAGCTTAACCATGCGCGCGGCGATGCGGGCGCAGTCGCAGGCGGCCTTCTTCTCGAAGGTGTTGTAGTCGACGACCCGGCCCTCGGCGCAGGGCTTGTCGCTGATGCCGCGCACGACGACGAGGGGCACGCCGTTGAGATAGGCGGCCTGCGCGATGGTGCAGCCCTCCATCTCGCAGCACAGGTCGCCGAAGGTCGCGAGGATTCGCTCCTTCTGTTCCGCGGGCGAGACGAACTGGTCGCCGGAGACGACGCGGCCCTTGAGGACCTTAATGTCGGGGGCGACGGCGGCCGCGGCGGCGCACGCCGCCAGCAAGGGCCGGAACGGATCGCGCAAGATCAAGGCGTCGCCCGGGAGGTCGGGCGTTACCGTCAGCCGGCGCCGCGTCTGCCGCATCATGAGGGAGAACGGCCTGGCCGGCGCATACGGCAGGAAGAGGTTCAAGGTGCACCCCGGGGCGGTCAACGAGGCCGA